>NZ_CVTP01000015.1:0-196370 GCF_900005865.1 Pseudomonas sp. 58 R 12
GGAATTTAATCTTGACGATGACCTACTCTCACATGGGGAAACCCCACACTACCATCGGCGATGCATCGTTTCACTACTGAGTTCGGGATGGGATCAGGTGGTTCCAATGCTCTATGGTCGTCAAGAAATTCGGGTACTGAGTCGTGGCCAGATGGCCTCGCTTCAGCAAATTGGGTATGTGACAGCTTTCGGTGTTTTCGTGAGATCGAACTTTCGGTTCTATCGTCTTCACACACCGCAATCTGATGCTCGTTAGAGTAGTCAAATTGCTTGGGTGTTATATGGTCAAGCCTCACGGGCAATTAGTATTGGTTAGCTCAACGCCTCACAGCGCTTACACACCCAACCTATCAACGTCGTAGTCTTCGACGGCCCTTCAGGGGACTCAAGGTCCCAGTGAGATCTCATCTTGAGGCTAGTTTCCCGCTTAGATGCTTTCAGCGGTTATCTATTCCGAACATAGCTACCCGGCAATGCCACTGGCGTGACAACCGGAACACCAGAGGTTCGTCCACTCCGGTCCTCTCGTACTAGGAGCAGCCCCTCTCAAATCTCAAACGTCCACGGCAGATAGGGACCGAACTGTCTCACGACGTTCTAAACCCAGCTCGCGTACCACTTTAAATGGCGAACAGCCATACCCTTGGGACCGGCTTCAGCCCCAGGATGTGATGAGCCGACATCGAGGTGCCAAACACCGCCGTCGATATGAACTCTTGGGCGGTATCAGCCTGTTATCCCCGGAGTACCTTTTATCCGTTGAGCGATGGCCCTTCCATACAGAACCACCGGATCACTAAGACCTACTTTCGTACCTGCTCGACGTGTCTGTCTCGCAGTCAAGCGCGCTTTTGCCTTTATACTCTACGACCGATTTCCGACCGGTCTGAGCGCACCTTCGTACTCCTCCGTTACTCTTTAGGAGGAGACCGCCCCAGTCAAACTACCCACCATACACTGTCCTCGATCCGGATAACGGACCTGAGTTAGAACCTCAAAGTTGCCAGGGTGGTATTTCAAGGTTGGCTCCACGCAGACTGGCGTCCACGCTTCAAAGCCTCCCACCTATCCTACACAAGCAAATTCAAAGTCCAGTGCAAAGCTATAGTAAAGGTTCACGGGGTCTTTCCGTCTAGCCGCGGATACACTGCATCTTCACAGCGATTTCAATTTCACTGAGTCTCGGGTGGAGACAGCGCCGCCATCGTTACGCCATTCGTGCAGGTCGGAACTTACCCGACAAGGAATTTCGCTACCTTAGGACCGTTATAGTTACGGCCGCCGTTTACCGGGGCTTCGATCAAGAGCTTCGCGTTAGCTAACCCCATCAATTAACCTTCCGGCACCGGGCAGGCGTCACACCCTATACGTCCACTTTCGTGTTTGCAGAGTGCTGTGTTTTTAATAAACAGTCGCAGCGGCCTGGTATCTTCGACCGGCATGAGCTTACGGAGCAAGTCCTTCACCCTCACCGGCGCACCTTCTCCCGAAGTTACGGTGCCATTTTGCCTAGTTCCTTCACCCGAGTTCTCTCAAGCGCCTTGGTATTCTCTACCCAACCACCTGTGTCGGTTTGGGGTACGGTTCCTGGTTACCTGAAGCTTAGAAGCTTTTCTTGGAAGCATGGCATCAACCACTTCGCTAACTAAAAGTTAGCTCGTCATCAGCTCTCGGCCTTAAGATCCCGGATTTACCTAAGATCTCAGCCTACCACCTTAAACTTGGACAACCAACGCCAAGCTGGCCTAGCCTTCTCCGTCCCTCCATCGCAATAACCAGAAGTACAGGAATATTAACCTGTTTTCCATCGACTACGCTTTTCAGCCTCGCCTTAGGGACCGACTAACCCTGCGTCGATTAACGTTGCGCAGGAAACCTTGGTCTTTCGGCGTGGGTGTTTTTCACACCCATTGTCGTTACTCATGTCAGCATTCGCACTTCTGATACCTCCAGCAAGCTTCTCAACTCACCTTCACAGGCTTACAGAACGCTCCTCTACCGCATCACTTACGTGATACCCGTAGCTTCGGTGTATGGTTTGAGCCCCGTTACATCTTCCGCGCAGGCCGACTCGACTAGTGAGCTATTACGCTTTCTTTAAAGGGTGGCTGCTTCTAAGCCAACCTCCTAGCTGTCTAAGCCTTCCCACATCGTTTCCCACTTAACCATAACTTTGGGACCTTAGCTGACGGTCTGGGTTGTTTCCCTTTTCACGACGGACGTTAGCACCCGCCGTGTGTCTCCCATGCTCGGCACTTGTAGGTATTCGGAGTTTGCATCGGTTTGGTAAGTCGGGATGACCCCCTAGCCGAAACAGTGCTCTACCCCCTACAGTGATACATGAGGCGCTACCTAAATAGCTTTCGAGGAGAACCAGCTATCTCCGAGCTTGATTAGCCTTTCACTCCGATCCACAGGTCATCCGCTAACTTTTCAACGGTAGTCGGTTCGGTCCTCCAGTTAGTGTTACCCAACCTTCAACCTGCCCATGGATAGATCGCCCGGTTTCGGGTCTATTCCCAGCGACTAGACGCCCTATTAAGACTCGCTTTCGCTACGCCTCCCCTATTCGGTTAAGCTCGCCACTGAAAATAAGTCGCTGACCCATTATACAAAAGGTACGCAGTCACCCAACAAAGTGGGCTCCCACTGCTTGTACGCATACGGTTTCAGGATCTATTTCACTCCCCTCTCCGGGGTTCTTTTCGCCTTTCCCTCACGGTACTAGTTCACTATCGGTCAGTCAGTAGTATTTAGCCTTGGAGGATGGTCCCCCCATATTCAGACAAAGTTTCTCGTGCTCCGTCCTACTCGATTTCATGACTAAGAGATTTTCGCGTACAGGGCTATCACCCACTATGGCCGCACTTTCCAGAGCGTTCCGCTAATCTCAAAGCCACTTAAGGGCTAGTCCCCGTTCGCTCGCCACTACTAAGGGAATCTCGGTTGATTTCTTTTCCTCAGGGTACTTAGATGTTTCAGTTCCCCTGGTTCGCTCCATACACCTATGTATTCAGTGTAAGGTAACCATCTTATGATGGCTGGGTTCCCCCATTCAGACATCTCCGGATCAAAGTCTGTTTGCCGACTCCCCGAAGCTTTTCGCAGGCTACCACGTCTTTCATCGCCTCTGACTGCCAAGGCATCCACCGTATGCGCTTCTTCACTTGACCATATAACCCCAAGCAATCTGGTTATACTGTGAAGACAACATTCGCCGAAAATTCGATAATACTCAAAACTGAGTAACTCACAAATTTTACCTTAGCCTGATCCGTTACCAGTGAAAGTAACGTTCAGTCTATCTTTCTATCACATACCCAAATTTTTAAAGAACGATCTAATCAAAGACTAGAAATCAACATTCACCATCATAACGATGGAATGCTCATTTCTAAGCTTTCATAACGTAGAAGCAGTAGTGGTGGAGCCAAACGGGATCGAACCGTTGACCTCCTGCGTGCAAGGCAGGCGCTCTCCCAGCTGAGCTATGGCCCCGTATTTCTACAGGCGTTTCCCACACAAAATTGGTGGGTCTGGGCAGATTCGAACTGCCGACCTCACCCTTATCAGGGGTGCGCTCTAACCAACTGAGCTACAGACCCAATTTCGGGCTGCTTCTTATCGTCTTCTTCAATGAATCAAGCAATTCGTGTGGGAACTTATGGAGCAGCTGATGTCGTCGATTAAGGAGGTGATCCAGCCGCAGGTTCCCCTACGGCTACCTTGTTACGACTTCACCCCAGTCATGAATCACACCGTGGTAACCGTCCTCCCGAAGGTTAGACTAGCTACTTCTGGTGCAACCCACTCCCATGGTGTGACGGGCGGTGTGTACAAGGCCCGGGAACGTATTCACCGCGACATTCTGATTCGCGATTACTAGCGATTCCGACTTCACGCAGTCGAGTTGCAGACTGCGATCCGGACTACGATCGGTTTTCTGGGATTAGCTCCACCTCGCGGCTTGGCAACCCTCTGTACCGACCATTGTAGCACGTGTGTAGCCCAGGCCGTAAGGGCCATGATGACTTGACGTCATCCCCACCTTCCTCCGGTTTGTCACCGGCAGTCTCCTTAGAGTGCCCACCATTATGTGCTGGTAACTAAGGACAAGGGTTGCGCTCGTTACGGGACTTAACCCAACATCTCACGACACGAGCTGACGACAGCCATGCAGCACCTGTCTCAATGTTCCCGAAGGCACCAATCTATCTCTAGAAAGTTCATTGGATGTCAAGGCCTGGTAAGGTTCTTCGCGTTGCTTCGAATTAAACCACATGCTCCACCGCTTGTGCGGGCCCCCGTCAATTCATTTGAGTTTTAACCTTGCGGCCGTACTCCCCAGGCGGTCAACTTAATGCGTTAGCTGCGCCACTAAAAGCTCAAGGCTTCCAACGGCTAGTTGACATCGTTTACGGCGTGGACTACCAGGGTATCTAATCCTGTTTGCTCCCCACGCTTTCGCACCTCAGTGTCAGTATTAGTCCAGGTGGTCGCCTTCGCCACTGGTGTTCCTTCCTATATCTACGCATTTCACCGCTACACAGGAAATTCCACCACCCTCTACCATACTCTAGTCAGTCAGTTTTGAATGCAGTTCCCAGGTTGAGCCCGGGGATTTCACATCCAACTTAACAAACCACCTACGCGCGCTTTACGCCCAGTAATTCCGATTAACGCTTGCACCCTCTGTATTACCGCGGCTGCTGGCACAGAGTTAGCCGGTGCTTATTCTGTCGGTAACGTCAAAACAATCACGTATTAGGTAACTGCCCTTCCTCCCAACTTAAAGTGCTTTACAATCCGAAGACCTTCTTCACACACGCGGCATGGCTGGATCAGGCTTTCGCCCATTGTCCAATATTCCCCACTGCTGCCTCCCGTAGGAGTCTGGACCGTGTCTCAGTTCCAGTGTGACTGATCATCCTCTCAGACCAGTTACGGATCGTCGCCTTGGTGAGCCATTACCTCACCAACTAGCTAATCCGACCTAGGCTCATCTGATAGCGCAAGGCCCGAAGGTCCCCTGCTTTCTCCCGTAGGACGTATGCGGTATTAGCGTCCGTTTCCGAACGTTATCCCCCACTACCAGGCAGATTCCTAGGCATTACTCACCCGTCCGCCGCTCTCAAGAGAAGCAAGCTTCTCTCTACCGCTCGACTTGCATGTGTTAGGCCTGCCGCCAGCGTTCAATCTGAGCCATGATCAAACTCTTCAGTTCAAACATCTTTGGGTTTTTAAGAAACCCTAAACTTGGCTCAGCAATCGTTGGTTACATCTTTGATTTCTCGCGGAGTAACTTGTGATGCTGATAATCTTGTTGACTATCAGTCTGACTCCACAAGCACCCACACGAATTGCTTGATTCAGTTGTTAAAGAGCGGTTGGTTAAGATCTTTCGTCTCAACCGAGGCGCGCATTCTACAGCAGCCTCATTTGCTGTCAAGTGATTATTTTCAGAAGTTTTCGAAGAATTCTTCAACAACTTCAACCACTTGCGCTTCCGATCTCTCGTTAGCGGGAGGCGAATTCTACAGCGTTAAACGCTGCTGTCAACACCTCTTTTTCTCCGCTTTCGACCGAGAGGATCGAAACGTTAATAGAGCCAAACAACGCTGCTCTACCAACTCCTTCTGGGCTTCGATCAACTGAAGCAACTCGCTGTCGAATCTCGCATAACTCTTTGTTTACCAAGGAGTTTTCCGTTTCGACTGCGCCGGAAGTGGGGCGAATTATAGACTTCCAGAATCTGCCGTCAACCCTTAATTTGGTTTTTCTATCAAAGTGGCTGAAAACCTCAAAACTCGCACTCTGTAAGTTGCCTACTAGGATAATTGAGCAATATATTGCTCAACCCCCGACAGTTAAGCATCATAGCGCCGACGCTTCTCTTAATATGACCTCGGACGTACACCCAATGAATACCTCCCCGCGCAGCCTGGGCTCGACATTGTTCCCTGTCGGCCTGTTGCTGATCGCCATGGCTTCCATCCAATCCGGCGCCTCGCTGGCCAAGAGCATGTTCCCTCTCATCGGCGCACAAGGCACTACGACCCTGCGTCTGATTTTCGCCAGTGTGATCATGCTGCTTCTATTGCGTCCTTGGCGCGCCAAACTGACAGCCAAATCCCTGCGCACGGTGATCGTCTATGGAATGGCACTCGGCGGCATGAACTTCCTCTTCTATATGTCCTTGCGCAGCGTGCCCCTGGGTATTGCCGTTGCCCTGGAATTCACCGGGCCGCTTGCCGTGGCGATCTACGCCTCGCGTCGAGCGGTAGACTTTCTGTGGATAGCCCTCGCGATCACCGGCCTGCTCCTGTTAATCCCAATGGGTGAGGCCAGCAGCGGCATCGACTTGGTAGGCGCAGGCTACGCCCTGGGCGCTGGGGTCTGCTGGGCGCTCTACATTCTGTATGGCCAGAAAGCCGGCAATGACAACGGCGTACAAACCGCCGCCCTCGGCGTGATGATTGCCGCATTGTTTGTCGCGCCGATCGGCATCGTCCATGCAGGCAGCGCGTTACTGACTCCCGCGCTGATCCCGGTCGCCATCGGTGTCGCTATCCTGTCCACCGCCCTGCCCTACACCTTGGAAATGGTCGCACTGACGCGCCTCCCCGCCCGCACCTTCGGCACCCTCATGAGCATCGAACCGGCGTTTGGCGCGCTCTCTGGCCTGTTCTTCCTGCACGAGCACCTGTCCTTGGCGCAGTGGCTGGCAATTACTTGCATCATTCTGGCCTCCGTAGGTGCCACGGTAACGATGCGCAGCGAGTCAAAGCCGTTGGTTCCAGCGGATTGAAATCTGTTTGAATGTAGCTCTGGCATTTGGCGCGCATTTAGGCCATGTTTAAGCCGTAAACGAATGTCTTTCATGGAGAATTTCGACAAGGACAGCGCGAACGCGACACCCGAGAGCGAGTAGAGCAAGCTTCACTCTTTGCGAGGCGGCTATTAAGGATAGGAATGAAGCGAATTTTGATACTGTTAATGGTCATAGCCATTGCTGGCTGCGCCGCGACCACCAAGACAGAAGTAAAACGTGGCAAAAAAGGGCTGCATATCAACTGTTCCGGCCTGTCTTCTTCCTGGGACCAGTGCTACACCAGTGCTACCAACGCCTGCGGCGCCAAGGGCTACCGGGTAATCGCAAAGTCCGGTGACAATTCCGAGGAGCCAGGGGACTACCCCTTCGGCCTCAACCCTGCCGGCTACACCAGCCGCAGCATGATCGTCATCTGTAAGTAATCGCTTGAGCAGTCACCTCCTGGCTGCTCACATCTAGTTTCCGACACAAACCCGGCCCTTTGCACATCTGCGACTAGACTCCTGCTCGACATTCGAGCCAAGGGAGTTCCCATGACGCACAATAAGAAAATCGTCTTGGTAGTAGGCGCCGGTGATGCAACCGGCGGCGCCATTGCCAAACGCTTCGCCCGCGAAGGCTACGTCGCCTGCGTGACCCGCCGCAGCGCCGACAAACTACAGCCGTTAGTTGACAGCATCCAATTGACGGGCGGCGAAGCCCATGGCTTTGCCTGCGATGCGCGCAAAGAAGAAGACGTCATCGCGCTGATCGAACACATCGAAACCGAAGTGGGCCCTATAGAGGCCTTCGTGTTCAACATCGGCGCCAACGTGCCCTGCAGCATCCTGGAAGAAACCGCGCGCAAGTATTTCAAAATCTGGGAGATGGCTTGCTTCTCCGGTTTCCTGAATGCCCGCGAAGTGGCCAAGCGCATGGTCACACGCAATCGAGGCACCATTCTGTTCACGGGTGCCACCGCTGGACTGCGCGGTGCGGCGGGTTTTGCCGCATTCGCCGGCGCCAAGCACGGCATCCGGGCGCTGGCGCAGAGCATGGCGCGGGAATTGGGGCCCAGGAACATCCACGTTGCTCATATCGTGGTCGATGGCGCCATCGACACCGACTTCATTCGCGACAATTTCCCGCAGAAGTACGCGCTCAAGGACCAGGACGGCATCCTCAACCCCGAGCATATCGCAGAGAACTATTGGTACCTGCACAGCCAGCCACGTGACGCCTGGACATTTGAACTGGACCTGCGCCCCTGGAATGAACCCTGGTAAGCATGCCCCATAACAATAAGCAGCGAGCATCGACCATGAGTAAAACCCTGGAATTCTTCTTTGATCTCGGTAGCCCTGCCACCTACCTGGCCTACACCCAGCTACCGGCGTTGTGCGCGGCAACCGGCACGCAGTTGGTTTATCAGCCCATGCTCCTGGGCGGTGTTTTCAAGGCTACCGGCAACGCCTCTCCAATCACCGTTCCCGCAAAAGGTCGCTATATGTTTGATGACCTGGCGCGCTATGCACGTCGCTACAACGTACCGCTCAAGTTCAACCCGCACTTCCCCATCAACACGCTGATGTTGATGCGTGCAGTCACCGGCATCCAATTGCACCAACCTGAACGATTCGACGACTTTGTGGATTGCCTGTTCCGTGCCCTGTGGGTAGAGGGCCGTCACCTGGGAGACCCCGAGGTCGTGGCTGCCGTGCTTGCCGAGCACGGTTTCGATCCAGAAAAGGTCCTGGCCCTTGCCAATGACGACGCTGTAAAGGCGGCCCTCAAGGACAACACCGAACAGGCCGTTAAGCGCGGCGTGTTCGGTGCACCCAGCATGTTTGTAGGCAGCCAGCTGTTCTTCGGTCAGGACCGTTTGGAGTTTGTGCGCGAAGCCCTGAGTTAGCTGTCGACACTATAGCCGGCGCCCTGATCAAGGCGCCGGAACGGCAAGCGATCAGATAGCCGCCGTACGCACCCGCAGCCATTCAAGCGCCGCGCCACTGAGCAATGGGCTTAGGCGCTCACGCACTTGGGCGTGGTAAGCATTGAACCACTCTCGCTCGTCCGCCGTCAGCAGCGACGGTTCCAGACAGCGCGTGTCGATCGGGCACAAGGTCAGGGTTTCAAACTTGAGGAATTCACCGAACTCGGTCTTGCCCGCTTCGCGGTTCAACACTAGGTTCTCGATACGCACGCCCCAACGTCCCGGACGGTAAGTGCCCGGCTCAATGGAGGTGATCATCCCCGGCTGCATCGCCGTTTGCGGGGCAGTGGCAGCCTGGTAGGCAATCACTTGCGGACCTTCATGCACGTTGAGGAAATAGCCTACACCGTGCCCGGTACCGTGGCCGTAGTCCACGCCTTCGGCCCAGATCGGCGCGCGGGCAATCGCGTCCAGCAGCGGTGACAAGATGCCTTTTGGGAAATGCGCACGGGACAACGCAATCACACCTTTGAGCACACGGGTGCAGTCACGTTTCTGCTCTTCGCTCGGCGTACCGATAGGCACCATCCGGGTGATATCCGTGGTGCCACCCAGGTACTGGCCACCCGAATCAATCAGCAACAAGCCATCGCCTTCGATCAGCGCGTGCTCCTCTTCAGTGGCGTGGTAATGCGGCATCGCACCGTTGGCATTGTACGCGGCAATGGTGTTGAAACTCAGCGACACATAACCCGGGCGACGGGTGCGCGCAGCGGTCAGGTGTTCGTCGATGGTCAGTTCGGTAATGCGCTCACGACCCAGCGCACTGTCCAGCCAGGCGAAAAACTCGCACAAGGCCGCGCCGTCCTGCTCCATGGCTTGGCGGATGTGCTCCGCGTCGGCCAGGCTCTTGCGGGATTTGGCCAATGTGGTCGGGTTGAGTCCTTCGACCAGCTTGACACCGGCATCAAGGTTTTCCAGCAAGCCGGCGGTGACGCGCGCTGGGTCGACCTGCAAACTGGCGCCCGCCGGCACCGCGCGCAACGCCTCTGCCACTTCGCTGTAATCGCGCAGTGTCACGCCATCCAGCTCCAGCACTGCCCGCAACTCGGCATCGACTTTGCTCAATGCCACAAACAGCGTGGCCTGCTGTTGATTGATCAACGCAAAGGACACAAACACCGGATTGAACGAAACATCACCGCCGCGCAAATTGAACAGCCAAGCAATGTCATCCAGGGTGGCGATGAAGTGCCAGTCGGCGCCCTTCTCTTTTAAGCTGGCGCGCAGTGCCGCGAGTTTTTCGCCACGGCTGACGGTGGCTTGCGGTGGCAGGTGTTGATAGATCGGTTGGTCCGGCAGCGCCGGGCGGTCTTTCCAGACCTCACTCAGCAGGTCGATATCAGTACGCAGCTGTGCACCGCGCTCCGCCAATTTTCCGCCCAGGGTACGTGCCGAGGCCACAGCCATCACCGCACCATCCACCGCCACCACACCACCTTCCGGCGTTTGCTCGGCCAACCACTCCAGCGGGCCAGGTTGGCCCGGTTGCAGCTTCACCAATTCGATGCCGCTGCCCTTGAGTTCCTTGGTGGCCTGCTCCCAGTAACGGCTGTCGGCCCACACACCGGCGAAATCCGCGGTGACAATCAGCGTTCCCACCGAGCCATGAAACCCCGACAACCATTGCCGCCCCTGCCAGTAACCCGGCAGGTACTCGGACAAGTGTGGGTCGGCCGACGGCACCAGCAAGGCATGAATGCCCTCGCGGCTCATCAGTTCACGGGTATGCGCCAGGCGCTGGGTAACCGTTCCATGGGTCAAAGGCTGCGTACTCATTGTGTCTCCTGCTAACCACGAATAATTATTATGTGTTGCGATAGATGAATCAGACCGCCCAGAACGCCGGCGCACTGGCCAGGGAAGCCTTGATCAATTGCACCGCCTGGTCGATATCCTGCTCGGTGGTAAACCGGCCCAGGCTCAAGCGAATGGTACGGCCAGCACTGCGAGCATCATGGCCCAGCGCCAGCAACACATGGGACGGTGCATTGCTCGCCGAATTGCAGGCCGAGGTCGCGGAAAACGCGATCCCCGCACTCAGCGCAGCGGAGTTGAATTCGCCTTCACTGAACGTGAGGCTCAGGGTGTGGGGAATACGTTGTGTAGCGCTACCATTCAGGCGCACGCCCGCCACCGATGCCAACTGATCCAGCAGGCGCTGGCGCAAGGCGACGATCACTGCTTTTTCCTCAGCAAAAGACGCCGCCGCCAGGGCGAACGCAGTGCCCATGCCGGCGATCTGGTGGGTTGCCAGGGTGCCGGAGCGCAGGCCGCCTTCGTGCCCACCGCCGTGAATCTGCGCCAAGACTTTCTGCTGCGCCCGCGGCCCAACATATAAAGCGCCGATACCTTTGGGGCCATACAGCTTGTGGGCGGAAAACGACATCAGGTCCACCGGCCACTGCGCAAGGTCGATCGCCACCTTACCCGCGCCTTGCGCCGCATCCACATGCAACAGCGCGCCATGCTCACGCACGCGAGCGCCGATGGCCGGGATATCGTTGAGGGTGCCCAGTTCGTTATTCACCAGCATCAGCGACACGAGGAAGGTGTCTTCGCGCAACGCTTCGCTGACCGCGTCGACACTGATCAACCCATCCGCGTCCGGCACCAGATAGGTCACCGCCACGCCGGCTTCCTGCAGCTGCCGTGCGGTATCCAGCGTAGCCTTGTGTTCGATCTGGCTGGTGATGATATGCCCACCCGCCACACCCCGCGCCTGGGCCACGCCCTTGATCGCCAGGTTGTTGGACTCAGTGGCGCCAGAGGTCCAGACGATTTGCTCGGGATTGGCACCGACCAGTTCGGCCACTTGGCGACGCGCCTGCTCAACCGTTTGCCGGGCCGCTTGGCCGAACGCATGGGAACTGGACGCAGGGTTACCGAAGTTGGCATTGAAGCCCAGGCACTCGACCATCACCTGGATAACCCGCTCATCTACCGGGGTAGTGGCGGCGTAGTCGAAATACAACGGACGTTTATTCATGACGTTAAAAACTCGCAGAGCAGGTTCCCGAGAGCAGCGTCTCAGGGGCACCGACCGGAACAGAGGTCGTCAGGTTTAACCGATCGGATGCCATTAAAGAAGGACCACTTTATGAAAATGTGCGTAGGAACGCTCCTGAAACTCAGCTTAACAGGCTGAAGTCGCGCCATGGCAAACAAAAAGCCCGAGGTTCCTTAAAGGAAGCCTCGGGCTTTTTGCCGCTGAGCGCAGGCTCAACTGGGACGACCATGCAGGGTCACGCTGCGTTCGGCGTTCATTTCACCCTGGCGATCAAAACCGAAAGGTTTCTGTGGTTGGCCGGTCAGTGCCGCGCGCTGTTGTTGATACTCATCAAACGACAACCCACGACGGCTTAACGCTTCCAGGGACAACTGTCTGGTTTCTTCCGCTGTGTAAGGGCGCAATTCAGGCGAAGGATGGGTCGCACATCCGGCAAGGACAGAGCTGACAATCAATAAGGAAACAGCGAAGAATCGGTTCATGGCGGTAGCCCTGCAGAAGAGGTTTCGAGTCAATGAACACAGGCTACTCCCGCCCTCGCACGGTGAAAAATCACCTCCCGTGATAGTTGCTATCAACCGCCAAGGCACCTCCGATAGCGGCGCCTTCATATTTCTTTATGATCTATAAATATGGAAATACGTTCATTTACGGAATAAACCTAACCCTCTATAAATGTTGCTACGCCCCAACGGCACTGTTGCCCACGCAACTGTTGCCCTGGCAACAGCCGTTCAACAAATCACCAGTCAGACAACAGCAGCATTTTTCAGCAGTGAGCCTGCAACCCCCGCCAATCAAGGCCTGCACCCGTTGGTACAGCTCTTGCTCAACCGGTTGTACTCCACCTGCGACGAACCACTGTTGAAAAAGGAACTGTTCATGACCCGTCCCCTGAATGTCGTTGCCCTCTCCGGCGGAACCTGGCGCCCGTCTCGTACCCTCGTGCTGACCCAAGCCATACTGGCTGAACTGACCACCTTGCTGCCGATCCAGACCACCCTGATCGAACTGGGCGACATTGCGCGTCCGTTGGGCGGTGCGCTGTCACGTGATGAACTGCCGGCTGAGGTCGAATCCCAATTGCTGACCATCGAACAAGCCGACCTGTTGATTGTCGCCGCGCCGGTCTATCGCGGTTCGTACCCAGGCTTGCTCAAGCACCTGTTTGATCTGGTCGGCCTTAACGCATTGATCGACACACCCGTATTGCTGGCTGCCACGGGCGGTAGCGAACGCCATGCGCTGGTACTCGATCACCAACTGCGCCCGCTGTTCAGCTTCTTCCAGGCACTGACCCTGCCGATTGGCGTGTACGCCACCGAAGCCGACTTCACCGACTATCAAATCACCAGTGAATTATTAAAAGCCCGTATTCAACTGGCGGCAGAACGCGCTGCGCCTTTGTTCGCTGCGCATTCCTCCTCTCTGCTGAAAATCGCTTAAGGATTTGTCATGGATGTTTTCTGGTTCCTGCCCACCCACGGCGACGGTCATTACCTGGGCACTACCCAAGGTGCGCGGCCCGTCACCCTCAATTACCTGAAACAAGTCGCCCAGGCGGCTGACAGCCTCGGCTACCACGGCGTGCTGATTCCTACCGGACGCTCGTGCGAAGACTCCTGGGTCATCGCCTCGGCGCTGGTGCCGCTGACCGAACGCCTGCGCTACCTGGTGGCGATTCGTCCGGGGATTATCTCGCCGACCGTTTCGGCGCGCATGGCAGCGACCCTTGATCGTCTGTCCAACGGCCGCTTGCTGATCAACGTGGTGACCGGCGGCGACCCTGACGAAAACCGTGGCGACGGCAGTTTCCTCGATCACAGCGAACGTTACGAAGTCTCCGACGAATTCCTACAGATCTGGCGCCGCGTATTGCAGGGCGAGTCGGTAGATTTTGAAGGCAAACACCTGCGGGTCCAGAACGCCAAAGCGCTTTACCCTCCCGTGCAGAAGCCTTATCCGCCGCTGTATTTCGGTGGTTCTTCCGACGCCGCCCACGATCTCGCCGCCAAGCAGGTCGATGTGTACCTGACCTGGGGCGAACCGCCTGCCGCCGTCGCCGAAAAACTCGCGGATGTGCGTGAACGTGCCGCGCGCCACGGGCGCGCTGTGAAGTTCGGCATACGCCTGCATGTGATCGTGCGCGAGACCGAAGAGGACGCCTGGAAAGCCGCCGACAAGTTGATCGAGCACATCAGCGACGAAACCATCGCCACCGCGCAAAAGTCCTTCGCACGCTTTGACTCCGAGGGCCAGCGCCGCATGGCCGCCCTGCACGACGGGCGCCGCGACAATCTGGAAATCGCCCCCAACCTGTGGGCAGGCGTCGGCCTGGTGCGCGGCGGTGCCGGTACCGCGCTGGTCGGCAACCCGCAACAAGTGGCCGAGCGCATCAAGGAATACGCGGATTTGGGCATCGAGAGCTTCATATTCTCCGGCTACCCGCATCTGGAAGAAGCCTATCGCTTTGCTGAACGGGTGTTTCCATTGCTGCCGGAACCCTATGCCAGCCTGGCCGGACGTGGCATCACCAACCTCACTGGCCCGTTCGGCGAAATGATTGCCAACGATGTATTGCCAACGACTAACAAGACCTGAGGACGTTTACATCTGCTGAAGGTAGAGCCTGGTTTTCTGTGGGAGCCGGGCTTGCCCGCGATACAGGCGACGCGATCTGCCAGTAGGACCGCAGTGATGCAATCGCAGGCAAGCCAGCTCCCACATTTGACGTTCATCACCCATCAGATAGCGCTTGGCCTTTGACCTAATTGAGGAACACCGCGTGACAGCCAAACCCCACAGCGTCCTGCCCTCACCGCTGCAGACCGCCAAACTGCTGGCCGCCGAGTTCGCTCTCACCGCCGTCGAACGTGACGAGCGTGCTGGCACACCCAAGGCCGAACGCGACGCCTTGCGCCAGAGCGGCCTGCTGGCCCTGAGCATTCCCACCCAATACGGCGGCCTCGGCGCACGCTGGAGCGACACCCTTGGAATCGTCCGCGAGTTCGCCAAGGTCGACAGCTCCATCGCCCATGTCTTTGGCTTTCACCACCTGATGCTCGCCACGGTGCGGCTGTTTTCGCGCCCGGAGCAATGGCAACCCTGGTTCGAACAGACCGCACGCAAAAACTGGTTCTGGGGCAACGCCCTCAACCCGCTGGACACGCGCACGGTGGTCAAGGACTTTGGCGGCTGGCGCGAGTTCTCCGGCAAAAAGAGCTTCTGCTCCGGCGCCAGCGACTCGGAAATGCTGATTGCCTCAGCGGTGGATGAGACCGCCGGCGGCACGCTGTTGATCGCTGCCATTCCCAGTGGTCGCAGCGGCATCACGTTGCACAACGACTGGAACAATATCGGCCAGCGCCAGACCGACAGCGGCAGCGCCAGCTTCGAACGGGTGCGCGTCGAGGAATCGGAACTGCTGCTCGATCCCGGCCCATTGAGTACGCCCTTCGCCTGCCTGCGCCCGTTGATCGCCCAACTGACGTTCACGCACATGTTTCTCGGCATTGCCGAGGGCGCCTTTGAAGAGGCGCGCAACTACACGCTTACCGAAACCCGTTCGTGGCATAAATCCAGCGCCGAAGATGTTCGCCAAGACCCTTACGTGCTGCATCACTACGGCGAGTTCTGGGTGGCGCTGGAAGGCGTGCGTCTTCTAGTCGAACGCGCCGCCGACTTGCTCGATCGAGCCTGGGCCAAGGGGCCGAACCTCAGCGAACACGAGCGCGGCCAATTGGCGATTGCCATCGCCACCGCCAAAGTGGCCGCGACCCGCCAGGGCCTGGAGCTATGCAGCCGCCTGTTCGAAGTCACCGGCGCGCGCTCCACCCATGCTTCGCTGCGCCTGGACCGTCACTGGCGCAACTTGCGCACGCAGACCCTGCACGACCCGGTGGACTACAAGCTCCATGAACTGGGGGATTGGGCGTTGAACCAATCCCTGCCAATTCCGACGTTCTATTCCTAAGAGAGGTGCCCATGCAGCTTTTGACCTTACCGCCCTCGCCCGCCCTTGCGACGTCGATCCGCGCCACGGCACAGGTCTTCGAAGACCCGAAATCCCAGGCGCTGCTCGACCATATCCAGCAAGTGGCGCCCAGCGAAGCCAGCGTGCTGATCATCGGCGAGACCGGCACCGGTAAAGAGCTGGTGGCGCGCCATATCCATAACCTCAGTGCGCGGCGTAACCGGCCGTTCGTGGCGGTGAACTGCGGGGCGTTCTCCGAATCTTTGGTGGAAGCCGAACTGTTCGGCCATGAAAAAGGCGCCTTTACCGGCGCCCTCAGTGCCAAGGCCGGCTGGTTTGAAGAGGCCGACGGCGGCACCTTGTTCCTCGATGAGATCGGCGATTTGCCGATGGCGATCCAGGTCAAGCTGCTGCGCGTCCTACAAGAGCGCGAGGTGGTTCGCCTGGGTTCGCGCAAGAGCATTCCGATTGATGTGCGGGTGCTTGCCGCGACCAACGTGCAACTGGAAAAAGCCATCAACGCCGGGCATTTCCGCGAAGACCTCTACTACCGTCTCGATGTGGTCAGCCTGGAACTCAGCCCGCTGCGCGACCGCCCTGGCGATATCCTGCCGCTGACCCGGCACTTCATCGAAGCCTACAGCCAACGCCTTGGCTATGGCCCGATCACCATCAGCCGCGAAGCCGAGCACAAACTCAAAAGCTACAGCTGGCCGGGCAATATCCGCGAGCTGGAAAACGTGATTCACCACACCCTGTTGATCTGCCGCAACGGTCTGATTGAACGCGACGATTTGCGCCTGTCGAACATGCGCATCGAGCGCCAGGACGACAGCCAACACGGCACCGACAACAGCGCCGAAGCGTTGCTGGCGCGCGCCTTCCAGAAACTGTTCGAGGAACAGGCCGGGGCCCTGCATGAAAAGGTTGAAGACGCCCTGCTCCGCGCCGCTTACCGCTTCAGCCATTACAACCAGGTGCACACCGCCAATCTGTTGGGCCTGAGCCGCAACGTTACGCGCACCCGCTTGATCAAGATCGGCGAGCTGGCGGTCAACAAGCGCCGCCCTGGCGAGAACGTGCAGGGCGAGCGCATGCTGCACTTATCCATTTAGGCGGCAGTGCAACGCGTTGTCATGGCTGCGCTCAATACTGCGCAGCACCTGGAACGAACCAAAGGTCACGGCGGTCGCCTGGTGGGCGCGAATCAGCGTCCAGAAATCTTCCTCACCGTGCTCAAAGCACTTAAAGGCCGCCTCGCCGTCTTCGCGCGTGCGCCATTGCAGGTAATTCAACACCCGCCGCCCGTCATCGCTGACCTGCACACTTGCGTTGATAAAACCGCCATGGCCCTGCGCCAGACGCTCACTCTGGGTGCTCAAGGCCGCCACCAGGGCGAGTTGTTGCTGGGGCTCGATCTGAAACTCGATCACCTGAGTGAAACTGCGATTCTTCTCTGTTACCTGCATGAACACTCCCCTTCCTCTGTAGGCAGAATCTTGTGATTCGATGCCACGCAGGGTAAAACCTCTAGTTAAGTCAAGGTCAAGCGCTGTTTGGGGGTTTTTGCATGATTACAAAAGAACTCACTGTCGGCCAATTGGCAGCACGCAGCGGTGTGGCCGTCACGGCCCTGCACTTCTACGAGGCCAAGGGGCTGATCAAGAGCAATCGCAACGCGGGCAACCAACGCCGTTATCCACGGGATGTATTACGCCGCGTGGTGGTGATCAAGATCGCCCAGCGCCTGGGGATTCCGCTGGCAACCATTGGTGACGCGTTGCAAACGTTGCCGGATGGACGCACGCCCAACGCTCAGGATTGGGAGCGGTTGTCGGCGCTGTGGCGGGAGGACCTGGACGAGCGCATCAATAAGCTGATGCTGCTGCGGGACAAGCTCAGTGGTTGTATTGGCTGTGGGTGCCTGTCGATGGAAGCGTGTCCGTTGCGTAATCAGGATGATCAGTTGGGTGAGCGTGGGCCTGGAGCTCAATTACTTGAGCCAACACCCGAAACCTGACCTGCCCCCCCAATCACTGTGGGTGCAGGTGTTCGAACGCGCTGAATGTGAACCTGAAACATTTTCTTTCATATCTGGGTTAGGGATTTCTCATTCTCATCCGTCTTAACTTAGATACAGCCTGTCGCGTCAGCAAAAGCTACGACTGGCCTTTTCTGGGCCTTCACTGCCCCCCTCCGATCAAGACCCTCATTCACATGTCGAAGAAGTCACGCTCCAAACTCTGGTTTCTCGTGCATAGCTGGCTGGCGTTGCCCATCTGGTTCTTTGTACTGATCGTCTGCGTCACCGGCACCCTGGCGGTGGTCAGCCAGGAGATCGTCTGGCTGGCCAACCCGGACATCCGTGCGAGCAAGCCGTCCGACGAGGCCGAGCCACTGAGTTACAACCAGGTGATCGCCGCGATCAAGCGCGATGAACCTCAGGTATTCGTCCAGTCGATCAGCCGCCCTGATGAATCGCATTTCGCCCTCAGCGTCGACCTCAGCTACCCCGACGGGCGTTCCGTGGAGGTTTACGTCAACCCGTACACCGGAGCGATCCAGGGCATCAGCCCGTCCTTCAACTTCCAGCAATTCACACGGGCCCTGCACGGCTGGTGGCTGGTGCCGTTTACCAATGGCTACAGCTGGGGCTGGTATTTGGTGTCGGCGCTCGGCATCCCGCTGCTGGCGTCGCTGGTCACCGGACTGGTGGTGTACAAGAAGTTCTGGAAGGGTTTCCTGCGCCCGACCCTGCGTGTACGCCATGGCGCTCGGATCTTCTGGGGTGATTTCCACCGCTTGAGCGGTATCTGGTCAATCTGGTTTATCGCAGTGATTTCTATCACCGGCATCTGGTTCTTGATCCGGGCGATCCTGGGCGACAACCAGATTTCGATTTCCACCGAACCCGTCATCCCAGTGATTGCCCGGGAGAAAGTGCCGATGTCGGCACCCGGCGTGCCAGCGCCGATGATCCCGGTAGACGAGGCGATCAAGATCGCCACCCAGCGTATTCCTGGCCTGGAGCCGAGTTTCATCAGCCTGCCGCTCAATGCCTACAGCCACCTGCAGATTGGCGGGCGAGGCTGGTACCCACTGATGTTCCAGACCGCGCAAATCAACCCGTATGACGGCGAAGTCGCTGCGGCGCACTTGCTGTCCGACCGTTCAAAGCTGGAGTTCGTGACCGAATCCATGCGCCCGCTGCACACCGGCGACTTTGGCGGGCTGTGGATCAAACTGATCTGGGCATTCTTCGGCCTGGTCATGAGCATGATGGTGTTGAGCGGCCTGCTGATCTGGACCAAGCGCACCGCTTTGGCCACCCTCAATGCGCTCAAGCGCGAAGCCAAGACCCAGCGCAAGCCTGTTTCCATTCCGGCCAGGCAGGCTGAAACCTCGGAGGCTCGATCATGAGCAAGGTCGCTACCGCAAAGCCTTCGCCGCTGCGGGCCTTCTGGCTGAAATGGCGCTTCCACATCAATGTGCTGTTGTTGCTTGTGCCGCTGGGCTTCATGCCCAAGTACTTCGCCGATGCAGCGCTGTTTCGCGGCGACACTGGCATCGGCGAGCGTGTGGCCGGTGAAGTGCAGGTCGGGCCCTGGAGCCTGACCCTCGCCGAATTCCGTAATGAAGGACCGCGCCCAGACCCGGCCGGCCCGATGAAGTTTTTCAACGCTGCCCTGTGCGCCACCTGCGCCGACCAGGTGAAGGCCACCTACCTGCGTATCGGTAAGCCACGCAGCCTGCGGGCCGCTGGGGTGATCTTCTTCGGTACGCCGTACCGCATGGGCGCTGCCCTGCCGATCCCGGAACGCACACCAGCCGACGCCGAGCTGTGGGTCACCATGGAAGGCTGGGACGGCGCTATGCACCAAGGTTCCATCCCGTTGAGCCAGGCCTCGCCTGCCACCATTGCCTGGCTGAACAAGCAAGGAGTTAAACCATGACTTTGATGCGCCTGACCCGCGCCTGTGCCGTCCTGTTGGCTTGCGCCGGTTTCAGTACCGTCGCCCTGGCCCACAACCCAATGTGCGAGTGCAAGGAAATTCCCGGCGAACAGATCCAGTGCAAAGGCGGTTTCTCTGACGGTAGCGGCGCGCCCGGCGTGACCCTGGACGTGATCGGCTATGACGAAACCATCCTGGTGCCCGGCAAGCTTGGCGAAGACTCGACCCTGACCTTCAAGAAGCCGTCCGCCGAGTTCTATGTGCTGTTTGATGCAGGCCCGGGCCACGTGGTGGAAATCGACCAAGCGGATATCCAGCCGCAATGAGTACCACACAGGTTGTACGCCCCGCCGGGGCCGGTCACGAAACCCTCTACGTGCTGCTGTTGTGCCTGATCATCCTTGCGGTGGCCGGCACGGTGGTGGCCTTGCACGGTGAAACCCAGGAAGTCGCGGCCGTGCCCAGCCACCAGTTGGACGCCCGTCGCGACCTGAGCGCCGCCGAGCAAGGCATCTACGCCGACCTGCGGGTGACCCTGGATGAGATCCAGCTGTTGCAGCAGGAGCAAAGTGCACTGCCCACCCCGGCGCAACTGGCCGAAGAGGGCTTCGCGCCGTTTGCCCAGGACGCCAGCTCGGTCAGCCGTGGCGATCATCGCTGGCAGTTGCTGGAACCCTCGGCCTACCTGGGCTTGAGCCAAGTGCCCGGCACCAGCGGCTCGCTGCTCATGCGCGTGCACGGTGCCGAACCGGATATCTGGCTCAATCGCCAAGCCAACCTCGCCGCCCCTTCCGACCTCACTGACCAGGCGCTGATCGCAGCCGGCTGGCAGCAGGTGGTCGCGCAATTCGATGCCGGCGTCACCCGCCAGCACCGTCACTGAACGAGAAGACCGATTGCCCATGTCTATTTCATCTCCCCTGTTGCGTCTGTTGCTGGTTGGTCTGCTCAGCCTGATGCTCGCTCCCCTGGCCAATGCACTCTCCAACCCAGAGCCGGCTAAACGCCTGCGTATCGGCATCACGCTTCACCCTTATTACAGCTACGTGGCCAATATCGTCGGCGACAAGGCCGAGGTGGTGCCGCTGATTCCGGCCGGCTTCAACCCGCATGCCTACGAGCCCCGCGCCGAGGACATCAAGCGCATCGGCACCCTGGACGTGATCGTGCTCAACGGCGTCGGCCATGATGATTTCGCCGATCGCATGATCGCCACCAGCGAGCGCCCGGACATTCCGGTGATCGAAGCCAACGCCAATGTGCCGCTGCTGGCCGCCACCGGCAATGCCGCGCGCGGTGCGGGCAAGGTGGTCAACCCGCACACCTTCCTGTCGATCAGCGCATCGATTGCCCAGGTCAACAACATTGCCCGCGAACTGGGCAAGCTCGACCCGGACAACGCCAAGACCTACACCCAGAACGCCCGCGCCTACGGCAAGCGCCTGCGCCAGATGCGCGCCGATGCCCTGGCCAAGTTGACCAGCGCGCCCAACCCGGACCTGCGCGTGGCCACCGTGCACGCGGCCTACGACTACCTGCTGCGCGAATTCGGCCTGGAAGTCACCGCCGTGGTCGAACCGGCCCACGGCATTGAGCCAAGCCCCAGCCAGTTGAAGAAAACCATTGATGAACTACGCGCACTGGACGTGAAGGTAATCTTCTCGGAGATGGACTTCCCGTCCACCTACGTCGACACCATCCAGCGTGAGTCCGGGGTCAAGCTGTACCCGCTGTCGCACATTTCCTACGGCGAATACAGCGCTGAAAAGTACGAAGTGGAAATGACCGGCAACCTCAACACCGTGGTCCGCGCAATTCAGGAGTCCGGGTCATGACCGCGGCGCAGCAACTGAATGCGCTTAGCGTCGGCCCGACGCTGGCGTTCGACAAGGTGTCGCTGACCCTGGGTCGTACCGTGATCCTTGATGACGTGAGCTTCCAGGTACAACCGGGCAGCATCCACGCGCTGGTCGGCCCCAACGGCGGTGGCAAAAGCTCGCTGATCAAGACCTTGCTGGGGCAAACGCCGCATCAGGGGCGGTTGAGCCTGCACTGGCCGACCACTCCCGGCACCATCGGATATGTGCCCCAGGCCCTGGAGTTCGACCGCGGATTGCCGATGACCGTTGATGATTTCATGGCCGCCATGTGCCAGCGGCGCCCTGCGTTTCTTGGCCTGTCCAAACATTACGCCGGCGCGATAGGTGATGCGCTCGAGCGCGTTGGCATGCAGGACAAACGCAAGCGGCGCATGGGCGCCCTGTCCGGCGGTGAACGCCAGCGCGTGTTGTTGGCACAGGGATTGATCCCGGCGCCGCAACTGCTGGTGCTGGATGAACCGATGTCGGCGCTCGACGAAGCCGGAATCCAGGTGTTCGAACGCCTGCTGAGTGACTGGCGCCTGGCAGGGATCACCGTGCTATGGATCGAGCATGACCTGGAAGCCGTGGGCCGCCTGGCCGACCGCGTCACAGGCCTGAACCGCCGCGTGCTGTTCGACGTCACGCCGAAAGAGGCGCTGACCCCGGATCGCCTGCTGACCCTGTTCTCCACCCACCCTCGGAGCCCGGCGCAATGAGTTATGAAGCCTTTCGCTTGATGGTCCAGGGCTGGGCCTCTTCCGGTTATCTGCCGGAGGCGCTGGCCTATGGGTTTGTGGTCAACGCGCTGCTCGCCGGTCTGCTGATCGGCCCGGTGCTGGGTGGTTTGGGCACGCTGGTGGTGGTCAAGCGCTTTGCGTTTTTCTCCGAAGCGGTCGGCCATGCCGCGCTGACCGGCGTGGCCGTGGGTATTCTGCTGGGCGAACCCTACACCGGGCCCTATGGCAGCCTGTTCGGCTACTGCCTGCTGTTCGGCATCCTGCTCAACTACCTGCGCAACCGCACCGGCCTGGCGCCGGATACCTTGATCGGTGTGTTCCTGTCGGTGTCACTGGCATTGGGCGCGAGCCTGTTGCTGATCCTCGCCGGCAAGATCAACGTGCATATTCTGGAGAACGTGCTGTTTGGCTCGGTGCTGACGGTCAATGGCAATGACCTGCTGGTGCTGGCGATTGTCGGCTCGTTGGTGATGGCCCTGGCCTTGCCGCTGTACAACCGCATCATGCTGGCCAGCTTTAACCCGCAACTGGCGGCAGTGCGCGGGGTGGCGGTGAAGACCCTGGATTACTTGTTTGTGATTCTGGTGACACTGATCACCGTCGCGGCGGTCAAGGTCATCGGCGCGATCCTGGTAGGCGCGCTGTTGGTGATTCCGGCCGCAGCGGCGCGCCTGTTGAGCCAGTCGCTCAAGGGGTTCTTCTGGGTCTCGGTGGTGATTGCCACCGTCAGCACACTGTGCGGGATCCTGCTGCCGATCATCTTCGACCTGCCGATCCCATCCGGCGCCGCGATCATTCTGGTTGCCGGTATCGCCTTCGCCCTGGCCGCCATCGCGCGCGGTACAGTGCCCAGCCTCAAAGGGAATCTTGGATAATGCGCCCTGTCTTTCGTCCATTGGCCCTGGCCATCGCTTGTTTGATCAGCACTTCGGCACTGGCTGTCGATGGTGCAGAACCCAAGACCCTCAAAATCCATCCCGGCCTGGGTCACGCCGCACTGAGCAAGGCCAAGTCTGTAAAACCGGTGAAGGTCCTGGCCTCGCTGCCGATCACCTACGGCCTGGCCGAGGTGTTGCTCAAAGGCACCGATGTGCAGTTGGAGCGCGCCGCCCCGGCCAACCTGCCCGGTTCGCGGCAGGTGTCCTACTTCACCGGTCGTGGCGCGCCGGCATTGAGCGCGTTGGCGCTGGACGCCGACGCCACTATTGGCCTGCGCTCGCTGTGGGCCGACGACCCGCTGTACCCGGTGGCGCGACGCAGCAATATCCGCATCGTCGAAGTCGACGCCGCACGCCCGGTGGACGGCGGCTTGCCGGGCATCGCCGTGCAGCCGGGCGTCACCGATGGCTTGAACAGCCAGCCATGGCAGTCGAGTAACAATATGGGACGCATGGCCGATGTATTGGCCGCGGACCTGAGCCGCCTGAGCCCCGACGCCAAGCCGAAGATCGACGCCAACCTTGCCGCCCTCAAGCAGCGCCTGCTCAAACTGAGCGCCGCCAGCGAAGCGCGGCTGGCCAAGGCGGATAATCTCAGCGTGGTCAGCCTGAGCGACCACTTCGCGTATCTGGTCAGCAGTTTGAACCTGGAAGTGCTCAGCACCGATGCACGGCCTGACGCGGATTGGACGCCTGAGGCGTTGCAGAAACTCAGCGCAGAGTTGAAGGACAACGATGTGGCGGTGGTGCTGCATCATCGTCAGCCGAGTGAAGCGGTGAAGGCCGCTGTGACGGCGGGGGAAGCGAAATTGTTGGTACTGAATGTCGACGGTGCGGAGCCGGTGACGGAGTTGGAGACCAATGTGGATCAGGTGATCAAGGCACTCACGCCATAGGTGAGCGATCCATCATGTCGAGCTTGGTTCAAATGTGGGAGCTGGCTTGCCTGCGATGCAGGCGCCTCGGTACACCAGACAGGTCAAGTTGATGCTATCGCAGCTCCCACACTTAGATCGCTGTGCGTCAGTTGAATCAGTCCCCGCCTGAATGTCACACCACATCCACGCCGACATGGATGGCATCATGCCGCCAGAACTCCAGGTCGCAATCGATCAGCCTCTGGTGCTGGTCATAATTGACCCGGGCTATCCGCAAGCCCGGGCTGCCCACCGACACACGCAACGCAGCGGCAGCCTCTACCGGCAATGACGTCGGCACAATCTCGAAACGCACCCGCCCATAGTGCAAGTCGTACTTGCGCGCATACAGCTCGGTCATCGACTGGTTCAGGTCGCAGTCCAGAATGCCCGGAAAATACTGCGGGTTCAGGTAGTGCTCCACATACAACACCAAACGCCCATCAATCCGCCGGCCCCGGCAGATCTGGATCACGCGGGACAACGCCGGCAACTGCAACCACGCACACACCGCCGCCGACGCCGGTTGCAGCCGTGCAGAGATCACTTCAGTGGAAGCCACCCGCCCCTGGTCACCGACCATGGCGTGAAAGTGGCTGCGCTGCATCAGGTTGTAGGCCAGCCGTGGCGGCGAGACAAACCAGCCGCGACGTTCCTCGCGATAGATCTGCCCTTGGGCCTCCAGTTGTAACAAGGCTTCCCGCACGGTAATCCGAGTGGTACCAAACAACTCGCTGAGCTTGCGTTCGGCGGGCAGTTTGCTTGCAGGCGGCAGCAGGCCGTGGTCGATCTGCTCTTGCAGCGCCAGGCCGATGGATGTCACCGCCTTGATTGCCTCATCACGCATCAACGTTACCTATCTGGACTAGACCAGCACCGATCAGGTGCACAAACCGCTCCGTAATTGGGCTTGCGCTGCTGCGTGCCAGCCTAGGCATTACAGATGACCGACAGATGACAGTCCGCGTCGATCCCGCACAGCACACCCTGCAATACATCGGCCAAGTCCAACCGCAGCGGGCACTTGGGCATGGTCTACGCTAAGCCTGCGCGCTGCGACATCGGCGCTTTGAAAACGACATCGACATGAAACTGTCATCCATCGCGTCTAGATTGGCTCAGGTATTGCTCTGACCTAGACCAACAACACCGTAGAAAAAACCGCCGCGTTGAAAACGCCCAAAGGAGCTTCGGATGAAACAGCTTTTCCTGGCATCACTGTTAGGCTCGACCATTGCCATGTGCACCGCCGCCATGGCCGCTGATACCGATCTAAAAACTCTGGAAGCCGCCGCGAAAGCGGAAGGCGCCGTCAACAGCGTCGGCATGCCCGATGACTGGGCCAACTGGAAAGGCACCTGGGAAGACCTGGCCAAGACCTACGGCCTCAAGCACATCGACACCGACATGAGCTCGGCCCAGGAAATCGCCAAGTTCAAAGCCGAAAAAGACAACGCCAGTGCCGATATCGGCGACGTGGGCGCAGCCTTCGGCCCGATTGCGGTGAAGCAGGAAGTCACCCAGCCGTACAAACCGTCGACCTGGGCCCAGATTCCGGATTGGGCGAAAGATAAAGACGGTCACTGGGCATTGGCCTACACCGGCACCATCGCGTTTATCGTCAACAAAAAGCTGCTGCACGGTTCCGAGGTGCCTACCAGCTGGGCTGACCTGCAGACCGGCAAATACAAGGTCTCCGTCGGTGACGTGAGCACCGCGGCCCAAGCCTCCAACGCCGTACTCGCCGCCGCCATTGCCAACAAAGGCGACGAGAAGAACATCGCGCCAGGCCTGCAATTCTTCACCAAGATTGCCCAGCAAGGTCGTCTCGGCCTCTCTAACCCGACCATTGCCACCATGGAAAAAGGCGAAGTCGAAGTGGGTATCGTCTGGGACTTCAACGGCCTGAGCTATAAGGCCAAGATGGCCAACCCGGATGACTATGTAGTGCTGATCCCATCGGACGGTTCGGTTAAATCCGGCTACACCACCATCATCAACAAATACGCCAAGCACCCGAACGCCGCCAAGCTGACTCGCGAATACATCTTCAGCGATGCCGGCCAGCTCAACCTGGCGAAAGGCAACGCACGTCCGATCCGCGCTGAAACCGACCTGAAACTGCCGGCCGATATCGCCAAGAACCTGATCCCGGGCGAGCAGTACACCAAGGCCAACCCGCAGCCGATCAAGGATGCCGATGCCTGGGAGGCGACTTCCAAGAAGCTGCCTCAGTTGTGGAACGAGCAGGTCATCGTAGAGATGAAGTAATCAGGCTCCCGGCCTGAAATGCAGTCAGTGTGGGAGCTGGCTTGCCTGCGATAGCGGTCTGACATTCAACCTCTGTGTCGACTCATGCACCGCCATCGCAGGCAAGCCAGCTCCCACAATTTGACCCGGTTGTGTCAGAGAAATTGAGTCAAGCCTACTGTTGCGGAGCGCCAGCCCCCATGAAGCACAATGTCATCCTTGTGGTGCTCGACGGCCTGAACTTCGAGGTTGCCCGGCACGCCATGGGGCACTTGCAGGCCTATGTCGGCGCAGGACGCGCAGCCCTCTACAAGCTGGAATGTGAACTGCCCGCCCTGTCCCGCCCGCTGTATGAATGCATCCTCACCGGCGTGCCTCCGATCCAGAGCGGTATCGTCCACAACAACGTCTCGCGCCTGTCCAACCAGCGCAGCATTTTTCATTACGCCACCGACGCAGGCCTTACCACTGCGGCGGCGGCCTACCACTGGGTCAGCGAGTTATATAACCGCACGCCCTTTATCGCCGCCCGCGACCGTCATACCGACGACAAGGCGCTGGCGATACAACACGGGCATTTCTACTGGAATGACCACTACCCGGATTCCCACTTGTTCGCCGACGCCGAAAGCCTGCGCCTCAAACACACGCCGAATTTTTTGGTGGTTCATCCGATGAACATCGACGACGCCGGCCACAAGCACGGCCTCGACACCGCGCAATACCGCAACAGCGCACGCTCGGCCGACATCATCCTGGCTGATTACCTGCAAGCCTGGCTCGACGCTGGCTACCAGGTCCTGGTGACCGCCGACCACGGCATGAACAACGACCGCTCCCATAACGGCCTGTTGCCCGAAGAACGCGAAGTACCACTGTTTGTGCTCGGCGATGCGTTCAGCCTGGACACCACTGCCACGCCGAAACAAACAGACCTCTGCGGCACCGTCTGCGAACTGCTCGGCGTGCCCCACGACAAACCTGTATGCCGGGAGCTGTTGAAATGACCCGTGGCAAATGGCTGGCACTGCTGTGCCTGGTGCCTTTCGCACTGTTCTTTATCGTGTTCGAGATTGCCCCGCTCGTCTGGGTACTGATCAACAGCCTGCAGACTGAAGAAGCCGGCTGGGGCCTGGAAAACTTCGTACGCATCTTCAGCTCGAAGTTCTACCTGCAAGCCATTCAGTTCAGCCTGGAGATCAGCGTCTACTCCAGCATCTTCGGCATCATCATCGCCACGCTGGGCAGCTACTCGTTGCGCCGGGTGGATTCGCCGCTGCGCAATTTCGTCACCGCCTTCGCCAACATGACCAGCAACTTCGCCGGCGTGCCACTGGCGTTCGCGTTCATCATCCTGCTGGGCTTCAACGGCAGCATCACCATCATGCTCAAGCAGGCGGGGATCATTCAGGACTTCAACCTGTATTCCAAAACCGGGTTGATCATCCTCTATACCTACTTCCAGATTCCGCTCGGCGTGTTGCTGCTGTACCCGGCCTTCGACGCGCTGCGCGAAGACTGGCGTGAGTCGGCCGCCTTGCTCGGCGCGAATGGCTGGCAGTTCTGGCGGCATATCGGCCTGCCGGTGCTCACCCCTGCCCTGCTCGGTACGTTCGTGATTCTGCTGGCGAATGCCTTGGGCGCCTACGCCACGGTTTACGCATTGACTACCGGCAACTTCAACGTGCTGCCGATCCGCATCGCGGGTCTGGTGTCCGGCGATGTGTCCCTCGACCCGAACATGGCCAGCGCCCTGGCCGTGGTGCTGGTGGCGCTGATGACCGTGGTCACCGTGGTCCATCAACTGCTGCTCAAGAGGAGCTACCATGTCTCGCGCTGAAGCCGGCCCGGCCTCCCTCTACCATCGGGTAGTGGTGTGGTTGTTATTTGCGATCCTGGTGTTGCCGCTGGTGGGCACCTTTGTCTACTCCATTGCCAGCAGTTGGTCGGCAACCATTCTGCCCGCCGGTTTTACCGTGAAATGGTACGTGCAGCTGTGGAGCGACCCGCGCTTCTTGATGGCCTTCGGGCAATCGCTGCTGGTGTGCGTGGGGGCGCTGATCCTGTCGGTGGTGTTGATTCTGCCGCTGCTGTTCGTGGTGCATTACCACTTCCCCAAGCTGGATGCGCTGATGAACATCCTCATCCTGCTGCCCTTTGCGGTGCCGCCGGTGGTGTCGTCGGTGGGCTTGCTGCAACTTTATGGCTCCGGGCCACTGGCCATGGTCGGTACGCCGTGGATCCTGATCGGCTGCTACTTCACCGTAGCCCTGCCGTTCATGTACCGGGCGATCACCAACAACTTGCAAGCCATCAACCTGCGCGACCTGATGGACGCTTCACAATTACTCGGCGCCAGCACCTGGCAGGCCGCGATCTTTGTGGTGCTGCCGAATTTGCGCAAAGGCCTGATGGTCGCGCTGTTGCTGTCGTTTTCGTTCCTGTTCGGTGAGTTCGTGTTTGCCAACATCCTGGTGGGCACCCGCTACGAAACCCTGCAGGTGTACCTGAACAATATGCGCAACAGCAGCGGCCACTTCACCAGTGCCGTTGTGATTTCCTATTTCTTCTTTGTGCTGGTGCTGACCTGGGCCGCCAACATCTTGAACAAGGACAAAAGCCAATGAGCTTCGTCAGCGTCCAACACCTGCAAAAAAGCTACGCCGGCACCCCGGTGTTCAGTGATATCAACTGCGAGATCGCCAAGGGTGAGTTCGTCACCCTGCTCGGCCCGTCCGGTTGCGGCAAGTCCACCCTACTGCGCTGCATCGCCGGGCTGACCTCTGTGGACAGTGGGAAAATTCTGCTGGATGGGCAGGACATCGTCCCGCTGAGCCCGCAGAAACGAAACATCGGCATGGTGTTCCAGAGCTATGCGTTGTTCCCCAACATGACCGTGGAACAAAACGTCGCCTTCGGCCTGCGCATGCAAAAGGTCAACGCCGACGACAGCCACAAGCGCGTGCAGGAAGTGCTGCAACTGGTGGAACTCAAGGACCTCGCCGGCCGCTATCCGCACCAGATGTCCGGCGGCCAGTGCCAGCGCGTGGCGCTCGCGCGTTCCCTGGTTACCCGCCCGCGCCTGCTGCTGCTGGATGAGCCGCTGTCGGCGCTGGACGCACGGATTCGCAAGCACCTGCGCGAACAGATCCGCCAGATCCAGCGCGAGCTGGGGTTGACCACCATCTTCGTGACCCATGACCAGGAAGAAGCCCTGACCATGTCCGACCGCATCTTCCTGATGAACCAGGGCAAGATCGTGCAGAGCGGCGATGCCGAAACCCTCTACACAGCCCCCGTCGACGTGTTCGCCGCAGGTTTCATCGGCAACTACAACCTGCTGGACGCCGACAAGGCCGCGCAACTGCTGCAACGCCCTTTCAATAGCCGCATCGCGATTCGCCCGGAGGCCATCGAACTCAGCCGCACCGGCGAGCTGGATGCCCTGGTGCGCAGCCATAGCCTGCTGGGCAACGTGATTCGCTACCGCATCGAAGCACGAGGTGTGGAATTGGTGGTGGACGTACTCAACCGCTCGGCCGACGATCTGCACCCTGACGGGCAACGCCTGGCACTTACCATCGACCCAAGCGCCCTGTGTGAAGTAGCCTGATGCAACGTTTTATTGAGAGAGCATGACCGATGGCATTGGTAATTTTTGATCTGGACGACACGTTGATCCATGGCGACTGCGCCACCCTGTGGAGCGAACAGATGGGCCGCCTGGGCTGGGTCGACCCTGAGTCGTTCATGCGCAAGAACAATGAACTGATGGACGCCTACAGCCAGGGCAAGTTGTTGATGGAAGACTTCATGGACTTCAGCCTGGAGCCGATGATCGGCCGCACGCCGGAGGAAATCGAGCATCTGGTCGAGCCATGGGTCGAGGACGTGATCGAACCGTTGATCTACAGCGACGCCACCAAGACCATCGCCCGCCACCGTGCGAACGGCGACCGGATTCTGGTGATCTCCGCATCGGGCACGCATCTGGTCACGCCGATTGCGGCGCGGATCGGCATTGATCAAGTGCTGGGCATCAACCTTGAAGTCAGCCATGGCGTGTACAGCGGGCGGACGATGGGTGTGCTGACGTATCGCGAAGGCAAGATCACGCGGTTGATGGAGTGGCTTGAGCAGGAAGGCGAATCGCTGGAAGGCGCGTACTTCTATTCGGACTCGCGCAATGATTTGCCGTTGCTGCTGAAGGTGGATCATCCGCAGGTGGTGAATCCGGATCCGGTGTTGCGCGAGCATGCCGAAAGGGCTGGCTGGCCGATCCATCACTGGGTCTGAAACCGACTTCAATGCGATCAAATGTGGGAGCGGGCTTGCTCGCGAATGCGGTGTCTCTGTAAAGAATGTTTCATCTGACACACCGCATTCGCGAGCAAGCCCGCTCCCACAGTTTGAATTTGATTCCAATTCGAGATTGAAATCAGGCCAGGCTCTCGTCAATCACCACCACCAACTTCCCGGAAATCTGATTGGTCGCCAACTCGGCAAACGCCGCCTCGGCATCCCCGATCGGGAAGGTCTTGGCCAGTTGCGGGCTCAGCCGCCCTTCAACAAACAACGGCCAAACATGCTGGCTCAAATCACTGAGCAGGTCCGCCTTGAACTGATCACTGCGGCTTCGCAGGGTCGAGCCCAACAGTTGAATACGCTTGCCGAGCACCTGCGCCAAGTCCAACTGCGCGTCGCGCCCGCCCATCAAACCGATCAACACCCAGCGCCCATCCAGGGCCAGCAGCTTGAGGTCCAGCGCCGCATAGTTGCCGCCCACCGGGTCGAGAATCACATCGAACGGCCCGAAATCCCGTAGCCCTTCGATCCCGTCGGTCCGCACCACGCCGCCCTGGGCGCCGAGTTCCTCACAATAGGCCAGGCGCTCCGCCGAGCCGACACTGACCCAGCACGGGCTGCCAAATGCCTTGCACAACTGGATCGCCGCGGAACCCACGCCGCTGGCGCCTGCGTGCAACAGCACTTTTTCACCGGGTTTGAGGCTCGCCAGTTGGAACAGATTGAGCCACGCCGTGCTGTACACCTCAGGCAACGCGGCCGCTTCGATCAGCGACAGGCCTTCCGGTACCGGCAATACGTGGCGTGCATCCACCACCACTTCTTCGGCCATGCCGCCACCGGCGAGCAACGCGCAGACGCGGTCGCCGACTTGCCAGGATGAACCCGCCCCCACTTCGCTGATCACCCCGGAACACTCCAGGCCCAGCACGTGGCTGGCGCCCGGCGGGGATGGATAAAGCCCCGCACGCTGTAATAAATCGGCGCGATTGAGGCCCGCTGCCGCCACACGAATGCGAACTTGCCCTACATCGCAGGTAGGACTGGGTTCTTCCAACCACTCCACATGACCGTCAACGCCTTGCAATGCTTTCACAGTGCCTCCATAGTGAGTCTGGACTGAGCCCGTAGCTGTATCGCCGGGCTTTTTGCATTATGCGACCGGACCATATGGAACCGGCTCCCTCAAAGACGGCCTAATATGCGTTATCAATTGCCCCCGCGTCGAATCAGCATGAAGCATTTGTTCCCCAGCACCGCCCTCGCTCTTTTCATTGGTCTCGGCTTCGCGTCGATGTCGACCAATACGTTCGCAGCCAACAGCTGGGACAACCTTCAGCCGGATCGCGATGAGGTGATTGCCAGCCTTAACGTCGTCGAGTTGCTCAAGCGTCATCACTACAGCAAGCCGCCTCTGGACGACGCTCGCTCGGTGATCATCTATGACAGCTACCTCAAGCTGCTGGATCCGTCGCGCAGCTACTTCCTGGCCAGCGATATCGCTGAGTTCGACAAGTGGAAGACGCAGTTCGACGACCTCCTCAAGAGCGGCGACCTGCAGCCTGGCTTCACCATCTATAAGCGTTACCTGGACCGCGTCAAAGCGCGTCTGGACTTCGCCCTGGGTGAGTTGAACAAAGGCGTCGACAAGCTCGACTTCACCCAGAAGGAAACCCTTCTGGTGGACCGCAAGGACGCCCCTTGGCTGACCAGCACCGCTGCGCTTGACGACCTCTGGCGCAAACGCGTCAAGGACGAAGTGCTGCGTTTGAAGATCGCTGGCAAAGAACCCAAGGCGATTCAAGAGCTGTTGACCAAGCGCTACAAGAATCAATTGGCGCGTCTGGACCAGACCCGTGCCGAAGATATCTTCCAGGCCTACATCAACACCTTCGCGATGTCCTACGACCCGCACACCAATTATCTGTCGCCAGATAACGCGGAAAATTTCGATATCAACATGAGTCTGTCGCTGGAAGGCATCGGTGCCGTCCTGCAAAGCGACAATGACCAGGTGAAGATCGTGCGTCTGGTGCCGGCAGGTCCGGCAGACAAGACCAAGCAGGTCGCTCCGGCTGACAAGATCATCGGTGTAGCCCAGGCCGACAAAGAGATGGTCGATGTGGTCGGCTGGCGCCTCGACGAAGTGGTCAAGCTGATCCGTGGGCCAAAAGGCAGCGTGGTGCGCCTGGAAGTGATTCCGCACACCAATGCGCCGAACGACCAGACCAGCAAGATCGTGTCGATCACCCGTGAAGCGGTGAAGCTCGAAGACCAGGCCGTGCAGAAGAAAGTCCTCAACCTCAAGCAGGATGGCAAGGACTACAAGCTGGGCGTAATTGAAATCCCGGCCTTCTACCTGGACTTCAAGGCCTTCCGTGCTGGCGATCCGGACTACAAGTCCACCACCCGCGACGTTAAGAAAATCCTGACAGAGCTGCAGAAGGAAAAAGTCGACGGCGTGGTCATCGACCTGCGCAACAACGGCGGCGGCTCCCTGCAGGAAGCCACCGAGCTGACCAGCCTGTTTATCGACAAGGGCCCGACCGTGTTGGTACGCAACGCTGACGGCCGCGTCGACGTGCTCGAAGACGAGAACCCAGGCGCGTTCTACAAAGGCCCGATGGCGCTGCTGGTCAACCGCCTCTCGGCGTCGGCCTCGGAGATTTTCGCCGGCGCCATGCAGGACTACCACCGCGCCTTGATCATCGGCGGCCAGACCTTCGGCAAAGGCACCGTGCAGACCATCCAGCCGCTGAACCATGGCGAACTGAAGCTGACGCTGGCCAAGTTCTACCGGGTTTCCGGGCAGAGCACCCAGCACCAGGGCGTACTGCCGGACATCGATTTCCCGTCGATCATCGACACCAAGGAAATCGGCGAAAGCGCCCTGCCGGAAGCCATGCCGTGGGACACCATCCGCCCTGCGATCAAGCCGGCGTCGGATCCGTTCAAGCCATTCCTGACGCAGTTGAAGGCTGATCACGACACCCGCTCCGCCAAGGATGCCGAGTTCGTGTTTATCCGCGACAAGCTGGCCCTGGCCAAGAAGCTGATGGAAGAAAAAACCGTCAGCCTGAACGAAGTGGACCGTCGCGCGCAGCACTCCGACATCGAGAACAAGCAGCTTGTACTGGAAAATATCCGCCGCAAGGCCAAGGGTGAAGATCCACTCAAGGAGCTGAAGAAAGAAGACGAAGATGCGCTCCCGACCGAAGCTGATAAAACCAAGCCGGAAGATGACGCCTACCTGGCCGAGACTGGCAGGATCCTGCTGGACTACCTGAAGATCACCAAGCAGGTGGCCAAGCAGTAAACGATGGCAATTTAATGTGATCGCTCCTCGGAGTGTCATCATATAGACATCATTCTGTCGTGAAATGAAGGACCGCAGGTTTCCAGCCTGCGGTCCTTTTTTTTCGATTGAGATCGCCATGACCATGACCGAACAGCTGAATGCACTGGGCTCTATCCTGGCTCAAGGCAGTGTGCACAGCCTGTTCCAACCGATCATCAGCCTGTCCGAACGGCGCATCCTCGGCTACGAAGCCCTCAGTCGCGGCCCGTCCAACAGCCCGCTGCACTCCCCCGTCGCCCTCTTCTCGATCGCCAGCCAGGCCGGGCGCCTCAGCGAACTGGAGATCGCCTGCCGCGAAAGTGCGTGCCGGCGCTTCAGCGAGCAGAAGTTACCGGGCAAGCTGTTCCTCAACGTCTCGCCACAATCGCTGATGGAAACCGCGCACCAACCGGGACGCACCTTGCAACTGCTGCATGACTTCGGCATCCCACCGAGCCAAGTGGTGATCGAACTCACAGAGCAAACCCCCACCAACGATATCGACCTGTTGCAAACCGCCTTGCACCACTACCGCAACATGGGTTTCTCGATTGCCCTGGATGACTTGGGCGCTGGGTATTCCAGCCTGCGGCTGTGGTCGGAGTTGCGCCCGGATTACGTGAAGATCGACCGGCACTTCATCGACGGCATTCATCAGGATGCGCTCAAGCGTGAGTTTGTCGGTTCCATCCTGCAAATCGCCAGGGCTTCGCGCGCCCAGGTGATCGCCGAAGGCATCGAGCTGCCCGAGGAGCTGGCGGTGTTGACGGAGATGGGCGTCGACTTGGTCCAAGGCTACCTGCTCTGCCGCCCGCAGGAACAACCGCCGCAGGAAGCGCGGCTGATGCTACCCAAGCCCGACAGTGCCAACGTGGCACTGAACGATGAAGCCAGTGACCTCAGCGCCTTGCTCAGTGAACAGCCCGCGGTAGACCAAGACACCGCCACCGCCCAAGTGCTCGAAGCGTTTCGCCGTCAGGCCAACCTCAATTCCCTGGCCGTACTGGATGGGCGCGGGCACCCGATCGGCATCGTCCACCGGCATTCGCTGTCGGATGCGTTGCTCAAGCCGTTCGCCACCGACCTGTTTGCGCGCAAGCCCATCAGCCGCTTGATGAGTACCGACTTTCTGGCGGTGGAGCTGAGCCAGTCCCTGCAACAGGTCAGTCGCTTGCTCACCAGCCGCGCACGGCAACGCATCGAAGAAGATTTCATTATTACGCTCAATGGCGACTACCTGGGCTTGGGCCGAGTGATCGATGTACTCAAGCTGATCACCGAGCTGAAAATCCAGCAAGCGCGCTACGCCAACCCACTCACCCTATTACCGGGCAACGTGCCGATCCAGCAATGCCTCACGCGGTTGCTGCAACAACAGCGCGAGTCGGTGATCTGCTACGTGGATATCGACAGCTTCAAGCCGTTCAACGATATCTACGGCTACGGGCGCGGGGATGAGGTGTTGTTGTGCCTGGCGCAGTGCTTGAACGACCGCGTAGACCCTAGCCGCGACTTTGTCGGGCACATCGGTGGCGATGACTTTTTGTTGGTGCTGGGCCCGCAGGACTGGCGCAAGCGGCTTAATCAACTGCTGGATGACTTCCACACCCAATGCCGGCGCTTCTACCGCGCCGAACACCTCGACGCCGGCTGTTTCGTGGCACTGAACCGCCAGGGCGTGCGTCAGGAATTTGCGCTGCTGTCGCTGTCCATCGGTGTCGTGCATTTATATCCACAGGCCTGTGGACAACTCGATGCCAGTCAGTTGGCGGAGCTGGCGTCGCAAGCCAAGCATCACGCCAAGAATGTCGCCGGCTACAGCATCCATGTGATCGACAGCATGGACACCTTGTCCCCCGCGCTCTAGGCCTCGGCAGACTCCGGGTACTCGTATTCGAATACCCGCACCACTTCCGAGGCGTGCCAGGAAGCCGCAGCCACACCGTCGGATGGGCCGCTGAATCGCCCCAGGCGCTCCACACATTCAAAGAAACCTGTACGCGGCAGGCGGCTGGCGCCCTGGCTGATCACCAATGAGCTGCGCAACGGCTGCTCGGCCTTGGCGTCCAGCGCGGCCAGGTGTTCCAGGGCAGCGGCCAGGGTTTGCATGGCCGGCGTGGGGAACTGTAAACGCTCCAGCAACGCGCGGTAAGTCAGCAGATGGCGCTGGCGGCGCGCCTGGTCCAGTTCATTGAGTAACCCATCCCAGTGTTGACGACTGATACGTAGGCTCACGATTCATCCCTCCAACCTGCAACGCCCAATTCCCAGGCCAGGCTGCGACGGATCGCGGCATCCGGCTGGCGCTCACCACTTTCGATCAATCCAAGATACGAGGGGCTGATACCCACGGTGCGGGCCAGGGTCTCGATCGCCAGGCCCTTGGCTTCGCGCAGGCCACGCAGGTCTGCGAGCAGGCGCAGATCCTGCTCGGGAGCAGCTTGGGCAGTAGAAGAAGGAGGTGGCGAAGGTTGTTGCTGACCGGCAGCTTTTAGCAGCGCCTGGTACTGATCCCATGGCAACACCGCGTATTCGGGTTCGCCATTCCGTGAAATTATCTGAATATCCATGACTGCCCCGTAGGATAACAACACTTACTGAGTAAGCACTTTCCTTAGGAGTGTAATCCTAACAGCCACAAAGGTCGCAGGGGGATATGCCGCGTCATCCGTTTTTTTGCGGGTTTTCCTTGGCCAACAGGGCTGGCGTCGCGGGCAGACGCTCAACCACGGCGAGCTTTTCCGGACGCTGAGCGTCACGCCAGGCGCGAAAAGCGCTCAGTTCGCCGTCCAGGGTCTTCATGACCCATGCCAGCACGGCGATGTCGTCGAGCATGCCGAACATGGGAATAAAGTCCGGGATCGCGTCAATCGGGCTCAGGAAATACATCAGCCCTGCCACAACTGAAATCAGCGCCTTGGGACTGATTGCGCGGTACTCGCCACGCCAGTAGGCCAGGCACAGGGACTGTAGCAACTTGAAGTCATCCTTAAGCTTACCCAGGCGATTGCCCTGGCTGGAGCCTTTAGCGGCGACAGCGAACAGCAGCGTCGGTAAACGCCCACGCCCCAGCAGGCGTGCGGCCATGGGCAGGAAACGGGTGAAATTGAAGGGTGGTTTCATCTGTCACTCCAGTTCCAGGCAACATAAAAGGTTATCCACACAAATTGTGGATAACCTTGTGAACAGAGCCTTTTTTATCGGCTGAAAGCCACGATATACAAGGCTTTCAGTCAGATCGGGCGTTTTTTGCGCACATTAAAAAAACCCAAGATTTCATTGACTTGGTGTTGCTGTGCGGCTAGCCATACTCGGGTTTTATATCAGACTGTTGCCAGGTGTGGACGTTCGTTTGGATTTGCACAGCCTGTGGACATCGGCCCGTAGCTTGCCCCGCGCTGGGTGGCGAAGCCGCCCAAACCCCAGGCACCTCAGTTTAGACTGGAGAACTCAGTGCCTGATACGGGGCGGCTTCGCCACCCAGCGCGGGGCAAGCCCGCTCACTACAAGATCATGTAGATGCTGCGCCCGGAAACAACAACGCCCCGTCGAGACGGGGCGTTGTGTGTTCAGGCGCCTATTACTTCTTGGCGGCTGGTGCAGCAGGGGCTTCAGCCTTGGCTGGGTCCTTGATGGCCAGCAGTTCCAGGTCGAATACCAGCACGGAGTTGGCTGGAATCGCCGGGCTCGGGCTCTGGGCGCCGTAAGCCAGGTCGGACGGGATGTACAGCTCGACCTTCTCGCCAACGTGCATCAGTTGCAGGCCTTCGACCCAACCTGGGATCACGCCGCTGACCGGCAGGTCAATCGGGCTACCGCGATCCACGGAGCTGTCAAAGGTGGTGCCGTTGGTGAGCTTGCCGGTGTAGTGCACAGTCACCACGTCAGTCGGCTTAGGCTGGGCGCCATCGGCTTTCTTGATGATCTTGTACTGCAGACCGGAAGCGGTGGTGACGACGCCATCTTTCTTGGCGTTGTCTTCGAGGAATTTCTTGCCGGCGGTTGCCGACTCTTCGCTCATCTTGGTCATGCGTTCTTCAGCACGCTTTTGCAGTGCTGCAAACGCTTCAACCAGTTCGTCGTCCTTGAGCTTCTGCTCTTTTTTGCCGACGGCATCTTCGATGCCTTGGGCTACTGCTTTGGAATCCAGGTCATCCATGCCTTCCTGGGCAAGGCTCTTGCCCATGTTCAGGCCGATGCCGTAGGAAGCTTTCTGCGCCGGGGTTTTCAGCTCTACGCTGGTCTGCGAATCACAACCCGCAAGTACCAGGCTAACCAGGGCCACCGCCGCCGCCAACCGATGCTGTTTCATGCTATTTCCTTGTTCATGCGCCAAAAGGGCATTCGAATAAAGTCGCGAGCTTATCAGGCGGCCACGACCAATGGCTACCGGCATGTGAGCAGGAAACTTCTGATAAGTTCACGTGTTTAAAAGCATTTTCATTCATGATGGGGCCCCGCGAAGGATCGTGGGACCGCCTACTACCAAGCTCATGGCCACTTGCCGCACTTGTGGCGTAGTGGCATAACAACACGACTCTTCGACAAGACCGAGACAAGGATAGCCATCTTGCGCATTTTTTCCCGTGTATTACTGCTGATATTCACCCTTCTGGTCCTATTACTGGCCGTGGTGCTCTATTACACCGTCAACCCCAAGCTGCCGGAATACGTGCCCGTGGAGCAGGTGCACTATCAGGACCAATGGAGTGCCGCCGACCGCCAGACTTATTACTTCACGCCCCAGGGCACTCAAGTAAAAGGCCTGCACTACGACTGGTTCACCGCCCTGGAACTGCCGTTTTCCGAGCGACGTTTTGCCACGCCGGATTACCTGGCGCGCTTCGGTTTCCTGGTCGATCCCAAACAGGTGCCCACCGCGCAAAACCCCGGCAATCTGCCGGTAGGTTTCGCCCGACACAAGAACGCCGGCAGCAACGTCGAGTACCTGGATATCACCTGTGCCGCCTGCCACACCGGCGAGTTGCACTTCAAAAACCAGGCGCTGCGTGTCGACGGCGGTTCCGCCCAGCACGTGTTGCCTTCCAGCGTGCCAACCTTGCGCGGCGGCAGTTTCGGTCAGGCCCTGGTCGCCAGCCTTGCGGCTACCTACTACAACCCATGGAAGTTCGAGCGCTTCGCCCGCCAAGTGCTGGGAGATCGCTATGACGCTGAGCACAAACAACTGCGCGAGGACTTCAAGCAGTCCCTGAACAAGTTTCTCAAAGTGGCCTGGAACGACACTCACCGTGGTCTCTACCCCACCGAAGAAGGCCCCGGCCGCACGGACGCCTTTGGCCGTATCGCCAACGCCAGCTTTGGCGACGCGATTTCCCCGGACAATTATCGCGTTGCCAACGCCCCGGTGGACTACCCGCAATTGTGGGATATCTGGACCTTCGACTGGGTGCAATGGAACGGCTCGGCCCAGCAACCCATGGCGCGCAATATCGGTGAAGCCCTGGGCGTAGGCGCGACGCTGGGCTTTTTCGACGCCGCCGGCCAGCCGCTCCAGGGCGATGCGCGCTACCCGTCCAGCGTCCGCGTGCGCGACCTCAACCTGATCGAAGAAACCCTGCAACGCCTCAAGCCACCGACCTGGCCCGAGGACCTGTTCGGCGCCGTCGACAAACCCCTCGCTGCTCAAGGCCGCACACTGTTCGCCGAGAACTGCGCCGGCTGCCATGTGCCCAGCGTCACCCAGGAAAACGGGCGCCCGGTGCAGCAGCTTAAAATGCTGCCCGTGGACTACATCGGTACCGACCCCGGCACCGCCAGCAACATTGCCGACCAACGCTACGACCTCAGCGCCCTGCAGTGGGACCCCGCGGAACTGGCCACGCTCAACGTCGAACTGCACCCCACGCCGACCGAGCCACTGGACCTGAAAAAAATGTCCGTGGCCAAGGGGCTGGCTTACGTCACTGCCTTCGTCGAAGAGCATGCTTACCGCGCCGCCGGCGTGACCCCGGCCGAGCGCCCGCGCCTGGACGGTTACGGCCTGCCCATCGGCGTACGCGAGTTGCGCGCCTACAAGGCGCGGCCACTGGCTGGCGTCTGGGCGACGCCGCCGTTCCTGCATAACGGTTCGGTGCCGACGATCTACCAGTTGCTCTCGCCCCAGGACGAGCGCAGCACCACATTCTATAAAGGCACTTTCGACTACGACCCGCGCCATCTCGGCTTTGAAACCGGTGCGTTCAAGAATGCCTTTGTGTTCGATACCAAAATCACCGGCAACCACAACAGCGGCCACGAGTTTCGTGCCGGCAGTCGTGGCAATGGCGTGATCGGCCGTGGCCTGCTACCGCAGGAACGCTGGGCGCTGCTGGAATACCTCAAAGTGCTGGGCGGCCCGCTGGAGCAACAACTGCCATGATGATTCGATCCCCCTACGACCGACCTTCCCTGCTCGGCCGCCTCTGGCTGCGCATCGGCGCATTTCTCGGCAAAACCTTGCTGTGGCTGGTGGGCCTCGGCCTGCTCGGTTGGCTGGCGGCGACTGCCTGGTACGCCTGGCAACACAGCGGCCCGATGTCACCGGATGAGCAAATCCCAGCGGGCGAAGCGGCGATGACCCAAGGCATCATCCAGACGGCGGTGCGCATCGTCGACCAGCACCGCGAGGGCACGCGCTACCTGCGTGATGCTCACGCCAAGGCCCACGGTTGCGTGAAAGCCGAAGTCAGTGTGCTCGCCGATCTCGACCCGGCGTTGCGACAGGGCGTGTTCGCCGAACCGGGCAAGACCTGGCAGGCGATGATGCGGTTGTCCAATGGCAACGCTTACCCGCAGTTCGACAGCATCCGTGATGCCCGCGGCATGGCGCTCAAGTTACTGGATGTGCCGGGCAAGCAGCTGCTGGCCGACCAGCAGACCCGCACGGAACAAGACTTCGTGATGTTCAGCCACCCGAACTTCTTTGTCAGCGATGTGGCGGAGTACGCGCAGAACATCGGCGCGCAGGCGGACGGCAAGAAGGTGCTGGCGTTCTTCCCCAAGGCCGACCCGCGCAGCTGGCAAGTGCGTCACTTGTTCATCGCCCTGGCGACCCTCGCACCCGCACCGGCCAGCCCGACGCAGACTACGTACTTTTCAGTTTCACCCTACAAGTTCGGCACGGCCAACGCCAAATTCCGCGTCGCGCCCGACCCGCAAAACTGCCCGGAATATCAACTGCCGAAACAAAACCAGGACCTGCCGAATTTCCTGCGCGGCGCCTTGAGCCAGCAGTTGTCCACCGACCGCGTGCCTGCGTGTTTCGTGCTGCAGATCCAGCGCCAGAACCCGCAGAAATTCATGCCGATCGAAGACACCAGCATCGAATGGAAAGAAAGCGACGCGCCGTATGAAACCGTGGCGAAGGTGCATATCCCGGCGCAGGATTTCGACACGCCCGAGCAGAACCTGGCGTGCGACAACCAATCCTTCAACCCCTGGTTTGGCGTAGCGGAGCACCGCCCCATCGGCGGTATCAACCGTTTGCGCAAAGCCGTGTATGAAGCGGTCAGCGATTACCGCCACAGCCGCAACGCGCCATAAAGAATGCGTAACAATGGACCCGACGGCGTAAGGATTGCGTCGGGTCTATTGAGCCATTTCCACCCCGCCTCTACCGTGAGTACCTACCCCATCACCCGTAGGAAATCACCGTGGAAGGCTCAACCCTCGGCATGATCGTACTCACCCTGATCGCCGTGTTCGGCACCGCGTCTTTTTGCTTCGAACACCTGGCGACGCGCCAGATCAAAAAGAAAAAAACCGGTCAGCACTGACCTTCAGCCAGCGAGCCCAGCCTCTTCGGTACGGGCCCGCAACCACTGACGAAAACTGCGCACCGCCGCGGGTGGATTGCGATGATGCGGCTGCATCAGGTGCAAGCGGCCGCGACTGTGCATGCTGTGGGGCAAGGCCGTTTGCAGGCGCCCGGAGTCGAGGTCGCTTTCCAGCAAGCGCTTCCACCCCAGGGCGACGCCGTGGCCCATCACCGCCGATTGCATCAACAGTTGATAGCTGTTGGTGCGCAAGGCATGGCGCGGCGAGTAGTAATCGGCACCCGCATCCGCAAACCAGTCGGCCCACGTCAGCCAGTCGTGGTGATGGTCTTCCACGATCAGCAAGGTGTGCGCGTGCAACAGATGATGCAGGTCGCGAATCGGGCCGTGGCGCTCAAGGTAACCGGGGCTGCACACGGTGATGACCTGTTCGCTGTCGAACACCGGCGACAGCTCAAGGCCGTGGGGCGCGGCCATTTCATCCAAGTGATAGAACAAACCCAGGTCATATTCGCTGACATCCAGATGGCTGGGGCTTTCGCTGCACAGGACGCGGATATCCAGGTCCGGATGGTCTCGCTGGAACTGCGGCAACAGACCGGCCAGCCAGATAGAGCTGATGGTGGGCGTACTGGCCAGGGTCAACTGGCGATCGGCACCGCGCCTGCGCAACTCGGCGGACTCGCGGTCAAGCTCGCGCAACAGGCGTTGGACAGTACGAAAATAACGCACCCCGGCGGGTGTCAGGCTCAAGCCCTGGGCCAGCCGATAAAACAGCGGGCGGGCCAGGTCTTCTTCGAGGCGTTTGACCTGGCGGCTGACCGCGCTCTGGGTCAAGTTCAATTCATGGGCCGCCTGGGTAAAGCTCAAATGGCGGGCCGCCGCTTCGAAGGTCTGCAAGCAATTGAGGGGAGGAAGATCGACGTTTCGGCGCGACATGAGCAAGTCCATTGGCAATGACGGGCCCAGGTTACCCCAGGCCCGCAGAGATCACGTTGGCAAGCATCCTGCCAGTTGCCTGCTCAGAGTGCGACCCTGGCCACGCGTTTACTCCATTGCCGACGGTGTTCCAACTGGCCGTTTTCCCAGGCGGTCTGCTCCGCTTCGATGTAGAACCACTCGGCGTCGGCGTGCACGCTCAATTGGCTTTCCACCTCCACGGCCCACTGGTCGCGGCCGACTCGGTAGTGCCATTCGATATCGGCCCGCGTCGACAGCGGATCCCAGGGCAAAGTGCGGTATTGCTCGGTGCAACGCTGGTCCACCGACAGGCCGTGGTCGGTAAAACGCACCGAACCCAAGTCATCTTCGATTTTCACGCAGACTTCGCCACTGCCCACGTCTTCGATCAAGGTGCGTTTCGGCGCAGCGGCGCGTAGGACTTCCATCGCCACCGGCGTAGCCGACTGCGGCGCTTCGAACGGGCAGTCCACCGCCTCGCCTTTGAATATCGGCAGTTGCAGGCTTTGCAGGCTCGGCAGCAACGTCAGAGTGGTCAACTCACGGCTCGGCCACAGTAACGGGAAACTCGCGGTACTCAGGGCAAGACGCAAACGGTAGCCGACGGGCAGGCGCATGCCGATGTGGTCGAGGGTTAACTGCACGTCCATGGGTTCACCGGGGACTACAGGTGTTACCTGGGAAAAATCCTCACGCAGTGTGAGATTGAGTACACCGTAACTGATCTGCGTGACTTGCCCGTCCGGCGCTATCGCATTCAGCCGGGCGACCAATTGACCACAGGCGGTGTCACTTGCCAGGCGCAACTTAAGACGTGCATCGCCGAGCAACGCCAGCGGCTCGGTCAGCAGCGGGGAGTCGAAGCACAGCGAGTTGGCGTCATCACGACGTTGATCCGTCGGTCCATCGGGGCCAAACCAAATGGCGCAGTATTCGCCTTGGTGCAGGCCGGTGGTCAGCGGCGAGCAGATGCTGCGCGGCGCCGCCAACGGCAGTGAGCCTGCACTCAGGCCCTGTTCGCCGAGGCTGAAATCCGCCCATTGCACCTGCGGATCCGGCCAGCCGGAGGTCTGCACCCAGATCCCCGGCCGCTCGGCATAACTGCCCTTCGGCGGCAGAATATCCTGTAGGTAAAAAGTGCAAGATGCGTCATCCATCACCCCGTTTTTGATGCCCTTGAGCCAATGATCCCACCAGCGCTTGGCCTCTTGCAGGAAGCCGATGGCCGGGTTGGGCACGGCGAAATGCGGGTACTTGTGTATCCAAGGACCGATCATGGCTTTCTTCGGGCCCGGTAGGTTTTGCATCAGGCGCGAAACGGTGTTGCGGTAGGCATCGCCCCAGCCCCCCACTGCATACACGGCCGCCTTGATCTTCGAATAGTCCTCGCACACCGAGCCATGGCGCCAATAGTCATCGCGGGTCTGGTGTTGCAGCCAGGTTTCCGCCAGCAACGGCATGGCGTCCAGGCGTTGGTGCCAGAGGTGTTTCCAGTCGTCGCCCACCAGCAAAGGATCCGGCACCGCCGCGCTGAAGTTGAGCATGGTGGCGGCCCAGCCGAAGTTCTCCATCAACAGATTGCCACCCTTGTAATGGATGTCGTCGGCAAAGCGATCATCGGTGGAGCACAGGGTAATGATCGCCTTCAACGCCTCGGGCTGGCGCGCCGCGACTTGCAGCCCGTTGAAGCCGCCCCAGGAGATGCCCATCATGCCGACATTACCGTCGCACCAGGGTTGCTGGCACAGCCAGTCGATCACTTCGAGGGCGTCTTCCTGTTCCTGCAGCAGGTATTCATCGGCCATCAAACCTTGGGATTCACCGTTGCCCCGCATGTCCACCCGCACACACACATAGCCCTGCCCCGCCATCCACGGGTGGGTCAGCGCATCGCGTACGGCGGTGCCGTCGCGTTTGCGGTACGGCAGGTATTCCAGGATCGCCGGGAAGGTTTGCAGGCCGGCGACTTCCGGCAACCAGAGGCGGGCGGCCAGTTGGGTACCGTCCTTCAAGGGGATCAGGCAGTGCTCGATTTCGCGCACGGTGTAAGCAAATTCAGTGACGATTTCCATCAGTAACTCCTACAGCGGTTCAATCGATCAGCGGGCGAAATCCGGCACCGGGCTGGCGCCACGCGATTGCGTTTCGGGGGTCCGCTGAAGGCGTTTCACATCCAGCAACGCGGGATTTTTCAGCCAGAAAATCAGCGAGGTACTGGCCAATAACACCAGGATCATCCCGGGCAAACCGCCGAGATTGGAGAGCATCTTCACCCCGTCGATGCCCACAAACGCGACCATGACCCACGACACCGTGCCGATAATCAGGCCCCAGACGATCTTCAGCAGCGGGTTGCCGTCGAGATCGGAATCCGCGGTCACGCCCTTGCTGCACAGGTTGGCGATCACATCGGTGCTGGAGTCCGCCGCCGTGACAAACGAGATGAACGCTACGAACAGCAGGAACGCGATCATCAGGCCGCTGGCCGGCAATTGCTGGAACATCTGGTACAGCACGTGCTCCACGCCCTGCTCGTTCAGCACACGGTTGAGGCTGCCGTCACCGAGGGCATCGAAGTACAGGCTGGTGCCGGAGAAAATGCAGATCCATATCGCCGTGAACAACGCCGGGTAGAGCATGTTGATATGGATGAATTCGCGCACGGTATAGCCACGGCCAATCTTGCCAAGGAACAGCGCGCTCACCGGCGCCCAGGCAAACCACACCGACCAGTAGAACACCGTCCAGCTGTGCGGCCAGGTGTCGCCACTCGCGGCGCCAGTGAACAGGCTGCGGCTGAAGAAGGTGTCGAGGTACACGCCGAGGGACTCGACGCCGAGGCTGAACATGTACAAGGTCGGCCCACACAGCAGCACAAACAATCCCAGCGCCAGCATGATCCAGGTGTTGAACGAGGACAGCATCACAATGCCTTTCTGCAGGCCGCTAGCGGCCGAGGCGACAAAGGTGATGACGATGATCGCAATGATGATGGCTAGGCGGAACGGCGTGGTTTCACCGCCGATATATTGGGCCAGGCCACCGGCCAGGGTCAGCGCGCCAGTGCCCAGGGATGAGGCCATGCCCGCCACCAGGGCGAACATCGCCAGGGTGTCGATCAGCCCGGCGTAGCGCTTGACCCGCGCTGCGCCCAGCAGCGGCTCGAGCATGGCGCCAATGGAGAAGTTGCTGCGACGGTTATAGAACACCAGCGCAAACACCAGCGAGGGCACCAGGTAAATGGCGTAGGGGGTGATGGTCCAGTGCAGGAACATCGTCGACATGGCAAAGCTCTTCGCCGCCGAACTGCCCGCCTCGATCGGCAGGCTGGTGGGTGGGCCATACAGGTGGTAGAGCGGTTCGGCGGTGGTCCAGAACAGCACGCCCACGGCCAGCGTGGTGCACAGCGCCACCATGAACCAGCGCCATTTGCTCAGCAATGGCTGGGCGTCTTCGCCGCCGATACGCACCTTGCCCAACGCGGAGAAGTAGACGATCGCCGTCAGCACCACCATGGCAAACGAGCCGGCACTGAACAGCCATGAGAAGTTTTTCAGGATTAGGTTATTGAGCTGTTTGCTGATCGCCAGGAAGGCATTCAGGTCGACGTAGCTGGCGATCACCGCCGCCAGCAGGATCAGGAACGTTGGCCAGAACACCAACGGACGCAGTGGATATTTCATAGAGAGCCATTCCCCTTGCAGACTATTTTTATCTTAGAGAGCGGGCACTGCAGCATCCTGCTGCCGTGACTCGCCTGGAAGTCTTCGCGTGGCTATAGATAACCGTTTAAGCGGTCAGGGACGCAATCAACCAATGTGCATGGGGGTATTCCCCCACGTCATGTCGCACCAGCACAGTTCAGGGCGAACATGCAGTGCACAATGGCAAGGCGCATTGAGGATAAATCGCAGACGAAAAAAAGCCCGCTCAATGAGCGGGCTTCTTGTGGTGACCTGGCGTTCAGCGTTCCAGGTAACCGAATATGGCGCAGCGGACGGGACTCGAACCCGCGACCCCCGGCGTGACAGGCCGGTATTCTAACCGACTGAACTACCGCTGCGCGTAACACTTGAAGCGAATGGTGGGTGATGACGGGATCGAACCGCCGACATTCTGCTTGTAAGGCAGACGCTCTCCCAGCTGAGCTAATCACCCTTCACTTTCGGTGTGGGCGGCATCATACACCAAAAATTCGCAATGTCTTGATTTGAATGCACTTTATTTTGGATTTTTTCCAGAGCCCGGCAAAACCCCGTAAAAACGGGCTTCTGCTCGCGCAAATGCGAGTCTATTGCGTTTACCGGGTGCTTAGCCGCACAATTAAAAACTATTCTCAATAACGCCTGAGCCACGCTTATGTCTGTGGGTGAACCGCCATTCCAAAGGGAAATTACCCAGCTCTACAGCGAGCATCATGGCTGGCTGCTCACCTGGCTGCGGCGCAAGCTCGGCTGCCACCAGAATGCCGCTGACCTGGCGCAGGACACGTTTGCACGCATCCTGAACGCGCGCGAATCCGTAGCCGGCATTCGCGAACCCCGGGCCTACTTGAGCACGACGGCCAGACGCCTGATCATCGACCAGGCACGGCGCAGGCAGATTGAACAGGCTTACCTGCAGGAATTGGCCCTCACCGTGGACGCGCTCGAAGGGTTTCAATCGCCCGAGCAAATCCACACCACGCTTGAAGCCCTCGAACAGATCGCCTTTATCCTGGAGGGCATGCACGTCTATTCGCGCCAGGCATTTGTGCTGTATTACCTTGAGGAAATGACCCAACAACAGATCGCCCGACAGCTCAAGTTGTCGGAACGCACCGTGCGCAAGTACCTGATCCAGGCGCTCATGCACTGCGGCCACAGCATGGATACCTGATTGAGCATGTCGGACCAACAGATCGAAGAACAAGCCGCCGAATGGCTGCTGCGCCTGCATGAGGGCGAACTGAGCGAAGCCCAGCGCCTGGCATTTGAAGGTTGGAAACAGCAAGGTCCGCACTACGCCGAGGCCGCGGCCCGCATGGAAGCCGTCATCGCCCGCATGCAGGCCTTGCGGGGTAAAAAAGCACCGGCGCGGGCAGCGTTGAACGCAGCCTTTACCCAGCCAAAAAGCCGCAGCCGCAAGAACGCCCTGCGTGCGCTGGCAGTGGCGTGCAGCCTGGCGATTCCGGCGGCAGCATTACTGGTGAGCCCTTATCCCCAGCAGTGGATGGCCGACGTGCGCAACGGGCCCGGCCAATGGCAAACCCTGCAACTGGCGGATGGCTCCACGCTGACCCTCAACGGCATCAGCGCGGCAAACCTGCATTTCGATGGCAAGCAGCGTCGCATCGAACTGCTGCAAGGCGAAATCCTCGTGGAAGTCGCTCACGACCGCGCGCGGCCGTTTGTCGTACAGACGCCACAAGGCACACTGCGTGCACTGGGCACGCGGTTTGTGGTCAAGCGCGAGGGCGATGTCACCCTACTCAGCATGCTCGAATCCCGTGTGGCCGCACAAAGCGCCAACGGCCAGCAGACGCTGGAAGTCGACGCCGGTTCGCAGGCCCTGATGCAATCGAATACCGTACGCCTGGCCGGCACCATCGACCCGTCGAGCATCAACGAAGCCTGGCGTCGACACCAATTGGTGGTGGAGAACCGGCCTTTGCCGGAGGTGCTGGATGAAATCGCTCGGCATCGCGCCGGTCGCGTGCAATTTGATCGCGACGCCCTGCAAAGCCTTCGAGTGTCTGCCGTGATCCCGCTGGATGACAGCGACCACGCCTTGCAATTACTCGCGCAAACCCTGCCGATCGAGGTGCAGACTTTTACGCCATGGCTGATCGTGGTAAGCCCGCAAACACCACCCAATAAATAATTATTCGCATTTGCTTCCGGTTTTTTCGAGGCTGCCCGTCAAGGAAGGTAATTCGACACATAAAGGACTGCCTTCACCATGCACACCCCTTCCTACCCGCGCGGACGCTTTCGGCTACTGAAAAGCGCGCCGTTGTCCCTGGCCCTGCTCACTGCCTGCGCGCTGAACATCAGCCTGGCCCAGGCCGATGCCACCAGCGTCGCCGCCCAGACTTACGAGATTCCGGCCGGGCCCTTGGGCAGTTCGCTCAACCGCTTTGCCCAGCAAGCGGGTGTGGCCATCGTGTTCCAGTCCAGCGAACTGGAAGGCCTCAAAAGCCCAGGTTTGAAAGGCAGCTACGGCATACAGGATGGGTTCGACAGCTTGCTGCAGGGCAGCGGCTACCGCGCGGTAAAGGGTGATCAGGTCTACGCACTCCAGCCCTCCCCCCTCGCCGGCAACGGCACCATGGAGCTGAGCCCGACCGCCGTCACCGCCAACCAGTTAGGCAACGTCACCGAAGGCACTGGTTCCTACACGCCCGGCACGATCGCGACCTCCACTCGCCTGGTGTTGACTCCCAAGGAAACCCCGCAGTCAGTGAGCGTGGTCACCCGCCAGCACATGGACGATTTCGGCCTGAACAGCGTCGACGACGTGATGCGCCACACCCCAGGCATTACCGTTTCGGCCTTCGACACCGAGCGTACCAACTACTACGCCCGCGGCTTTTCGATCAATAACTTCCAGTACGACGGTATTCCCTCGACGGCGCGTAACGTCGCCTATTCGGCGGGCAACACCCTGAGCGACATGGCGATCTACGACCGCGTCGAAGTGCTCAAGGGCGCCACCGGCCTGCTCACCGGCGCGGGCTCACTGGGCGCGACGATCAACCTGGTGCGCAAGAAACCTACAGCGGACTTCCAGGGCCACGCGACCCTCGGTGCCGGTTCCTGGGACAATTACCGCAGCGAGCTGGACGTGAGTGGCCCGATGACCGAAAGCGGCAACGTGCGTGGCAGGGCCGTCGCGGCCTACCAGGACAAGCATTCGTTCATGGATCACTACTCGCGCCAGAGCCCGACCTACTACGGCATCATGGAGTTCGACCTGTCACCCGATACCCTGCTGACCGTCGGCGGCGATTACCAGGACACTCTGCCAAAAGGCTCCTCATGGTCGGGGAGCTTTCCGCTGATCAACTCCAACGGCGACCGCAACAGCGTCAAGCGCTCGTTCAACAACGCTGCCGATTGGAGCAGTTGGGAGCAATACACCCGCACCGTATTTGCCATGCTCGAACACGACCTGGGCAATGGATGGGTAAGCAAGCTGCAACTGGACCACAAGATCAACGGCTATCACGCCTTGATGGGCTCGATCCAGGGCGACCAGCCGCAGCCGGACGGCACCGCGCAACTCACCTCGGGCAAATACACCGGGGAAACCGTCAGCGATTCCGCCGACCTGTACGTGAGCGGCCCCTTCAGCCTGGGCGGGCGCGAACATGAACTGGTGCTCGGCGGTTCTATCAGCGCCTCGGAATGGAAAGGCAAAGGCTACTGGAACCTCTCCCCAAATATCGTCGACTTCAATAACTGGCGCGGCCACGCCACGATACCGGACTGGGGCAAGGCGCAATCACTGACCGATGACACCGTGCGCCAGACGGGCGCCTATGTGACCACGCGGCTGAACCTCGCCGACGACCTCAAGCTGCTGCTGGGCGGGCGCGTGGTCAACTACCAGGTCACGGGCTATAACCCCAACTACCGCGAGTCCGGACGATTCGTGCCGTACATCGGCGCCGTGTACGACCTCAACGACACGTACGCGGTCTACGCCAGCTACACCGATATCTTCATGCCGCAAGAGAATTACAACCGCGATCGCGACAACAAACTGCTTGAGCCGGATGAAGGCCAGAACTGGGAACTGGGCGTAAAAGCCGACTTCCTTGAAGGTCGCGTGAACGCCAGCGCGGCCTACTTTGAAATCCATGAATCCAACCGCGCGCTCTCGGATGACGAGTACAACAACCAGACGCCGATCCCGAACAACTACGCCTACAAAAGCAGCAAGGCCGTCACCAAAGGTTATGAGCTGGAGATGTCCGGCGAGATTGCCCCCGGCTGGCAACTCCAGGCCGGCTACACCCACAAGGTCGTGCGCGACGACAAGGACGTGAAGATCTCCACCTTCGAGCCCGAAGATCAGGTCAAGCTGTTCACCACCTACAAGCTCAAGGGCAACCTCGACAAGTTGACGGTAGGCGGTGGCGTGCGCTGGCAAAGCGTGGGCTGGCAGGACATCTATAACTCTCCCCATGGCGGCTATGAAGCGTTCTCCCAGGACGCCTATTGGCTGGTCGACCTGATGACCAAATATCAGGTCAGCAAAAACCTGTCGGCGACGCTGAACGTCAACAACCTCTTCGACAAGTCTTACTACACCAACATCGGCTTCTATAACTCCGCCGCTTATGGTGAGCCACGCAATTTCATGGTGACCACACGCTGGGATTTCTGATCCCCCAATAAAAAACGCCGCCGATCATCGGAAATGATCGGCGGCGTTTTTTTGTTTTTGCAAAGCCCAGACAGCAAAAAGCCCGCTCAATGAGCGGGCTTCCTGTGGTACCTGGCGTTCAGCGTTCCAGATAACCGAATATGGCGCAGCGGACGGGACTCGAACCCGCGACCCCCGGCGTGACAGGCCGGTATTCTAACCGACTGAACTACCGCTGCGCGTAACACTTGAAGCGAATGGTGGGTGATGACGGGATCGAACCGCCGACATTCTGCTTGTAAGGCAGACGCTCTCCCAGCTGAGCTAATCACCCTTCGTTTCGGTGTGGCGCGCATTCTACGGAGCGGCCCCAGGTCTGGCAAGCACTTTCTTAAATCTTTTTTTTGATAGCTTCCAATGGCTTAGGCAGGGTTGGCCTGGGACGTTATCAAGAGAATAATGCCCCCCTTTGTATAAAGGAGAGACTCGCCCCATGTGGTTCAAGAACCTGCTTATCTATCGCCTGACCCAAGATCTGCCTGTTGATGCCGAGGCGTTGGAAGCGGCCATGGCCACCAAACTGGCGCGCCCTTGTGCCAGCCAGGAGTTGACCACTTACGGTTTCGTCGCGCCTTTTGGTAAAGGTGAAGAGGCTCCCCTGGTTCACGTCAGCGGTGATTTCCTGCTGATCGCCGCGCGCAAGGAAGAACGCATCCTGCCGGGCAGCGTGGTGCGGGATGCACTCAAGGAGAAAGTCGAAGAGATCGAGGCCGAGCAAATGCGCAAGGTCTACAAAAAGGAACGCGACCAGATCAAGGATGAAATCATCCAGGCCTTCCTGCCGCGTGCCTTTATTCGGCGTTCGTCGACGTTCGCCGCCATCGCGCCAAAACAGGGCCTGATCCTGGTCAACTCGGCCAGCCCCAAGCGCGCCGAAGACTTGTTGTCCACACTGCGTGAAGTGATCGGCACCCTGCCGGTTCGCCCACTCACCGTGAAAACAGCACCGACCGCGATCATGACCGACTGGGTCACCACCCAAAAGCCGGCAGATGACTTCTTCGTGCTCGACGAGTGCGAACTGCGCGACACCCACGAAGACGGCGGCATTGTGCGCTGCAAGCGCCAGGACCTGACCGGCGAAGAGATCCAACTGCACCTGACCACCGGCAAAGTCGTGACCCAACTGTCGCTGGCCTGGCAGGACAAGCTGTCCTTCATGCTCGACGACAAGATGACCGTCAAGCGCCTGAAGTTCGAAGACCTGCTGCAAGACCAGGCGGAACAGGACGGCGGTGAAGAAGCCCTGGGCCAACTGGATGCGAGTTTTACCCTGATGATGCTGACGTTTGGTGACTTCATCCCCGCGCTGGTCGAAGCACTCGGCGGTGAAGAGACCCCACAGGGCATCTAAAAGCTCATTAGATCTTATGTGGGCACGGTCAGTGTGGGAGCCGGGCTTGCCCGCGATGCAGGCACCTCGGTCTTCAGTTAAATCGAGTTGATGCTATCGCAGGCAAGCCAGCTCCCACATCTGATCGAGTTGCCACCTCCAGCACTCTAATAACAAGGACATCCCCATGCGCGCACTCGCCGCCTTGAGCCGCTTCGTCGGCAATACCTTCGCCTATTGGGTGTTGATTTTCGCCGTCGTCGCCTTCCTCGAACCCGGCTGGTTCATCGGCCTGAAAAGCGCCATCGTCCCGTTGCTGGGCCTGGTGATGTTCGGCATGGGGTTGACCCTCAAGATTGATGACTTCGCCGAAGTCGCCCGCCATCCGTGGCGCGTGGCATTGGGCGTGGTCGCACACTTTGTCATCATGCCGGGCGTGGCCTGGTTGCTGTGCCAGGCCTTCCACCTGCCGCCGGAAATTGCCGTTGGCGTGATCCTGGTCGGTTGCTGCCCAAGCGGCACCTCCTCCAACGTGATGACCTGGCTGGCCCGCGGCGACTTGGCGCTGTCGGTGGCCATCGCCGCCGTCACCACCCTCCTCGCCCCGCTGCTTACGCCGGCGTTGATCTGGCTGCTGGCGTCGGCCTGGCTGCCGGTATCGTTCATGGAGTTGTTCTGGTCGATCCTGCAAGTTGTGCTGCTGCCGATCGTGCTCGGCGTACTGGCGCAACGCGTGCTCGGTGATCGGGTGCGCCACGCGGTGGATGTGTTGCCACTGGTGTCGGTGGTGAGCATCGTGATCATCGTCGCGGCGGTGGTTGCCGCCAGCCAGGCGAAGATTGCCGAGTCGGGCCTGTGGATCATGGCCGTGGTGATGCTGCACAACAGCTTCGGTTACTTGCTGGGCTACTTCACCGGCCGCGTGTTCAAGTTGCCATTGGCGCAGCGCAAGTCGCTGGCGCTGGAAGTGGGCATGCAGAACTCCGGGCTGGGTGCCGCATTGGCCAGCGCGCACTTCTCGCCCTTGGCGGCGGTGCCGAGTGCGTTGTTCAGCGTCTGGCACAATATTTCCGGGGCGTTGCTCTCGACTTACTTCCGCCGCATGAACGAGAAGGAAGACCGTCGCGCCCTGGAGAACACCCCGCAAACTTGATCAGTCGATCACTTTTGGGCACTCTTACGAGCTTCGCGGGGACGACCCCGCGACGCTTTCAAGCGCCTAATCCGGGGACGACCCCACCTAGCGTTAGGAGGTCATCATGTCCTGGATCATTCTGTTTTTTGCGGGTCTGTTTGAAGTGGGCTGGGCCGTCGGCCTGAAGTACACCGACGGTTTCAGCAAGCCGCTGCCCACGGCCCTGACGATTGCCGCCATGGCCGTAAGCCTTGGCCTGCTGGGGCTGGCGATGAAGGAGCTGCCGCTGGGCACGGCCTATGCCATCTGGACCGGAGTCGGTGCCGTGGGCACCGTGATCGCCGGGATTATCCTGTTTGGGGAATCCATGGCGCTGTTCCGGTTGGCCAGTGTGGCGTTGATCATTTGCGGGCTTATTGGGCTCAAGATCAGCACCTGATCCATTACCGCTGTCGAACCGCCGCTCCCACACCAGACCGCGTTCGCTTGAACAATGCGGTCCAATGTGGGAGCTGGCTTGCCTGCGAAGAGGCCATTAATCCAGCCCGAAACTACCTGACACTCCCCCGCAACACCCCCACCCGTTCCTGCAACTGCGCAGGCGTCGCGGCCTCTACCGTCACCGGCTCACCCGCCACCAACACCACCCGCGACCAGATCCGATGAAACAACCCTTTGTTCGGATCGCGGCTGAAAAAACTCCCCCACAACCCCTGCAACGCCATCGGAATCACCGGCACCTGCGTCTCCTCCAGGATGCGCGCCACACCACCGCGAAACTCGTTCATCTCGCCATCGGCGGTCAACTTGCCCTCCGGGAAGATGCACACCAACTCCCCTTCCTTCAGATACTGCGCAATCCGTGTGAAAGCCTTTTCATAGATTTGGATGTCTTCGTGACGCCCCGCAATGGGAATCGCCCCGGCCGTGCGGAAGATAAAGTTCAGCACCGGCAAACGGTAGATCTTGTAGTACATGACAAAGCGAATCGGCCGACGCACCGCGCCGCCGATCAACAGCGCATCGACAAATGAAACGTGGTTGCACACCAGCAGCGCCGCGCCTTCGTCCGGGATCGCTTCCAGGTTGCGATGCTCCACGCGGTACATGGAATGGCTGAGCAGCCAGATCATGAAACGCATGGTGAACTCGGGGACGATCTTGAAGATGTAGGTGTTGACCGCGATGTTGAGCAGCGACACCACCAGGAACAATTCGGGAATCGACAGCTTGGCCACGCTCAGCAGCAGGATCGACACAATCGCCGAGACCACCATGAACAGTGCGTTAAGAATGTTGTTGGCAGCGATGACCCGCGCACGCTCGTTCTCGGCGGTGCGCGACTGGATCAATGCGTACAGCGGCACGATATAGAAGCCGCCGAACACGCCCAGGCCGAGGATATCGAACAACACCCACCAGGCTTGGCCGTAACTGAGCACGGCGAGCCAATCGTTGGCCTGCACGTTCTGCGGGAAACCGCCGGAGTGCCACCACAGCAACAGGCCGAACACGGTCAGGCCGAATGAGCCGAACGGCACCAGGCCGATTTCCACCTTACGTCCGGAGAGTTTTTCGCAGAGCATCGAACCGAGGGCGATACCCACAGAGAACACCGTGAGGATCAGCGTCACCACGGTTTCGTCGCCGTACAACCATTCCTTGGCGTAGGCCGGAATCTGCGTCAGGTAGATCGCGCCAACAAACCAGAACCACGAGTTACCCACGATGGAGCGCGAAACGGCCGGTGTCTGCCCCAGGCCCAGGCGCAAGGTGGCCCAGGATTCACTGAAAATGTTCCAGTTCAGGCGCAACCCCGGGGTCGACGCCGCCGCCCTCGGAATACTGCGGCTGGCCAAGTAACCCAATACCGCCACACCGACGATCGCCACGGCGACCACCGGCGCGTAATAGGTGGACGACATCATGATCCCGGCACCAATGGTACCGGCCAGGATCGCCAGGAACGTGCCCATTTCCACTAGGCCGTTGCCGCCGACCAGCTCATCGTCGTGCAGCGCCTGGGGCATGATCGAGTACTTCACCGGGCCGAACAGCGCCGAGTGGGTGCCCATCGCAAACAGTGCCAGCAGCATCAGTTCCAGGTGGTTGGTCAGGAAGCCCGTCGCGCCCACAGCCATGATCACAATCTCGCCGATCTTGATTGCGCGGATCAATGCGTCCTTGTTGAACTTCTCGCCAAACTGCCCGGCCAGCGCCGAAAACAGGAAGAACGGCAGGATGAACAGCAAGGCACAGAGGTTGACCCAGATGGACCGGTCACCGTCGATGGTGAGCTTGTAGAGAATGGCCAGGATCAGCGATTGCTTGAAGATGTTGTCGTTGAACGCACCCAGCAACTGGGTGATGAAAAACGGCAGGAAACGCCGTGTGCGCAGCAAGGTGAATTGCGAGGGGTGGCTCATCGTCCGTGTTCCTGCGTGGCCTGTTATCGATTCAGGCCACGACTTTACCTAATCCGGCTTACTTATTCGCTAGTCCTGCAATGCATGGCGAAACAAAAAGCTCACCTTTATAGGCGCCCTGCACCGTGCGTTTAGCGACGATCAGCCACATCAGCGCCAACGCCACCACCAACAGACAGCCGAATACACTGAAGAAACCCAGGTGCAGCAGGCCCGCCAACTTCAGTGTGGCCAAGGCGTACACCCCCAAGGGGAAAGTGAAGCCCCACCACCCCAGGTTGAACGGGATACCGGCGCGCAGGTAACGCAGGGTAATCAGTACGGCGATCAGCATCCACCAAAGGCCAAAGCCCCACAGTGTAATGCCCGCTACCAGCCCGAGGCCGTCAGCCATTTCACCGACACCCGGCAAGCCATTGGCCGCGAAGATCGCCGGCGCATCTCCCCCCAGCAACAGCATGCCCAACGCACCAGTGCCGATGGGGCCTAGCGCCAGCCAGCTCGACGCGGCCATATTGGCGTGGGGCAGTTTATGCAGGGCCATGCGCAGCATCAGGATGGTCAGGATGCTGAACGCCACCGGCAGGGAAAACGCCCACAGCACGTAGCTGGTCACCAGCATCACCAGTTGCGAATGGGCGTCCGCCAGGTGCGGTGCCAGCAGGCCACCGCTGGCGGCGGCGACTTCGGCGGCAACCACGGGCAGCAGCCAAACGGCGGTCATCTGGTCGATGCTGTGTTCCTGGCGGGTGAACATCATGAACGGGATAAGCACGCCGCAGGCCAAGGCCATCGCGACATCCAGCCACCACAGCGCTTCAGCCAGCGGGATCACTTCGCTGCCCCAACGCGGCAGGCCGAACAGCAGCAAGCCATTGAGAATGGTCGCGAGCCCCATGGGGATAGTGCCGAAGAACATCGACACCGTAGAGTGCCCAAAAATCCGCCGCGCCTCGTGGAAAAACATCACCCAGCGGGCTGCGTACAACACGCTGAACAACACGAACAGGCCGACCGTGAACAACCACAGCGCTTCGGCGATGGCGTGCAAACCTGGCAGGTTGACCGGCAACTGCGCCAACGCCAGCGCCAGCACGCCGGTGCCCATGGTGGCGGCAAACCAGTTAGGGGTGAACTGGCGAATCACTTCCCGCGGACGGGTCAGGTGACTGAAAGGTTTGTAACTGATGGTATTCGAGCAGGTCATGATGGCAATCCTCTTCCTCGCATGAGGTTAAGACCATGGTAGAACCTGATCGAATATCTATATAACGGGTAATATCTCTAACTGTTATCTACTTTGCAGATATAGTCTAAACGCTGCCTTCGCATTCGATCACCAGAATGCGCGCCGGGCCTTGGGGATGGGCGACATGCTCGGTGCCGACACTGGCATAGAAGATATCCCCTACGCCCAACTCCGCCACCTGTTCGAAGCCGTTGTCGCGGTAGTGCATCTGCACCCGGCCATCCAGCACCACGAACACTTCCTCGCCATCATTGATGTGCCAGCGATACGGCTGGTCAGTCCAGTGCAGGCGCGTGGTGATGCCGTTCATATTGGCGATATCCAACGCCTCCCAGGCGCGGCTGCCGGTGAAGTCCTTGCTGCGGATGATCTTCATGCTTGAATCTCGGTCGGGCGATACGAGAGGCGATTATTACCTATCAGCCGCCTGTCGTCGCCTTGGCGCGCGCCGAATCCTGCAACAGCAGGCCGACCAGTGCGCCGAGGGACAGCAGGATGAGTACCGCACCGTAGCCGTCGGTGGTGGCGATCAAACCAAAGCTGCGAATCAGGTTGCCCGCCAGCAAAGACGGCAGACAGAACGCCAGGTAACTCAGCACATAAAACGCCGACATCAAGCCCGCGCGCTCATGGGGCAAAGCCAGCGGCACCACACTGCGCAGGGCACCGAGGAAGCCCGCGCCAAAACCACTGCCGGCGATCAGCGTGGCGATAAAAAACAACGGCAGGCTGGCGCTGTGCACGGCCGTGAGGATCAGCGCCACACCGACTGCCAGCAAGCCGGCCCCCAGGCGCAGCACTTTGTCGGCCTGGCGATTGCGCAGTGTGAAGATCATCAATGCGCCGCTCAAGGTCAACACCGCCACCAGGCCGCCGCCGATCAGGTTGGAGGTCGAACCGGTGGCGGCCCGTACCAGTGACGGCGCCAGGGACAGGTAGAATCCGCCCATCGCCCACACCGCCACATCCACCGGCAGCGACAACCACAAGGCCCGGCGCGCTTGCGGCGGTACATGCAAAGTCGGACGCAGCGAAGCCAGTGCACCGGGAATACGGCTGACAGTTTCCGGCAGGCGCCATACGTACACGGCCTGCAACAGCATCAGCACCAACAGCGTGCAGTAGATCAACTGGGTCGGCAGCGGCGCGAATTCCACCAGCAGACTGCTGCCCATCGCACCGCACGCCATGCCCAGCAGCGGCGCCACGCTGTTGACCAGTGGCCCTTGCTGGCGATCCGTGTCGAGCAGTGCCGCGCCCAGCACGGCAGTGGCCATGCCCGTAGCAAAGCCCTGCAGCGTACGTGCGGCGATCAACCAGGCCACGCTGCCTTCATTGATAAACAGCAGCATCGCCAGCATGTTCAGGATCAATGCAGCGAAGATCACCGGCTTGCGTCCCAGGTGATCCGACAGTGAGCCGACAGTCAGCAGCGCCGCCAGGAGACTCAGCGCATAGACACCGAAGATCAGCGTGAGCATGCCTGCGGAAAAATGCAGGCCCTCCTGATACAGGTGATACAACGGCGTCGGCGCACTGGAGGCGGCAAGAAACGTCAGCAAGGTGACCGCAAGGAACACCAGGCTGGAACGCTGAGAAATAGGGCTAGACATGCGCACACTCCGCTAAAGCTAATATTTTGCTTTTATGGAGTGTGCTACCAGACTGGGCTTAAAGCAAATTCTTTGTGTTAAGGTTTTACACATGGCGATAAAAGAAGGCCTCCGCCCGGGGGGCCGTAGTGCCCGGGTACAAGAATCAGTGCATAGCGCTGTGCGCGAATTGCTGGAAGCCCACGAGCGCTCCAGCGTCACCGTGCCGATGATCGCTGCGCGTGCGGGGGTGACGCCGTCGACCATCTACCGGCGTTGGGGCGATCTTTCTGTGTTGCTGGCGGATGTGGCGTTGGCGCGGATGCGCCCGGACAGCGAGCCGGCGAATACCGGCAGCCTGCGCGGCGATTTGCAGGCCTGGGCCGAGCAGTATCTGGATGAGATGAGTTCGGAGCCTGGGCGGAACATGATGCGTGATGTGCAGTGCAGCCAGACGCCGGGCTATTGCGTGACCCTGATTGGCGGGCAGTTGCAGACGATTGTGGATCGCTACCCCGACAACACGCCACCCTGCGTAGACCGGCTGATCAACCTTCTGGCGGCGCCGACGGTGTTCAGGATTCTGTTTGCCAGCGCACCGTTGCAGGTTGAAGAGCTGCATGAGCTGATCGAATTGGCATTGCAATAATCAAAGCCCTACACGCCGATCAAAAATGTGGGAGCTGGCTTGCCAGCTCCCACATTAATCCTGTGTTACGTGCGCATCCCGCGCCCACTCACCAGCAGCTTCGCGCAACCGATATACAGCACCACGGTCGCCACCAACATGAACGTAATCGCCACGCTGATCTTGATATCCGACACACCTAAAATACCGTAGCGGAAGGCGTTGACCATGTGCAGCACCGGGTTGGCCAGCGACACGGTCTGCCAGAACGGCGGCAGCAAGGTGATCGAGTAGAACACGCCACCGAGGTAGGTCAGCGGCGTCAGCACGAAGGTCGGAATGATCGAAATATCATCGAAGTTGCGTGCAAACACGGCGTTGATGAAACCCAGCAGCGAGAAGATCGTCGCCGTCAGTACCACCACCAGAATGGTGACCCCGAGGTGATGCACTTGCAGGTGGGTGAAGAACAGCGACAACAAGGTCACGATCACGCCGACCATCAGGCCGCGCAGCACACCACCGGCGGTGTAGCCGATCAGGATGGTGTGTGGCGACACCGGCGACACCATCAATTCTTCAATCGAGCGCTGGAACTTGCTGCCGAAGAAACTGGAGACCACGTTGCCGTAGGAGTTGGTGATCACCGACATCATGATCAAACCCGGCACGATGTATTCCATGTAGGTGAAACCACCCATGTCACCGATCTGCCGGCCGATCAGATTACCGAAGATCACGAAGTACAGAACCATGGTGATCGCCGGCGGCAGCAGGGTCTGCGGCCAGATCCGGGTAAAGCGCTTCACTTCGCGATAGACGATGGTTTGCAGCGCGACGAGGTTGGGTTGCAGTTCGGAACTCATACCGCCACCTTCGCCAGATTTTTCTCCACCAGGGACACGAACAACTCCTCAAGGCGATTGGTTTTATTGCGCAGGCTCAGCACTTCGATGTTCTGGGTCGCCAACTGCGTAAACAGCGCGGTGATGCCCATGGCTTTATCCACCTGCACTTCCAGGGTATGGCTGTCCAGCAGACGACTTGGGTAGCCCATCAGCTGCGGCGCCACCGACAGGTTATTTTTCAGGTCGAGCAAAAAGGTTTCCACATGCAACTGGCCCAGCAGGTTACGCATGCTGGTGTTCTCGACGATGGTGCCATGGTCGATGATGCCGATGTTGCGGCACAGCTGCTCAGCCTCCTCCAGGTAGTGGGTGGTGAGGATGATAGTGATGCCTTTCTCGTTCAGCTCGGTGAGGAATGTCCACATCGAACGGCGCAGCTCGATATCCACGCCAGCAGTGGGCTCATCAAGGATGAGAAGGCGCGGCTCATGCACCAGCGCACGGGCGATCATTAAGCGGCGCTTCATGCCGCCGGACAGCGAGCGCGAAGGCACATCGCGCTTGTCCCACAGGCCCAGTTGGGTCAGGTATTGCTCGGCGCGTTCCTTGGCGATTTTCGCCGGAATGCCGTAGTAGCCTGCCTGGGTCACGACAATATCGAAGGTCTTTTCAAACTGGTTGAAGTTGAACTCCTGTGGCACCACGCCGATGGAACGCTTGAGCGCCGCCGGGGATTTGTCCAGGTCGTGGCCGAAGATATTTACCGAGCCGCTGGTCTTGTTGACCAGGGTCGAGAGGATGCCGATGGTGGTGGATTTGCCGGCGCCGTTGGGGCCGAGCAAGGCGAAGAAGTCACCTTCGGCAACGTCCAGATCGATACCACTCAGGGCCTGGAAACCGTTGCCGTAGGTTTTGGTTAGCTGCCGGATGGACAGAGCGGAACTCATATCGGGATACGCACCAAAGAAGGGAATAGAAAGAATAGATGAGGGCGCAGCGCAGGTAGTTCAACCTGCGATGCATGGCGGGCATGGTGCTTGCCCGCGCGGCACAAGTACAGTCACCTGTATTAATAGTCAGTATTAAGTCAACGCGGTCATGACCGCCTTGCGGTAGGCCGGTCGCTGCTGCAGGCGCTGGTACCAGGCCTCTAGATGGGGCATTGCGGGCCGTTCGATGGGCATTTCAAACCAGGCGTAGATGAAGCTGCCCAAGGGGATATCGCCCATGCCGACCTCATTGCCCGACAGATACGGCTGTGTGGCGAGCGCCTCGTCAACGGTCTTGAGCACATCGATACAGGTTTGGCGCCCGGCGTGGATGCTGTCCCAATTCTGTTTTTCGGCCGGGGTGCGCAGCACGCCCCAGAACACGATCTTGAACGGTTCGGCGAACGTGGAAGTGGTCCAGTCCATCCACTTCTCCGCGTTGGCGCGGGTTTTCAGGTCACTCGGGTACCAGCTGGACGCCTGCTTGGCGCAGAGGTAACGCACGATGGTGTTGGATTCCCACAGCACAAAGTCGCCGTCTTCGATCATCGGCACCCGACCGTTAGGGTTCAACGCTCGGTATTGCGGTGTGTCGACCACACCAAACGCCCCGCCCGCATCAATTGCCTCATAGTCCAGGCCGAGCTCCTCGGCGCACCACAGTGCTTTCCTGACGTTTGATGAATTTTTACGACCCCAGATCTTCAGCATGACCGCGCCTTTATTGTTGATGAACATGGCTGGATGAACGCAGCAGCATACGCCGGTTCAGGCGCGGCTTAAATCGCTGTGCATATCGCCAAGCAGGGGCGGCATATCCTCGGCAAACAGGTGCGGGTAACACTGCTGGATATGGGCGAAGAAAAACGCCTCGGGCACGTCAGTAAATTGCCCATGGTCGATCACGTACTCCATCGAACGCTGGCCCTGGCGGTTGAAAGCGTGGAAAACGCTGTCGTTGATACCGTCGAAATCCAGCGGCGGCACGTCGAACACATCGCACAGTTGCCTGTTGAACGCGGGCGTGGCTTTGACCCAGCGATCATTCAGGTAAAGCTCGGTATAACCGTGCATGGCAAACACGTCACTCTTGAGCAAGGCGAGCAGGCGCGGGGTCGACAAGTGATTGCGCACGTCCGCCAGGCCGATGCGCGCCGGGATGCCGCAGTGGCGGGCACAGGCCGCGAGCAACGTGGCCTTGGGCACGCAGTAGCTTTCGCCGGTGGACAGGGCGAAGCTGGCACTTAATGTGTCTGGATCGCGACTGAAGGTGTAGGGGTTGTAGCGAATCGCCTCACGCACGGCGTAGTAAAGGCTGACTGCCTGGTCACTTAAGTTCGCACGGGTTCCGCGATGTTTTTCGGCGAACTCCACCACCGCAGGGTGGTCACTATCGATGAAGCGGCTGGGACTCAGGTAGGTATCCATGAGTGTTATCTCCAAAGGAAGCCTGGAGTCTAACCACAGGCCTGCCGTGGAGTTAACGACGAATCGGCCAAATCTCGTTACACCCTGATCACCCCGCTTGCTCGGATGCCGACTAAGCTCCCTGGTGGTTTCGCCCCTGGTTTCACGGAGGATTGAATATGCTGTTGTTGTGGATACTGGTGCTGGTGGTCGGCATTGCCTACCTCGCACACCGCCGCGTCGCCCCCCTGCCCGCCTTGGGCGTGGTCGCCGTCTACTTGCTGGCGATGGGCGCCTGGAGCCACGCGCCGGGTTGGCTGCTGCTGATCTTCTGGGTGTTGATCGCGGTTGTGGCCGCGCCACTGTTGCTACCCGATCTGCGCCGCCAATACTTCACCAAGCCGCTGTTCAGCTGGTTCCAGAAAGTCCTGCCGCCGATGTCCGAAACCGAGCGCGACGCCATCGACGCTGGCACCGTTTGGTGGGACGGCGAGCTGTTCAGTGGTCGCCCTGACTGGGACAAGTTGCTGGCCTATCCCAAGGTCCAACTGACCGAAGAAGAACAGGCCTTTATCGACGGCCCGACCGAAGAACTCTGCGCCATGGTCAGCGATTGGGAAATCGGCCAGGCCATGGACCTGCCGCCGGCTGCCTGGGAACACATCAAGACCCACGGCTTTTTCGCGCTGATCATTCCCAAGGAATATGGCGGCAAGGGTTTCTCGGCGTATGCCCACTCCCAGGTCGCGATGAAACTTGCCACCCGCAGCGGTGACCTCGCGTCTACCGTGATGGTGCCCAACTCCCTCGGCCCGGCCGAACTGCTGCTGCACTACGGCACCGACGAACAACGCAACCATTACCTGCCGCGCCTGGCCCGTGGCGATGACATCCCTTGCTTTGCGTTGACCGGCCCGCTGGCGGGTTCCGACGCTGGCGCCATGCCCGACACTGGCGTGATCTGCAAAGGTGAATGGGAAGGCAAGGAAACCCTCGGCCTGCGCTTGAACTGGGAAAAACGCTACATCACCCTTGGCCCGGTCGCGACCCTGCTGGGCCTGGCCTTCAAGGCCCATGACCCGGACCACCTGCTGGGTGAAGAAGAAGACCTGGGCATCAGCCTGGCGCTGATCCCGACCGACACCCCCGGCGTGGAAATCGGCCGCCGCCACCTCCCCCTCGGCGCCGCCTTCATGAACGGCCCCAACTCCGGCAAGGATGTGTTCATTCCCTTGGAGTACCTCATCGGTGGCCAGGAAATGCTTGGCAAGGGCTGGATGATGCTGATGAACTGCCTGTCGGTAGGCCGTTCGATTTCCCTGCCCGCCGTAGGGACCGGCGCCGCCAAGTTCACCAGCTTGGTGACCGGCCAATATGCGCAGGTGCGCGAACAGTTCAACGTACCACTGTCGGCCTTCGAAGGTATCCAGGAAGCCCTGGCCCGCATCGGCGGCAACGCCTGGCTGATGGACAGCGCGCGCATGCTGACCGCCAATGCCGTGGACCTTGGGGAGAAACCTTCGGTACTGTCGGCGATCCTCAAATACCACCTCACCGAACGTGGCCGCGAGTGCATCGGCCACGCCATGGACGTGCACGGTGGCAAGGGCATCATCATGGGCCCGAACAATTACCTGGGCCGCAGCTGGCAAGGTGCGCCGATCTTCATCACCGTGGAAGGCGCGAATATCCTCTCGCGCAACCTGATGATCTTCGGCCAGGGCGCCATCCGTTGCCATCCGTTCGTGCTCAAGGAAATGGCCCTGGCCGGTCGCGAAGACCATGACCAGGCGCTGAAGGAATTCGACGGCCTGCTGATGCAACATATCGGTTTCGCCGTGAGCAACGCCGCCAGCACTCTGGTGCTGAACCTGGGCGTAGGTCGTTTCGAGAAAGCGCCGGGCAACCGTTTGAGCCAGGGGTATTTCCGCGCATTGAACCGTCAGGCTGCCGCGTTCGCGCTGCTGGCCGACCTGAGCATGATGCTGCTGGGTGGCGAGCTGAAGCGCCGCGAACGCCTGTCGGCACGCCTGGGTGATGTGCTGAGCCATATGTACCTGGCTTCGGCCGCACTCAAGCGTTATCACGACCTGGATTCACCGGATCATCTGCAACCGCTGTTCACCTGGGCCATGGAAGAGAGCCTCGGCGAGTCGGAGCGGGCGTTGGATGAACTGCTGAGCAACTTCCCGAACAAGGTCCTGGGCTGCCTGCTGCGGGTGATCGTGTTCCCGTTCGGGCGTCGCCATACCGGTCCGTCCGATGCACTGGATGCCGAAGTGGCTGCGGTAATCGGCCGTGCCAAAGGCGACCCAACCCTGGAAGAACTGCTCGCCGGCTGCTACCGCCCGCAATCGGCGGAAGACCCAGTGGGTGCCCTGCAACATGCCTACGACCTGCTCGGCGCGAGCCACCCGCTGCAGAAAAAACTGCACACCGCGTTGAAAAGCGGCCAGGTCAAACCGGCTGCCGGGGAACATGCCATCGACGCCGCGCTGCACGCCGGGGTACTGCAACCGGCTGAGGCGCAAACGTTGCGTGATGCCGAAGCGGCACGGCGCAAGGTCATCGACGTGGATGATTTCAGCAAGGAAGAGCTGACCCAGGCTGAGGGTAAAGTCCGCTGACCCCAGCGGTCATATAAATACGGGCAAAGTGCCCTGCCTCACAAATACTGATCCATTTTGACGGCGTCTGTTGTCGCCACGCTGCGTTGCCTGACAACAACAGCCACTCGTCAAAATGAATCGTATTTGTGAGGCAGGGCACCGAGGCATATACTCTCGCGCCCGTTTTTGCTTTAGAGGACTTATCTCGTGTCCAACATCGTTGCCGATCATCTCGTCTTGCTCGACCACTTGCGCAGCATCCTGGTTGCCGTCGGCGAAGCCGAGCAGGTGCCCGAGGAAAGCCATACGCTGTTTCTGGAGCGTTTTGACGAATTGCGCGCCCTGCTGCCGATCGATCCGATCGAAAGCCAATACCTGGGCCAGGACCTGATGAGCCAAGTCATCCTACGCTACCCACAAATTGCCCACTTAGTGCCGCGCGACCTGCTGTGGTTCTTTGGCGGTGACTGCCTGCACTTTATGCCCGACGAAGAACTGGACCTGTACCAGGCCCTGGAAGAACGTCGCTTCGAAGCCGAACAAAACGACGAACCATTCGACTGGAACCGGGAAAAACAGCTGCTGGCCATGCCACAAGACCAGAGCAAGCACTGATTCCTGTGGGCGCTGGCTTGCCTGCGATGGCATCACCTCGGTTTAACTGCAGACCGAGTTGCCTGCATCGCAGGCAAGCCAGCTCCCACATCTACCGTCGGCGCAGTGTCGGCTCCTTCGCCATACACTCCACCAGATAATCAATAAACACCCGCAACTTCGGTGGCAGATACCGCGTGGGTGAATGCAGCAACCATGCCTCGCCATGGTAGGACGCAATAAAGTCCCACCCCGCCAACACCTGCACCAACCGCCCCTCTTCCAAGGCATGGCGCGCCGTGAAATACGGCAAGCTGCCAATCCCTACATGCTGCAACACCGCATCCAAGCGCACACCCGTATGGTTCGCCGCATAGCGCCCGCGCACGGCAACCGTCACGGCCTTGCCGGCCTGGCGGAACTTCCAGCGAGAATCCCCCGGCGTTTCCCCCAGGTAGATGCAACTGTGCTCCAGCAAATCATGAGGATGGGCCGGCGTACCGTGCTCGGCCAAGTACTGCGGCGTCGCGCACAACAAATGCTCGATAGGCAGTAACTGCCGACCCACCAACCCCGGCGGCGGGCTGTCGGTGATGCGAATACTCAGGTCGACATTGTCATCAATCAGGTCCACCGGCCGGTCCTCAAGGATCAACTGCACATCGACCTTGGGATAACGCCGCAGGAACTCCGGCATGTGCGGGTGCACCACAAACCGCCCCACCGCCTTGGGCACGCTGACCCGCACCAGCCCTTCGGCTTCATGGGTGAACTGCCCGCTGATTTCCATCACCGAACGCGCCGCGCTGACCATTTCCTGGCAGCGCTTGAACACCTCTTCGCCACCCTCGCTCAAGCGCAATTTGCGTGTGGTGCGTTGCAGCAACCGAGTCGCCAGGGCTTTCTCCAGGCGCGAGATGCTGCGGCTCACCGAGGAGGGTGAAGCGCCCATTTGCCGGGCGGCTTCGGAGAAGCTGCCGGCCTCCACCACTTTGACGAAAATCGCCATTTCGCCCAGCAGCGGCAAAGGTAGATTGATGCTCATGGTGCACAGGTCCATTGAAGATTGGGCAGATTATCACCCAGTTGCGCACTATTTATACTGTCGGTAGAACCCCTATGCGGATGTAGATAATGACCGAGCGCCTGTTTTTCACCCACGATCACCTGACTGCCGAGCTTGAAGTGCTGAGTTGCACCCCGCATGAGGATCACTTTGCAGTCACCTTGCAGTCGACGATTTTCCATCCCCAAGGTGGCGGGCAGCCCTGCGACACTGGCTGGCTCGGTGAGAGCAACGTACTGCGAGTCAGCCAGGACGCCGACCGCGTGGTGCATTACGTCGATCACCCCCTGCCGCCCGGCCCGATCACCGCTCGGGTCAACGAGCAACGTCGGGCCCTGCATACGCGCCTGCATTCGGCAGGGCACTTGATTGGCAATGCCGGCGAAACCCTGGGATGGATGCCCATCAAGGCCCACCACTGGCCCGGCGAAGGCAAGATTACTTTTATCCGTGGCGAAGCCGCACAAGCCATGGAGGCCGAACTGATTCAAGAGCAGGTCAACCGATGGATCAGCGCCGACTATTCTCGCCATACAAACCTGGACGACGGCACCCGCGAAGTCGGCTTCGGTGAATTGCCCGCCTATGCCTGTGGCGGCACGCACGTGCAAACATTGAGTGTATTGGGCCAGATCCGCATCCTGGCGCTATCGGAGAAAAAGGGCGCGCTGTCGGTGCGCTATAGCATCGGCGAAGTCATAGCGGTGTGATCTCCCCACCCATTTGGCAGACACTTCATGGGATTGGCGCTCCCACTCTCAAGCGGGGTGATGGTAGTGTGTGGAAATGTTTCTGACAGATCGATCAGAAACCTCCTACTCACTACCTGCAAAGGAATGCTTCTAACAATGCACTTTCCACTCAAGCACCTGGTTGCCGCCACCCTGGTTGCAGCGAGCCTTTCGGCCATCTGCGCCCCCGCCTTCGCCAACATCACCCCCGCTCAAAGCACGGTGATTCTGAAAAATTTCAGCGAAACCTCAGTCACTGACTTTCGTGGTTTCCTCGCTACTCTGGCCAAGGGGGAGTTGGGCAAAACCGGCGATGTGGGGCCGGCAATCAGCGCGTTCCTGGATAACAAAACCCTGAGCGCCGAGCAGCAAAACGAAATCCACCGCCTGCTGGGCATTTATACCCGAGTGAAATACGGCAAGGCTGCGCTCGAAACCCTGCGAGAGCTGGTGGAAATTCCGACGTTCAATGTGGACGGTGTACCGCAGTATAAAAACCCGGAATTTATCAAGATCGCCGGCAAGATCCAGGACCTGGCCAAGGCCTTCAACCTGAATTTCCGCAATATCGATAATCGTGTGTACGAAATTTCCCTGGAAGGCAGCGGCGATGAAGTGGTCGGCATTCATGCCCACGCCGATGTGGTACCGGTAACGCCGGAAAACTGGGTGCTGAAAGACGGCACCAAACTTGACCCATTCAAAGTCACACGGATCGGCGACCGCATGTACGGCCGTGGCACCGAGGATGACAAAAACGGCATTGTGGTAGCCATGTATGCCATGAAGGTCATCAAGGAAGAGAAGCTGCCGCTGGCGCGTAACTTCAAGCTGCTGGTGGACACCACCGAAGAAACCTCCGGCGACGCAATTCCGTATTACTTTGAAAAGAACCCGACGCCGCAATACAACCTCGCGCTGGATGGCGGCTACCCGGTGGTGATTGCCGAAAAAGGCTACGGCACGGTGATGGCGACGTTCCCGCGTCGCAAGGGTGAAGGCAAAGGCGCGGAAATTATCTCGATGACCGGCGGCATGGCGACTAACCAGATCCCGTCGGCCTCGGTTGCAACGTTTGTCAGCGACAAACCTGCTGAATTGGCCGCCAGCCTGCAAAAGGCCGGCACTGAATATGCCAAGCGTAACGGCGGTGATTTCGAGGTCGCCGCCAAGGTCGACGGTAAAGACGTCAAGCTGACGGTCACTGGTGTTTCGGCTCACTCGTCCGAGCCGGAGTCCGGCATCAACCCGGTATCGCGCATGCTGGAGCTGATCCACAGCATCGACGGCAAAATCGCCCTCAAGCACAACCACATTACCGATGCCGCTCGTTATGCGTCTGACAACTGGGGCCTGGACTACCTCGGCGGCAAGCTGGGCCTGGGCTTCTCTGACGAACTCATGGGGCCGCTGACCACCTCGCTGACCTTTGTCGGCCTGGATGACAAAGCCTTCAAACTGGCGGTGAACCTGCGTGTGCCAAAGGGCAAATCCCCGGAGAAACTCAAGGCAGAAATCGCCGATAAATTAAGCGCCTGGGACAAGAAAACCAAGGTCAAGGTGGACTTCACCTACTCGGTGGCCGAACCGATGTTCCGCAACCCGGAAGGTGAATGGGTGAAAGCCCTCCTGGCAGTGGCCAGCGAAAACCTCGGCATGGCGCACAAGTTCGGTACCTCGGCCGGCGCAACGTCCGTGCACGAGCTGCCCAACGGCGTGCAATTCGGCCTGGCACGCCCGGAAGTGAAATACACCGGGCACACCGACAATGAGTTCAAGACGGTCGACCAGTTCTTGCTGGACTTGCAGATCGTCACGGAAATGATGGGGCGTATCGGGCAGTTGCCGAAGCTCTGACGTTACCAGGGCTCGCCGCAATGGCGAGCCCTTGATTCGAGCAAAGCGATAAATCGCAAACCTTACGCGATATCACGCCTGCCTTTTCGAGCGCGCAAACAAAAACGCCGATCATCTCTGATCGGCGTTTTCATTGAATATGGAGCGGGAAACGAGACTCGAACTCGCGACCCCGACCTTGGCAAGGTCGTGCTCTACCAACTGAGCTATTCCCGCAAATGGCGTCCCCTAGGGGACTCGAACCCCTGTTACCGCCGTGAAAGGGCGGTGTCCTAGGCCACTAGACGAAGGGGACACGCTACTGAAACACATGGTGTGTATTTCAGTGCCCAGAGATTAAATCCAAAGATCATGCCCTGGTTTCACTCAGTGTCGCCCGAGAGCAACACTGCTTAAATTTGGAGCGGGAAACGAGACTCGAACTCGCGACCCCGACCTTGGCAAGGTCGTGCTCTACCAACTGAGCTATTCCCGCATATTGGCGTCCCCTAGGGGACTCGAACCCCTGTTACCGCCGTGAAAGGGCGGTGTCCTAGGCCACTAGACGAAGGGGACACACGTACAACATTCACTCCCTACCGCGTTTCGCTGTGTGCTTTACGCTGTAAGTGGCGCGCATTCTATGGATGGATTGAAAGGTCGTCAACCCCCAAGGATAAATTTATTTAAATCAATGACTTCCCCCTGCTTTCCGGGCTTGTGCGGGCGTTATGCCCGTTCGGGCTTTGACGCCTATATTCTGGCGCCCGACAAGACGCTATAGTTCACTCCGGCAAATGATGGCAATGTGCATCCATGCAGGGAACGCCTATCTATATAGAAGCAAACTACCTGGGCAACTGGTCGATCAGTTCTATCCGCCGCAACGCCCAGTCACTACACTCCACTGTAAACCCTATAAAGAGGTCACACCGGTGACACCACTCATGATCACCCTGTTGGTAATAGCCGTTATCGCCATCCTGATTGCCATTGGCTATATGAACCACGTGGTGGAAAACAACAAGCTGGAAAAGAAACGTACCGAAATCGAACTCAATGATCGGCTACGCCGTTGCGGTGAGATCACCGAGACCTTTCCCGGCCAGTTGATGACCCCGGCGCTCAAACTGTTGCTGACCCGACTGGAGCTCAACGTTAACCAGCGGCTGTTGAACCTCAACAAGACCAGCACACCGATCAAGGCCCGCATTGCCGAGCTGAATACGCTGGTGGCCCAGGGTGAATCGATCCCGGTGAACAACCCGCCCGCGCCGATCCAGACCGAAGCCAAGGCCAAGGACGTACGTTTCCTGCTCGAAGCCCTGCACGGCCAGGTCACCCGCGCTGCCCAGGACGGTTTCCTGCCGACCAACGAGGCCAAGCACTGGATCAAGGAAATCCGCCATATTCTGGTGTTGCTGCATATCGAGTTCTTCAACAACCTCGGCCAGCATGCCTTGCAGCAAAGCCAGCCGGGCCAGGCACGCCTGGCATTCGAACGTGGCGTGCAGTACCTGCGCAAACAACCGGAGCCGGTGATCTACAGCGCACAGCTGCAACAGCTGGAAGCCCAACTGGTCCGCGCCAACTCCACGGTACTGACCAACAGCAAGCCTGCCGAAGACGAGGTCAACGAGCTGACCGAAGGCCTCAAAGTGGTCGACGCCGACGCCGAATGGAAGAAAAAAGCCATCTACGACTGATTGGCCCCTCCCCCTGTGGCGAACCCTGTTCGCCACATGCCATCACTTTGCATCTATCCCCCGCCCCTCGACTAGCGTAAAAAAGTGCCCCTCACTCCGTGAAGTCAGAGGCCTGCTATGCCTGTCGCCGTCATTGATGGAAAACCGCTGCACTACGTCGACCAGGGCTCCGGCCCCGTCGTCCTGCTGGGCTCAAGCTACCTGTGGGACCGCGACATGTGGTCACCGCAGATCGAAGCCCTGTCGCAACAGTACCGCGTGATCGTCCCCGAGCTGTGGGGCCATGGCGAATCCGGCCAGTTGCCGGCGCAAACCCATTCCCTCGACGACCTGGCACGCCAAACCCTGGCCCTGCTGGACCAGCTGGACATCGCGCACATTAACCTGGTGGGTCTCTCGGTCGGTGGCATGTGGGGCGCGCGGCTGGCGTTGCTCGCACCCGAACGCGTCAACAGCCTGGTGCTGATGGACACCTACCTCGCCGCCGAGCCCGAGGCCACGCGCCAATACTATTTCTCGCTGTTCAAGATGATCGAAGACGCCGGCGCCATCCCTGAACCTTTGCTGGATGTGATCGCGCCGATCTTCTTCCGCCCAGGCATCGATCGTGAATCAGCGTTGTACCAGGACTTCCGCAAGCAATTGCAGAGTTACTCCAGAGAGCGCCTGGTGCACAGCATCGTGCCTCTGGGCCGGTTGATTTTCAGTCGCGAGGATGTGCTGGAGCAGCTGCCACGTCTGGATGCCGACACGACCTTGGTGATGTGTGGCGAACAGGACAAACCGCGCCCTCCCGCCGAGTCCGAGGAGATGGCCGCCCTGATCGGCTGCAGCCTGATCCTGATCCCGCAGGCCGGCCATATCAGCGCCCGAGAAAATCCGGACTTCGTCAACGAAGCGCTGTTGACCTTCCTGGCCAACCACGCCTGACCGCCTTCCCCTGTGATCGCAGCCAGCAAGCGACGATCACAGGCGGAAGTGCCCCACCATACCCTTGAGCTCCGCACCCAACTGCGCCAGTTGAATACTCGACGCCGCGTTGTCCTGCATGCTCAGCGCCGACTGATCCGCACTGGCACGGATACTGGTGACGCTACGGTTGATCTCTTCGGCCACCGAGCTTTGCTCCTCGGCCGCAGCGGCAATCTGCTGGTTCATCTGCTGGATCAACGACACCGCCGCCGCGATGCTGCCCAGGGCGCTTTCGGTTTCCAGCGCATCGCTGACTGCCAGCTTCACCAGCTCGCCGCTTTGCTGGATCTGCTGCACGGACGACTGCGCCGCACTGCGCAGGGTACTGACCAGCCGCTCGATTTCTTCAGTGGATTGCTGGGTGCGCTTGGCCAACGCGCGTACCTCATCGGCAACCACCGCAAAACCCCGCCCCTGTTCGCCTGCGCGGGCGGCTTCGATGGCTGCGTTGAGGGCCAGCAGATTGGTCTGCTCCGCCACACTTTTGATGACACTCAACACGGTGCCGATATGCTGGATCTCTGCGCTCAGGCTCTCGATGCTGGTGCTGGCACTGGTGCTGGAGGTGGCCAGTAATTCGATGCGCTGCAGGCTTTGGCGCACCACCCGTTGGCCACTGTCGACTTTGTCGTCCGCCGTCTGCGCGGCTTGCGCAGCCTCTTCGGCATTGCGCGCCACGTCGTGCACGGTGGCGGTCATCTGGTTCATCGCCGTGGCAACCTGTTCGGTTTCTTCTTTTTGGCTGCTGACTTCGATATTGGTCTGCTCGGTGACGCTGGACAATGAATGCGCCGAGCTGGCCAGTTGTTCGATACCGGCTTGCAGGCCGCTGACCATTTGGCTCAAGCCACTGCCCATCTGCTGCATCGCCTGCATCAACTGGCCGATTTCATCGCGACGACTGACTTCCATGCGCCCGCTCAAGTCGCCGGCGGCAATCTGCTGGGCCACGGCGATCACACTGCGCAGCGGTGCAACGATCAATCGGGTTATCACCCACGCCGCAATCAACCCTACCAGCAGTGCCAGGGCCGAAGAACCGATGATCAGCCCTGCGCTTTTCTTTAACTGCGCCTGCATCGACTGATCTTCGGCGCTGTAAGCCTGGTTAACCCGGCTGACCACTTGCTCCGCCCGATCATGCAACTGTTTGTAGACCACTTTCTCCTGCGCCAGCAGGCCGGTGTATTCGCCGAGCTTTTCACTGAACCCGGCGATATGCCCGGAGACTTCGTTGAGCACGGTCTGGTAGCCCGAATCCTTGACCGAGGTCTTCAGTTGCTCGACCTGCACCAGGGCCTGGTCCGCCTGCTCGATCTTGCCCTGCTCGGTGTCTTCCTCGCTCACTTTGCGGCTCTGATCCAGACGCACATGGGCTTCGTTCATGGCTTGCAACATCAAGCGTGAGACTTGGCTGACCTGTCCCGCCTGCTCGATAAACTCAGCGCCCTCCTTGCCCTGGCTTTCCTTCAGGCCATAGGCACCGTCATCTGCCAGCCCGGCCTGCAAGACGTCCAGGTTGTTCGCCACGCTGGACACCGACCAACTGGCCATTTCCAAGGCCAGGTCCTTGGTCTGGGTCAATTCGACAAACTCATCGAATGCCTTGCGGTATTCCGCCAATGCTTGCTCGACATCGGTCATCACCGGCACGTTGGCGGGCGATTGAGCCTTGAGGCTGGCCGCGAGCGCTGCCAGGGTATCGACACTCTCATGCAGGGCATCGACGGCCTTGGGGTCGGCATGCAACGCGTAGTCCTGCTCGATCAGGCGCACCTTGAGCAGGCCGCTGTTGAGCGAAGACATGGCCTTGAGGCCTTCAAAACGCTGCCCAACGGATTGCAGGGACCACACGCCGATGGCCGCGACCAACGCGGTCAGCAGCAATACCAGCGTGAAGCCCAAGCCCAGTTTCTTTGCCATACCGAGGTTGGCGAAATGTCGTTGCACGGCCGAAATCATTGCACTTGAATCCTCTTGCAATGGCAGATGCCATCAAGCCCGGTTAACTCAGGCGAGATTCGCAACCACAAGGCATTGAACACAAGTCGTTGGCGCCACAATAATGGCAAAAAGCTACACGCTCGTCGTTTTCAGGATGGTTGAGGTCGATCTGGCAGGCCCCATGGCGCGGAACAATGCCAAGGCTCGTTGATCGGCCGCATAGGCCACATTGATGCGCAGCCAATCGCTGGGTTCGCCGGTTGGACTGAACAGCACCCCCGGCGACAACAAGACGCCGAGCCGCCGGGCACACCCCTGCACCCTTGACCGATCCCCCAACCCTGGCCGTGCCCACAGGAACATACCGCCAGCGGGTTTGGCGAACACCTCCCACTCCTCGTCCTCCAGTACCTGCAACGTAGCGGCCATTTGCGCACGCAGTCGCTTGCGCAGGCGCTGCACCCACTTGCGATAGGTGCCATTAGCCAGCAGCGTGGCCACCACCGCCTCGGCAAATCGCGAGGTGCCAAACCCGGTCATGGTCTTGAGGCTCGCCAGTTGCGCGATGATCACCGTGCTGGCACTGAGAAAACCCACGCGCAGGGCACTGCTCAGGGTCTTGGAAAAGCTTGCGACGTAGATCACCCGATCACCATGGGGCAACGCTGAAAGCCGCGTGCAACTGGCGGGTTGCAGGTCGCCGAACACATCCTCTTCAATGATCAGGAAGTTCTCGCGGTGCGCCAGTTCCAGCAAACGTTCAGCCACTGTGCGGTTCAGGCTGGTGCCGGTGGGGTTGTGATACAGGCTGTTGATGAACAGGCACTTGGGCCGATGCCGCTGCAGCAATGCTTCCAGCGCCGCAAGGTCCGGGCCTCCTTGGGTGCGCGGCACTTGCAGCAGTTGCACGCCGTGGAACGCCAGCTGCCGATAGAGGTTGCCGTACCCCGGCGTTTCGACCACCACGCAATCGCCAGCCTTGAGCAGCGTGCGTATCAGCAAGTCCTGTGCATGGCTGGCGCCTGCCGTGGTGAGAATGCGGTCAAGGTGGGTGGCAATGTGGATCTGGGTCAGTCGCTTAAGCAGTTGTTCGCGCAGCGCCAGCAAACCCAATGGGGTACTGTAGTTGAACAAGCCGGCGGTGTCGGTACGGGTGACTTCACGAATCGCATAGCTGATGTCATCGCTTTCGCGCCAGGCATCCGGCAACCAGCCGCAGCCCAGTTTCAGCTCACCGATTGGGTTATCGACGAACGGCCCCCATTCCCGCTCTGCGCCTTCGTACCATTGGCCCTCATGCGAGCCGGACGGCTGCGCGACCACGAACCCCGAGCCGTGTTTCGACACCAGCAAGCCCTGGGCGACCATCCGCTCGAACGCCTCGATCACGCAGGACTGGCTGAGCAGGTTATCGAGGGCCACCTGTCGAATGGACGGCAAGCGTGTACCGGGGCTCGCCCCACTGTTGCGAATCCACTGCGCCACTGCGCTGATGATTTGCTGCACCACCGGTACAAGGGCTTGTCGATCGATCCCTAAATCCATGCGCCACTCACTTCAACTGTTTGTTATTCAACCCAGAACAGTTAAGCACAGAAGCCCCTCGCAACCCGTCGCCAAATCTTATTAAAGTATTGATTTTATTAAGTTATTTACCTACTGATACACATTCTGACAGGGCCCATTGCCAGCTATGGAAACGCCCCACAGCCCTCCCAAACCTTTTCGAATAGCGGGCGACGTGAGGTCCTAGATAGCCGTAGCCCCCCCGTCCACCGCCAAGGCCTGGCCAGTGGTAAAGGCCGCGCCATCACTGCAGAGGTAGAGCACCGCGCTGGCGATCTCCTCGACCTTGCCAATGCGCCCGACCGGATGCATGGCGGCGGCAAATTCGGCTTTGCGTGGGTCGGCTTCATAGGCACGCCGGAACATATCGGTATCGATCACCGCCGGGCAGACCGCATTGACACGGATTTTCTTCTTCGCATACTCGATGGCCGCCGATTTGGTCAGGCCGATCACCGCATGCTTGGAAGCGGCGTAAATGCTCATCTTGGGCGCCGCGCCCAAACCCGCTACCGACGCCGTGTTGACGATCGCCCCGCCACCTTGGGCCAGCAGCAGCGGCAACTGGTACTTCATGCACAGCCACACACCTTTGACGTTGACGCCCATGATCGCGTCGAACTCATCCAGGCTGCCGTCGGCCAGCTTGCCTTTCTCGATCTCGATCCCGGCGTTATTGAAGGCGTAGTCCAGGCGGCCATAGGCGGTGATGGTCTGGGCCATCAATTGCTGCACATCGGCCTCCAGCGTGACGTTGCAGCGTACAAACAGCGCTTCGCCACCCGCTTGATGGATCAGGGCGACGGTGCCCTCGCCACCCGCTGCATCCAGGTCGGCAACCACGACCTTCAAGCCTTCGGCGGCGAATGCGAGGGCGGTGGCGCGGCCAATACCGGCGGCGGCACCGGTTACTAAGGCGACTTGACCGGAAAACGTCATGCTCATGGAGGATGTCCTGCAGAGTGTTTTATGGGGAATCTAACCGTGGGCCGAGTCTAGCCAACGCCACGCCGGACGCGTCAGCACTATCAAAAGGCCGGTTAAGGCTGCATGGATCGCAGTGATAACAGACCTAGGCTGACTATCAGCAATGCCTATCGACAAGCATTCGCGCATTGGGTGAACCTTGCTCCCTGGCCGTTCAGGGTCTATCACTTCAGGTTCATTTCCAGAAGAGTCCCTGCCATGACCGCCCAGACCAACCGCCAATTCCTGCTCGCCAAGCGCCCGGTCGGCGCGGCTACCCGGGAAACCTTCACCTACCAGGAAGTGCCGGTGGGCACACCCCAGGATGGGCAAGTGCTGGTGCGCAACGAATACCTGTCCCTCGACCCGGCCATGCGCGGCTGGATGAATGAAGGCAAGTCCTACATTCCGCCGGTCGGCATCGGTGAAGTGATGCGTGCGCTGGGTGTGGGGAAAGTGATTGCGTCCAACAACCCGAAATTTTCGGTCGGGGACTACGTCAACGGTGCCTTGGGTGTGCAGGATTACTTCCTGGGCGAGCCGCGTGGTTTCTACAAGGTTGATCCAAAACTCGCACCTTTGCCGCGCTACCTGTCTGCCCTGGGCATGACCGGCATGACTGCCTATTTCGCGTTGCTGGACACCGGCGCCCCCAAGGCAGGCGAAACCGTAGTGATCTCCGGCGCGGCCGGCGCCGTGGGCAGCATTGCCGGGCAGATCGCCAAGCTCAAAGGCTGCCGCGTGGTGGGCATTGCCGGCGGTGCAGACAAGTGCACGTTCCTGGTGAATGAACTGGGCTTCGACGCCGCCATCGATTACAAAAGCGAAGACGTGCCCGCCGCGCTCAAGCGCGAATGCCCCAAGGGCGTGGATGTGTATTTCGATAACGTCGGCGGCGATATTCTCGACGCCGTCCTCAGCCGCCTGGCACTGAAGGCGCGCGTGGTGATTTGCGGTGCCATCAGCCAATACAACAACAAGGAAGCCGTGAAGGGCCCGACCAACTACCTGTCATTGCTGGTCAATCGCGCGCGAATGGAAGGTTTTGTGGTGATGGATCACGCGGCGAACTTTGCCGCGGCCGGACAGGAAATGGCCGGCTGGATGGCGCAGGGCAAGCTCAAGAGCAAGGAAGATATCGTAGAGGGGCTGGAGACGTTCCCGGAGACGTTGATGAAGCTGTTCAACGGGGAGAACTTTGGCAAACTGGTACTCAAGGTCAACTGACACACCCCGAATACCACTGTAAGCACTGCTCAATGTGGGAGCTGGCTTGCCTGCGATAGCATCACCTCGGTATTACTAAAAGACCGAGTTGTCAGCATCGCAGGCAAGCCAGCTCCCACATTTTGCTCTGTGATCGATCAGGCGATTTCGGCTACCACGGCCGCCAGCGCCTTCGCCGGATCCGCCGCCTGGCTGATCGGGCGGCCAATTACCAAGTAATCCGAACCCGCATCCAGTGCCTGACGCGGGGTCAGGATACGGCGCTGGTCATCCTGGGCGCTGCCCGCCGGCCGAATGCCCGGCGTCACCAGTTGCAGCGATGGGTGCGCGGTTTTCAGCGCCTGCGCTTCCAGCGCCGAACACACCAGGCCATCGAGGCCGGCTTTCTGCGCCAGGGCGGCCAGGCGCAGGACTTGCTCCTGGGGCTCGATGTCCAGGCCAATACCGGCCAAGTCTTCACGCTCCATGCTGGTGAGCACGGTCACGCCGATCAGCAGCGGTTTGGGGCCGCTGCGCTGTTCCAGCACTTCACGGCAGGCGGCCATCATGCGCAGGCCGCCGGAGCAATGCACGTTGACCATCCACACGCCCATTTCGGCGGCAGCCTTGACCGCCATGGCGGTGGTGTTCGGGATGTCGTGGAATTTCAGGTCGAGGAACACCTCGAAGCCTTTGTCACGCAGGGTGCCGACGATTTCCGCGGCGCAGCTGGTGAACAGTTCCTTGCCGACTTTGACGCGGCAAAGCTTGGGATCCAACTGGTCAGCCAGCTTCAGTGCGGCGTCACGAGTGGGGTAATCCAGGGCGACGATGATAGGAGTCTGGCAGACGGACATTGGAATGGGCTCTCAGGCAAGTCGAAATCGGCGCGGATTGTAGCGCAAGCAGCGCCGTTGCGGGATCCGATGATCGGTAAATACTGACCAAGCGCCGTCAGGCGGGCATTTCTGGAGATTATTTCAAAGCTGATACATTCACGACATGCCCACAACACGCCCTACGGCTAGCCTCGCCTGCACGACCCACCGACCAGCACTTCCAGCCATGGGGCTGGGCGCCTATGCTGACCGCAACGACCAGGCAGATGATCGCATTATGCATACCCCTTCCGTCTTTATGAACGACGAGCAAAAAGCCGCGGTGATCGCCGATGACAAGCGCTGGAACACCCGTGCGCTGATCGTTGACGACGATGTGCCGATTCGCGAACTGCTGATCGACTACCTGGCCCGCTTCGGCATTCTCGCCACCGGCGTCACCGACGGCACCACGATGCGCCAAGCCATGCAAGCCGAAACCTTTGACGTGGTGGTGCTCGACCTGATGCTGCCAGGCGAGGACGGCCTCTCGTTGTGCCGCTGGCTGCGCGCGGAATCGGACATCCCGATCCTGATGCTCACCGCCCGCTGCGAACCCACCGACCGCATTATCGGCCTGGAACTGGGCGCCGATGACTACATGTCCAAGCCGTTCGAGCCGCGCGAACTGGTGGCGCGCATCCAGACCATCCTGCGCCGCGTGCGTGATGACCGTACTGAACAGCGCGCGAATATCCGCTTCGACAACTGGCGCCTGAACAGTGTGCTGCGCCAGCTGGTGGCCGACGATGGTTTGGTGGTGCCGCTGTCCAACGCGGAATTCCGCTTGCTGTGGGTGTTTATCGAACGCCCGCGCCGCGTGCTGAGCCGCGAGCAGTTGTTGGATGCAGCCCGTGGCCGCTCAATTGAAGCCTTTGATCGCAGCATCGACTTGCTGGTGTCGCGACTGCGGCAGAAACTCGGGGATGATCCCAAGGCACCGCAGTTGATCAAGACCGTGCGTGGCGAAGGCTACCTGTTCGACGCGCGGGATATTGGCTGATGCGTGCCCCTTTCAATACGCTGTTTGGTCGGCTGTTTGGCGTGTTGCTGGTAGCGATTGTGCTGGCCCACGCGCTGGCGTTCTTCTGGTTCCACCATTACGGCCAACCGCCGCCGCCACCGCCTGAGCGGTTTATCGAGCAACCGGACGGAACAATGGTACCGGAGGGCAAAGAGCACCACCGCCCCTGGTTTGGCGGCCCGGTGGTGCCCCTGACGTTTCAATTTGTCTCACTGATTATCGCCGCCTGGTACGGGGCCAAGCTGTTGAGCAGACCGATTCAACGCCTCAGCGAGGCGGCCGAGCGTTTAAGCCTGGACCTCGACAGCCCGCCGCTGGAAGAGTCCGGGCCGCTGGAAGCGCGGCAGGCGGCATCGACCTTCAACCTGATGCAAAAACGCATCCGCGAACAGGTCAGCCAACGCGCGCGCATGCTCGGTGCGGTCTCCCATGACCTGCGTACCCCGCTGTCACGCCTCAAGCTGCGCCTGGAACAGATCGAAGATACGCGGCTGCAGGGCCAGATGCGCCAGGACCTGGACGACATGATCGGCATGCTCGACGCCACCCTGAGCTACCTGCACGAACAACGCACCAGCGAAACCCGGCATTGGCTGGACGTGCAAGCGCTGGTGGAGTCGATGAGCGAAAACGCCCAGGACCAGGGTTCGGATGTGCAATTCGCCGGCACCTGCGCGCCGTTGCAAGTGCAGCCGATGGCCTTGCGTTCATGCCTGAACAACCTGATCGACAACGCCTTGCGTTATGCCGGCTCGACACGCATCGAGCTGACGGACAGTCACGAGGCACTGGTCATCCGCGTCATCGATCATGGCCCGGGCATCGCCGCCGACAAGCGTGAAGCGGTGTTCGAGCCGTTCTACCGGCTGGAAGGCTCACGCAACCGCAACTCCGGCGGCGTCGGCCTGGGCATGACGATTTCCAAGGAAGCGGCGGAACGCCTCGGCGGTCGCCTGAACCTGGAGGAAACTCCTGGTGGTGGACTGACGGCCGTGATGTGGTTGCCCAGGGCCTGATGCCCAGCACCGCTCCCACATTAGCCCTCATACAACCGTTACAGCGGCTTATCTTCCCGACGCCCCTGAGCCTGGGTCGCACTCCAATCCGTCAACAGGCTGTAGGCCACCGCCAGCAAGGTCGGGCCGATAAACAGGCCGATAAAACCAAAGGCAATCAAACCACCGAACACGCCGAGCAACACAATGACCAGCGGCAGATTGCCGCCCCGACTGATGAGGTAGGGCTTGAGCACGTTGTCCACGCCGCTGATGATGAATGTGCCCCATACACCGAGGAACACCGCGTAGGTGTAATCACCTTTCCAGGCCAGCCAGGCCGTGGCAGGGATCCACACCAGCGGCGGGCCCATGGGGATCAGGCTGAGCAGGAAGGTGACGACGCCCAGCACCAGCGCGCCCGGTACGCCGGCGATCAGGAAGCCGATCAGTGCCAGCACCGCCTGGGCGGCGGCGGTGCCAATCACGCCGTTGACTACCCGTTGTACGGTGCCAGCCACCAGTTCGATGTAGTAGCCCGCGCGTTCGCCGATCAAGCGTTCCAATAAACGGTGGACGAACATCGCCAAGCGCGGCCCGTCTCGATAGAAAAAGAACACGAACACCAGGCTCAACGTCAGTTCAAGAATGCCGCCGCCGATCTGCGCACTGCGCGCCAGCAACCAATTGCCAACCTGCCCCAGGTACGGCTTGATGCTGACCATCAAGGCCGCGCCTTGTTGGTCGATGCTGTCCCAGGTTGCCACCAGCCGCTCGCCGACAAAGGGAATCGAACCGAGCCAGGTAGGCGCCGCCGGCAAGCCGTCGACCTGGATATCCTTGATCAACGCCACCGCGTCGCGCACATGGTCCGCGAGGTTGAAGCCCAGCCACACCAGCGGCACTGCCACCAGCAACATCCAGCCTAGCGTCAGGATGGCGGCCGCCAGAGACTCCCGGCCGCCGAGCCAACGCGTGAGCAGGACCATCAGTGGCCAACTGGCAAACGCCAGCACTGCGCCCCAGAACAGCGCCGACCAGAACGGTGCCATCACCCATAGACTGGCACCAAACAGCACCAGCAGCAGGATTTGCACCAGCAGGCGATCGTTATTGAGCATGGGGTATCTCTAGAAGAAGACTTAGGAAGACAGCTTAGGCGAACGGCGCGGGTCCGTTCGCCTGGTCACGCCTAGCGTATCAGATGCACATGCAGGCCTTTGGCGTCACCCGTGCCGCTTTCCAGGCGCGCAGCGCGCACGCCGTTGTCGATCAGGCCCTGGCGCCAGGCTTCGGCGCTCGGCCCGGTCAAACTGACGCGCAACGTGGTGTCGAGGTTCAACCCACGGGAAATCAAGGTCAGCCAGGTGGCGTCGGGTGCGCCGGCGAGCGCGGGGAAGCCCAGCTCACCGGTGCTTTTCAGCTCGCGCAACAGGGTCGCCGAGGTAGGCAACAGATCGCCCAATGGCGCGCTGGCGTCCAATTGCTCCACATGCAGATAGGCGCGGCGATTGCCCCGGGTGATGCCATAGAGCGCCACCAGGGAGTTGGCCTGTGGCTCGGCCAGGCGCAGCAACAGGTATTCCTGCTGGCTGTCGGCGCCGACCAGCTTGGCGTTGCCGAAAATCTCATTGGCCCACAGGCTGCTTTCACCACAATCGCGGGCCTTGCACCAGAACAACAACTGCGCGCCCTTTTCCTGCAACGCTTCACGCGTCGCGGTAAACGCGGCGCTGGCGCTGTGTTCGGCGGGCAACTCATAGGTGATGGCGGTGGCTTGGCCGCGCGCGATGGCCTGGCCTTCATAGCGCAGCTGGCCGCTGATCTTGCGGATCGCGCCCATGGGGTAGATGCGTTCTTTTTCTTCGGCGGGCCGGTAATCGACGATTTGCGCGTCGACCTGGCGGGCTACGGCGGGCAGGTCCTGGCTACCCGGTAGGTCGGCGGCGAATACCAATGGGCTAAGCAGGCTTAAGCCCAGGACACGGATACATCCGTTACGCACGCTCATAAGATCAACGAGCCCTGGCCATCGTTGGTCATAGCGATGTTGAAGTTGTTCATGGTTGACTCCCTTTCAATCCGCCCAGCCTCGGCAGTTGACCGCTCCAAGTCAAGGCGCGCGGAAGAACCGATTGAAACAGTCTGCAACAAGGAGCGCCCCAGACTCATCATTCAGGTGCAAATGATGGCCACCAGGCAGGGTGGTCACGGTAAAGGGTAGCTGAGAAAGCAATTCGGGATGTTTCGCCAGCATGCCGTCGGCAGCGACCACCAACTGCGTAGGGCAACTTACGCGCCGCACGAAGGCCATGGCTTGTTCGTCGGTCAGGCGCATCGGCGAAGCCAGGGTCAGACGGCTATCGGTACGCCAGGTGTAACCACCCGGCACCGGCATCAAACCGCGCTGGGCCAGCAGTTCTGCGGCTTCGCGACTGACCGCGACCACGCCTTTCATACGCGCTTCGACGGCACGATCCAGGGTGTTATAGACCGGCTTGCGCTTGTCCTGCAGGTTCAATTGCGCTTGCAACGCCATGCCCAGCCGCTCGGCAGCGTTGTCACCGCTGGCGGTCGGCGGGATCACGCCGTCGATCAACCCCAAGTGCGTCACGCGCTCAGGCAAGGCGCCGGCGAGCACCAGGGAAACGATGGCACCGAGGGAGTGACCAAGTAATGCAAAACGTTTCCAGCCCAGTTGCTCGGCGACGTGCAGCACGTCATAGACGTAATCCCACAAGGCATAACCGGCACCTGTAGGACGATGCGCAGAATGCCCGTGCCCGGCCATATCCAGTGCAACGATGCGCAAACCCTGAAGTTTCGGGGCCAGTCGCGCAAAGCTGTTGGCGTTGTCCAGCCAGCCATGCAGCGCGATCACCGGCACACCGTCCTCGGGACCGAACAGGTGGGCCGCCAGTTCGATATGCGGCAGGCTCAGGCGGACTTCTTCGACGGGTGTGCTCATGCGCAACTACGCTCGCGCGCGTCCCAGCGGGAGAACAGGTTCTTGATCAAGGTCGCGGTGTCTTGGGGGCGCTCAAGGGGGAACATATGGCCGCCGGGCATGGTGAGCATTTCGCCCATGGGCAGGCGCCCGACGCCGCTGGCGTGGTGACGCATCACCACGCGGCTCTGTCGGCCGCGCACCACTGCCAGTGGCACCTTCAATTGGCGCACCTGGCCCGGACTGGTATGCGGCACGCCACGGTAGATACTGATTTCGGTGGCCGGGTCGAAGCGCAGGCGCAGGCGATCACCCACCTGATACAAGCCATGTTGCAGGTAAGCGTCGAAGCATTCCGGGTCAAAGCCACGGAACAACGTCTTGCCGGCGAAGTAACTGCGCGCAGCCTCCAGATCGGTAAATTCCTCGCGACGGCCCAGGGTGCGCCCAGCCGGGGTCAGGCGGTCGATGAAACCCAAGCGCTTGGCCGCGCGAATGACCCAGCGGTCGGCACGGGTCAGCACCGGAGAATCGAGCATCACCACTCCGCGATACAACTGCGGGCACCGCATGGCCGCGTGCAGGTGCAACACGCCGCCGAGGGAATGGCCCACGCCCCACACCGGTTCGGGTTGCTGCTCCAGGTGGTGGATCAACTCGTCCACCAGGTTCTGCCAGTTATCGTCCACCGGAAACCTGGGGTCGTGGCCGTGCTGCGGCACGTGAGCTACTGCGTATTCCGGGCCCAGCGCGGCAAACAACTTGCCGTAAGTGGCCGAAGGGAAGCCATTGGCGTGAGCAAAAAACACATGCTGCGACATACCGGATCCATCTACAAAAACAGAGATTGATTGTCACCATGCCTGGCCGGCACAGCAATGACTGTAACTGCCAGGAATGATGACACTCACGCCACGCCTATCGCGCCGGTGGGTTCTCGCCCAGGGGTACCACGGCCATGGTCAGGCGCGACACGCAGCTGGTTTTGCCATCGTCGCTGGTCAAGCGGATGTCCCAGACCTGGGTAGTGCGCCCAATGTGGATCGCCTTGGCCACCGCCGTCACGCGTCCGCTGCGCACACCGCGCAGGTGGTTGGCGTTGACCTCCAGCCCGACGCAATAGAACTTGCTGGCGTCGATGCACAGGTACGCCGCCATGGAGCCGACGCTCTCGGCCAACACCACCGAAGCGCCGCCGTGCAGCAGGCCGTAAGGCTGGTGGGTGCGATGATCGACCACCATGCTGGCGGTCAGGGAGTCGTCGTCGAAACTTTCAAAGCGGATATCCAACAGTTCACCGATGGTGTTTTTCTGGGCCGCATTGAGTTGGTCGATATTCGGTTGGGTACGCCAGAGGCTCATGCCATTGTCCTTGTTGGTTTTATGATGATCCTAATCCTGCCACAGAACGGATTCGGAACGCTCGCTCCATGCGTGGAATTGCGCACCGTAAGTCGATTCGATCACGTTGCGCTTGATCTTCAAGGTCGGGGTCAGGAAGCCGTTCTCCACCGCCCAGTTGTCTTTCACCACCACCAGTTGGCGCAAGCGTTCATGCTTATCCAGCGCCTGGTTGACCTGTGCCAGCCAGCGCTCAAGGCTGCTGCGCAGTGCGTGCGGGTCCTCGCTCACCGCCGATAACACGCACAACCCTATCGGCGCGGGCAGCCCATCCCCCACTACGCACACTTGCTCGATACGAGCATGTTCAGCCAAGCGGTTTTCAATCGGCGCCGGCGCTACGTATTTGCCTTTGCTGGTCTTGAAGATTTCCTTGAGCCGCCCGGTCAGGCGCAGGCGGCCATCGGCATCCTGCTCGCCTTTGTCGCCAGTACGCAGGAAACCATCAGCGGTGAGGGTCTCGCAGGTTTTCTGCGGGTCCTTGAAGTAACCGAGCATGGTCGCACCGCTGCGCACCTGCACTTCGCCCGAGGGGTCGATGCGCACTTCAACACCGGGGCACGGCAGGCCGATCCAGCCGAGGATCTGTTGGCCGGGACGGCACACATGGGAGTAGCCGCAGCTCTCGGTCATGCCATACACCTCGAGCACATCCAGGCCCAGGCGTTGGTACCAGCGCAGCAGCGCCTCAGGCACGGGCGCCGCGCCGGACAGTGCGATGCGCAACGCGTCCAGGCCCAGGCCGGCAAGTACCTTGTGACCTACGCGTTTGCCGATAAAGGGCAGGCGCAGCAAGGTGTCGAGGCGCTTTTGCGGGATCTTGGCGTAGACGCCCATCTGAAATTTGGTCCAGATCCGCGGCACGCCAAACAGTGCGGTCGGACGTGCCCTACGCAGATCGGTCAGAAAAGTATCCAGGCTTTCTGCGAAATACACCGTTTGCCCGGTGTAAATCGACGCCATCTCCACAAACATCCGCTCCGCCACATGGCACAACGGCAGGTAGGACAACAGCCGGTCGCCCTCCCCCAGCCCAAATAACTCGGTGCCGCGGGTGGCGGCAAACCCCAAGGCGCCAAAGCTGTGCATCACGCCTTTGGGGAGGCCGGTAGTGCCGGAGGTATAGATGATGGTGGCCAAGTCCGAAGCGGCAGGCTGGGGGTTGTCCTGAATCGGCGAGCAGGCTTGCAGGTCGGCCCAACTGAAATCGAACGTTCCCGACGGGCACAGTGGCAGGCTGATGGTCGGCACACCCGCCCGCACACCGGGTGCCATGGCGGGCCAATCGTCGAGTTTGCCGATAAACACCAGTGCCGCCTCGGAATGGCTGAGCACATGGGCAACGGAGTCGGCGGTGAGGTTGGGGTACAGCGGCACAGAGACGTGCCCGGCCATCCAGATCGCCAAGTCGGCAATGATCCAGTGCGCGCAGTTTTTCGAGATCAGGGCAATGTGCGAGCCCTGGGGCAACTCGCGAGCACGCAGCCAGTGCGCGGCGCAACGGGCCTGGTGACCGACATCGCCCCACGTGAGGCTTTGCACCTCGCTGCCGCCAGTGGGCTGGACCAGAAAGGTCTGGCGCGGGTGGCGCGCTTCACGTTCAAAGAAGACCTGCAACGGCAAACGAAAAGCGACGGGCATGGGACGCGCTCCTTTGTGGTCCGACGATAGCCAACCAAGCACTTGCTTGGTTGAATATATAGCACACACAAAGCAGCGATATCGCCTACGGGTGTTTCACGCCTACCAGGCTCATCAACCCCGCCAGCGGGAAATCCCCCTCCAGTTCCGCCAGGCTGGCGGTGTGCATCGGCTGCGGCTGACGCGGGTGACCATGCTGCAGAAAGCTGATCAGGCTGCCCACCAACGGCTGGTGGCTGACCAGCAGCACGTTGTCATCGGTGTCGAGCTTTTCCAGCACCTGCCCAGGATTGCCCTCCGGCGTGAGCCACGGCACCGTGCGAATATCCGGCTCGAACCCCAAGGCCTCACGCACCAGGTGCGCGGTCTGCTGTGCCCGCACATAAGGGCTGGCGATGATGGCACTGAGGGGTTGGCCGATCAGGTGCGCGGCACTGCGCAACACTTCAGCGCGCCCGTGTTCGGTGAGGTTGCGCTGGGCGTCGGAGGGGGCATGGGCTTCTGCTTCGCCGTGACGCAAAATCCACAACTTCACAGCTTTGGCTCCTCATCACGCACCGGGTGCGGCGCTGGCGGCACGCTGTGGGCGGCTTCGCCCTCGGGTGCGCGCGGGGTCGGCCAGTCGGCGAACGGCCATGGTTTCTGTTCGGAGTGGAAGCTGCCGAAACGGCCGATCTGCGCCAGGAACTGGCTGAGGCTGTCGCCGAAGTTCATCAGGCCCAGGTTCGGTGCGCCATAGATCAAGCGGTAGATCAACTGCACCACCACCAGCGCGCCGAGCAGGAACTGCGCCACTTGCCACACCAGGGCAAACACCAGCATCCACAGGATGCGCAGGCCAATGGATTCGTACGTGGGCGCTGCTTTTGGATCGTTCATGACGCGTTCCTCAGTTGAAACCACTGGTGGAAATAAAGTCGACATCGGTTTTCGGTTCGGCGCGCATCAGCAGCTCGATGACCTGGTCCAAGGTGCGCCCTTCAAACAGGATCGCGTGCAGCCCGGCGACCAGCGGCATATACACGCCGGCCTCCTGGGCCTTGGCCTTGAGCACCTTGAGGGTGTTGACGCCTTCGGCCACTTCACCCAGGCGCGTGACCGCGTCTTCCAGGCTCAAGCCCTGGCCGAGGGCGAAACCCACCTGGTAGTTGCGGCTTTTCGGCGAGGAGCAGGTGACGATCAAGTCGCCCACACCCGCCAGCCCCAGGAAGGTCATCGGGTTGGCGCCCTGGTTCACGGCAAAACGGGTCATCTCGGCCAAGGCGCGGGTGATCAGCATGCTCTTGGTGTTTTCGCCCATGCCCAGCGCCACGGCCATGCCGGCGATGATCGCATAGACGTTTTTCAGCGCACCGCCCAGTTCGACGCCAAAGCGGTCGTTGCTGGCATAGACGCGGAAGGTCCGGCCATGCAGCACGGCCTGGACGCGCTCGCAGAGTGCTTCGTCTTCACTGGCGACCACGGTGGCGGTCAGCGCGTGCTCGGCCACTTCCCGCGCCAGATTCGGCCCGGACAGCACGCCAATGCGCGCCTGAGGAGCGATTTCTTCAAGGATTTCGCTCATCAGCTTGAAGGTCTGCGCCTCGATGCCTTTAGTCAGGCTGACCAGCAGCTTGCCCGCTAGGCGTTCGGCGTGGGGCGCCAACACCGAACGCAGTGCGCTGGACGGCAACGCGACAAAGCACAGGTCGCAGGCTGTGAGGGTTTCCAGCAGGTCGGTGACAGGCTCGACCGCCGGATGAATCTTGATGCCTTTGAGGTAACGCGGATTTTCCCGGTTAACCCGAATGGCCTCGGCCTGTTCGGGATCGCGCATCCACTGGCGCACAGCGTGACCGTTTTCGGCCAGCAAATTTGCCACGGCGGTACCAAAACTTCCGCCTCCCAGGACCGCGATAGGGCGCTGTTCAGTCATATGCAATCCGTTAATCCATACCAGTGGCGATGGCGCATTATACGGGCCGACCCGCTTGCGGCCAGCCCCCGTATCAATTCGTGCGTTTGTCGGAAAATGGCAGGTTTGCATGAAGTAATTACAAGTCCGACGACTGGCAAAAGGCCCCACCTCAGTTAACATGGGCGGCTATCCGCAATTATCAAGGCCGTGCCGTGTATTTGGGCCCTCCTCCTCGTCTACCTCTGTGGCTGATGCTGCTGTGCAGCGCGCCGGTCATGGCCGATGACCTGTTCCTCGACAGCCAGCCCCTGCCCCAAGTGCTGACCGCCACGCGTCTCAAGCAATCGGCCGCCGCCGTGCCTGGCAGCATGACCGTGATCGACAGCGAGCTGATCAAGGCCAGTGGCGCGCGGGATATCAGTGAACTGCTGCGGCTGGTACCAGGGATGATGGTCGGCTACACCACCGGCAACCAGGCGGCGGTGAACTACCATGGCACCAGTGCCAGCGATGCGCGGCGCATGCAGGTGCTGATAGACGGCCGCTCGGTGTATCGCGCGGGCTTGGCCACCGTGGATTGGAGCGACATTCCGGTCGCCATGGAAGATATAGAGCGCATCGAAGTGTTCCGTGGCCCCAACACCGTCAGCTACGGCGCCAATGCCTTGATGGCGGTGGTCAACATCCTCACGCGCTCGCCGGCCAACAGTCATGGCTCGCGGGTCAAGGTGGTGCGTGGCGCACGTGGCATCAACGACTTCTATGCCAGCCAGGGCGCAGGCTGGGAAACCGGCGACTTGCGCCTGTCCCTCTCCGGGCAGCAGGACGACGGCTTCGACAGCGACGCTGCCGGTGCCGACCGCCGTGACGGCCGCCGCCTCAACCGCTTCAGCCTGGCAATCAGCCAGACGCTGAACACCCAACAGAGCATCGACGTGCAGTTGGATGCAAAGGAAGGCACCAACCAACGACCCTATACCTACACTCCAGTGTTTGCCGGGATTACCGAAGGCGGTAACAATTCTGACGTCACAGCCAAGGACTACGCGGGTTCCCTGCGTTGGAATTTTGATTTCAATCCTGACCACAGCCTGTATATCCAGGGCTCGGCCCAACAGTGGGATCGCCGGCAAATCTGGAAAGCCTGTGATGCCAAGGTCTCGTTCAGCCCGGAGCTGACCCAGTTATGGCAGCTGAACCCCAATTATGCCGAACAGCTGGCCCGGCACATGGACACTTACAGCCAAGGCAGTGCGCCACCGGGCAGCCCCGCCGAGCAAGCCCTGGCCGACCAGGTGCTGGACCAATGGCGTAACGGCGCCAACCAGAGCGTGTGCGGTGACATCGACCAAAGCACCCGCGAAAGCCGCTACGACCTGGAGATTCAGGACACCCTCAGCCTGTCCGACAGCCTGCGCTTGGTCAGCGGCATGAACTACCGCTACGACCGCGCCGACTCCGACACCTATTTCAACGGCACTCTGGACGACACCACCTGGCGCCTGTTCGGCCAGTTGGAATGGCGCGCCAGCGAGCATTGGCTGCTGCAAGGCGGCGCGATGTACGAAGACACGCACCTGAGCGGCAACTCGCTGACGCCACGGGTGGCCGTCAACTACCTGATCAACCCGCGCCACGGTCTGCGCGCGGTGTATTCCGAAGCGATCCGCTCGCCGGACATGTTCGAGAACAATGTCAACTGGAGCTATCGCGTCACCAACCTCGGCTCCCCGGCCTATGGGCAGACCACCGGGCAATACTTCGTAAAGACCCGGGGCCCGGGCAACCTCGATAAAGAGATGATGAAATCGAGGGAACTAGGGTACAACGGCTTTTTTGCCGACATCGGGCTGAACATGGACGTGAAACTGTTCTACGACGAGATCACCAACATGATCAGCTCGCCGCTGCGCAATAACCAATACATTGCCAGCAACGCCAACAGCTCACGGTTTACCGGCGCTGAATCCCAGTTCGACTGGCGCGTGAGCAACGCCGACCGTCTGCGGCTGACCTATGCTTACGTCGATGCCACCAGCAGTAACCCGCGTGATAAAGCACAAACCGCGCGTAACAGTGGATCCGCCGGCTGGTTGCGTGAATGGGGTCGCGGCTGGTCGAGCGCGCTGTTCTACTATGGCGACGACGCACTCAACGGCTACCGCTTCGAACGGGCCGACCTGCGGGTGGCCAAGCGCATTGCCCTGGGCAAAGCCAACGTGGAGCTGGCCGGCATGTTGCAACAACGCCTCGATAACCAGCCCACCACCTGGGCCGACAACAATTACGACAGTCGCCACGTGCTCTACTTCAGCGCGGAGTTAGAGTTCTGAGATGGGCGACTCGTCACGGATGACCCGTTCTTTTATCAATACGCTCTGGCGACGCGCTGCGCTGCTCGGTTGCCTGCTGTTTGCCGCTCCTGCCTGGAGCGCCGAGATCCTGCTGACCGCCGCCGAAGACGGCGCGGGCGTGCAGGCCTTTGCCCAGGCGCTGGCCCAACAACGCCCCGAAGACCAAGTCACTTTCACCGCCCTCAAGGATCTACCGGCTCCCAGCCACCTGCCGGCCAACACACGCCTGATCCTGCTCGACCTGCCCGGCCTCGACTGGCGCCTGCAAGACACCCAGGGCCCGCCGACGCTGGTGCTGCGCATCAGTCGGCTGCAGGCCCACCAGCGCCTGGGCACAACGCAGCACCCACGCATCAGCCTGTTGTGGAGCGACCCGCCGCTGGAGCGCCAATTGCGCCTGATCACCGGCATCCTTCCCCAAGCACGGCGCATCGGCGTGCTCTATGGCGCCGAAAGTGAATTTCTCCTGCCCGAACTGCGCCAGCACGCCACGCCCCTGGGCCTGGAAATCGTGCCGCAGCTCTGGGACAACATTAATGACAGTCGACCGTTGCAAACCCTGTTCAGAAACAGTGACGTGTTGCTTGGCCTCGACGACCCGCAGCTGTACAACCCGAAAACCGCGAAGAACCTGTTGCTGAGCAGCTATGCCCAGCAACTGCCGTTGGTGGGCCCGAATGCGGGCTTTGTGCGGGCCGGCAGCCTGGCCAGCACCTACAGCGACCAGGACGACTGGCTGCGCGTGCTCGACCGCCTGCTCGACCATCCGCCAGCCAATTGGCCGAGTTCGCTGTATCCGGAACACTTCAAAGTCGTGGGCAACCCGCAAGTCGCGCGCTCACTGGGGATCGAACAGGTGGACGAAGCCAGCGTTGCCACGCGATTGGCCGAAGGAGAAAAACGCCCATGACCTTGCGTCGCCGTTGGGATATCAACACCCGTACCCAGCTCATCACCCTGGGCCCGGCACTGTTGCTGACGTTGCTGTTGATCAGCTTCTTTACCTTCGTGCGTATCCAGGACCTGCGCCAGGAACTGGACCACACCGGCCAATTGATCGCCAACCAACTGGCACCCGCCACCGAATACGGGGTGATTTCCGGCAACAATGATGTGCTTGATAGCCTGTTGCGCGCCACGTTGGCCACGCCCCATGTGCGCTTCCTGGAGATCCAGGACAGCAGCGAGAACATTCTGGTGTACGTCGAGCAACCTTCAGAGAAACACGACCGTTCGCTGTCGGTAAAAGTGTTCCAGGCGCCGATTCGCCTGCAACACATCCAGTTGGGCAATGACTTTTTCCAGGACAACCTCAACGAACCCAAGGCACCGCGTGCGGACTACCTGGGCCGGGTGATCGTCGGCATGTCCAACGACGCGTTCAGTCAGCGCCAGCAGGAGATCCTGTTCAAGGCCGGCATCCTGGCGCTGTTCGCCCTGTTGTTCACCTTCCTGCTCGCACGGCGCCTGGCCGCCAGCCTGTCACAGCCAATCAGCGCCATGGGCAATGCGGTGAAGGCCATCCAGCAAGGTGACTACAAGACGCCGCTGCCGATCGTGGATGACTCAGAGCTCGGCGACCTGTCGCGGCATATCAATAACCTCGCCGAAGGGCTCAACCAGGCCAGTCGCGAACAACAGCAGGCCATGGCCCAGTTGATCCAGACCCGCGAAGAAGCCGAGCGCGCCAACAATGCCAAGTCGGATTTCCTGGCGATGATGAGTCATGAGCTGCGCACGCCCATGAACGGTGTGCTGGGCATGTTGCAGTTACTGGAAACCACCGAGATGACCGAGGAGCAGACCGAGTACGCGGCGCTGGCTTCCGAGTCCACCGAGCATTTGCTCAAGGTCATCAATGACATCCTCGACTTCTCGCGGATCGAACGCGCCGCGCTGGAGTTGGAGCACATTCCGTTCAACCTCGCGGAGCTGATCAACAGCTGCGCCCAGGCCTTCCAGCACAGCGCGCAGCAGCGTGGGTTGGCGCTGCAGCTGTCGATCCCGCAAGGGATGGACGCCTTGCGGGTGCAGGGCGACCCGACGCGGATCCGCCAAATCCTGGTGAACCTGATCGGCAACGCACTGAAGTTCACCGAGCACGGCGCGGTCAGCGTTGAACCCCAGTGGCAGGCCCTCGACCATGAACTGGTGTGGTTCACCTGTACCGTGCGTGACAGTGGCATCGGGATTTCCACCGAGCGCCTGGAATTGATGTTCGATGCATTCCAGCAAGCCGACAGTTCCATTTCAAGACGTTACGGCGGCACCGGCCTGGGACTGCCCATCGCCCGTACCCTGGCTGAACGCATGGGCGGCACCCTACGCGCACAGAGCGAAGAAGGCCGTGGCTCGGTGTTCACCCTGGAAATTCCCCTGGCCATTGATCAGCAGAGCTTGCCGGCCATCGCTACCGACGCCGACGGCAAAGGCAGCGCCGGCGATGGCCGCCATGTGTTGCTAGTGGAAGACAACCCAGTCAACCGCACCGTGGTCGAAGCCATGCTGCGCAGCCTGGGCTTCGCAGTGAGCATTGCCACCGACGGCGCCGAGGCGATCCGTAGCGCCGAAAGCCTGATTTTCACGGCGATCCTGATGGATTGCCGACTGCCGCTGATCGATGGCTACGAAGCCACCCGACAGATTCGCCAATTGCCGGGGTGCGCTGACCTGCCGATCATCGCCCTGACTGCCAACGCCTTGCAGGGTGACCGTGAAGCCTGTCTTGCAGCCGGAATGAACGATTACCTGGCCAAGCCGTTCAAACGCACGGATTTGCAGCAAATCCTGCAGCGTTGGGTGCAATAGCGCCGCGCCATCAGCCAAGTCCGACTGGCGTGAAAGGCGAAAGTGCGGCAGTCTTAGGCACCCGAACGGGCCCATAAACAGGCCCGGTTTAAAATTTCAGTGAACAAGTGTACATTCAGTACCTTGCCGCTGTGACTTTCACTACAACGCAATAGTCTATGTGTAGGCTGCCGACATGAGGCATGAACGCTTCATTCGGTTCGGGAAGATTTGCCCTACCCTGCCGCATGGGATTATTGAGGAGCTCGCATGACCAAACAAAACGCCTTTACTCGGGAAGACCTGCTGCGCTGCAGTCGCGGTGAGCTGTTCGGCCCAGGTAACGCGCAACTGCCCGCCCCGAACATGCTGATGGTGGATCGCATCACCCATATCAGCGAAGAAGGTGGCAAGTACGGCAAAGGTGAATTGGTCGCCGAGCTGGATATCACCCCGGACCTGTGGTTCTTCGCGTGCCACTTCGAAGGTGACCCGGTGATGCCAGGCTGCCTGGGCCTTGACGCCATGTGGCAACTGGTTGGCTTCTATCTGGGCTGGCAAGGCCTGCCGGGTCGCGGTCGCGCCCTGGGTTCGGGCGAAGTGAAATTCTTTGGCCAGGTCTTGCCGACCGCCAAGAAAGTCACCTACAACATTCAAATCAAGCGCGTCCTCAAGGGCAAGCTGAACCTGGCTATCGCTGACGGTTCGGTGACTGTCGACGGTCGCGAGATCTATACTGCCGAAGGCCTTCGAGTCGGCGTATTCACTTCCACTGACAACTTTTAAGGGTTATCCGCATGCGCCGCGTCGTTATCACTGGTCTGGGCATCGTTTCTTGCCTGGGCAATGACAAAGAGACCGTCACCGCTAACCTGCGTGCAAGTCGCCCTGGCATCCGCTTCAACCCGGAATATGCCGAAATGGGTCTGCGTAGCCAGGTTTCCGGCTCCATCGACCTGCCCCTCGAAGAACTGATCGATCGCAAGATCTATCGCTTCGTCGGCCACGCTGCCGCCTACGCCTACCTGGCGATGAAAGACGCGATCGCCGACTCCGGCCTGAGCGAAGACCAGGTATCCAACGTACGCACCGGCCTGATCGCCGGCTCCGGCGGCGCATCGACCCTCAACCAGATGGAAGCGCTGGACATCCTGCGCGAAAAAGGCGTGAAGCGCGTTGGCCCGTACCGTGTTACGCGGACCATGGGCAGCACCGTTTCGGCCTGCCTGGCCACGCCGTTTGCTATCAAGGGCGTGAACTACTCGATCTCCTCGGCCTGCGCCACCAGTGCTCACTGCATTGGGACTGCCGTTGAGCAGATCCAGCTGGGCAAGCAGGACATCGTGTTCGCCGGCGGCGGTGAAGAAGAGCATTGGAGCCAATCGTTCCTGTTCGACGCCATGGGCGCACTGTCCACCCAGTACAACGAAACCCCGGAAAAAGCCTCCCGCGCCTACGACGCCAAGCGTGACGGTTTCGTCATCGCCGGCGGTGGCGGCATGGTAGTGGTCGAAGAGCTGGAACACGCTCTGGCCCGTGGTGCCAAGATCTACGCGGAAATCGTTGGCTACGGCGCGACGTCCGACGGCTACGACATGGTTGCCCCGAGCGGTGAAGGCGCCATCCGTTGCATGCAGATGGCAATGTCGACCGTTGATACCCCAATCGACTACCTGAACACCCACGGCACATCGACTCCGGTCGGCGACGCCAAGGAAATGGAAGGCGTGCGTGCGGTATTCGGCGACAAGGCTCCGGCCATCAGCTCTACCAAGAGCCTGTCCGGTCACTCCCTGGGCGCCGCTGGCGTTCACGAAGCGATCTACTGCTTGCTGATGATGGAAGGCAACTTCATGGCCGGCTCGGCCAACATCGACGAGATTGATCCGGTTGTGGCTGATATGCCGATCCTGACCAAGACCGTTGAAAACGCCAAGATCGACACCGTGATGAGCAACAGCTTCGGCTTTGGTGGCACTAACGCTACCTTGGTGCTGAAACGCTGGCAGGGTAAGTAAGGCCTGTAGCTTGATCGAATAAAAAGCCCCGACTGGTTCGGGGCTTTTTATTGGGTGAAATCAATACCTCGAAGGCTTAGGCAGGATGGCCAGGAAGTTATCCCGCGCCACTTTGTGGGCCACCTGCGCAGGCAGCGCATCGAGGAACGGATCAAAGCGGCGCATTTCCTTACCCAGCTTGTTGAAGCGCCCTACCACGTCAGAACCCAGCATGAAGCGCTCCGGGAAGCGCTCCACCAGCTTTACCCACTCTGGGCGGGGCTTGCCCGCCTCATCGAGCAAGTAAGGCGTGAGCATGCTCCAGGACAGGTCGATATAAAGGTTGGGGTAAGCCTCAAGCAGGCGACTCAACGTGGGCAGTAAGAAGTCCATCTGCACCTGAGGCCGGTGGATCTCCTTGCTGGTGCCGGCATGGGCCCAGATAAAGCGGGTGTGTGGATGGTTGCGCACTGACTCCTCGACCTCGGCGAGATACAGCGGGTTACGCTCGCGCTTGGAGGTGATATTGGAGTGCAGCATCACCGGTAGGTCGTTTTCAGCGGCCAAGTGGTAGATGCGGGTCATGGCTTCGTTATTGGCGCGTGGGGTGTCGCCTGATGTCAGGGCGGTGAGGTCGTCGTGACGGGTGAACACCTCACCGATACCCTGCCACAGCCCCGGGTTCAGGTCGAGCATGCGCTGGATATGGGCCGCGGAGTTTTTGTCGTTAGGGTTAAAGCCCGACAGGAATGGATGAAAGTACTGGCGCTGCTCAGGGGCCAGTTTATTGACCGCAGCGGCGACGATCACGTCAGTGGCACTGTACCAATAGGCATCGGCGTCATCACCGGCGTAATAGCGTGGGCGTTTGGGCTCGTCTTCGTGCCATTTCTTCGCGACCGGTATGCCGGAAATCATCACATGCTCAATGCGGTTGTCGGCCATCGCCTTGAGCAGCTTGTCCATACCCGCCGTTTCCTGGAAAAAATCCACGTAATGCAGGTGCGCGTCGCTGTAGGCATAGTCACGGGCCTGCGCAGCAAGGCTACTGGCGGCGAGCAACAGGGCAAGACTCAAGCGGGTCCAAGGCACGGTGAAACCTCAATAGCAGCGAATACAGGTAGACCTTGCGCGCCCTGCCGGGGTTCATCCAGCAAAAAACGCGGAACACCGAAGTGCCAGCATGCTCTATAACTGCATGACCTTCATCCTGCCACCCTGTGAGGTTTGCCATGCCTGTTACCGTGAATACCCTGAACCAGGACAACTTTCGCCATAGCGTCAATATCAACAACCATGAGTTGTTTACTGACCTGCCCAAAAGCCTGGGCGGCGACGATTCGGCGCCCTCCCCCCATGACTACTTCGACGCGGCACTGGCGTCGTGCAAAGCCTTGACCGTCAGGCTTTATGCCCAGAAAAAAGACATCCCGTTGACCGGTGTGACCGTGGAAGTCACCCACGACGCCACCGAAGAGCAAAAGGGCAAATACACGCTCAACGTCAAGCTGACGCTAAAGGGCGTACTCACCGACGAACAACGCGATGAATTGCATCGCGTGGCTGATCGCTGCCCGGTGCACAAGTTGATGACTACCGCCGAGGTCAGCATCGAGACCCAATTGTCGGAAGGCGCCTTCAGCCAATAGCGGCAACATCCTACCGAGCGGGTTATGCTCATAAGCATCCAACCCGCTCAGACTGGGATGCACCATGACCACCCTCACCGTGATCCGCCCTCGCCCCGAAGATGTCGAAGGCCAACCCATCCTGCGCCCTTTGCCGTCGCGAGAATGCCTCAGCGTTGGGCCTTTTGTGTTTTTCGACCATATGCTGCTCACCCGCTACGCGCCCGGCGATGGCATGAACATCCGCCAGCACCCGCATATCGGGCTGTCGACCCTCACTTATCTGTTCGACGGTGCACTGCAGCACAAGGACAGCCTGGGGTCGGACCAAGTGGTGCAGGCCGGCGATGTCAGTTGGATGACTGCCGGCAGTGCGATTGCCCACGTCGAGCGCACGCCAGAGGCGCTCAAGGCCAGCGGTTTCAGCCTGCATGGGCTGCAAGTGTGGCTGGCATCACCAATGGACCACGAAACGGGGCCGGGGCATTACAGCCATCACCCGGCAGCGAGCTTGCCGGTGAGTGACAACCTCGGCGTGCAGATCCGCCTGATTGCGGGTGATGGGTTCTGCCTCAAGTCGCCGGTGCCGGTGCTATCGCCCACGCTGTATGCCGAGGTGCGCATGCCAACCGCCACGACGCTGCTGATTCCTGATGAGCATGAGGAACGCGCGGTGTATGTGCTGGAGGGTGAGGTGCAATTGGAGGGTGAGTTACTTGAGGTGCATAGCCTGGTGGTACTGCCGGCCGGACAGGAAATGACACTGTTCGCCGAGAGTGATTGCCACCTGGTGGTGTTCGGCGGCGCGCCACTGGATGGGCCACGGCGGATCAATTGGAATTTTGTGGCGAGTGATCCGGCAGCGATCGAACAGGCGCGCCAGCGCTGGGCGGCAGGGGATTGGCCGACGGTGCCGGGTGAGTCTGAAAGAATTGAGTTGCCGGTGAGATAGCATTCGCGAGCAAGCCCGCTCCCACATTCGAGCGCGTTCCTACAGGGTAAACGCGGTCGAATGTGGGAGCGGGCTTGCTCGCGAAGAGGCCGGAATAAGCGCTGGAGATTAGCCCTTGAACACTTCATCCAACAAGTTATGCATCGACTGAAAAGCCCGCGCAGCGGTCTTCGCGTCGTACATCATCTTGCCCGGCACATTCGCATGCGGGTCAGTGAAGGAATGCACCGCGCCGCCGTAGCTCAGCAACTGCCAATCCACACCCGCCGCGTTCATTTCATCTTCAAACGCCGGCAGTTGCTCTTTCGGCACCAACGGGTCGGAAGCACCGTGCAGCACCAGCACTGAACCCTTGATGTTCTTCGCATCCGCCGGATTCGGCGTGTCGAGGGTGCCGTGGAACGATACCGCAGCCTTCAACGGCGCACCGGTACGCGCCAGCTCCAAGGAGCAGCAACCGCCAAAGCAGAACCCAAAGGTCGCCAACCTGGCGGTATCAACCGCCGCTTCGGTCTGGCCTTGCAACTGCTCGAAGGCCGCCTGCATGCGCTTGATCAGCAACACGCGGTCATTCTTCAGCGGCATCATCGCTGCGCCGGCTTCATCGCCATTTGACGGGCGCACGGTTTGCCCGTACAGGTCGGCGATGAGCACCACGTAGCCCTTGCTGGCCACGCTTTTGGCGATCTCTTCGGCACCTGCACTCACACCCATCCAGTTCGGCGCCATCAGCAGGCCCGGCAACGGGCCTTTGTGGCTGGCATCGAATGCCAGGCGGCTCTCATAAGACTGGCCATCAATCTGATAGACCACGGAACGCACAGTGACTTGGCTCATCATTTTCTCCAGTTGAGGTGCAGTAGAACGAAAAAACCCGCCGAGGCGGGTTTTCTCTACAACGGTGTCAAACCGACAGTTCAACCAACAGCTTGTTCAGGCGGCGCACATAAGCGGCCGGATCTTTCAGGCTGTCGCCAGCGGCCAGGGCCGCTTGGTCGAAGAGGATGTGCGACAGGTCGCCAAAGCGCTCTTCATTCTGCTCTGCATCGAGCTTCCCGATCAGCGGGTGAGCCGGGTTGAATTCGAAGATCGGCTTGGAATCCGGAACCTTCTGGCCGCTCGCTTCGAGGATCTGGCGCATCTGCATGCCCAGGTCCGCCTCGCCGATGGCCAGGATCGCCGGGGAATCGGTCAGACGGTGGGAAACCCGCACTTCGCTGACAGCCTCGCCCAGGGACGCCTTGATCCGCTCAACCAAGCCTTCTTTAGCCTTGGCGACTTCTTCGGCTTCTTTCTTCTCTTCTTCGGAGTCCAGGTTACCCAGGTCCAGATCACCACGGGCCACATCGACGAAGGTCTTGCCGTCGAACTCGCTGAGGTAGCTCATCAGCCACTCATCGATACGGTCGGTCAGCAGCAGCACTTCGATGCCTTTCTTGCGGAAGACTTCCAGGTGCGGGCTGTTCTTGACCTGGGCGTAGGTTTCGCCGGTCAGGTAGTAGATCTTGTCCTGACCTTCCTTGGCCCGTGCCAGGTACTCGGCCAGCGACACAACTTGCTCGCCACCCTCTTCATGAGTCGAGGCAAAACGCAGCAGGCCGGCAATTTTTTCCTTGTTGGCGAAATCTTCAGCAGGGCCTTCTTTCATGACCTGGCCGAAGTTTTTCCAGAAGCCTTTGTATTGCTCAGGCTCGTTCTTCGCCAGTTTTTCCAGCATGTCGAGCACGCGTTTGGTCAGCGCCGACTTCATGGAGTCGATGATTGGGTCTTTTTGCAGGATTTCCCGCGACACGTTCAGCGACAGGTCATTGGAGTCGACCACGCCTTTGATAAAGCGCAGGTACAGCGGCAGGAAGGATTCCGCCTGGTCCATCACGAACACGCGCTGCACGTAGAGCTTGAGGCCCTTCGGCGCTTCGCGCTGGTACAGGTCGAACGGAGCACGGGCCGGCACGTAGAGCAGCGAGCTGTATTCCAGCTTGCCTTCGACCTTGTTGTGGCTCCAGCTCAGCGGGTTTTCGTAGTCGTGACCGATGTGCTTGTAGAACTCCTGGTATTCCTCGTCCTTGATCTCGGTGCGAGGACGGGTCCACAGCGCGCTGGCGCGGTTGACCACTTCCCATTCCTGGGCCGGCGCTTCTTCGCCTTCGGCGGCCGCTTGTTCTTTCGGCAGCTCGATCGGCAAAGCGATGTGGTCGGAGTACTTCTTGACGATGTTGCGCAGGCGCCAGCCATCGGCAAACTCGTCTTCACCGTCTTTGAGGTGCAGCACGATACGCGTGCCACGGTCGGCCTTATCGATGGTAGCGATTTCGAACTCGCCCTCACCTTTGGATGACCAGTGCACGCCTTCACTGGCGTCGAGGCCGGCACGACGGCTGAACACTTCAACTTTATCGGCAACGATAAAGGCCGAGTAGAAGCCCACGCCGAACTGGCCGATCAGGTGCGAATCTTTCTTCTGGTCGCCCGACAGATTCTTCATGAAATCAGCGGTACCGGATTTGGCGATGGTACCCAAGTGGGTAATCGCGTCTTCACGGCTCATGCCGATGCCGTTGTCTTCGAGGGTGACGGTCTTGGCGTCCTTGTCGAAGCTCACACGGATTTTCAGTTCGGCGCCACCTTCCAGCAACTCAGGCTTGGACAGGGCTTCGAAACGTAACTTGTCGACAGCGTCAGAGGCGTTCGAGATCAATTCGCGAAGGAAGATTTCCTTGTTGGAATACAGCGAATGGATCATGAGGTGCAGCAGTTGCTTCACCTCGGTCTGGAAGCCCAGGGTTTCCTTTTGAGTTTCCACACTCATGGTCATCAAACTCCAATTGGATGGCAGTGGCCGCGCCCTTGAGGGTTGGCGGCGGGTTGTCATCAAAGTTGGGGGCTAAGACCAGGATTTCAAGGGCGGCTCTGTTCCTCGATTTTGAAATGCGCACGAGCGGTGGCGATAGGCTCGGCCGCAGTGCTTTGCCAGGCGGTGATCGCCACGTTTGCCACTCGTCGGCCTTGGCGCCACACCTGGCATTTGGCGTAGGTGTCGCGAAATTGCCCGGCGCGCAGGTAATCCAAGGAAAAATCGATGATTTTCGGGATGCCTGGCGCACCGGTAAACACCAGCAGGTGCAGCGCCGCCGACAGCTCCATAAAGCCCGCGATCACTCCGCCGTGCAGCGCCGGCAATATTGGGTTACCAATATTGTCCTTGTTGGCCGGTAGCCGAAACAGCAATTCATCTCCAAGGCGGGTGCATTCGATGCCGATCAGTTTGGCGTAAGGGATCAGGTTGAGCAGCGCCTCGTAATCGCCGCGCGCATGGGCCTGCTCGAGGCGGGTCTTGAAACGGTGGGTCATGCCTGTTCTCCCTTGATCGTACTGCCCAGCCCTTGCGTGCCTTTGAGGCGCTTGCCCATGCGCATGAACGTACCCACCACATGGGCGATGGGTTGTTGCGGGTCATCCTGATAGGCGAAGCCACGGGTGAAGATCACGTCGGTGGTCACTCGATAGCATTGGGCGAAGCCATACACCGGTTGATGTGGCGCGGCGGGGTGCATGTAATCGACCCGCAGGTCGAGGGTCGGGCACACCTCGAATTCCGGCAATACACACAGGGTGGCCATGCCGCAGGCCGTGTCCATCAGGGAGGTCAGCGCGCCGCCGTGGATCACGCCGGTAGTGGGGTTTCCTACCAGATGCGCGGCGTAGGGCATGACAAGTGTGACGCCCTGCGCGTCGGCGTGATGAGCGGTAATGCCCAACACCTGACAATGGCGCAAGGCCGATACAAAGCGTGCCGCACGCGCTAGCAGGGGATTTTCAGTCATCGTGTCTGGACTCTTATTTGTATGGATACGCAGTATCGGTGGCGCGTGTGAAAGTTCCTGGGTGACTGTTTTTATATATCTTCGTAACAAAAGGAACTAATGCTGAACGGCCATGCTCGAAAGGCCAGTAGATATCTTCAATAAGGAGAAACACCCCATGCGCAAGACTTTAGCTATTTCCATGATGTTGGCCGCTGCCCTCGGTCTCGCTGCCTGCGACAAGAAATCCGAAGACAAAGCCCAAGACGCCGCAGCACATTCCGAGCAAGCTCAGAAAGATATGGCGAAGGCTCAGGATAAAGTGAACGACGCTGCGAAAGAAAACGCCGATGCTGCCAAAGCTCAGGCTGAATCGAACGCCGCCGCCGCAAAAGAAGCAGCACCTGCTACCCCTGCCACCGGTTCTTGAGACCGCGGCTTGAAATAGCTTTGCTGCAAGAAGAAAGCCCGCTTAGATAGCGGGCTTTCTTTTGTCTGGCATTTAGAGTTGAAGGCTTAACTAAGCCGCCTCTTTAGCCACTTCCGGCAACGGCGTATCGGTCTGCGTATACACCATCACTTGCAGTACGTCGGAATGAAACTCCCGGCGATACAGTACCAGCACCACCCCACTGCTCATCAACATGAACAACCAGGGGCTGACAAACCACGCGAGCATGGTCATGCCGAAGTAATAAGCGCGCAGGCCAAAGTTGAACTGGTTGGCGGCCATGGAGATCACCCGTGCCGCGCGCAGGGCAAATGCGTTGCGCTCCTGCTCCGACACGTGCCGCTCGCCGATCATCGGTGCCGAGCCCACCAGCACCGCTGCGAAATTGTACTGGCGCATGCACCAGCTGAACGTGAAAAACGCATAGACGAATACCAGCGCCAGGCACAGCAGCTTGATCTCTGACATGCCTTGGGAGGCCTGCTGCACCATGGGGATGTCTGCCAACAGCGACACCGCGCGCTCCGAGGCGCCGAGCACGGTGAGAATGCCGGCCAGGATAATCAAGGTGCTGGAAGCGAAGAACGAGGCGTTGCGTTCCAAGTTGCCGATCACACTGGCGTCGGCGATGCGGTTGTCGCGCAATAGCATGCGGCGCATCCAGTCTTCGCGATACAGATGCAGCACGCTGGCGAGGCATGCGGTGTCCCGGGCTTTCCAGGTAGCATAGCGGGTGTAACCACCCCAGCAGAGGACGAACCAGAGGGCAGCGAGCAGGTGGATCTGATTGGTTTCGACGAACGACATGTGGGTCCTGTTACACGGTGTGTGTGGATGTTAACGCAGTCTAAAGAGTTCCAACTTTAGAAGGTTGTTGTGTCATAAGCATAAAAAATGCCCCGTATCGATTGATACGGGGCATTTCAGTACTGCGCGAACGTGGGTTATGCGATCGCTTCGCTACGCTTGCCGAGCATACGGTCAATCACCACCGCCACGACCAACACCATCACCGAAGGCACCAGCCACGCCAGGCCCTGCTCGCTCAACGGCAAATTCGCCAACTGCGACGGCAACCAACCCACCAGGCCCGCACCCTTGAGCGCGTCGATGCAGCCAAAGATGAACGACACCAACATCACCGGGCCAACGATCCGGCCCTGCTCCTGCCAGAAGTCTTTGCAGAAGCTCAGCGCCACCAGCACGATGCACGGCGGATAGATCGCGGTAAGTACCGGGATCGAGAACGCGATCAGCTTGGTCAGGCCCAGGTTGGACACGAAGAGCGAGAACAGCGCCAGGATCACCACCAGGGTCTTGTAGGACAGCGGCAAGACGCGGCTGAAGTACTCGGCGCAGGCACAGGTGAGGCCAACAGCCGTGACCAGGCACGCCAGGGAGATCAGCACCGCCAGGAAGCCGCTGCCCAGGGAGCCAAACGTGTGTTGCACATAGGCGTGCAATACGGCGGCGCCATTGGCAGCACCGGCGGCGACTTCATGGCTGCCCGAACCCAGGCGGAACAGGCTGACATACACCAGGGCCAGGCCCACACCGGCAATCAAGCCGGCGATGATTGCGTAGCGGGTGATCAGCTTTGGCGACTCCACACCACGGGAGCGAATCGCGTTGACGATCACGATGCCGAACACCAGGGCGCCCAGGGTATCCATGGTCAGGTAGCCATTGATGAAGCCTTCAGAGAACGGCGCAGCCACGTATTTCGGCGTGGCAACCCCCAAGTCTCCCGCCGGCAAGGCAAACGCTGCGATGCCAAGGATGGCCAACGCAATGATCTTCAGCGGCGCCAGAAAGCGACCCACGGTGTCCAGCAGTCGGCCTGGGTACAGGGAGACAAAGAACACCACCAGGAAATACACCGAACTGTAGAGGAACAGCGCCAACGGGCTTTCGCCGGTCAGCGGCGCCAGGCCCACTTCGAAAGATACGGTCGCGGTACGCGGGGTGGCGAACAGCGGCCCTACCGCCAGATACGCCGCCGCCGCCAGCAGGCCACCGGCGATCTTGCCGATCGGGCTGCTCAACGCGTCCATACCGCCGCCAACCTTGGCCAGCGCGATCACGGTGACCACCGGCAAACCCACTGCGGTAATCAGAAAGCCCAGCGCTGCCATCCAGACGTGAGGCCCGGACTGCAAACCAACGATAGGCGGGAAGATGATGTTGCCGGCGCCCACGAACAGGGCAAAGGTCATAAAACCCAGCGCCAGGATGTCCTGGCTTTTCAACACTTTCATTTGAGGAAATACCACACTACTGAATCGGAATTTAGAGAGGGATTCCCTATGGATGAGGGAAATACTGCCGGCCCTTATGGGAGCCGACCGGTCTAGCGCGCGGCTTCCTTTTGGGATGCGGGCGCATAAAGAGGCGGCTAGGGTACAGAATTGGGCTGACAAACGCACTGTTGCGGGGCGTACTGTCCGATAAGCGACATTTCTATGTCGCATTCATATATCTAAATGTTGGAATACAATCGAATGTGGGAGCGGGCTTGCTCGCGAAAGCGGTGTTTCAGCACCTGACTGGCTAGCTGATACACCGCTTTCGCGAGCAAGCCCGCTCCCACATTTTGATCTGCGCCAGTCGCGAATTCAGCTGTCCCAGAACGCACAAAGGCCACCCGAAGGTGGCCTTTGTGTGGGTGAAGCGTCAGTTAAGCGCGAGGCTTACTTGACAGCCCAACCGGTCAGCTCGGACAAAGCCTTGCCGATGTCTGCCAGCGAACGCACGGTTTTAACGCCTGCGTCTTCCAGGGCAGCAAACTTCTCGTCTGCAGTGCCCTTGCCGCCAGAGATGATTGCGCCAGCATGGCCCATGCGCTTGCCAGCAGGGGCAGTCACACCAGCGATGTAGGAAACAACCGGCTTAGTCACGTGTGCCTTGATGTAGGCAGCCGCTTCTTCTTCAGCCGAACCGCCGATCTCACCGATCATGACGATCGCTTCGGTCTTCGGGTCTTCCTGGAACAGCTTCAGGATGTCGATGAAGTTGGAGCCTGGGATCGGGTCACCGCCGATGCCGACGCAAGTCGACTGACCGAAACCGGCGTCAGTGGTCTGCTTAACAGCTTCGTAGGTCAGGGTGCCGGAACGGGAAACGATACCGACTTTGCCTGGCAAGTGAATGTGACCTGGCATGATGCCGATCTTGCATTCGCCTGGGGTGATCACGCCTGGGCAGTTAGGGCCGATCAGGGTAACACCCAGCTCGTCGCACTTAACTTTAGCGTCCAGCATGTCCAGGGTAGGAATGCCTTCGGTGATGCAGACGATCAGCTTGATGCCGCCGAAGGCTGCTTCCAGGATGGAGTCCTTGCAGAAAGGAGCTGGAACGTAGATCACGCTGGCGGTAGCGCCAGTGGTTTCTACGGCTTCTTTCACGGTGTTGAACACTGGCAGACCCAGGTGCTCGGTACCGCCTTTACCAGGAGTAACGCCACCCACCATCTTGGTGCCGTATTCAATGGCTTGCTGGGTGTGGAAACTACCTTGCGAACCGGTAATACCCTGGCAGATAACTTTGGTGTCTTTATTGATCAGGACGCTCATTATTTGCCCTCCGCAGCTTTGACAACTTGTTGAGCAGCGTCGGTCAGGCTGGTAGCCGCGATGATGTTCAAACCGCTTTCTGCCAGTACTTTAGCGCCCAGTTCAGCGTTGTTACCTTCAAGGCGAACAACAACCGGGATTTTAACGCCGACTTCTTTCACTGCACCGATGATGCCTTCGGCAATCATGTCGCAACGAACGATGCCGCCGAAGATGTTGACCAGTACTGCAGCGACGTTGGCGTCGGACAGGATGATCTTGAAGGCTTCGGTCACGCGTTCTTTGGTAGCACCACCGCCCACGTCGAGGAAGTTGGCTGGTTTGCCGCCATGCAGGTTGACGATGTCCATGGTACCCATGGCCAGGCCAGCACCGTTGACCATGCAACCGATGTTACCTTCCAGGGCTACGTAGTTCAGTTCGAACTTGGCAGCGTGCGCTTCGCGCGGATCGTCTTGCGACGGATCGTGGAAAGTCTTCAGCTTAGGCTGACGGTACATGGCGTTGGCGTCGATGTTGATCTTGGCGTCCAGGCAGTGCAGATCGCCGTCAGCCTTGATCACCAGCGGGTTCACTTCCAGCAGGGCCAGATCGTGATCCTGGAACAGTTTGGCCAGACCCACGAAGATCTTGGCGAACTGGGCAACTTGCTTCCCTTCCAGGCCCAGCTGGAATGCCAACTCGCGACCCTGGAATGGCTGAGCGCCAACCAGTGGATCGATAGTGGCTTTCAGAATTTTTTCTGGGGTCTCGTGAGCGATTTTCTCGATGTCCACGCCACCTTCGGTGGAAGCCATGAACACGATGCGACGGCTCGAACGGTCAACGACAGCGCCCAGGTACAGCTCTTTAGCGATATCAGTGCACGATTCAACCAGGATCTTGGTGACTGGCTGGCCATTGGCATCAGTCTGGTAAGTCACCAGACGCTTGCCCAGCCACTGCTGTGCGAAGGCCTTGGCGTCTTCTTTGCTGCGAACCAGCTTAACGCCGCCCGCTTTACCGCGACCACCAGCGTGGACCTGGGCTTTGACAACCCACTCGGTGCCGCCGATTTTGTCGCAAGCTTCTGCTGCTGCTTCCGGGGTGTCTACTGCGTAGCCCTTGGATACTGGCAGGCCGTATTCAGCGAACAGCTGCTTACCCTGATACTCGTGAAGATTCATGCTTTTTACCGTCTTCGTTAGGTACTGCGCATTCGGCGCTGCGCTCATTATGAGTGCCGCGCCACCTGTGACTGCTGCTTGCGCAACTTGCGGGGCTCAAGGCCCGTAAAGCTGCGCAAGACTGCGTCCAGCGGATATTCCGCGGTGAGTCTTGCGCGCAAGGCTCACGACGGGCAACTCCGCCGTGGTTTCTTATTATCTCGCTTAGCGCTTCTTCTTGTTGGCGATGTGGATGGCGCCGCCATTCACTGCCAACGCTGCTTCGTGCAACGCTTCGGACAGGGTCGGATGGGAGAAGACCATCATGCCCAGGTCCTCGGCACTGGTGCCGAATTCCATACCGATCGCGCCTTGCTGAACCAGTTCTGCAGCGCTTGGGCCAATCACGTGGACGCCCAATACGCGGTCAGTCTTGGCATCAGCGATGACTTTGACAAAACCACCGGTGTCGTTGGCTGCCATGGCACGGCCAGAAGCAGCAAACGGGAAGGTGCCGACGTTAACTTCAACGCCTTCAGCTTTCAACTGCTGTTCGTTCTTGCCGACCCATGCAATTTCCGGGTGGGTGTAGATAACCGATGGGATCAGGTCGTAGTTCATCTGGGTCTTGTGACCCTTGATGCGCTCGACAACCATAATGCCTTCTTCGGAAGCCTTGTGCGCGAGCATCATGCCGCGAACCACGTCGCCGATGGCGTACACGCCAGGCACGGTGGTAGCGCAGTGATCGTCAACGTGGATGAAGCCACGCTCGTCGATGTTCACGCCGCTGTCAGCTGCCAGCAGGTCGGTGGTCACTGGACGGCGACCAACGGCTACGATCAGCTTGTCGAATGTGATGGTCTGCTCGCCTTCTTTATCGGTGTAGGTCACAACGACTTCTTCGCCGTTGACCTTGGAACCGGTAACACGGGCGCCCAGTTTGATGTCCAGACCTTGCTTGGTCAGGGTTTTCAGGGCTTCTTTGGACACCGCGGTGTCGGCAGCCAGCAGGAACGTGTCCAGGGCTTCCAGCACGGTGACTTCGGAACCCAAACGGGACCATACCGAACCCAGTTCCAGGCCGATCACGCCAGCGCCGATCACGCCCAGACGCTTAGGAACCGATTGGAACTCCAGGGCGCCGGTCGAATCAACGATCACGTTCTGGTCAACTGGAGCAGGCGGGATGTCGATTGGACGCGAACCTGGGGCCAGGATTACGTTCTCGGCTTCGATGACTTCAACCGAGCCGTCTGGCTTGGTGATTTCAACTTTCTTGCCGGCCAGCAGCTTGCCGTGGCCTTGCAGGGAAGTCACGCCGTTGGCCTTGAACAAGGTGGCAACGCCGGAGGTCAGGCCTTTAACGATGTTGGCTTTACGGCCGACCATTGCTGGCACGTCCATGGTCACGCCAGCGTGGTTAATGCCGTGGATCGCGAAACCGTCTTGGGCTTCATGGAATTTCCAGGAGCTGTCCAGCAGCGCCTTGGAAGGAATGCAACCAACGTTCAGGCAAGTACCGCCCAGCGCCAGTTTGCCTTCCTTGTCGGTGTATTTTTCGATGCAAGCAGTCGAGAGGCCCAGTTGTGCGGCCTTGATGGCGGCAACATAGCCGCCAGGACCTGCACCAATCACTACGACGTCAAATTTCTGTGTCATGAAAATAGATCCTCTATTTGCGACAAGCTTCTAGCCCCAAGCTGCAAGCCAAGCTGCTTTTTCCTACAGCTTGTAGCTCGCAACTTGAAGCTGCTTCAATCAGATATCCAGCAGCAGACGAGCTGGGTCTTCCAGCAGGTTCTTGATGGTCACCAGGAAAGTCACGGCTTCTTTACCATCGATCAGGCGGTGATCGTAAGACAGTGCCAGGTACATCATCGGGCGGATCACGACTTGGCCGTTGATGGCCATAGGACGCTGGATGATATTGTGCATGCCCAGGATCGCAGCTTGTGGCGGGTTGACGATCGGCGTCGACATCATCGAACCGAAGGTACCACCGTTAGTGATGGTGAACGTACCGCCGGTCATCTCGTCGATGGTCAGCTTGCCGTCACGGGCTTTCTTGCCGAAGCCGGCGATGCCGCCTTCGATTTCAGCCAGGCTCATCAGCTCGGCGTTACGCAGGACTGGAACCACCAGGCCACGGTCGCTGGACACGGCAACGCCGATGTCTGCATAGCCGTGGTAAACGATGTCGGTACCGTCGATCGAAGCGTTGACTGCCGGGTAGCGTTTCAGCGCTTCAGTAGCCGCTTTCACGAAGAACGACATGAAGCCCAGGCGCACGCCATTGTGGGACTTCTCGAACAGATCCTTGTACTTCGAACGCAGGGCCATGACTTCGGTCATGTCGACTTCGTTGAAGGTAGTCAGCATCGCCATGTTCGACTGTGCTTCAACCAGACGCTTGGCCACGGTGGCACGTACGCGGGTCATCGGTACGCGCTTCTCGGTGCGGTCGCCAGCGGCGAACACAGGCGCAGCGGCAGCCGGGGCAGCTGCCTTGGCAGGTGCGGCAGCTGGGGCGTTTTTCTTGGCTTCAACTGCAGCCACCACGTCTTCCTTGGTCACACGGCCGTCTTTGCCGGTGCCTTTGATGGACGCCAGGTTGATGCCGTTTTCTTCAGCCAACTGACGGGCAGCCGGTGCAGCGATTGGATCTTCGCCGCCTGCGGCCGGAGCAGCAGCGGGAGCCGAAGCAGCAGCCGGTGCAGCGGCGGCAGGAGCAGCGGCAGCAGCGCTGCCCTCTTCGATCGAGCCCAGCACCTGGTTAGACAGAACGGTAGCGCCTTCTTCGGCAACGATTGCGCCCAGTACGCCGTCAGCTTCGGCCAACACTTCCAGAACGACTTTGTCGGTCTCGATGTCGACGATCAGGTCGTCACGCTTTACAGCGTCGCCTGGTTTCTTGTGCCAGGTGGCAACGGTGCCATCGGCAACCGATTCCGGGAATGACGGGGCTTTGATTTCGATAGCCATTATCTGTGGGTCCTTAAAATTCGGTTTCAGTCAGCGCGAAGGCGTTAAACAGTGAAAGCATCTTGCAGCAGTTTTTCCTGCTGCTCGGCGTGCATCGACGCATAACCACACGCAGGTGCAGCAGAAGCGTCACGACCGGCATATTCCAGGCCCAGGGCCTGCTTATGGTTACCGATGCTGCGACGCAAATGATGCTGGCTGCTGTACCAAGCGCCCTGGTTCATCGGTTCTTCCTGGCACCACACCACGTGAGTGAGGTTGGTGTAAGGCGCAATGGCCTCCATCAGGTCGTCTTCCGGGAACGGGTAAAGCTGCTCGATACGCACGATGGCGATGTCTTCGCGGCCTTCGGCACGGCGTTTTTCCAGCAGGTCGTAGTAGACCTTGCCGCTGCACAGGACCAGGCGAGTCACTTTCGCCGCGTCCAGCGTATCGATCTCTGGAATAACGGTCTGGAACGAACCATCCGCCAGATCTTCCAGGGTCGAGATGGCCAATTTATGACGCAGCAGCGACTTCGGTGTCAGTACCACCAGCGGCTTGCGCAGCGGGCGGATCACCTGGCGACGCAGCAAGTGGTAGATCTGGGCCGGGGTAGTCGGCACGCACACCTGGATGTTGTGCTCGGCGCACAGCTGCAGGTAACGCTCCAGACGGGCCGAGGAGTGCTCCGGACCCTGACCTTCATAACCGTGTGGCAGCAGCATGGTCAGACCGCACAGACGGCCCCACTTGTGCTCGCCGCTGGTGATGAACTGGTCGATAACCACCTGGGCACCGTTGGCGAAGTCGCCGAACTGGGCTTCCCAGATCACCAGCGCTTGAGGCGTGGTGGTCGAGTAACCGTATTCGAACGCCAGTACGGCTTCTTCGGACAGGAACGAATCGTACAGGTCGAAACGTGGCTGGCCTGCGTACAGGTTCTGCAACGGGATGTAGGTGCCCGCGTCTTTCTGGTTGTGCAGCACGGCATGACGGTGCGAGAACGTACCACGGCCGATGTCCTGGCCAGTCATGCGGATCGGGTGACCTTCGAACGCCAGGGTCGCGTACGCCATGGTTTCGGCGTAACCCCAGTTGATCGGCAGGCCGCCGGCTTGCATCTTCTGACGGTCTTCGTAGATCTTCGCAACCTGGCGCTGAACCACGAAACCTTCCGGGATTTCCAGCAGCTTGGCGGACAATTCCTGCAAGGTCTTCAGATCGAACGACGTATCGTGACGCGCAGTCCAGGCGTGGCCCAGGTACGGACGCCAGTCAACGAACAACTCTTTGTTCGGCTCTTTAACCAGGCTTTTTACAACATGCAAACCATTGTCCAGCGCGTTGCGGTATTCATCGACTTTCGCCTGAACACGCGCATCGTCAACCACGCCGGCCTTGGTCAGGCTTTCGGCGTACAGCTCACGGGTAGTGCGCTGCTTGGTGATCTGCTGATACATCAACGGCTGAGTACCGCTTGGCTCGTCCGCTTCGTTGTGACCGCGACGGCGGTAGCAAACCAGGTCGATCACCACGTCACGCTTGAACTGCATGCGATAATCAATGGCCAACTGGGTCACAAACAGCACAGCTTCCGGATCATCGCCATTCACATGGAGGATCGGCGCCTGGATCATCTTGGCAACGTCGGTCGCGTACTCGGTAGAGCGCGCGTCCAGCGGGTTGCTGATGGTGAAGCCAACCTGGTTGTTGATGACGATGTGAACGGTACCGCCGGTCTTGAAGCCGCGGGTCTGCGACATCTGGAACGTTTCCAGGACCACGCCTTGACCGGCGAAAGCCGCGTCACCGTGGATGGAAATCGGCAGAACCTTTTCACCGGTGGTGTCATTACGACGATCCTGGCGAGCACGGACCGAACCCTCGACCACTGGAGAAACAATTTCCAGGTGGGATGGGTTGAAGGCCATGGCCAGGTGAACTTCACCGCCGGTGGTCATCACGTTGGACGAGAAGCCCTGGTGGTATTTAACGTCACCGGAACCCAGCTCAACCTTCTTCTTGCCTTCGAACTCGTCGAACAGCTCACGCGGGTTCTTGCCGAAGGTGTTGACCAACACGTTCAAGCGACCACGGTGAGCCATGCCGATCACGATTTCCTTGGTGCCGTAGGAACCGGAACGCTGGATCAACTCGTCGAGCATCGGGATCAGGCTTTCGCCGCCTTCCAGACCGAAACGCTTGGTGCCCGGGTACTTGGTACCCAGGTACTTTTCCAGGCCTTCGGCAGCGGTTACGCGCTCGAGCAGATGGCTGCGTACATCTTCAGACAGCACCGGACGACCACGCACACCTTCCAGACGGTGCTGGAACCAGTGGCGTTGCTCGGAATCGGTGATGTGCGTGAACTCAGCGCCAATGGTGCGGCAATATGTCTGCTGCAACGCTTCGTGAATTTCGCGTAGGCTCGCCTCCTCTTTGCCGATGAACAGGTCGCCGGCACGGAAGGTCGTATCAAGATCGGCATTGGTCAAGCCGTAATGATTGATCGACAGGTCAGCAGGTGCAGGACGCTGCCAGAGCCCCAGCGGGTCAAGCTGGGCCGCCTGGTGGCCACGCATCCGGTAGGCCTGGATCAGTCGCAATACCTCAACTTGCTTCTTCTCGTGCTCACTGCTCACGCTACCGGCGGAAACCGGTTGGGCGCGGCGCTGGTTCTTTGCCAGCAGCACAAACTGATCGCGAATCGTGGCGTGCGATACATCGGTGGCAGCGTTGCCGTCTGAAGACAACGTCTGAAATTTGGTGCGCCATTCTTCTGGCACAGCGTTAGGGTCGTGCAGGTAGAGCTCATAAAGCTCTTCCACATAGGCAGCGTTACCACCTGAAAGATAGCCGCTGTTCCACATGCGCTGCATCACGCTTTCTTGCATGCTTGGTCACCCTCGATTTGGGGACACCACCGGCGAAAACACCGAGTTTGCTTGCAAAAGGCCAAGTGCAGCGACCAAAACAAGCCACTTAGGATCACGCTGATAGTTCGGGTACCAACCCGAATGCCCCTGCTTGTCTCATTTCTTCAAAATAAGAGCCGCGGCTTTGTAAGTCGCTGCTCAAGTTAAAACTACGGCGCCGGTTGAAGCCTGCGCCGTAGCATTTACGGGCACAACGGTCCTGCTTTTACTACACGTCGCTTACACGCCGCTCTGCAGCAGCATGTTACGGATGTGACCAATGGCCTTAGTCGGGTTCAGGCCTTTGGGACATACGTTGACGCAGTTCATGATCCCGCGGCAGCGGAATACGCTGAACGGGTCATCCAGCGAAGCCAGACGCTCGGACGTCTTGGTGTCACGGCTGTCTGCCAGGAAGCGGTACGCTTGCAGCAGGGCAGCTGGACCCAGGAACTTGTCCGGGTTCCACCAGAAGGACGGGCACGACGTCGAGCAGCAAGCGCACAGGATGCACTCGTACAGACCGTCGAGCTTCTCACGCTCTTCCGGGGACTGCAGACGCTCGATGGCCGGGGCCGGCGTGTCGTTCTGCAGGAACGGCTTAACTTTCTCGTATTGCTTGTAGAAGATGCTCATATCCACGACCAGGTCACGGATAACCGGCAAACCTGGCAGCGGACGAACGATCAACTTGTTGCCTTTAACCACGGCAGACAGCGGCGTGATGCACGCCAGGCCGTTTTTGCCGTTGATGTTCATGCCGTCGGAACCGCACACACCTTCACGGCAAGAGCGACGATACGAGAAACCTTCGTCCTGCTCTTTGATCAGCGCCAATACATCCAGCACCATCAGGTCTTTACCACCGGTATCAACCTGGAACTCCTGCATGAACGGCGCAGCGTCCTGATCAGGGTTGTAGCGATAAACACTGACTTTCAACATGGCAGCCACCCTTAGTAAGTCCGAATCTTCGGTTCAAACGTCGGTACCGTCTTCGGCGAGAAGTTCACGGCACGCTTGGTTACGCGCTTGTCACCCGGGAAGTACAGGGTGTGGCACAACCAGTTTTCGTCATCGCGATCTTCAAAGTCTTCACGCGCGTGAGCACCACGGGATTCTTTACGAACCTCGGCGGCGATCGCAGTCGCTTCAGCCACTTCCAGCAGGTTTTGCAGTTCAAGGGCTTCGATACGAGCGGTGTTGAACGCCTGGCTCTTATCGTTGATCTTGACGTTGGCGATGCGCACGCGCAGATCGGCCAGTTGGGCAATACCCTTCTGCATGTATTCGCCAGTACGGAATACACCGAAGTAGTTCTGCATGCAGCTTTGCAGCTCGCGACGCAGGGTAGCTACGTCTTCGCCATCAGTGCGCGAGTTCAGCGCATTCAGACGGGCCAGGGCCGCTTCGATGTTGGCGTCGGTCGCGTCATCGTATTCGATGCCGTCGGTCAGCGCTTTTTCGAGGTGCAGGCCGGCAGCACGACCGAATACCACCAAGTCGAGCAGCGAGTTGCCGCCCAGACGGTTGGCACCGTGTACCGATACGCACGCCACTTCGCCTACGGCGAACAGACCATGAATGATCTCGTCCACGCCTTCAGCGTTTTGGGTGATCGCCTGGCCATGAATGTTGGTCGGCACGCCGCCCATCATATAGTGGCAGGTTGGAACAACCGGAACCGGTGCAACTACCGGGTCAACGTGTGCGAAGGTCTTGGACAGCTCGCAGATGCCTGGCAGGCGGCTGTGCAGCACTTCTTCGCCCAGGTGATCGAGCTTGAGCAGTACGTGGTCGCCGTTCGGGCCACAGCCGTTGCCGGCAATGATTTCCTTAACCATCGAACGGGCTACAACGTCACGGCCAGCAAGGTCTTTCGCGTTCGGCGCATAACGCTCCATGAAACGCTCGCCGTGCTTGTTGATCAGGTAACCACCTTCACCACGGCAACCTTCTGTAACCAATACACCGGCGCCGGCGATGCCGGTCGGGTGGAACTGCCACATTTCGATGTCTTGCACTGGCACGCCGGCACGCAGTGCCATGCCAACGCCGTCACCGGTGTTGATCAGGGCATTGGTGGTCGACGCGTAGATACGGCCTGCACCGCCCGTCGCCAGAACAGTAGCCTTGGCGCGGATATAGGTGGTTTCACCGGTTTCAATGCAGATGGCGATCACACCGACGAATGCGCCGTCGGCGTTCTTCACCAGGTCAACCGCGTAGTATTCGTTCAGGAACGTGGTGCCGGCTTTCAGGTTGCCCTGATAAAGCGTGTGCAGCAGCGCGTGACCGGTACGGTCGGACGCGGCGCAGGTACGGGCAGCCTGCCCGCCTTTACCGTAATCCTTCGACTGGCCGCCGAATGGACGCTGGTAGATACGGCCTTGCTCGGTACGGGAGAACGGCAGACCCATGTGGTCCAGCTCGAACACCGCGGCCGGGCCTTCCTGGCACATGTATTCGATAGCGTCCTGGTCACCGATATAGTCGGAACCCTTGACGGTATCGTACATGTGCCAGCGCCAGTCATCGTTCGGGTCGGCGGAGGCGATGGCGCAGGTAATGCCACCCTGGGCCGATACGGTGTGGGAACGGGTCGGGAACACCTTGGTGATCACGGCAGTCTTGTGACCGCCCTGTGCCAGCTGCAGCGCAGCGCGCATGCCAGCACCGCCGCCACCAATAATGATGGCGTCGAATGAAATAGTTGGAATGTTAGCCATGAATCAGATACCCCAAAGAATCTGCACACCCCAGACGAAGTAAGCGAACATCGCGATGCCGCATACTGCCTGGAAGAGGAAACGTACTGCGGTCGCGGACTTGCCCAGCGCCATTGGCGTCAGGTAGTCGGTCGCGATGGTCCACATGCCAACCCAGGCGTGAGCACCCAGGGCAACAAGGGCCAGCAGACTGAAGATTCGCATCGCATTGTGGGAAAACAGGCCGTGCCATTGCTCATAGCCGATGCCCGGATTTGCGACGAGGTATCCGATCAGGAAAATGAAATAAGCCGCGAGAACAACCGCAGACACACGTTGTGCCATCCAGTCATAGAGGCCCGAACGCGATAGGTTCGTAACGCTGGTTACCATATCCAAACTCCTGCCAGAACGATCAGCACCACGGAGATGGCGATGATGATTTTCGAGCCCAGGCGGCCGCCTTCCAGCGTCTCACCGATGCCCATGTCCATGATCAAGTGGCGCACACCGGCTACCAGGTGATACAGCAGAGCGGACAGGAGGCCCCATGCTACGAACTTGGCCAGCGGGCTGGTCAAGCATGCCTTCACCTCGGCGTAACCTTCCTCGGAACCCAGGGATTTGCTCAATGCATAAAGCATGATGCCCAAGCCCAGGAACAGGATGATGCCGGAAACACGGTGCAGGAACGACGTAACGCCGGTGATGGGGAGTTTGATGGTCCTTAGGTCTAGGTTTACAGGTCGTTGGCTATTCACGGCTTTTTTCACACTTAAGAGCCCCTAACAATCAGGGCAAAGTTGTCGGGGAGTGCACTGGTCAGGTAAGCACCACCCAGGGAGTGCGACCCCCAATGAAAGCAAGCCCAAAAGCCCTTGGCGGTCGGTGGCCGAGTATAGACAGTTAGGTTACTAATGACAACGCGCTCACCTCACCCTAATAGCGGATTGCGCTGGCGGGATAAAAGGCGTAAACGGCAGTCAATTTCGAGGAAAAAGTACGGTTAAAGCCTTCTGGGGCAAGACTTTAGGCAAATTGACATCTGAATTTATCTCACTATAGTGGTGCGGGCCCTGCGTGGGGGGTCTGTCTGATGATTTGAAGCATAAATAGGAGGCCACATGGCTGACAAAAAAGCGCAGTTGATCATCGAGGGCGCAGCCCCCGTCGAGCTGCCCATTTTAACCGGCACCGTTGGTCCCGATGTTATCGACGTACGGGGCCTGACGGCCACGGGCCGTTTCACTTTCGACCCAGGCTTCATGTCGACCGCCTCTTGCGAGTCGAAGATCACCTATATCGACGGCGATAATGGCATTCTGCTTCACCGCGGCTACCCGATCGAACAACTGGCTGAGAAGTCGGACTACCTGGAAACCTGCTACCTGCTGCTAAATGGCGAATTGCCAACAGCCGAGCAAAAAGCCCAGTTCGTCAGCACCGTGAAGAACCACACCATGGTTCACGAGCAGTTGAAGACCTTCTTCAACGGCTTCCGTCGCGACGCCCATCCGATGGCCGTCATGTGCGGCGTGGTCGGCGCCCTGTCGGCCTTCTATCATGACTCCCTCGACATCAATAACCCGCAGCATCGCGAAATCTCCGCGATCCGCCTGGTTGCCAAGATGCCGACCCTGGCCGCAATGGTTTACAAGTACTCCATGGGCCAACCCATGATGTACCCGCGCAACGACCTGACGTACGCGGAAAACTTCCTGCACATGATGTTCAACACGCCGTGCGAGATCAAACCGATCAGCCCTGTGCTTGCCAAGGCCATGGACCGGATCTTCATCCTCCACGCCGACCACGAACAGAACGCCTCGACTTCTACCGTGCGTCTGGCAGGTTCTTCGGGTGCGAACCCGTTCGCCTGTATCGCCGCCGGTATCGCCGCACTGTGGGGCCCTGCCCACGGCGGTGCGAACGAAGCCGTGTTGACCATGCTCGATGAAATCGGCGATGTCTCGAACATCGACACATTCATCGCCAAGGCCAAGGACAAGAACGACCCGTTCAAGTTGATGGGCTTCGGTCACCGGGTCTACAAGAACCGCGACCCGCGCGCCACCGTCATGAAACAGACCTGCGACGAAGTGTTGAAGGAACTGGGTATCAAGAACGATCCGCAACTCGAACTGGCCATGCGCCTGGAAGAGATCGCCCTGACCGACCCGTACTTCATCGAACGCTCGCTGTACCCGAACGTCGACTTCTACTCGGGGATCATCCTCAAGGCGATCGGCATTCCAACCAGCATGTTCACCGTGATCTTCGCCCTGGCGCGGACCGTGGGCTGGATCTCCCACTGGAAAGAAATGCTCTCCAGCCCGTACAAGATTGGCCGCCCGCGCCAGCTGTACACCGGCTACGAGTCGCGTGACATCACCAAGCTGGAAGATCGCAAGTAAGCACTGGCTGCAAGCTGTACTGAGAACGGCCTCCCTTAGTGGAGGCCGTTTTTGTTTGTGCCGCCTGACATACCGCTTTCGCGAGCAAGCCCGCTCCCACAGTTGACCGTGTACATCCTTTGAAATGCGGTCAACTGTGGGAGCGGGCTTGCTCGCGAAAGCAATAGCCCAGGCAACACAGAACCCCAGGCAAAAAAATGCCCCAGCGTTTCGGCCGGGGCATTTCTTATTTAGTTACAACCTTAGTGATTAACCGCCCCGCTCGCCCCCAGGCCAGTTTGCGAACGCACAAACTGCGGGAAGTACAGCGCACGCTCTTTCTCTGCCGCCGCCGACTTGTCGGTGATGGAGAAGAACCAGATGCCGACGAACGCAATGATCATCGAGAACAGCGCCGGGTACTCGTACGGGAAGATGGCTTTTTCGTGGTGCAGGATCGAGACCCAGATGGTCGGGCCCAGCACCATCAGGCCAACGGCACTGATCAAGCCCAGCCAGCCGCCAATCATCGCGCCACGGGTGGTGAGGTTTTTCCAGTACATGGAAAGCAGCAACACCGGGAAGTTACAGCTGGCCGCAATGGAGAACGCCAGGCCGACCATGAACGCAATGTTCTGGCTTTCGAACAGGATACCCAGGCCGATAGCCAACACGCCCAAGGCGATGGTGGTGATCTTCGATACGCGAATCTCATCCTTGTCGTTGGTCTTGCCTTTCTTGATCACGCTGGCGTACAGGTCATGGGACACCGCCGAAGCACCGGCCAGGGTCAAACCGGCAACCACCGCGAGGATAGTGGCGAACGCCACGGCCGAGATGAAGCCCAGGAAGATACTGCCACCCACCGCATTGGCCAGGTGCACTGCCGCCATGTTGTTACCGCCCAGCAAGGCGCCTGCCGCATCTTTGAACGCCGGGTTGGTGCTGACGAGCAGGATCGCGCCAAAGCCGATGATAAAGGTCAGGATATAGAAGTAGCCGATGAAGCCAGTTGCATAGAGCACGCTCTTACGCGCTTCCTTGGCGTCGCTTACGGTGAAGAAGCGCATCAGGATGTGCGGCAGGCCAGCGGTACCGAACATCAGTGCCAGGCCCAGGGAGAATGCCGAGATCGGGTCTTTCACCAAGCCGCCGGGGCTCATGATCGCTTCACCTTTAGGGTGAACCTTGATCGCCTCGGAGAACAGGGCGTTGAAGTCGAAGTTGACGTGCTTCATCACCATCAGCGCCATGAACGAGGCACCGGACAGCAACAGCACTGCCTTGATGATCTGCACCCAAGTGGTCGCCAGCATGCCGCCGAACAGCACGTACATGCACATCAAGATACCCACCAGGATGACCGCTACGTGGTAGTCCAGGCCGAACAACAGCTGAATCAGCTTGCCCGCACCAACCATCTGCGCGATCAGGTAGAACGCCACCACCACCAAAGAGCCACACGCGGACAGGCTGCGGATCTGGGTCTGGCCCAGGCGGTAGGAGGCAACGTCAGCAAAGGTGTACTTGCCCAGGTTGCGCAGGCGCTCGGCGATCAGGAACAGAATGATCGGCCAGCCCACCAAAAAGCCGATCGAGTAGATCAGGCCGTCATAACCGGAGGTATAAACCAGTGCGGAAATCCCCAGGAAAGACGCCGCCGACATATAGTCACCGGCAATCGCCAGGCCATTCTGGAAACCGGTGATCTTGCCGCCAGCCGCGTAGTAATCGGCCGCCGACTTGTTGCGCTTGGACGCCCAGTAGGTGATGCACAAGGTGGCACCGACAAACGCGACAAACATCACGATGGCCGAGATGTTCAGCGGTTGCCTTTGCACTTCACCGGTCAATGCATCCGCCGCCCAGACGGCCGGAGCAAAGAGCGAAGCGCCGAATACTGCCAGTAGACGCCGGATCATTGCGCAGCCTCCTTGAGAATCGCATTGTTCAGGTCGTCAAACTCGCCGTTGGCCCGCCGCACATAGATGCCGGTCAGGATAAAGGCCGACACAATCAGCCCGACACCCAGGGGAATGCCCCAGGTAATCGACGAGCCAGGGCTGAGTTTTGCCCCCAGCACTTGTGGCCCGTAGGCGATCAACAGGATGAAACCGGAGTAAAGCCCTAGCATGATCGCCGAGAGAATCCAGGCGAACCGTTCCCTTTTTCTCACCAGCTCCTTGAAACGCGGGCTGTTTTGAATCGAGAGGTAAATGCTGTCGTTCATTGTTTTTATCCTCGCAGCACAGCTTTTTTATTATTGGTACGTATCCACTGTATGCGGCTGCACAAAGGGTTCCAGACGACCTTAGTATTAGAACGACATGAGGGTTATCGCCAGTTTTGCACTGACTGAATTGACAGGTTTTGACCCAGAAACGACAAAGCCCGCCTGACGACAACGCCAGACGGGCCTGCAAGGTGCTATCTAGACACTTCGGGGTTTATTTACCGACCCACTCGGCAACACGCTCAGGGTGCTTGGCGACCCAATCCTTGGCCGCTGCATCAGGCTTGGCACCTTCTTGTATCGCCAGCATGACTTCGCCGATTTCGTCCTTGGAAGCCCACTGGAATTTCTTCAGGAAGGCTGCGACTTCCGGCGCTTTCTTCTCCAGGCCCTTGCTGCCGATGCTGTTGACGGTTTCAGCAGCACCATAAATCCCTTTTGGATCGTCCAGGAAACGCAGTTTCCACTTGGCGAACATCCAGTGTGGCACCCAACCGGTAACCGCAATGGACTCCTGTTTGTCTTCGGCACGGGTCAGCTCGGCGATCATCGCCGCGCCCGAACTGGCTTGCAGCTTGTAGTCGAGGCCATATTGCTTGATGGCTTCGTCGGTCTTGAGCATCACACCTGAACCCGCGTCGATGCCGACGATTTTGTTCTTGAAGGTAGTGTCAGTCTTGAGGTCTTCGATGGACTTGGCCTTGACGTACTCCGGCACGATCAAGCCGATCTTAGCGTCCTTGAAGTTGGGGCCGTAATCGACCACCTTGTCCTTGTTCTTGGTCCAATACTCACCGTGGGTGACCGGCAGCCAGGCAGAAAGCATGGCGTCGAGCTTACCGGTGGCAACACCCTGCCACATGATCCCGGTGGCGACCGCTTGCAGTTTCACGTCATAGCCGAGCTTTTGCTTGATCACCTCTGCCGCCACGTGCGTGGTGGCAACGCTGTCCGACCAGCCATCTACGTAGCCGATGCTCAGGGTTTTGCTGTCGGCGCTGGCCAGTGTGGAGCTCATCGCAACTACCAGAGTGGCAGCTGCGCCCAAGAGTCGTCGCATCTTCATTGTGCTTCCCCGAAAGTGCTGCGCCCAGCGGATGCCGAGCGACGTCAACCTGTTGTTCTGTGGTGCACCGCGCCCCCTTCACGCGCATCGATCCGGCTGCTGCGCCGTCAGTGGAGTGCTGACACCTCGATCATCGACCTGACTGGACTTGGAACCTGCTCTGTCAGCGACCTTGTACAAGCAAGAAACGACATCACATCGCCAGTAGGACGCTTTGTAGGACTTGACGCCAAAATCCCGCCCGAACTTTGCATGTCAAAATTATGCTGCCCCACTGGGACTCGCCAAATCCGGGTAAGATGCGCGCCTTTGCTCTTCCAGATAAGCCGACCATGCCCGCGAATGCCCGCTTCCCTGCCCTGCCCTATTTCTTTGCCTTGCTCCTCGGCCTGTTGGCCCTGATCGGTTACTGGTATGGCCTCGGCCGGCCCGTGATGTTGCCAGACGTTGCCAGCGCTACGCACAAGATGCAGTGCGCGTCCTACACACCGTTCGACAAAGACCAATCGCCGTTTGACCAGCCGTTCAGGCTGCGCCCTGAACGCATGGACGCCGACCTGGCCCTGCTAGCCACTCGCTTTGAATGCATTCGCACCTACTCCATGACCGGCCTGGAAGCCTTGCCGGACATGGCGCGCAAGCATGGGCTGAAGGTGATGGCCGGCGCCTGGGTCAGCAGCGACCCGGTGGCGACCGAAAAGGAAATCGACCAGTTGATCGCCTCGGCCAACGCCAGCCCGGATGTCGTGACGTCGGTGATCGTCGGCAACGAAGCCCTGCTGCGCAAGGAAGTCACCGCCGCGCAACTGGTAAAGCTGATTCAGAACGTCAAACGCCAGATCAAGCAGCCAGTGACTTACGCGGACGTGTGGGAGTTCTGGCTGCAACACCCGGAAATAGCTCCGGCGGTGGATTTCCTGACCATTCACCTGCTGCCGTATTGGGAAGATGATCCGTCCGGCATCGACCAGGCCCTCAAGCACGTGGGCGATGTGCGCCAGACCTTTGGCAACAAGTTTGCGCCCAAGGACATTCTGATCGGTGAAACCGGCTGGCCCAGCGAAGGCCGCCAGCGCGAAACCGCGGTGCCAAGCCGGGTCAACGAAGCCAAGTTCATGCGCGGCTTTGTGGCCATGGCTGAGGCCAATGGCTGGCGTTACAACTTGATCGAAGCGTTTGACCAGCCCTGGAAGCGCGCCAGCGAAGGCGCCGTAGGTGGTTACTGGGGCCTGTTCGATGCCGATCGCCAGGACAAAAGCATCCTCGCCGGGCCGGTGACTAATGTGCCGTACTGGCCACTGTGGCTGGGCGTGGGTGGGATTATCCTGTTGGGCACCTTGGCGCTGGGTGGGCGTGTACGCAGCACGCGCGCTGCCATTGTGCTGCCGCTGCTGGGTGCAGTCGCCGCCTGCTCCATAGGCACCTGGGCTGAGCTGAGCCGCGTGACCGCACGCTTCAGTGAGGAATGGGTGTGGGCAGGTTTGCTGATGGTGTTGAACTTGTTGGTGCTGGCTCACGCCGCGCTGGCTTTGAGCGCGCGGGAAGGCTGGCGTGAGCGGGCGTTCAACTGGCTGGAGCAGCGTGCAGGCTGGCTGGTGGCGATCGCCGGGTTTGCCGGCGCAGTGATGATGTTGGCGTTGGTGTTCGACCCGCGTTATCGCAGCTTCCCGAGTGCGGCGCTGGTGTTGCCTGCCCTGGTATACCTGGTACGTCCGGTAACGGGGCCGCGTCGGGAGATTGCGCTGCTGGCTTTTATCATCGGTGCCGGCATCGCGCCGCAGTTGTACCGTGAAGGGTTGTTGAACCAGCAGGCTTGGGGTTGGGCGGTGGCCAGCTTGCTCATGGTTGTGGCTTTGTGGCGTTGCTTGCGGGTGCGTAAGGCTTAAGACCGCTTTCGCGAGCAAGTTGAAGCGTCGAACCGCCGCTTCGACTTACTCGCGAAGAGGCCCTATCAAGCAGCCCGAGGCTTCCTGACCAATCGCAACCCCGCAATCACCACCGCAAACACCGCAAACGCAGTGTTGTACAACGCCAGCGCCGGCAACCCGAACACCATCCCCAGCACTGCCAACCCCCATCCCGCACGACCCGGCACGAAAAACGCCAGCACCGACGTAACCAACGCCGCCCAGCCGAGCACCCTGAAGTGAATCATCAACCCCAGGTTCGAACGCAGCTGACATTCCCAGCGGCTGGCTTCATCGGCGCAGATGCCAACCCACCGGCCATCTTCCATAAAGCCGTAACGCGCGCCATAACTGGCGGCCAGCCACAACGGCAAGGCAATAAGCAGCAAAATCAGCGGCAAACGACGGGACATGGGGTACTCCGATAGGCAAAAACGGCGCTCAGCTTAATGCTCCGGCGGCCGTTAGCAAGGTGTACGCGCAGATAACTGTTCACCAATGCGCGGCAAAGTGTATCTTCTCGCTACTATTACCCCGATTCCGACGTTATTTTCCGACTTTTCGTGCCGAGAGCTGGCACTTCGGTGGCAACGCGGTGGTCATAGCCTGCGAACTTTATTAAGCACGTTTCCTCCTAGGGATTAAGTCATGCTCCGTTCCTTGCGCTGCGCTGCCTTGTTGGGCAGCCTTTTTTTGAGTGCGTCAGCACTGGCCGTCGACATCGACCAGGCCACCTATGGCTTCCCTTTGACGAATCCGTTCGAAGCGACCATCGCCACTACCCCGCCTGACCTTCGGCCGAAATTGCCGAGCGATGACGAGATCAACCAGTCCGACTACACCCTGAACATGCGCCCCGAGCGCGAGTTCAGCCTGCCGGACAACTTCTGGGCGGTGAAGAAACTCACCTACCGCATCGCCAAGCAGGATCGCGCCGCGCCGTTGATCTTCCTGATCGCGGGCACCGGCGCGCGGTTTGACAGCAGCATCAACGAATACCTGAAAAAGCTGTATTACCAGGCCGGTTACCACGTGGTGCAGCTGTCGTCGCCCACCAGCTTTGACTTCATCAGCGCCGCCTCGCGCTTCGCCACCCCGGGTATCACCCAGGAAGACGCCGAGGACATGTACCGCGTGATGCAAGCCGTGCGCGCGCAGAATGCCTCGCTGCCGGTGACCGACTTCTACCTCACCGGCTACAGCCTCGGCGGCCTGGATGCAGCGTTTGTCGCCAAACTCGATGAGACCCGCCGCAGCTTCAACTTCAAGAAAGTGTTGCTGCTGAACCCGCCGGTCAATCTCTACACCTCGATCACCAACCTCGACAAGCTGGTACAGACCGAAGTCAAGGGCATCAACAACACCACCACCTTCTATGAGTTGGTGCTGAACAAGCTGACCCGCTACTTCCAGCAAAAGGGCTACATCGATCTGAATGACGCCCTGCTCTACGACTTCCAGAACTCCAAGCAGCACCTGACCAACGAACAGATGGCCATGCTGATCGGCACCTCGTTCCGCTTCTCGGCCGCTGACATCGCCTTTACCTCGGACCTGATCAACCGCCGCGGCCTGATCATCCCGCCGAAATACCCGATCACCGAAGGCACCAGCCTCACGCCGTTCCTCAAGCGTGCGCTGCAATGCGACTTCGACTGCTACCTCACCGAACAAGTGATCCCGATGTGGCGCGCGCGTTCCGACGGCGGCAGCCTGTTGCAACTGGTCGACCAAGTCAGCCTGTACGCCCTCAAGGACTACCTGCACACCAACCCGAAGATCGCCGTCATGCACAACGCCGACGACGTGATCCTCGGCCCAGGCGACCTCGGTTTCCTGCGTGAAACCTTCGGCGATCGCTTGACCGTCTACCCGCTGGGCGGCCACTGCGGCAACCTTAATTACCGCGTCAACGCCGACGCCATGCTGGAGTTCTTCCGTGGCTAAATATCTTCTGCTGCTTGCCGCCTTGATGTGCGCAGGCGTGGCCAATGCCGACAACAGCAAGGCTCACGAACCCACCGTGGTTGGCTCAGACGGCTTCAAGGAGCCACTGACCAAGCTCAAGTTCAACCCGGGCCTGGACCAGCGTGAATTCGAGCGTTCAACGCTCACCGCGCTCAACGTCTACGACCCGCTGGAAGCGTGGAACCGTCGCGTGTACCACTTCAACTACCGCTTCGACCAATGGGTGTTCCTGCCCGTGGTCGACGGTTACCGCTACGTCACCCCAAGTTTCCTGCGCACCGGCGTGAGCAACTTCTTCAACAACCTGGGCGACGTACCGAACCTGTTGAACAGCCTGCTGCAGCTCAAGGGCCACCGCTCCCTGGAAACCACCGGGCGCCTGTTGGTCAACACCACCATCGGCATCGCCGGCCTGTGGGACCCTGCTACCGCCATGGGCCTGCCGCGCCAGAGCGAAGACTTCGGCCAGACCCTGGGCTTCTACGGCGTGCCTGGCGGCGCGTACCTGGTGCTGCCGGTCTTCGGCCCCTCAAACCTGCGCGACACCGGTGGCTTGCTGGTCGACTACACCGCCGAAACCCAAATCAACTTCCTCAATGTGGCTGAAGTCAGCTCCAACCACCCGGAAATCTGGGCCCTGCGCGCGGTCGACAAGCGCTACCAGACCAGCTTCCGGTATGGTCAGATGAACTCGCCGTTCGAGTATGAGAAGGTGCGGTACATCTATACGGAATCGCGCAAGTTGCAGATTGCAGAGTAATCAGCGCCACAAAAAAAGGCCATTCGATTGAATGGCCTTTTTTATTGCGATTGGATCAAGTCTTCGCGGTTTTCCAGAGCTTACCCACTGCGCTGACAACGGCCAGCACCACCGCCCCCGCAACAATCCCCGCCACGCCATTCAGCAGCGTCGGCACCAACCATGCCACGCTACCCGCGCCCTGGCTGACCGTCTCGATCCAGTGATGCACCACGGGTACGCCATGGGTGAGAATCCCACCGCCCACCAGGAACATCGCTGCCGTGCCGATGACCGACAGGCTCTTCATCATGTAAGGCGCCGCGCGCAGGATGGCACCACCGATATTGCGTGCCACCTGGCCAGGCTTCTGGGTGAGCCACAAACCCAGGTCATCCAGCTTGACGATGCCGGCCACCAGCCCGTAGACGCCCACGGTCATGACGATGGCAATGCCCGACAGCACAACCACCTGCTGCATCAATGGCGCGTCAGCCACGGTGCCAAGGGTGATGGCGATGATTTCGGCGGAGAGGATGAAGTCGGTGCGGATTGCGCCCTTGATCTTGTCCTTTTCGAAGGCCACCAGGTCGGTCGCCGGGTCGCCAACAGCTTCGACCAACTGGGCGTGTTCAGCTTGATCTTCATCCTTGCTGTGCAGGAACTTGTGCGCGAGCTTCTCAAAGCCTTCGAAACACAGGTAGGCACCGCCAAGCATCAACAAAGGCGTCACCGCCCAAGGCGCAAATGCGCTGATCAACAGTGCGGTGGGCACCAGGATCAATTTATTGATAAACGAGCCCTTCGCCACCGCCCACACCACGGGGATTTCCCGCTCAGCCCGCACCCCGGAGACCTGCTGGGCGTTGAGTGCCAGGTCGTCACCCAGCACGCCGGCAGTCTTCTTCGCCGCCATTTTTGTCATCAGGGCAACGTCATCGAGTACGGCGGCGATATCGTCGATCAACACCAACAAGCTGCTTCCTGCCATGAATCGGACTTCCGTAAGAGTGAGATGGCGCGAGCATAACGCGGCGCACAGCTTTGCGGGCACATTGTTGAGGCTCGCGGATGGCCGGTGCTACCATGCGCAACCGCCTGTACTGGCAAGGAAACCTCTGGTTTATGAGCACCATTCGCGAGCGCAACAAAGAAAAGATCCTGCGGGCGGCCAGCGAGGAGTTTGCCGACAAAGGCTTCGCCGCGACCAAAACCAGCGACATCGCCGCCAAGGCCGGGCTGCCCAAGCCCAACGTGTACTACTACTTCAAGTCCAAGGACAACCTCTACCGCGAGGTGCTCGAAAGCATTATCGAGCCGATCCTGGCCGCTTCCACGCCGTTCAATCCTGAGGGCGAGCCTTCGGTGGTGCTGAGCAACTACATCCGCTCGAAGATCCGCATTTCCCGCGACCTGCCGTTTGCCTCAAAGGTCTTCGCCAGCGAAATCATGCACGGCGCGCCGCACTTGAGCGCTGATCAGGTCGAACAACTCAACGCCCAGGCCAAACACAACATCGCGTGCATCCAGAGCTGGGTGGATCGCGGCCTGATCGCAGCGATTGACCCCCATCACTTGATGTTCAGCATCTGGGCGGCGACGCAGACGTATGCGGATTTTGACTGGCAGATCTCGGCGGTGACCGGGAAGACCAAGTTGGATGAGGCAGATTATGAGGCGGCGGCATTGACGATTATTCGGTTGGTGTTGAAGGGGTGTGAGTTGGACTGAGAGACCGGGGGTGCCTGTGCCATTCGCGAGCAAGTCGAATCGTCGCACCGCTGCTCCCACAGTTGATCCGCGCCAGACACACAATGTATGAACACAGCAGATCCAATGTGGGAGCGGGCTTGCTCGCGAATGCGCCCTCCCAGACACATCCAGCCAAAAGCCTGCCATTCAGCATCAGCCACCTGGATCTAGCCTCTCAGAACCCCCACTGAAGAGAGGCCATGGAATGCCTGATTTAGCTACGTCACATCGCCTGCGTATCGGGCTCTTCAGCGAACCCAACCGCATTTACCTGATTACCACCAATACCCACGAACGTGTGCCGATATTCAGTGACTTTCATCTGGGCCGTTTGGTGGTCTGGCAATTCAGGCTTGCCCAGTATCAAGGATTAGCAAACTCGCTAGCCTGGGTGGTGATGCCCGACCATTTCCACTGGCTGCTCGAACTACAAAAAGGCTCACTGGGGGATCTGATGTGCCAAGTGAAATCCAAAAGCACTCGAAGCGTAAACGGGGCTACCGGGCGCAAAGGTCGGCTTTGGCAAACCAGCTTTCATGATCGCGAGCTGCGCAAGGAAGATGACTTGGTGAAAATGGCCAGGTATGTGGTGGCCAATCCATTGCGCGCCGGGCTGGTGACGCGGATTGGCGACTATGCGTTGTGGGACGCGATTTGGGTTTAGAGCCGGGACCGAGCTGCCGCCTTCGCGAGCAAGCCCGCTCCCACATTTGACCGTATTCACAAATATAGATGTGTGAACCCAATCAAGTGTGTGCGGGCTTGCTCGCGAAGAGGCCATATCAGTCAACCAAAAATCAAGCAGACACCCCCGCATCCGCCATCAACCCCACCCCCTCAATCGCTGTAATCGCACACTGCTCATCAATATCCGACGTATCCCCGCTGATCCCGATCGCCCCCAGCACCACACCCTCGTGACTTCGAATCAACACCCCGCCCGGCGCGGGTACTACGCTGCCCTGCCCCAAACTGTTCAACGCCGCGATAAACGCCGGGCGCTGCTGCGCGTCCAGCGCCAACAGGCGTGAGCCTTTGCCCAGGGCTATCGCGCCCCAAGCCTTGCCGATGGCGATTTGCGGGCGCAGTAGGCTGGCGCCGTCTTCGCGTTGCAACGTGACCAGATGGCCGCCGCTGTCGAGTACTGCGATGGTCAGCGGCGCCGCCGCAATGGTGCGCCCTGCGCTGAGGGCCTGGCTGACCAGTTGGGTAGCGAGTTTCAAGGTTAAAGCGCTCATGGTGCCGTCCTTCTTTTGTTATTGGGAAAGCGGTGGAGGTCTGAGAGATCAGATGCTCGATCAATTAAATAGAACACAATGATATTTATTTTTGTATACAATATTTTCAAACAAAGTCGCCATACGTCGATAAAACTCGCTCTTAAGGCCATCCGACGAACGCGCAGGCCAGAAAATAAAATGCATTGACCTGCGCAGGCGGCCGTGAATACACTTCAAGCAGAAACCACTTGTATACAATTACAAAACGCAAGAGGCACCAAAACAATGAGCAAAATGAGAGCAATCGAAGCCGCCGTCCTGGTGATGCGCCGTGAAGGCGTGGACACCGCCTTCGGTATCCCAGGCGCCGCGATCAATCCGCTGTACTCGGCCTTGCAGAAGGTGGGTGGCATCGATCACGTCCTTGCTCGCCACGTTGAGGGCGCCTCGCACATGGCGGAGGGGTACACCCGCACCAAGGCCGGCAATATCGGCGTGTGCATCGGCACCTCGGGCCCGGCGGGCACTGACATGGTCACCGGCCTCTACAGCGCCTGGGCTGACTCGATCCCGATCCTGTGCATCACCGGCCAAGCACCCCGCGCCCGTATGCACAAGGAAGATTTCCAGGCCGTCGACATCACCAGCATCGTCAAGCCAGTGACCAAATGGGCGACCATGGTGATGGAGCCCGGCCAAGTGCCCTACGCGTTCCAGAAAGCCTTCTATGAAATGCGCTCCGGCCGCCCAGGTCCGGTGCTGATCGACCTGCCGTTCGACGTGCAGATGGCCGAGATTGAATTCGATATCGATGCCTACCAACCGTTGCCACTGGCCAAGCCACGGGCAACCCGCATCCAGATCGAAAAAGCCCTGGCCTTGCTGGACCAGGCCGAACGCCCACTGCTGGTCAGCGGTGGCGGCGTGATCAATGCCGACGCCAGCGAGTTGCTGGTTGAATTTGCTGAGTTGACGGGTATCCCTGTGATCCCGACGCTGATGGGCTGGGGCACCATCCCGGACGATCACCCGCAGATGGTCGGCATGGTCGGCCTGCAAACCTCCCACCGCTATGGCAACGCGACGATGCTCAAGTCGGACGTGGTGCTGGGCATCGGTAACCGTTGGGCCAACCGCCACACCGGTTCGGTGGAGGTCTACACCGAAGGCCGCACATTCATTCACGTCGACATTGAGCCGACGCAGATTGGCCGCGTGTTCACCCCAGACCTGGGCATCGTTTCCGACGCAGGCTCGGCACTGACGATGTTCATTGAAGTGGCCCGCGAGTGGAAAGCCGCTGGCAAGCTCAAGGATCGCAGCGCCTGGTTGAATGACTGCCAGCAGCGCAAAGCCACCCTGCACCGCAAGACCCACTTCGACAACGTGCCGGTCAAACCGCAGCGCGTGTACGAAGAGATGAACCAGGTGTTCGGCAAAGACACGTGCTACGTGAGCACCATCGGCCTGTCGCAGATTGCCGGCGCGCAGTTCCTGCATGTGTACAAGCCACGCCACTGGATCAACTGCGGCCAGGCCGGCCCGTTGGGCTGGACCATTCCGGCGGCGCTCGGCGTAGTCAAAGCCGACCCGAGCCGCAAAGTGGTGGCGTTGTCCGGCGACTATGACTTCCAGTTCATGATCGAAGAGCTGGCGGTGGGCGCGCAGTTCAAGCTGCCGTACATCCACGTGGTGGTGAACAACTCCTACCTGGGCCTGATCCGCCAGGCCCAGCGCGGGTTTGAAATGGACTACTGCGTGCAGTTGTCCTTCGACAACCTCAACGCCCCGGAACTCAACGGTTACGGCGTGGACCACGTGGCCGTCGCCGAAGGCCTGGGTTGCAAGGCCCTGCGCGTGTTCGAGCCAAGCCAGATCGCGCCTGCCTTGCGCCGCGCCGAGGAAATGATCGAAGAATTCAAGGTCCCGGTGATCGTTGAGATTATTCTGGAGCGCGTGACCAATATTTCCATGGGCACCGAGATCAACGCCGTCAACGAATTCGAAGATCTGGCACTGGTCGGCAACGATGCGCCGACTGCCATTTCCCTGCTCGATTAAGGAGAACCTTATGCCGCGTTTCGCCGCCAACCTGTCCATGCTGTTTACCGAACAGGACTTCCTTGCTCGCTTCAAAGCGGCCGCCGATGCTGGCTTCGAAGGTGTCGAGTACCTGTTCCCCTACGAATTCAGCTCCGCTGAAATCAAGGCGCAACTCGACGCCCATGGCCTGACCCAAGTGCTGTTCAACCTGCCGGCCGGCGACTGGGCGAAGGGCGAACGCGGCCTGGCCTGCCACCCGGACCGCGTCGAGGAATTCCGAGCTGGGGTCAAGCTGGCGATTGCCTACGCCGAAGTGCTGGGCAATACCCAGATCAACTGCCTGGCGGGCATTCGGCCACAAGGCGTGGATGATGAAACCCTGGAAAAAACCTTTGTCGCCAACCTCAAGTACGCCGCCGACAAGCTGCAAGCGGTGGGCATCAAGCTGGTGATGGAAGCGATCAACACCCGCGACATCCCGGGTTTCTACCTGAACAACACGGCGCAGGCCCTGTCGATTCGCGAGCAAGTGGGCAGCGCCAACCTGTTCCTGCAATACGACATCTATCACATGCAAATCATGGAAGGCGACCTGGCCCGCACCATGGCCGCGCACCTGGGTGAGATCAACCACATCCAGCTGGCGGACAACCCGGGGCGCAATGAGCCGGGGACTGGGGAGATCAACTACCGCTTCCTGTTCGAACATTTGGACCGGATTGGGTACCCGGGGTGGGTTGGCTGTGAGTACAAGCCGTTGACTACCACCGAAGCGGGTTTGGGCTGGCTCAAAACCCACAACGCCATCTAACAGACACAACACAAAACAATGTGGGAGCTGGCTTGCCTGCGATAGCGGTGTAGCAGGCAATCAGTCTGTAACTGAACGATTGCCATCGCAGGCAAGCCAGCTCCCACAGTAGATCTTCGGTGTTTGGCAGACCGAGCTGGGCCTGCCTATCGAATAACAAGAGGATTTTCATCATGGCTAAAATCGGATTTATCGGCACCGGCATCATGGGCCAACCCATGGCCGCCAACCTGCAAAAAGCAGGTCACCAACTGTTCCTGTCCGAGCACCACGGCAAGGCCCCGCAAGCGCTGATCGACGCCGGCGCCGTGGCCCTGGCCAACCCGCAGCAAGTGGCGCAGGAAGCCGAGTTCATTATCGTCATGGTCCCCGATACCCCGCAGGTCGACGACGTGCTGTTCCGCGCCGACGGCGTGGCCGCAGGCCTGTCGCCCAACAAGGTAGTGATCGACATGAGTTCGATCTCTCCCACGGCGACCAAGGCTTTCGCGGCCAAGATCAACGAAGCTGGCGCGCAGTACCTCGACGCGCCGGTATCCGGTGGTGAAGTCGGCGCCAAGGCCGGCACACTGAGCATCATGATCGGTGGCGAGCCACAGACCTTCGAACGCGCCCTGCCGCTGTTCCAGGCCATGGGCAAGAACATCACCTTGGTGGGTGGCAATGGCGATGGCCAGACCGCCAAGGTCGCCAACCAGATCATCGTCGCGCTGAACATCCAGGCGGTGGCCGAAGCGCTGCTGTTCGCCGCCAAGAACGGCGCCGACCCGGCCAAAGTGCGTGAAGCGCTGATGGGGGGCTTTGCGTCATCGAAGATCCTCGAAGTGCATGGCGAGCGCATGATCAAGGGCACCTTTGATCCGGGCTTCCGCATCAATCTGCACCAGAAGGACCTCAACCTGGCGCTGGCGGGTGCCAAGGAGTTGGGGATCAACCTGCCGAACACGGCGGGTACGCAGCAGGTGTTCAGCACGTGCACGGCGATTGGCGGCGGGAATTGGGACCATTCGGCGCTGATTAAAGGCTTGGAGCATATGGCGAATTTTTCGATTCGCGATAAGTAAGACACACAGCTCCCACTTTGAAATGCGGTCGAATGTGGGAGCGGGCTTGCTCGCGAAAGCGGTGTATCAGTCAGCATGGATGTTGAATGTCAAACCGCATTCGCGAGCAAGCCCGCTCCCACATTTGATCGCATTCCAATACTCAAGTTTGCTGCACACCTAATAACAAGAACCCCCCCGGGAGCCCGCTTATGTCGGTCGATCCGCAACACCTGCTTCGCCAGCTGTTCGCCACAGCTATCGACGCCGCCCACCCCCGGCACGTGCTTGAACCCTGCCTGCCCGACGACCGCAGCGGCCGTGTGATCGTGATCGGCGCCGGCAAGGCTGCCGCCGCCATGGCCCTTGTGGTCGAGAATTGCTGGCAGGGCGAAGTCACCGGCCTCGTCGTCACCCGTTACGGTCACGGCGCACCGTGCCAAAAAATCGAAGTGGTCGAAGCCGCTCATCCCGTGCCCGATGCGGCCGGCCTGGCCGTGGCCAAGCGCGTGCTGGCGTTGATCAGCAACCTGACCGAAGACGACCGCGTGATTTTCTTGTTGTCCGGCGGCGGCTCGGCGTTGCTGGCCCTGCCCGCCGAAGGCATCACCCTGGCCGACAAGCAGGCCATCAACAAAGCCCTGCTCAAATCCGGCGCGACCATTGGCGAGATGAACTGCGTGCGCAAGCACCTTTCGGCCATCAAGGGCGGCCGCCTGGCGAAAGCGGCATGGCCCGCGACGGTCTACACCTACGCGATTTCCGACGTGCCGGGTGACCAGGCCACGGTGATCGCCTCCGGCCCCACGGTCGGTGACCCGAGCACCTCACAGCAGGCCCTGGCGATCCTCAAGCGCTACAACATCGAAGCCCCCGCCTCGGTGCGCAGTTGGTTGCAGAACCCAGCCTCGGAAACCGTCAAGCCCGGTGACCCGGTGCTCGCCCGCAGCCACTTCCAACTGATCGCGCGCCCACAGCAATCGCTTGAAGCGGTCGCGGTAAAAGTCCGCCAGGCCGGTTTCAGCCCGTTGATCCTCGGCGACCTCGAGGGCGAAGCGCGGGACGTGGCCAAGGTGCACGCCGGCATCGCCCGGCAGATCGTGCAGCACGGCCAGCCACTGGCAGCGCCATGCGTGATCCTGTCCGGCGGCGAAACCACCGTCACCGTGCGCGGCAATGGCCGTGGCGGGCGCAATGCGGAATTCCTGTTGAGCCTGACCGACAGCCTCAAAGGCTTGCCCGGCGTGTACGCCCTGGCCGGTGACACCGACGGCATCGACGGTTCGGAGGACAACGCCGGCGCCATCATGACTCCGTGCAGTTATGCCCGCGCCGAAGCCCTGGGCCTGTCAGCCAGCGACGAGCTGGACAACAACAATGGCTACGGCTATTTCGCCGCGCTCGACGGTTTGATCATCACCGAGCCGACGCGCACCAACGTCAACGATTTCCGCGCCATCCTGATTCTTGAGACTGCCAACCATGACGCCTGACAAGAAGGTCAAAATCCTCGCCACCCTGGGCCCGGCCACCGACGGTATCGATGACATCCGCGAGCTGGTGGAAGCCGGGGTGAATATTTTCCGGCTCAATTTCAGCCACGGCGATCACGCCGACCACGCCCAGCGCTTCCAGTGGATTCGCCAAGTCGAACGCCAGTTGAATTACCCGCTGGGCATCCTCATGGACCTGCAAGGGCCGAAGCTGCGGGTCGGGCGTTTTGCCGAGGGCAAGGTGCAACTAATGCGCGGCCAGGCCTTGCGCCTGGACCTGGACCCGACGCCGGGTGATCAGTGCCGGGTCAACCTGCCCCACCCGGAAATCATCGCGGCGCTGGAACCGGGCATGGACCTGCTGCTGGACGACGGCAAGCTGCGCCTGCGGGTAATCACCAAACACGCGGACGCCATCGACACCACGGTGCTGAATGGCGGCGAATTGTCTGATCGTAAAGGCGTCAACGTCCCACAAGCCTTGCTGGAACTCAGCCCACTGACCGCCAAGGATCGGTGCGATTTGAGCTTCGGCCTGGAGCTGGGTGTGGACTGGGTGGCGCTGTCATTCGTGCAACGCCCGGAAGATATCCGCGAAGCCCGCGAGTTGATCGGCGACAAGGCGTTTCTGATGGCGAAGATCGAGAAGCCGTCCGCCGTGCAGCACCTGCGGGAAATCGCCGAACTCAGCGACGCGATCATGGTGGCCAGAGGGGACCTCGGCGTGGAGGTGCCGGCAGAAAGCGTGCCGCAGATCCAGAAAGACATCATCAGCACCTGCCGCCAGTTGGGTAAGCCGGTGGTGGTGGCCACACAGATGCTTGAATCCATGCGCTTCTCCCCAGCGCCGACCCGTGCCGAGGTAACGGACGTCGCCAACGCCGTGGCCGAAGGGGCGGACGCGGTGATGCTGTCGGCCGAAACCGCGTCCGGCGAGTACCCGCTGGAAGCCGTGCAGATGATGAGCAAGATCATCCGCCAGGTGGAAAACGGCCCGGATTACCAAACCCAGCTGGATGTCAGCCGGCCCAAGGCGGATGCCACGGTGTCGGACGCCATCAGCTGCGCGATCCGCCGCATCAGCAGCATCCTGCCGGTGGCGGTGCTGGTGAACTACAGCGAGTCCGGCAGCTCCAGCTTGCGCGCGGCGCGGGAACGGCCGGTGGCGCCGATCCTCAACCTCACGCCGAACCTGTCCACGGCGCGGCGGTTGAGCGTGGCGTGGGGCGTGCATTCGGTGGTGAATGATCGGCTGCGCCAGGTGGATGAGGTGTGTTCCACGGCGCTGGAGATTGCCCAGGCACAAGGCATGGCGCAGCGCGGGGATACGTTGGTGATTACGGCGGGGGTGCCGTTCGGGCAGCCGGGCTCGACCAACTCACTGCGTATCGAGACGTTGATTTAGCGTCTGTAAGGGCCCCTTCGCGAGCAAGCCCGCTCCCACTTTCGACCGCGTTTTACCTGACTGAACGCGATCGAATGTGGGAGCGGGCTTGCTCGCGAAGGGGGCAACTCGGTCTGACTGAATGACCCCAAATGCACAACCCATCCTGCCCCGACTGGGCCGAAGCCCTGCTCAACGGTTTCAGCCAGATCTTCCTGCAGCGCCAGCCGCTGTGTGGCCTGCTGTGCCTGCTGGCCATCCTGATCGGCGCCCCCGCCTTGTTCGGCGGGGCGTTGCTGGGTGGTGTGGCGGGGTTGCTCACGGCTCAGCGCCGCGGCTATCCCAAGGCTGAGCGCCAGGCCGGCCTTTATAGCTACAACGGCGTGTTGCTGGGCGTATTGATCAGCCATTGCTTCGCCTGGTCGGCCTTGTTGCCACCGCTGATCCTGGCGTGCGGTGGCTTGAGTGCGATCCTGACCCGGCAATGGTTGAAGCGCGCCAGTCAGCCCGATGACTTGCCAGCGTATACCGCGCCTTTTGTCGTACTGGGTTGGTTGCTACTGGGCATGGTCCCGGAGAGTACACTTACCCTGAGCGAACCCGACACCTTGAACATCCTCACGGCACCTTTTATCGGACTCGCCCAAATCATGCTGCTGGACCAGCCCATCGCCGGGGCCCTGATTGCGCTGGGCTTGTGGCTGGCCAACCGCCGCGCCGCCGTGTGGGCCTTGATTGGCGCCAGTGTCGGCGTGCTGATTGCGCTGTGGCTGGACGAACACGCCAGCGCCCTCCTCGGCCTGCACAGCTACAACCCTGCATTGGCAGCGCTGGCATTGAGCCAAGTGCGCCGGCAACCCTGGCTGCCGCTGCTCGGCATCGTGCTGGCGATCCTCCTCACGCCGGGCTTTGCCGCCCTGCACCTGCCCGCGTTGACCGCGCCATTCATCCTTGCTTGCTGGCTGGTGCGCGCAGGCGGTCGCGTGCTACGCAAACCCTGCATGGACAGGCCCTTCGAATCCCCCTAGGCTTGCCCGATATCAGTTTCAGGCGGGATTTATGGACAGCAACAACGACTGGCGCCAGCGGCTCTACGTCATGGTTTTTCAAAGTGACACCAAGGCCGGACGGCGTTTTGACGGCATCCTGCTGCTGATCATCCTCGCCAGCCTGGTGATCGTGATGCTCGACAGCATCGACCAGATCCACCAGAACTACGCTGACGTGCTGGCCTATATCGAGTGGGGGTTTACCCTCATCTTCCTGATCGAGTACGGGCTGCGGCTGTACTGCTCGCCCAAACCGTTGCGCTATGCCTTCAGCTTTTATGGGCTGGTGGACCTGCTGGCCATCGTGCCCGGCATCCTCGCGCTGTATTACAGCGACGCGCAGTACCTGCTGATCATCCGCATCATCCGGATGCTGCGGATTTTCCGCGTGCTCAAGCTCAGCCCGTACCTCAAGCAGGCCAATTACTTGATGGCGGCGCTGCGCGGCAGCAAGCAGAAGATCGTGGTGTTCCTGGTGAGCGTGTGCACGCTGGTCACGGTATTCGGCACCTTGATGTACGTGATCGAAGGCCCGGAACACGGCTTTACCAGCATCCCCAAAGGTATTTACTGGGCCATCGTCACGCTGACCACCGTGGGCTTTGGCGATATCGTGCCGAAGACGCCGCTGGGCCAGGTGATTTCGTCGCTGGTGATGATCACCGGTTATTCGATCATCGCCGTGCCTACCGGTATTTTCACCGCCGAACTGGCGAGTGCCATGCGCGGCGAACAGCTGCAGACCGACTGCCCGGTGTGCAAGAAAGACAGCCATGAGCCCAACGCCGCGTTCTGCTCGCGGTGTGGGAGTAATCTTTTTCGTAAAGTGGAATAAGCAAAGTGCGTTTTAATCTTTAAACGTCTATGCGCCGCCAGCTATAGTCGCTGGCAAAATGCCCTCACGCGTACAGTAACCTTCTCGAACAACAAGGAATGAGCAGTGAAAAAACTCGTTAGCGCCTCTCTTCTGGCCGCCGGCCTTGCCCTGGCGGGCGCCGCACAGGCTGCCCCGGTCACACTGCTCAACGTCTCCTACGACGTGATGCGCGATTTCTACAAGGACTACAACGCCGCCTTCCAGAAACACTGGGAAGCCGAGCACCCAGACGACAAGCTGACCCTGCAGATGTCTTTCGGCGGTTCCAGCAAACAAGCGCGCTCGGTCATCGACGGCCTGCCGGCTGACGTCATCACCATGAACATGGCCACCGACATCAACGCCCTGGCCGACAACGGCAAATTGGTGCCGGACAACTGGGTCACCCGCCTGCCGAACAACAGTGCACCGTTCACCTCCGCCACCGTATTCATCGTGCGCAAAGGCAACCCGAAAGCCCTGAAAGACTGGCCGGACCTGCTCAAGGACGGCGTGCAAGTGATCGTGCCCAACCCGAAAACCTCGGGTAACGGCCGCTACACCTATCTCTCGGCCTGGGGTTATGTGCTGAAAAACGGCGGTGATGAAGAGAAGGCCAAGGCCTTCGTCGGCAAACTGTTCAAACAGGCGCCTGTGCTGGACACCGGCGGCCGTGCGGCTACCACGACCTTCATGACCAACCAGATCGGCGACGTGCTGGTGACCTTCGAGAACGAAGCTGAAATGATCGCCCGTGAATTCGGCCGTGATCAGTTCGAAGTGATCTACCCAAGCGTCTCTGCCGAAGCGGAGCCGCCGGTGTCGGTGGTCGACAAGGTGGTCGAGAAGAAAGGCACCCGCGTGGCTGCCGAAGACTACTTGAAGTACCTGTGGTCGCCGGAAGGCCAGGAGATCGCGGCGAACAACTACCTGCGCCCACGTGATCCGAAAGTGCTGGCCAAATACACCGACCGCTTCCCGAAAGTTGACTTCCTGTCGGTGGAGAAGACCTTTGGTGACTGGCGCACGGTGCAGAAGACTCACTTCAATGATGGTGGGGTGTTTGACCAGATCTATTCCGGTCAATAAGCCCTGGTTCAAAAGCCCCTGAGTTCAGGGGCTTTTGCTTTATGCAGGGATACACCACACACCCTCACTGCCTGTACCCTTCCTGGGAAACGGCGCATCGACTTCAAACCCAGCCCCCTTCAACCGCAGTCGCCCGGCCGGACCGTTCGGGAACTCACTCGCGGCGATGGGCACCACCACAAAGCCACTCTTCTCACCGCAGGCCTCGCTGACGGCCAGTGCAACCGTGGCACGATCAAACGTGACACGACCTTTTGATGGTGAGAACTGTGCCGAGAAATCCACGAGCATCTCGTCGGGCGCCTCTTCAACCTGATAGCTGCCGCTCATGCTGATAGACCCGGCCACAGCGCTCATGGGGACCATGAGGCGTACCGTGTCGGGGTGCTTCAGCTGTGTAATGACAGGATCAATGACCCGCGCCAGGTGCCGATTGCGCTCGCTAATCTCCTCGGCGATCCGTCGATTCAGCGCTGCATCAGGCACATCGACGCTCTGCCTCACGTTCGCCAGCAAACGTTGGACGGGAGTTTGCCCCTCGATGATTGACTGCCACCCATTGGCGTCCAGACGGTCCAGGATATAAATGGCCAATGCGCCCAACGCGTAGCTTTCGCCATCCAGAGACAAGGCTGCAGCGCTCGGGAAGCGTGCCATCACGCCTTGCGCCCAGGCTTCAGGCTCATCCGCAGCAACACTCGCAAAAGTCCGAGCAAGCCCTTCTATGTATTCGGCGGTGCCTTCGAGAATGTCGTAGTAGCGAATGTCCTGAGCCTCCAGGGCAAATTCGGTCTGCCAACGGTCATGCCAATAGCGCGCCTTGCCCAACGCCTGGGGATCACCTTGCAGCGATGCATATAAGGCGTTGATCAAGTGTTGCCGGTACTGCCTGGGCTGGGCCTGAAGAGGATAACGCCCGGCGCGCGAGCCCGAAATCAATTGCCAACCGGCCTGACCAAAGAAATGAAAGGCTTCATGGGTTGCCAGTGCAAACAATGCTGGCACTGCGCTGGGATTGTTGAGCATGTTGCGCGCTTCAACCTCTGGCAAGGTTTGACCCAGGCCCATATAGACGGTGGGTCGCCCCTCCCACAGCAGTTCCTTGAAGGATTTGTAATCCGACGAAAAACCAAGCGCGTGTACAGGTCCCGCCGCAATCGCCCGATAACCGTTTGCATCGATCAGCCAGGCCGAAACGCCGTCGTACACCAGAATCTGCGCCTGAGCATAAAATCCGGTCTGGCCTTTCAGGCGCTCCATTGTTGCCAGCCTCGGCCAGGCGGATGCGGTAGCCGCGGCCATCCGCTCGACGTAAACCGTGTGAGTGATCGTTTCGAGCTGTTTTTCAGCGGCGACTGTGATGACCGGTACGAGCAGGCAAGGCATCAACATCTGGATAATCCGCATAGTGAGGTTCCTGTCTTGATTCAGCCTGCGAGCGTGCATGCGTCGAATCTACGACAGGCAGCCCCTGCGGCCTTGCCAGACAAGTCCTGTAACTGCGTCGGAACCAGCCTATATGAAAAAGCCAACTACATAGGGGGTGTTACGCCATCTTTGCCGGCCGAGATGGCCTGGGCAGTGACCGTCCCATCCGCCCCCTGCGCCGCAAACAACACCACCTTCACCCCCGCCTTGAGCAAGCTGCGATCCCCTGGTTCCAGGTTGACGATCGGCACACCCTCCGGCACCACGATCTTCTTCTCGCCGCCTTTGTACTTCACGGTCAGGGTACGGCCGTTGCTGACCACCAAGTCGCCAACGGTGCCGTTGGTCATGCTGCTGCCTTCTTTCAAATCAAACGCGCGGTGCCCTTCGCCCGTGCCGGCCATGGCCGGTGGGAACACATGCACTTCAAGCGCAGTCAACGTGCCATCAGCATTGGGCATGGCCGCCGAACCGATGTAACTGCCGGGCTTGATCTCGTCGATCTTGGCCAGGGTGACGGCGCGTACTTGAGTGGCCTGTGTCAAATGCACCGTGACGTCTTCGCCGCTGTTGACCTTGACCTGCATCGTATCGCCGTCCATGGCGGTGATGGCGCCGCGCACGCCCACGCGCGGGGCCTCGGCAGCCTGGGCCAGCCCTACGGCCATGGCGGCAGCAAGCGTGGAAGCCAGGAGCATCTTGTTCAACGTGATCTTCATTGCAATGGATTTCCTGTTTCGGCGGTTGTTTCTGAATGTATCATCCCCCTTCGCGCAGAAAGTTAACGATTCACTCATCATTACCGGGCATGGGTGTTATCACTGCCACCAGCCTACCCAGGCTACGGTGTTGTCTTTAGGCTCGCCCCACTTCCTTCGCTTTTATGAGAACACCATGAACGCTACTTCCCACGCTACAAGCACCATGACCCGGAGCATGGTGATGCTGTTTGCGTTTTGCTGCGGCGCCATCGTCGCCAACATCTACTACGCGCAACCGATCATCGAACTGATCGCGCCGGACATCGGCCTCACGCCTGCCATGGCCAGCCTGATCGTATCGCTGACGCAAATCGGCTACGCCCTTGGCTTGTTTTTCCTGGTGCCCCTGGGCGACCTGCTGGAAAACCGCAAGCTGATGATCGCCACTACCGTGCTCGCTATCGCCAGCCTGCTGGGGGCAGCGTACACCGAACAACCCAACCTGTTTTTGCTGGTGTCGTTGCTGATCGGCTTCAGTTCGGTGTCGGTGCAGATCCTGATCCCGCTGGCCGCGCACCTGGCGCCCGCCGAGTCCCGTGGCCGTGTAGTCGGCAGCATCATGGGTGGCCTGTTGCTGGGTATCCTGCTGGCCCGACCGGTGTCCAGCGTGGTCGCGGACCACTTTGGCTGGCGCGCAATGTTCATGGCGGCGGCGGCGTTGATGGCATTTATCAGCGTGGTGCTGATGCTGACCATTCCTAAACGTCAGCCGGATCACTCCGCCAGCTATGGCCAATTGCTGGGTTCATTGGGCACCTTGCTGCGTCAGCAACCGGTACTGCGCCAACGGGCGTTCTACCAGGGCTGCATGTTCGCCACCTTCAGCCTGTTCTGGACCGCCGCCCCACTGGAGCTGGCGCGTAACCACGGCCTGAGCCAAAGTGAAATCGCGCTGTTTGCCTTGGTCGGTGCCCTGGGTGCCATCGCCGCGCCTATCGCAGGTCGCCTGGCCGACGCCGGCCATACCCACCGCGCTTCGTTGCTGGCCATGCTGTTTGCCGCGCTGAGCTTCCTGCCAGCCTTCGTACATCCGTTGTACAGCGTCATCGGCCTGGCCGTGACCGGCGTGGTCCTGGACTTCTGCGTGCAGATGAACATGGTGCTTGGCCAACGCGCCATCTACGCCCTCGACGCCAACAGCCGCAGCCGACTGAACGCGCTGTACATGACCAGCATCTTCATCGGCGGCGCTTTCGGCTCGGCGATTGCCAGCAGCGTGTATGAACACGGCGGTTGGCTGGGTGTGATGCTGGTGGGCAGCGCGTTTCCGTTGCTGGCGCTGTTGCGGTTCCTCAGCGCTTCGCGTCAGGCCACGGCTGCCACCGCTTGAGTGACGGGTTTAAGGCTGGTGTTTTCCCGCGGATGCCTGGCCGGACGGCGAGGTTATCAGGCTTATCAGCTGCGCGAAAAACGCTAACAGGGTGATGGCAAACATTTGGATCAAGCCGGCGGCGCCTTCCAGTGTCTTATCCTGCAACGGGGCGGGTGCAGGGGCAGGCGTCGGCGTAGGTAAAGGCTGGACGTTAGGTGTCTTACCGCCCCCCTGCACGTCGGCTGGCTTGATCTCCCCTTTGCTCTTGACTACCAGGTCTGCGTTGCCCGTGCCTTTCAGGTCAATAGCCAGGCTTGAGAGGCCCGTACGGGGGTCATGCTTGAGCATCGCCTCACCCGCTCGCCCGGTGAACCGGTCAGTAAACACCAGGGCCCCCACACCCGCGTCCTTCATGGCGCCCGAAACGTCGATCTTATCGGTGCCGCTGGTGAAGTCCTCGATCATGTCAGGGTCGGATGGCGTGGAGTCGCTGGCCTTGTCGTAGACAAAGGTGTCTGCGCCGCCACCGCCTCTCAGGGTGTCGCCCCTCCCACCCCCCTTGAGCAGATTACCGGCTTCATTCCCCGATATCGTGTCCCGGCCAGAGCCGCCAATCGCGTTTTCAATCGTGCAACCCTTGGCAATGGACACATTGCCCTTCAACCCACCTACGTCAGAAAACGATTCGGCATTCAGGTTGATGTTCTGGTCCTGGGAAAAGCCGGAGAAATCCAGCGTGTCGACACCACCACCGTCCCAGACACAGAACACGGGTTTGTCCTTGGCGCTATTGAGGCTCATCGCCTCTCGCTCGGTATTGGAATTGAAGCCATAGGTGGTGTCGGTGTTACGGGTTTGGTGGTTGGCCCCGTACAAGCGTTGCGCCGCCGCGATATCGTCCATCATCGGCGCAGAGGGGTTCTGCCCCTTGAAGTCGTGCCCCTTCTGATTCTTCTCCGACCAATAACTCATCACCGTGCGCGCCTTTGTATCCTCGGCGTAGACCGCGCCGTTCTGGTAATTGGAGCCACCGCCGTTGTAGTTCCCCGGATGGTGCAGGCCAATGGCGTGGCCCACTTCATGGATCGCAGTGACTGAAAAGTGACTGCCCAATGCCGGCGACCCGCTCTCTCTTAGCGTGCCGATCGTGGCAGATGTGTTGGCAGTGGAGCGACCGGGAAATGTGGCAACCCCACGATCACCGCGAGGGTTATTGCGGATATTGAGCGTGCCGTCCGAGTTGCCTGACTGCTCGCGAAAATTGATATTGGCTACGTCCTGCCAGGACTGCACCGCCTGGCGGACGCGTTGCTGCTGTGGTTTGGTGAAACTGTTGTCCACCGTGTAATTCACGTCGACCTTCGAGTCGCCGTTACGGTCATGAAATCGCAGGTTGTCCCGCGTGATGTGTTGGGCTGCCTGGTCCGTGGTGTAAGTCGGCTTGTTACCAGCCCCCACACCAAACGGGCCGGGGTCCGATACCGGTAGGTTGTGAAGCGGAATAACGCTACGCAGGTCATAATTGTTCATTGTGCGGCACCTTTGGTTTTAATAAATAGGGCCGGCCAACGGATCGTCGGCCAATCACTCCAGAGGTAAATTCGCACGTTGAAAAATCTGATACCAACGCAGATTTGGTTCTAACCGCAACACCTGTGAGCCCCGAAACACAAGGCGATACACCCAGGAATTCCTTTGCAATTTAAACACTCGACAACACAAATGCCCGGGCGGTATCGAGTTGTTTTGGCAAGAGAAAAACAAAATCTAAAAAAGCAGTGGTTACTCAAGTACGCCGTTTTTCCAGCGCTGAGGACACATCCATTAACCCTTCCTCAGGACCGCACCAGCTTCTCAAGCGCAGCATCCGCCAGGAAGGAAGAACGGCTCTTGATCTTATGCTCACGCACATAACGGTCGATGCGCTGGATGACATAACCAGGCAACGTCACATTGACCTTCTCGGTCTTGCCCAGGTAGGGCGAGATGTCCAATTCCAACATCCCCCAACCCATGCCGGCGTAGTCTTCGTGCGCGTGATGATTGGCGACCGACGTTGGCATCGGAATCGGCCCACCCTCTGCGGCAATCTCTTGCAGCCTGATGTGCGCGACTTCCACTGCGGCCTTGTAGGCCTCTTCAAAACTGTCCCCGGCCGTGACCGCGCCTGGGATATCGGGGATCTGGATACCGGTGGCGGTGAAGTCATCGCCCCATTCGATACAGATTGGGTATTGCATGAATATTCTCCTTAAAACTCAAACAGGCCGGCGCGTTTCCTGATGCTTCTGACAGTGCCCAGCGGCAAATCCTTTTTAGGATGGGGAGCGGGGATCGTGTACGGGTTATAGCGGTGGGTGAATATATGATGACTGCCCGTAACTCGATCCAACACCCAGCCTGCCTCTTGCAGTTCCTTGATCAATAACCTGCTTTGCACCTCAGCATCCTTGGCCTGGCCTGAATAAAAATAACCCTAGAGTTATCTTTACTCAAACATAAAATGACCAATCCTGACTGACGGCTGTTTTACCGGATGTTGAAGGCCCATCTGCTCAACGCTTAAACACATGACACACGCAGGCCATCGCCTTAGGCTTGGGCGCCGCCAACCCAAACAGGAATCACCGATGGACCGCCTCACCGCCATGGAGACCTTCGTCCACGTTGTCGAGACCGGCTCTTTCTCCGCTGCCGCCAAACGCCTGGGCATTGGCCAGCCCGCCGTCTCCAAAAGCATTGCGCAACTGGAGACGCGCCTGGCGGTGCGCCTGGTACTGCGCTCCACACGGGGCCTGACGACGACCGAGGCAGGCCTGGCCTTTTTCGAGAAAGCCAAGCGCGCCATCGATGAAGCCAACGCGGCCGACGACGCCGCCCGTGGCGCAGGCGCGGGACTCACCGGCAACCTGCGCATCAGCGCGCCGGTGACCTTCGCCCGGATGCATATCATTCCTCACCTGAGCCCCTTCCTCTCGCAGTTCCCCGAATTGAATGTGGACGTGGTGCTCGACGACCGCAGCCTCAACCTGGTCGAGGAAGGCATCGACGTGGCCCTGCGCATGGGCAACCTGAATGATTCAAGCCTGACCGCGCGCAAGATCGGTGAATCGCCGTGCATCATCCTGGGCACTCCGGCCTACTTCGAACGCTTCGGCGAGCCCCTCACACCGGCGGACTTGCTGCATCACGAGGCAGTCATCTATACCCGCGGCGAAGGCTCGCACTGGGCCTTCACTCAGGGCGACACAGAGCACCCGATCGTCGCCCACGGCCGCGTGCGCGTCACTGCGGCTGAAGGTGTACGCGCAGCCGTGTTGAGCCATTTGGGGCTGACATTATCGTCCACCTGGATGTTTGCGCCGGAACTGGCCAGTGGCGAAGTGAAACCAGTACTGACCGACTGGACGTTGCCGGCCAGGGACTTATGGGCGGTGTTCCCCACCGGCAGGATGGCGAGTGCCAAGGCGCGGGCGTTTGTCGAGTATGTGCAGGGATTATCGTTGTAGGACCGTACTGTCGAAGCGGGGGATGCGGCCATTCAGCGAGGGCCAATAGCTGAACGCGATAGCGCTGGCAAATAAGCTCGGCTGACGCTGCAACATTGCCAGAATCGCGTTCGAGGCGATGGTCAACGCGAGCGTCTGCCCTGGGCAATGGTGTCGCCCAGAACCAAAACTGAAGACTCGCCGTTGCGCACGTTCAAGCTGGAACGTGTCAGGGTCCGGGTTCGCATCAGGGTCGCGATTGGCCGCCGCCAGCAACACCAGAATAGTATCCCCCGCCTCTACAACACGGCGGCCAATCGTGCAGCGCCCGGCAACGAATCGCCGTGTGTTTTGCACCGGCGAATCATAGCGGGCCACCTCCTCCACCAACGCGGTGACCAGGGTCGGCGCGCGCTGGATCTGTTCGACCAGATCCGGACGCCGCGAGAGCAACACCAGCGTATTGCCGATCAGGCCAGCCGTCGCTTCGCAGGTCTGCGACAACAGTCCAATCAGGTTGGCATTCAGCACTTCAGCGTCCTGCCAATCCCCCCTGCGGATCAGTGCCAGCAACCCTGTTTCCTCAAGCACGCCACTGAACACCTGCCTCAATTGCGACACGCCTGCATCGGCATTCTGCAGTTGAGCTGCGTTGCTCAAGGGCGAGAGGCAGGCCACGAAGTCCCGGGTTGAATCAGCAACGGTTTTTAACTGCTCGCTGGGCACGCCCAATAGCTGTGCAACCACCAATACCGGCAGGGTGAACATCCATTCATCCGGGGTATTCATACGGGAGCTGAGTTGCTTCACTACGACAGCCATTTGCTGCGTGTCGAGAGCGGCCAGCGCCGGTTCGATGATCGCCCTCGGGCAGCGATGGGCAGCGCCTTCATTCATGCGCATCAACCGCGCGAACACCTGGCCTGCTGCACGTTGCGCAATGGCGGGAGGCACCGGTTCATGGGGTGGGCGAACACGGCAGTCAGGGTGCGCCAAAACAGCCCCGACCGTCTCTGCGCGGCTGGCGACCCACAGCCCAAGTTCGGCATCGAACAGCAGCTCTTCATTACGCCGCAAACGGGCGTAGTAGGCATAGGGGTCTGCATGGGTGGCGGCTTCAAGCGGCGTCATTGAGTACGTCCTGTTCAAAAAGAACCGTTACTATCGGCGCTCTCGCACGGTGATGATTCGCTCAGGAACGAAGTATGAACGCCCACGACGATGACGCCGCACTCTCACACATCGCCGGCGCAATTGCAGAACCCGCACGCACTCGAATGCTCTGTGCGCTGATGGACGGCCATGCGCGTACCAGCACCGAAATGGCGGTGATTGCCGAGGTCAGCGCATCCACCGCCAGCGCTCACCTAGCCAGGCTCAAGGAGAACGGTTTGATCGAACTGCACACCCAAGGCCGTCATCGTTACTACCGCTTGGCGGGGGCCCATATCGCCCAAGCCATCGAGAGCCTGATGGTGATCAGCCGCCACAGCGCCAAGGCGTTTGTGCCGAACACGCCCAGTCGCCTGCAGTTCGCGCGTACCTGTTACGACCATATGGCCGGCACACTCGCCGTGCAGTTGCACGACCATTTCATAGCAACCGGATGGTTGGCCGGCGACGGTAATTACCAGCTCACCGCGCCGGGTGAGAAAGCCATGCTTGACCTGGGTCTGGATGTCACCGCACTGCGGGCGCAACGCCGTCGCTTTGCCTGTGGTTGCCTGGACTGGAGCATGCGCCGCCCACACCTGGCCGGCGCATTGGGCGCGGCGTTGCTGCAAAGCATGATCAGCCGTGGATGGGTGACCCAGGACCTGGACAGCCGCGCATTGGGAGTGACGCCCAAGGGGCGCAAGGAATTGGCGGGTCGGTTTGGAATAGAAACAGCAGGGTAATGAAGATCAACTGTGGGAGCTGGCTTGCCTGCTCCCACAGGGTTTAGGGGCCCAGATAGTCAAGCGCATGCCGAGTGCCCGTGGTCGAGGCAGCACAGCAGGCGCTCGACCGTATGCTCCAGCGGGCCGGAATTATCCAGTAGGAACAACCCCGCACCGTTGCCGTCGATCAGCTCGGCGGTGAACTGTGCATTGCGTGCCAGGCGCGCTTCAATATCCGCCAGCGCCTCACGCCCCCGTGCGATCAAGCGCTGGCGCAACACCGCCTGATCCACCGTCAGCAGCAACACCAGCGACGTCGGATAACGCTCTCGAGTCTGCGCCAAGTGCGCGCGCGAGCCGTTGACCAGCACGTCGTGCCCCGCCGCCAGCCAGTCGTCGATCGCCTTGGGAATGCCATAGGACAAGCCATTCGCCTGCCAACTGAGGGCAAACGCGCTCTCGGCCTGCATCGCGGCAAACCGCTCCGGGCTCACACCTCGCGCGGCCTCGCCCACCGCTTCTGCCGAGCGGGTGATGACGCGGCGCACGATGTGGCAACCGCGCTCGGCCAAACGCGGACGTGCGGCATCCAGCAGGCTGTCCTTGCCCGAGCCGGAAGGCCCGATGAGATAGATCAACCTGCCTGCCATCAGAACACCCTCGTTACTTGTCGCCGGTCACCAGGCCGACGGCGCACACATTACCCCAGGAAGGCCGGTTCGCCACCGGGTATTTCGTTGTTTACAGTAGCGTACCCTGGGCTGATGGCCGAGGAGATCTCCTGTGGCAGCTTCATTGGATGAAGGCAGGCGTTTCAAGCCATGAAAAAGGCGACCCGAAGGTCGCCTTTTGTCATTGCGCGTACTGCTTGCTCAACCCCGGCGGTACACCCTGCACGTCGGTCTCTTCCCACGGCCCGTTCGGGCTGATGGAGCGGCTCCAGCCGTTGCTCCAGCGGTAATACGTGCGCTGGCGGTAGAAGGTGTCGGGCTGCTCTTCCAGCACATACACCTGCATCTTGCCGTCCCAGTGGCTGGCGGCGCCTGGAGGTGGTGCGAAGGTTGGCGATTTGGTTGGCACTGGTTTCGGCGGCGGGGTCACCGGACCGGAAGGCTTGGTGCCTGGCTGGGTCGACGGGCCCGACGGTGGGATGGTCGGGCCGGTAGGCGCAGGAGGTGGCCGGTGGACCGCACAAGCGCTCAGGCCCAATACCAGGCTGAGCAGGGTGATGCGTGCGAGTGCGGTCATAGGCGTTTCCTCAAGTTTACTTATCCGGACTGTCGATGGTCAGCTGCTGCAGCGCAGTGGTGGAGCTGGCCAGGGGTTGGCTGCGGCCGATCCACTCGCCCGTGGTCGGTTGACCGGCCCGGGATATGCGCGCAACCAGTTGGACTTCGGGGAAGTTCGACAGTTTCAACTGCGGCATCATCGCGTCGCTATCGCCCAATTCGACGGTGATCGGCAGTTCGGCGACGGTGACGCGCTTGGCTGCCAACGGTGCAGGCGGGCCTTTCACGGCGCGGGCGAAGATGAATACGCTGTCGGTTGGCAGCGCCTTGGCCTTCACGTCGGCGGACACGTCCACCCGGACGTTCATCACGGATTTTTGAGGGGCGACGGTGCCGCCGCTCTCTTTCAGCTTCTCGGCCGCACGGTCGATGCCGCCTTGCAGCGCCGCGCGGGAATTGTCTCCCGGCGGCAATTGCGCCAGCAGACGGTTCCAGTAATCGATCGCTTCCTGATAACGCTGACCTTCAAACGCCGCGATACCCAGCAGGCCAAGGCTGGTGACTTCCTTCGGATCGAGCTTCAAGGCTTCGTCAGTCAGGGCCTGAACCTTGGGCGACCACTGTTTATTGTCGGCAAAGTACTGCGCCTGGGCCCACTGGCCGAGCAGCTCCGGCTGGCGACCGGCGATGGCCACGGTGCGCTCGAAGACTTTCGCGGCATCGGCGGAACGGTCCTGAGCCATGTAGGCGCGACCGAGGAAATACAGGCCTTCCGCCGAATCCGGCTGCGCGGCCGCGGCGCGCTCCAGGCGCTGGGTCATGTCTTCCATGGACACTGGCGGCTGGGAGAATTCGCGGGTCAGCTCGACCTTGTCGCTCGCGCCGTAATGCAGGTACAGCGCAACGCCCAGGACAGGCACCAAAAAGGCCGCCAACAATGGCAGCGGCTTGCCCAAACGCGATTCGCGAGGCTTTTCCACGCCTTCGGTGTCAGCCAGCAATTCGCGGGCAGCTTCGGCGCGACCGGTGTCGAGTTGCGCGGCATTCAGCACGCCTTCGTCCTGCTGCACTTGCAGCTCGGCGACGCGCTCCTGGTACAGCGCCACGTTCAGCGCGGTCCGGTCCTCTTCACGCTGGGCACGGCGGCCACGCAACACAGGGATCAACAGGAAACTCAGGGCAATCAGTAGCAGCAAGCCGGCTGCGAGCCAGAAATCAATCATCAGTCTTGGTGTCCAGCAATTGGTCGAGGCGTTTACGCTCTTCGGGGGACAGCGCGTCGGAACCATCGGTAGGCGCGGCGCGGCGGCGGCGCACGATCACGGCCATCACCACCACGCCGGCCAGCAACAGCCCGGCAGGGCCGAACCAGAGCAGCGCGGTCTTGCCGGTGAGGGCCGGTTTGTAGCGCACGAAATCACCGTAGCGGTCGACCATGAAGTCGATGATCTGCTGGTCGTCCTTGCCCTCCCCCAGCATGCGGAAGATCTCTCTGCGCAGGTCGGTGGCGATGGGCGCGTTGGAATCGGCGATGTCCTGGTTCTGGCATTTGGGGCAGCGCAGTTCCTTGGTGAGGTCGCGGAAACGCTCACGCTCGGCGTCGTTGGCAAATTCGTAGGTGTCGATGGCGGCGTGGGCCACGCCAGCCAATCCGAGCGCCAGAACAGCGGCGGCTAACAAGCGCTTCATGGCTTGGCCTCATCGACCAGCGCCTGGTACTTGGCGGCCAATTGTTCGCGCCAGACCACCTCATCGATCACACCCACGTATTTGTCGCGGATCACGCCCTTGGCATCGATGAAGAAGGTTTCCGGGGCACCGTACACGCCAAGGTTCAGGCCGAGGTTGCCGTCTTCATCACGGATATCCAACTGGTACGGGTTGTGGAACTCGGCCAGCCACTTCAAGGCCGCTGCGTTGTCGTCCTTGTAGTTGATGCCGTAGATCACCACGCCCTTCTCGGCCAGTTTGTTCAGCACCGGGTGTTCGACGCGGCACGAGATGCACCAGGTGCCCCACACGTTGACCAGTGCCGGTTTGCCCAGCAGGTCGGCCTGGGTCAGGGTCTTGTCGCCCTGCACCGTCGGCAGGCTGAACGCGGGGAACGGTTTGCCGATCATTGCCGAGGGCAACTCGGCCGGGTCCAGGTACAAGCCGCGATAAAGGAACACCGCCACCACCAAAAACAACGCCAGCGGCACAACCATCAACCAACGTTTCATACCGCCGCTCCCTGGCCGAGGGCTTCACGCACCCGGCTCTTGACCTTGACCCGATAACGCCGGTCCAGCGCGGCGAGCAAACCACCGAAACCGGTGAGCAAACCGCCGAACCAGATCCAGCGCACGAACGGTTTCACATGCACGCGCACCGCCCAGGCACCCTCGCCCAGCGGTTCACCCAATGCCACATAGAGGTCGCGGGTGAAACCGGCGTCGATCCCGGCTTCGGTCATCATCGAACTCTGCACGGTGTACAGGCGTTTTTCCGGGTGCAGCACGGCGATTTCCTTGCCGTTGCGGACGACACGCACGGTGCCTTTGTCTGACGTGAAGTTCGGGCCTTCAAAGTGCTTGGCGCCTTCGAAGATGAAGTGGTAACCGGCCAGGTCCATCGACTCACCGGGCGCCAGGCGCAGGTCGCGCTCGGCGCTGTTCTGGCTGGAAAGCACCACGCCCAGGGCGCACACGGCGATACCGATGTGGGCGATCTGCATGCCCCAGTAGCTGCGGGTCAGCGTCGGCAAGCCTTTGAGCAGTCCCTTGTGGCGGGTTTTGTCGAAGATGTCACGCACGCCGGCCAGCAATACCCAGGCAGCGAGCAGGAAGGTCGCGAGCACTGCCCAGTTGAAGTCGCCATAAGCGAAGCCGGCGATCACCGCCAAGGCCACGCTGCCGAGCAACACTGGCATCAGCATGCCGGCCAGCCATTTCACCGGGGTGTCTTTCCAGCGCACCAGCATGCCGACCGCCATCACCACCATCAACAGGCCCATCAACGGGATAAACAACGCGTTGAAGTAAGGCGGGCCGACCGACAGTTTGGCGCCACTGAGGGCATCCAGCACCAGCGGATACAGAGTGCCAAGCAGGATCATCGACGCGGCCACCACCAGCACCAGGTTATTACCCAGCAGCAGGGTTTCCCGCGACCACAGGTTGAAGCCGACCTGGCTCTTGACCACCGGGGCGCGCAGGGCGAACAGCGTGAGTGAGCCGCCCACCACAAACAGCAGGAAGATCAGGATGAACACGCCGCGCTCCGGGTCGGACGCAAACGCGTGCACCGAGGTCAGCACGCCCGAACGCACCAGGAATGTGCCGAGCAGGCTGAGGGAAAACGCCGCGATGGCCAGCAACACGGTCCAGCTCTTGAACACACCGCGCTTTTCGGTGACAGCCAGCGAGTGAATCAATGCCGTGCCGACCAGCCATGGCATGAAGGAGGCGTTTTCCACCGGGTCCCAGAACCACCAGCCACCCCAGCCAAGTTCGTAGTAAGCCCACCACGAGCCGAGGGTGATACCGATGCCGAGAAACGCCCAGGCGACGATGGTCCACGGCCGCGACCAGCGCGCCCAGGCTGCATCGAGACGCCCGCCGAGCAAGGCGGCGATGGCGAAGGCGAAGGCCACGGAGAACCCCACGTACCCCATGTAAAGCATCGGCGGGTGCACGATCAGGCCGATGTCTTGCAGCAGCGGGTTGAGGTCGTGCCCGTTTACCGGGATCTGCGGCAAGATGCGCGTGAAGGGGTTGGAGGTCATGATCAGGAACAGCAGGAAACCGATGCTGATCATGCCCATCACCGCCAGCACCCGCGCCAGCATCACTTGCGGCAGTTGGCGCGAGAACACCGACACGGCGAAGGTCCAGCCGCCGAGGATCAACGCCCACAGCAGCAACGAACCTTCGTGGGCGCCCCACACGGCGCTGAATTTGTAGTACCACGGCAGCGCGCTGTTGGAGTTATTGGCGACATAGGCGACGGAAAAGTCGTCGGTCATGAAGGCGTAGGTCAGGCAGCCAAACGCGAACAGCAGGAACGCGAACTGGCCCCAGGCGGCCGGCTGCGCCAGGCTCATCCACAAGCGGTCACCGCGCCAGGCGCCAAGCAATGGCACCACGGCCTGGACGATGGCAAAGCACAGGGCGAGGATCATCGCCAACTGGCCCAGTTCCGGAATAAACAGTGCGGACGTCATGGCTCAGCCCTCCTTGGCAGGCATTGGCGCGGACTGGCCGCTGTCTTTCAACGCTTTGGTGACTTCTGGCGGCATGTATTTTTCGTCGTGCTTGGCCAGCACTTCATCGGCCACCACTACGCCGTCGGCGTTGAGCTTGCCCAGGGCGACGATGCCTTGGCCTTCGCGGAACAGGTCCGGGAGGATGCCGCGGTAGGTGATGGTCACAGATTTGCTGAAGTCGGTGACCACAAAGGTCACGTCCAGGGAATCGCCGGAACGCTTCAAGGAGCCCTTCTCAACCATGCCGCCAGCACGGATGCGCGTATCGACAGGCGCTTCGCCGTTGGCGATCTGGGTCGGGGTGTAGAACAGGTTGATGTTCTGCTGCAGAGCGCTCAAGGCCAGGGCCACGGCAATGCCGACGCCAGCGAGGATGGCAAGGATGATCAACAGACGCTTTCTACGCAGCGGATTCACTTTTCGGTCTCCCGGCGCAGACGACGCGCCTCTTGTTGCAGGTAACGCTTGCGGGCCAGGATCGGCGCGGCGACGTTGAGGGCCAGCACTGCCAGGCAGATGCCATAGGCCGTCCAGACATACAGGCCGTGGTGGCCCATGGCGATAAACTCGCTGAAAGAAGCAAAACTCATCCACGCGCTCCCAGGCTGCTGTGCACTTCGGCCTTGACCCAGCTGGTGCGGGCTTCACGCTTGAGCACTTCAAGGCGCATGCGCATCAGCAGCACGGCGCCGAAGAAACAGTAGAACCCCAGCACCATCAGCAGCAGCGGCGCCCACATTTCCACAGGCATCGCCGGTTTTTCGGTGAGGGTGAAGGTGGCGCCCTGGTGCAGGGTGTTCCACCACTCCACCGAGTATTTGATGATCGGGATGTTGATCACACCGACAATCGCCAGCACCGCGCAGGCCTTGGCGGCGCTGTCACGATTGCTGATCGCATTGCCCAGGGCAATCAGACCGAAGTACAGGAACAGCAGGATCAACATGGACGTTAGTCGCGCATCCCACACCCACCATGACCCCCAGGTCGGCTTGCCCCAGATCGCGCCGGTGACCAGCGCCACGGCGGTCATCCACGCACCGATGGGCGCGGCGCATTGCAGGGCAACGTCTGCGAGCTTCATCTTCCACACCAGCCCGACCACGCCGCACACGGCCAGCATCACGTAGCAGGACTGGGCCAGCATCGCGGCGGGAACGTGGATATAAATGATGCGAAAGCTGTTGCCTTGCTGATAGTCCGGCGGCGCGAAGGCCAGGCCCCAGACCAGGCCGATGCCGATCAGCAACACGGCAGCGATGCTCAAACACGGCAGCAGTTTGCCGCTGATGCCATAGAACCATTTGGGCGAGCCGAGCTTATGAAACCAGGTCCAGTTCATTGCTGTTTCCATCACGGTTGCTTCTTGTCGTGGCAAGAAGCGTAGGGTCTTTACTGACTGAACGTATAGCGCTCAGTCAGACCTCATTATTCGCCAACGCTGATCTTCAGGCCGGCCGCTATAGCAAAGGGTGTCAGGGTTACCGCCAGGGCGGTCAGGCTACCAAGCCACAGGAGGTAACCGGTCGCCGGCATGCCCATGAGCGCGGCTTGCAACGCACCGCTGCCCAGGATCAGCACCGGGATATACAAAGGCAGAATCAACAGGGCCAGCAACAGGCCGCCGCGCTTCAAACCCACGGTCAATGCCGCGCCCACCGCGCCCAGCAAACTGAGCACCGGTGTACCGAGCAGCAGGCTCAGGAGCAGGATCGGCAGGCATTCGGTGGGCAGGCCCAGCATCATCGCCAGCAGCGGCGAGAGCAAGACGAGCGCCAGGCCGGAAAAAGCCCAGTGTGCCAGTACCTTGGCCAGTACCAGAAGTGGCAAAGGGTGCGACGAAAGGACCCACTGTTCCAGGGAACCGTCTTCGAAATCACTGCGAAACAGCCCGTCCAGCGAGAGCAGGACGGATAAAAGTGCGGCGACCCACACCAGTCCCGGGGACAAGGTTTGCAACAGTTTAGTCTCGGGGCCGACCGCCAACGGGAACAACGCGATAACAATGGCGAAGAATACCAGCGGGTTGGCCAACTCGGCCGGGCGACGACACAGCAGCCGCGCTTCGCGGGCAACCAGCAGGGCGAATACGCTCATGCCGACCACCGCCCCAGGTCTAGGTCACGGTAACCGGCGGGCATGCGATTTAGCGTGTGATGAGTGGTGAGCACAACCAGGCCGCCCCGCTCGCAGTGTTGGGCCAGGTGTTCTTCCAACTGGGCGACGCCTTGTTTATCGAGGGCGGTGAACGGTTCATCGAGAATCCACAACGGCGGGCCGGGCAGATACAAACGCGCCAGGGCCACGCGGCGCTGTTGGCCGGCGGACAGGGTGTGGCAGGGCACGTCTTCGAAACCCTTGAGACCAACAGCGGCCAGAGCCTGCCAAATGGCATCGCGCGCAGCAGGATGATGCAGGGCGCTGAGCCAACTGAGGTTTTCTTCGGCGGTGAGCACGTCCTTGATGCCGGCGGCGTGGCCGATCCAGATCAGGTTGCGTGCCAGTTCGGTGCGTTGTTCGTTGAGGGGCTTGCCGTTGAGGCGTACCTCGCCGGCCGTCGGCTGCATCAGCCCGGCCAGCAGGCGCAGCAAACTGGTCTTGCCGCTGCCGTTGGGGCCACTGATCTGCACCATGTCACCGCCCGCCAGCCGCAGTTCGAGATGCTCGAACAGCAGGCGCAGGTCGCGTTCACAGGAGAGCGCTACGGCTTCAAGAAGAGGGCTGGTCAAAAGATCGCGGGCCTTTACGGTTCAAGTCGGCGGTGCAGCGGCCGTTAAAGAGAAATGCACAATAACGGCTTTGGCGACCGATTTTAGAGAGCTGGATCAAATAGTTGTGAGGTTTTTAGCGCTCTCTTTGCAGACGGGCGGCATTATACATGTGATGCCCTACTCTAAAGAGGGCAATTTCCCCAGAGACGACGCGCGCGATGACCGGTGAGATCAACCTTCCTACGCTTCCACCTGCTACTGCGGCCGGGCCCAGCCTTGCGCCTGCGGCCGGTGAATTGCTGAAACTGCTGGAGCCGCAGATCGGCTTGATCGACCCCGGGAAAACCGCGAACGCCGAAGTGATCGCCCTGAAACAAGGCGGTGAAGCCTTTCAGTTGCTACTCAAATTGACCTTGGAAGGTGGCCGCCAGACCCTGGTGCAAGCCAGCAGCGCCCAACCCTTGCCGCTGGGCAGCAATGTCGCGGTCAGCCAGACGCCCGCCGGCAACCTGACGCTCAGCCTGCAGCAGGCCTTGAGCGCGAATGTAGCCGCCCTCACCCGCATCGATACCAATCAGATGCCGGTGGGCACGCTGTTGCAGGCCAAGGTGCTGACCACCCAAATGCTGCCCCAAGGCACGGCGCAACCGGCGATTTACCGCTCACTGGTGACCGTGCTCAACAGCGCACTGACGGGCGCCACCCTGACCGTGGAAAGCCCGCAGCCGTTGCGCGTCGGCAGCCTGCTCAGTGCCGTGGTGCAGAACGCGCAAACCTTGAATTTTGTACCCTTGAGCGGGCTCAAGGATCAGTTGGCCGTCACGCAGCAACTGTCGACCCAACAAAGTCGCCAAGGCTCGCTGGATGCGGTGTTCACTGCGCTGCAAAACCTGCCGCGCGGCGACAGCACCTCCGCCAACCTGCGCGCCGCCGCCGACCGTTTGCTGGCCGCCTTGCCGGATTTGGCCCAGGTCAGCAACCCCAAGGTGCTCGCGCAAGTCATCCAGAACAGCGGGGCGTTTCTTGAAGCCAAGCTGCTTGCCGGGCAAAACCCGCAAGTTCCCCCACTGGACATGAAAGGTGCCTTGCTGCGCCTGGTCGCGGACTTGTTGCCCGCCCTGCCCGCCAGCACCAACCTGAACGCCATCCTCGCCGCCAATACCCTGGCCCAGGTGCTGCCCAACTTCGTACGCAGCCCGCTGAACACCCTCGGCCAAGTCAGCGCCCGACAGCTGCCCGCTGGCTTTCCGCTGCCCGAACGCCTGATGGCCAAACTGGAAGGCGAAGGCGACCTGGAAAACCTGCTGCGCCTGGCCGCCGGGGCTATCTCGCGCTTGCAAAGCCATCAACTGTCGAGCCTGGAGCAGACCGGCACCACCGCCGACGGTCGCCTGCAAACCACGTGGCAGTTGGAAATCCCTATGCGCACCCTGCAGGACATCGTGCCCTTGCAGGTCAAGTTCCAGCGCGAAGAACCGGCGCCGGACAAAGACCAGCCCGAACGCAAAGACAAGAAGGACGCCAAACAGATGCTCTGGCGCGTCGAGTTGGCGTTTGATATGGAGCCACTGGGGCCGTTGCAGGTCCAGGCGCAACTGAGCCAGGGCAAACTGTCCAGCCAACTGTGGGCGACCCGGCCATTCACCGCCAGCCTGATCGAAAGCCACTTGGGCAACCTGCGCGAACGCCTGGTGACCTCGGGCCTCAACGTCGGCGACCTCGACTGCCACCTCGGCACCCCGCCGCGCGGGCCCAAAACCGGATTGGAGCAACGCTGGGTGGATGAGACCGCATGAAAAACCCAAGCCCACCGCGCCAGGCGATTGCCCTCAAGTACGACGGCCAGCAGGCACCCAACCTGACGGCCAAGGGCGATGATGCCCTGGCCGAAGCGATCCTGAAGTTGGCGCGGGAAAATGAAGTGCCCATCTATGAAAACGCAGAGCTGGTGAAGCTGCTGGCGCGCATGGAGTTGGGCGACAGCATTCCGGAGGAGTTGTACCGCACGATTGCCGAGATCATTGCGTTTGCCTGGACGTTGAAAGGCAAGTTTCCGGTGGGGTATGACCCGCATGCGGGGCCGGTGGAGCGCGACGTGACCGAACGTGGGGATGACTACTGAATCAGCCGGGCATCACACCGGCCAACACGCGGGCCGCGACCGACGTGGCAACGGGCTTGCGCTGCGCATGCTGCTTCAACGCCTGCTCGAACGTCTGCCCCTCGTACCGCCGCAATGCTGCACCGAACGCGCTGGCCTGAGCCGGCGGAAGTGGAGCAGTGAAGGCCTCGATGAACTGCGCGTTAATGACGGTGTTGCGAACATTGTCTATCTCCGCCTTGATGGAACGGCTATCTCGGGCAGTAACATGATCGAACAGGACCTGATCCTTGATCACAAACGCCTTCGTACCTGGTGCGCGCTGGGCGACGAGCACGTTTTGCTGACCGTCCCAGGCCGACAGTGAATACTCTTTGAGCCTGCCCTGATTGCTCTTGACCGACTCGATACTCTGGCCACGATGCTCCAGACCCGCACTGAAAAACTGGCTCAGGACATTGAAGTCCATCACCGCCTCATCCGTCCCACGTTTGAGAATCCGGCAGCACAAGGTCGCCAGGTCCACCTGGATATCATGGAAATGCAGCTTGGGCGCTTGGCTCAAACGTGCGACATCGGCGATCTTCTGATTGAAGTCATTTGGCCACAGGTACAACGCGTCCCGCGTCAATGGCTGCCCCAAGCGCTTTTCCATAGGCCCCATGAACTGCTGAACCAGTGCCGCGCCCTGATCATGCACTTGCAGCATGCTGGTACCGGGCATACGGTTCTGGATCATATTCTTCACAACATCGGTGTTGAGCGCGAACTGGCCAGTCAGAAAGGTGGTTTTACCCGCTGACGGCGCACCGCGAACTATCGAGACATCTTGCGACACGGCAGGTGCCTGGTCGTGGAGGATTGACTGGAACTGCGTCAGGTACTTCTCTGCCAACTGCGCCGTCAGATTTTTCAGGATGTTGGCATTGAGGCTTTCCACCTCAGGCAGCCAGACGTTTCTTTTGCCCAGAGCCTGCGCCAGTGTTGGCATACTGCTGTCAGCCGCAGCCGGGTTGGACCAGCCCAACCGCTCGTTATCCTGCAGCCGTTGCAACTGCCCTGGGTTGCGCGTCAACGCCTGCCAGGAAGTAATATTCGGATCGGCGATCATGCAGGCAAGTCGCTCTCGATAATTGTCCTCGGAAGGCGGCCGGCCAATCAATTCGCTCAAGACCCTACGCGCATTGGTTGAATTGATTGAGGCTGCAGTGAGCATGCCGGGCTCGGCGTAAACGGGCGCCTCCACGCTATTAATGGATGTAGCACGTTGGATAGTCATCGTCAGTCCTCCAGTTAACCAGAACTCGGCAAATTAGCCTGCCCGCTCAGGTTTACTCATAGGACTTTTCTTGAGCGTCAGTCAGCCACCGATGAACTGCGCGTCAGCCCATTACTTCACTCAAAGGAATGAAGTTGACCCGGTCGCCAATCGTCAATGTCGTGCCTTCCAACACCTCCACAAACCCTTGCGCCCACGCCGCACTGCGCAGCACGCCGGAACTCTGGTTGCGATAGATGATCGCCTGGCCCTGCTCGATACGCCCGCGCAGGTATTCGCGACGATTGCCCGGTTTGGGCCACACGAACCCCACCGGCACTTCAAAGCGCAGCGGCTCGACATCTTGCACGCCTTGACGGCGCAACAAATAAGGGCGCGCTAGCAGCGCAAACGTCACCAGCGTCGAGGCCGGATTGCCCGGCAGGCCGATCACCGGCACGCCTCGGAAGTGGCCGAAGGTCAGCGGCTTGCCTGGCTTGATCGCCAGTTTCCACAGCGCCAGCTCACCCTCTTCACGCAGGGCAATGCCGAGGAAGTCCGCCTCGCCTACCGACACACCGCCGGTCGACAGGATCAGGTCGACATTGCCCAGATCGGCCAGGCGAGTGCGGGTCCGGTCCAAGTCATCGGGCAGGATGCCGGCGTCGATCACTTCGCAACCCATGCGCGCCAGCCATGAGCAGAGCACGCCACGGTTGCTGTTGTAGATCTGCCCCGGCCCGAGCGGCAAGCCCGGCTCGATCAATTCATCGCCGGTGGACAACACCGCCACACGCGGTCGGCGTACTACTGCCAGGCAATCACGGCCAAGGGAAGCGGCCAGGCCCAGCTCAATCGGGCCCAGGCGCGTGCCGGCCGTTAACACAAGCTCGCCTACGGTGGTTTCCTGGCCTTGGGGGCGGATGTTCTGATCGATGTGCAGGGCTTCGGTGAAGCTCACGCGCTCGTCGGCGTGAACCACAGCGTTTTCTTGCATTTCCACACAGTCAGCACCTTCGGGAACCGGCGCGCCGGTGAAGATCCGCGCGCAGGTGCCGGTGGCCAGGGGCTGTGGCGACTGACCTGCGAAGATGCGCTGGCTCACTGCCAACGGTTCACCGGTCCAGTCCGCCAAGCGCACGGCGTAACCGTCCATGGCGCTGTTCGGCCAAGGCGGCAGGTCGAGCGTAGAGATCAGGTCCTGGGCCAATACACGGCCATCGCAGTCAGCCAGGGGCAGCGTTTCCTGCTCGCGGATCGGCGCGGCTTCGGCCATCGCCAGCAGTTTTTGCAAGGCCTCTTCCACCGGCATCAGGGCGCCGGTCTTGCCAGGCTTACCCACGGGATTCACAAGGCTCGGCCTGCTTCAGGTGCGGTACGAAGTTGCACGGGCGATGACGGTTGTCCAACTGCTCGGCGAGGATGCCATCCCAGCCGGTACGCACCGCATTGGTGGAACCCGGCAGGCAGCACACCAGGGTGCCATTGGCCAAGCCTGCCAATGCGCGAGACTGCACGGTAGAGGTGCCGATATCAGCCACGGATATCTGGCGGAACAGCTCGCCAAAACCGTCGACCTGTTTATCGAGCAGGCAACTGACGGCCTCAGGCGTGCTGTCACGGCCGGTGAAGCCGGTGCCGCCGGTGATCAACACCACTTGCACCACGTCTTCGGCGATCCAGTGGGCGACTTGGGCGCGGATTTTGTAAAGGTCGTCCTTGAGCAGCACGCGCTCGGCCAGGGTATGGCCAGCGGCGGTGAGACGGTCGACGAAGACCTGGCCCGAGGTGTCGGTGTCCAGGGTGCGGGTGTCACTGACGGTCAATACAGCGATATTCAGGGGTACGAAGGGCGCATCTGCCTTGGCGTTCATGGCACGGTCCGGTTGTCGAAGGAACAGCCCGATGTTATATCACAGGCCCCCCTTTTGCTGCCGTTGCGGAACCGCCATGCCTATCGACTCATCCCCCCTGCCGTGTTCGATCCTGCTGCTATCCGGTGGGCGCGGGCAGCGCATGGGCGGCCAGGACAAAGGCCTGTTGGATTGGCGTGGCCAGCCCTTGATCGCGCATCTACAGAGCCTGGTGCGACCGCTCACGGATGACCTGATCATCTCGTGCAACCGCAACCCGCAACAGTACGCCGTCTATGCCGACCAACTGGTGAATGACGACAGCCCGGACTTTCCCGGCCCGCTCGCCGGTATCCGTGCGGGACTCGCCGCCGCGCGCCACGCGCACCTGCTGATATTGCCGTGCGATGTACCGCATATCGACGCCCGATTGCTCGCCGACCTGCGGCAGACAGCGCAGCGCAACCCGCTACTGCCAGTGATGGTGCGCCATGGTGAATTCTGGGAACCCTTGATCTGCATCATCCCTACCCACCTGCAAACTGAGGTAGAACAGGCATGGCGTGCGGGTGAACGCAGCCCACGCAAGATCTTCCTGCAACTGGGTGGCGTGGGACTGGAGTGCCCGGCGGATGACCCGCGACTGGCCAACCTTAATACGCCCGAGCTGTTACAGACGCTGTCGGGCATGTCAGAATGAACCTCGCATCAGGAACTTTGTCGGCGCCGCACGCGTCACAAGGTCAGCAATTAAAAAGTATTCTCTCGGAGACAAACTCATGACTCAACGGACCATCGCCGCTCTCATGCTTGCACTGGGCCTCGCCACCCTCGCCGGTTGCGCCTCGCCGACAGTGATCACCCTGAATGACGGTCGCGAAATCCAGGCCGTCGACACCCCGAAATACAATGAAGATTCGGGTTTCTACGAATTCGAACAACTTGACGGCAAGCGCACCCGCATCAACAAAGATCAGGTTCGCACCGTTAAAGACCTGTAAGTCTTAGCGTTTGCCACAAGGCCCGCCTCGCGCGGGCCTTGTCGTTTCCGAGGGGTTACCAGTCCAGGGTGATCTCGCTGCGGAAGCTGCGCTCTACGCCGGTGACCGGGTCGATAAAACGCACGCCCTGGGCCAGCAGCTTGAGTGGGTTGGCGTAGTCGTCCACCGCGTCCTTGATCACATCCGGGTAGAACGGGTCGTTACAGATACTCGCGCCAAGTGCGGCCATGTGCACACGCAACTGGTGCTTCTTGCCGGTCACGGGAAACAGGCCGTAGCGCCATAGATCGCCATTCTTTTCGCGCACTTCCACAGCCGTTTCAGTGTTGGCGGCGCCAGACCCCTCCTGCATACGAAAGAACGGCTCGCCATCGACCAGGCGGCTTTTATGCACCCTGGGGAACGCCAGTTCAGGCAAGGCCGGTGCGATGGCCTCGTAGAATTTATCGATCTTGCGCGTGGGAAACAGTTGTTGATACGCGGAGCGGCTGGCCGGGTTGGCCGAGAACAGCACCAACCCCGCCGTATGCCGATCGATGCGATGCAAGGGCACCAGCGATGGATTGTCGAGGCGGCGAATCAGGCGCCGCAGCAGGGTTTGCTCGACATATTCACCGGCCGGGGTCACGGGCAGGAAATGGGGTTTGTCTGCCACCACCAGGTGCTCGTCGGCGTACAGGATGGTTTCCTGTACGGGGATGATTTTCTCGTTGGGCACTTCGCGGAAGTAATAGATGCACAGCCCTTCCTTGTAGGCCAGGTCCTGGCTGATCGGGCTGCCGTTGATATCCAATACGCGGCTGCGGGCGATGCGGTCCAGCCAATGTTCACGGCTGATCGCCGGGAAGTGTTCGCACAGGCAATCCAGCACCGTCGCCCAAGGGCCCGGTGGCAAGTACAACGTACTGGCTTGATGCTCGGAGGCGATAAAAACAGAAGTGGACATGCAGATGCTCAAGCCTTGGGAAAACCGGCAGGCATTATCCCGCATTGCGCGGGATTGAGCCTAGGGCGAATCTCAGGCCTTGGCCAACGCGGCCCGCAGAACCTTCGAGGCACTGGCGGCGTCGGTGAACTCCTTGAGCCAGCGCAGCACGTCCACCGCTTCCCAGCGGCCCGGGTCGTACAACGCGTACAACAAGCCCTGGTAACCCACCACATCCAGCTGCTTGTGATAACCGGCGCGCTGGAACAGCGCCTCGATCTCGGCGAAGCAAGTATTGAAATGCACTTTATTAAACGGCGTCTTGCCTTCCGTGACCAGGCCGTCAAGGCGCAGCTCGTTCACCGCGTCGCGCACGACATCGGCGGACATGCGATTGACGCTGCTTTTCAGTTGTTCAACATTCACCACGGGCGTTCCCTCTATTCAATCGCTGTACAAACATACAGTAACGTAATAATCGGAAACCTGCCATCGCATAAAACTCAGCGAAGGAAGGCGACAACCTGTTGTGTGTCGAATGGCCAATCCAGTTCCGCCCCGGTGTCTACCCGGCGAAGCACCGGGATCCGCAGGCCGTAGGCTTCGGTCAGGTCTTCGGGGTCGGTGATATCCACCAGTTCCACCAGCAACCCGTGTTCGACGAGCGGCATGATTTCGGCTTCGGCGATTTCACAAAGATGGCAACCCAGGGTGCCGAATAACTGGCATTCAGGAAGCATGGCAATGGACCTGGTCAGAAAACAGGCCACCATTCTAAGCTCGGTTACGGCCTCTCGCCCACCCTCACTAAAACCCTGACCCAGGTCACCATGGCGTATAACTGATTCGGCGATTCTCGCGGCTTTTTGCCTGCCCCCTAGCAACGGAGATGCGTGTGTTTGCCAACCTGCTGATCATTTTGGCCTCATCCCTGGTGGTGATTGCGCTGTTTCGCCGGTTGCGATTGCCGCCCGTGCTGGGCTACCTGTGCGTCGGCCTGGCCGTGGGGCCCACCGCGCTGGACTGGGTGAATGACAGCGAGGACCTGCCCGACCTCGCCGAACTCGGTGTGGTGTTTCTGCTGTTCTCCCTGGGCCTGGAATTTTCCCTGACCAGGATGCTCGCCTTGCGCCGTGTGGTGTTTGGCCTGGGCAGTTTGCAGGTGCTGGGGTGCGCAGTACTGCTGGGCGGATTATTGATGGCCTTTGGTGTGGCGCCGGGCATCGCCCTGTTGCTGGGGGCCGGGCTGGCGTTGTCATCCACGGCGATTGTCAGCAAGGAGCTGACCAGCCTTGGTGAAATCTTCAGCAGCCACGGCCAGAACGCGATTGGCGTGTTGCTGTTTCAGGACGTAGTGGCGGTGTTGCTGCTGACCCTGGTGCCGGTGTTTGCCGGCACCGGTGAGCAAGCCTGGTACCTGGCGCTGCCGCTGACACTCGGCAAAACCGTGTTCTTGTTTGTCGGCCTGCTGCTCGCCAGCCGTTGGCTGTTGCCGCGTTTGTTCCGCGAGGTCGCCGCCTCCCATTCGGCAGAGCTGTTTGTGCTGCTGGCGCTGGTGATTGTGTTGCTGACCGCCTGGCTCACCCACCTGCTTGGGCTCTCCCCTGCGCTGGGTGCGTTCCTCGCCGGCATGTTGTTAGGGGAAAGCCACTACCGCCATCAGATCGAGGCGGATATCCGCCCGTTTCGCGACATCTTGCTGGGGCTGTTTTTCGTCAGCATCGGCATGCTCATCGACCTGCAACTGTTCGTCAGCCATAGCCTGCTGATCCTCGGCATGACCCTGGCATTGATGGTGGCCAAAGGCTGTGTGGTCGCCGCGCTGGTCAAGCTGCGTGGCAGCGACAGTGAAACCGCCTGGCGCAGTGGCCTGGCCCTGGCCCAGGGTGGCGAGTTCTGTTTTGCGTTGATGGCGCAGATGCAGCAAAGCCGTCTGATCCCGGATGAATTCAACGGCCTGCTGCTCGCTGCCACGTTCTGTTCGATGTTGCTGACGCCGCTGCTGTTGCGCGCCGCACCACGCATTGCCCTGCGCCTGCACCGCAAGCCCAACCAGCAAGTGCAGTTGGAAGAAATCACCGCGCTGAACGCCGAGTTGCGCGGGCACGCAGTGATTTGCGGGTATGGACGCGTAGGCCAATCCATCGGACGTTTCCTGCGCAATGAGCAACAGGCGTTTATCGCCCTGGATGACGACCCGGAACGGGTCCAGGAAGCCACGACCGAAGACAGCAGCGTGCATTACGGCGATTGCCGGCGTGGTGCCCTGCTCAGTGCAGTCGGCCTGGAGCGTGCACGGTTGGTGGTGATTGCGGTGGACAACAGCGACGTTGCCTTGGTGGTGTTGAAAGAAGCGCGCCGGATCAACCCCGAAGTGCCGATTCTGGTGCGCACCCGCGATGACAGCCAACTGGCCGAACTGAAAGCCGCGGGCGCCAATGAAGTGGTGCCCGAGCTGTTGGAGTCGAGCCTGATGCTCGCCTCCCATGCCTTGATCCTGCTAGGCCTGCCGGACCAACAGGTACAGGCGCGTGTCGATGAAGTGCGGCAGAACCGCTATCACCTGCTGCACGGTTTTTACTCGCACCCGAACAACGCAGAAGAGGCGCCGATCAATCCTGACTGACCGCGCCGATCTTGTGGATCGACAGGTCCGCGCCGTAGTACTCCTCTTCCTGGCTCAGGCGCAGCCCGGTCACGCGCTTGATCACGCCGTACACCAACAGGCCGCCGGCCAGCGCCACCAGCACACCGAGGGCGGTGCCGATCAACTGGCTGATCAGGCTGACACCCCCCAGCCCACCGAGGGCGGTCTGGCCGAAAATGCCACAAGCGATGCCGCCCCACACCCCGCACAGGCCGTGCAACGGCCACACACCCAGTACGTCGTCGATCTTCCAGCGATCCTGGGCCGCGATGAAGAACCACACGAACACACCACCGGCGACTGCCCCCGTGACCAGCGCGCCCACCGGGTGCATCAGGTCGGAGCCCGCGCAGATCGCCACCAGCCCGGCCAATGGACCGTTATGCAGGAAGCCTGGGTCATTGCGACCGATGACCAGGGCCGCAACCGTGCCGCCGACCATGGCCATCAGCGAATTGACTGCCACCAGGCCACTGACGCCGTTTAGGGTTTGCGCGCTCATCACGTTGAAGCCAAACCAACCGACGATCAAAATCCACGAGCCCAACGCCAGGAACGGAATGCTCGACGGCGCAAACGCTACCAGGCGCCCGTCGCGGTAGCGCCCATTGCGCGGGCCAAGCAACAACACCGCCGCCAGCGCCAGCCAGCCGCCCATGGCGTGCACCACCACGGAACCGGCAAAGTCGTGGAAGCTGGCGCCAAAGGTCGCGAGCAGCCACGCCTGCAGGCCGAAATTGCCGTTCCACACCATGCCTTCGAAAAACGGGTAGATAAACGCCACGATCAACGCCGTTGCACAGAGCTGCGGCGCAAACCGCGCACGCTCGGCGATACCGCCGGAAATAATCGCCGGGATCGCCGCCGCGAAGGTCAGCAGGAAAAAGAACTTCACCAACCCATAACCATGATCGGCACTGATCACAGCGGCCGGTTGCATGAAGCTCACACCGTAGGAGATCCAATAGCCTATAAAGAAATAGGCCAGCGTGGAAATGGCGAAGTCGCTGAGGATCTTCGACAAGGCGTTGACCTGGTTTTTCTGGCGCACGGTGCCCACTTCCAGGAACGCGAAGCCGGCGTGCATGGCCAGCACCATGACCGCACCGATCAGGATAAACAGGGTATTGGAACTATGGACGAGGGTGTCCACTGCACTTTGCAGATTTTCCATGGAGGTTGGCAGGCCTGTAATAAAGGCAAAAAGCACCAAAGCGGTTCAAGCCAGGGTTGCGCGCACTAAATTGGCACCGCCGGCCCCACCCCTCTACAGAGGATGTGAACCGCTTTAGCGCAGCGATCAACACAACAGGCCGTTGCCGAAAGGGTTTTTCCGCGGGTTTCAGTTATTTAGGGTAAGGTTTTTCAAGGCATTGCCTAAAGCCGCCCGGATTCAGCGCAAGCCCCGGGGCCTGCGCACCAAGGCAAAGCAAAAGCTGTACCAGACAATTGCACTGAACCTTCACCGATGCCGGTGACTCGAAACCACTACGTATCGAACCGACGTACCGATCAGCCAATCACGGAGATAACCATGGCCAGAAGAACTGCAAAGACTGCTCAAGAAATATTGATGGCGGATTTTCAAACCTTGGTGACTGACACCGAACGGTTGCTGGATGACACCAAGGTGCTTGCCGGTGACCAGGCCGATGAGCTGCGTGCGAAGATTCATGACACGCTGCTGCAGGCCCGCGAAACCCTGAAACAGACCGAAGAGTCCCTGCGCGAACGTGGCCAGGCGGCGGTCACCGCCACTGAAGATTACGTGCAGGCCAACCCTTGGCAGTCGGTGGGCATTGCCGCCGGCGTGGGCTTTCTGATCGGCCTGTTGGCCACAAGGCGCTAATCATGTCTATCGGCGAAACTGGCTCGTCCACGGGCACTACCTCAAGACGTTTGGGCGCGGCCGTGTTGGGCTTGCTGCACAGCCACGTCGAATTGTTTGGCATTGAATTGCAGGAACAGAAGGCCCGCACCGTCAGCCTGCTGCTGTTTGCCGGCCTGGCGCTGGTGTTTGCGCTGCTGTTGCTGGTGGGGCTGTCGACCTTGGTGATGATCCTGGTGTGGGACACCGGCTACCGCCTGACCGGGATCATCTGCCTCTGCGTGTTCTACACGCTGGCCGCAGCGTTCTGCGGGGTACGCTTGAAAGCGGCGGTGTTCGATGAGTCCACGCCGTTCCACGCCACCCTCGAAGAGCTGGCCAATGACCGGGAGCGCCTGCTGCCATGACTCAACTACCGACAAACACCTCACGGCGGGAAATGCGCAAGGCGTTGATTCGCCTGCGCATGGAAATGCACCGCCAGGAGATTCGACACGAATCCCAGCAATTGATGTCGCCCTTGAACAAGGTGCGCAACCTGGGCCAGAACTTTCAGGACGGCCTGGGCATCAAGCACGCGCCGCTGTGGGGCGTGGCCGCTGTGACGCTGATGGGCTTCTTTACCGGTAAGGGCGCCAAGGGCGGCGGTATCGGCAGCCTGACGCGCATGGTGCGCCTGGGCGCCGGCTTGATCCCGCTGATCAAACTGGCCATGCAGGGTTCATCGCGCAAAGGTTGAGCCTGGCTGGCTGCATTCTTGCTAACAGAATCGGCCCGACCCTCGTTTTCGAGGGCCGGGCCTTTTTTTCGCCACCTCGCTTAAGGAGGCCCCGTGATCGACGGGCAACCGCTCGCCTGCTTCCAGCCATTTATCGACACCGCCACCGGCCGCATCGCCGGCGTTGAGGCCCTGGGCCGTCTGCGCCAGGCTGACGGCCTCTTGCAGTCCGTGGGCCCGCTGTTCGCCGACCCACGCACGCCGGGCGTGACCTTGCGCCGTCTCGACCGGCAGATCCGTGACAATGCACTGAGCCGCTTGCACGAAGCCCCCGAAGATTGGTTCCTGAGCTTGAACATCTCGCCGCGCTGGATCAATCGGCTGCGCCCGGGCCAAGCCTTGCCGAGCCTGAAGCAGATCCACAGCCATGGCGTCGACCCACGACGCATCGTGTTCGAGATCACCGAACTGGGCGGCGACATCCAGCGCCTGGCCGACGTGGTGGTGCGTTATCGCGAGGCCGGCGCGCGAATCGCCATCGATGACTTTGGCGCTGGCTATTCGCAGCTCGACCGGGTGCTGGCATTGCAGCCGGATATTCTCAAGCTGGACATGCGCCTGTTCCAGGCCGCCGCCCGCGGCGGGCCGAGCAGCGAAGTGGTCAGGGCATTGGCGCAAATGGCGGAGAAGACCGGGTGCTGGATCATCGCCGAAGGCGTGGAAACCGAGGCGCAGTTAAGCTTCGCCCTGGAGTGTGGTTCGCGCTATGTGCAGGGCTATCTGTTTGCCCAGGCGCAGCTGGACTGGTTCGCCGCCGACGCCTTCGTCTCGCGTTTCGCCCAGTTGCGCACCGCGTATGTCCAACAAAAGCTCGCAGAGCGTGGGCGCATCATGCAATTGCGCCAGCAATTGGCCGAGCTGATGAACATCCTGCAAACCTGGGCGCAGGCCCAGGCGCCGCTGAGCGAGTTGCCGCAACTGCCGGCCTTTCCCTGGCTGCTGCGCTTCTACCAGTGCGACCGGCATGGCACGCAGCTGACCCCCAACTTCGAATGGCGCCAGGACGCCTGGCAGGCCGACAGTCGCTACCTGGGCCATAACTGGTCGTGGCGCCCGTACTTCTATCACCTGCTGGCCGAGGGGTGGGAGGAGCGGCGCCTGACCCTGTCTTCGACCTACCGCGACGCGACCACCAATCAGTATTGCCTCACGACCGGACAATTCTTCGATAACGGTCAGCGTTTGCTGTTAATCGATATCGACGCAGCCGGGCTGTAGATTTTCGCTTGCCCAGGCCGCGCTGAACCGGGAAGCTGGGAGGGTCATTCACCGTACGGAGAGTACCCGCCTTGGATTGGCCCACCCTGCTGACTCGCGAACGTCTTGGCAAACCGCTGCACAGCCCGGAAGAACTGGGGCGTAGCCCGTTTCACAAAGACCACGACCGTATTATCTTCTCCGGCGCGTTTCGCCGCCTGGGCCGCAAGACCCAGGTACACCCGGTCTCCAGCAACGACCACATCCATACACGCCTGACCCACTCCCTGGAAGTGAGCTGTGTGGGCCGCTCCCTCGGCATGCGCGTCGGCGAGACCTTGCGCAGCGCCCTGCCCGACTGGTGCGACCCGAGCGACCTGGGCATGGTGGTGCAATCGGCCTGCCTGGCCCACGACATCGGCAACCCGCCATTCGGGCATTCCGGCGAAGACGCCATCCGCCACTGGTTCCAGCAGGCTGCAGGGCGCGGCTGGCTGGACGACATGAGCAGCGCCGAACGCAATGACTTCCTCAACTTCGAAGGCAACGCACAGGGCTTTCGTGTGCTCACCCAACTGGAATACCACCAGTTCGACGGCGGTACGCGCCTGACCTACGCAACCCTGGGCACGTACCTGAAATACCCCTGGACCGCCCGGCACGCGGACTCGCTGGGGTACAAGAAACACAAGTTCGGCTGCTACCAGAGCGAGCTGCCGATCCTCGAGCAGATCGCCCACAAGCTCGGCCTGCCGCAACTCGAGGATCAGCGCTGGGCCCGGCATCCGCTGGTGTATCTGATGGAGGCGGCAGACGACATTTGCTACGCCTTGATCGACTTGGAAGACGGTCTGGAAATGGAGTTGCTGGAGTACACCGAAGTCGAGTCGCTGCTGCTGGACCTGGTGGGCGATGACCTGCCACAGACCTATCGCCAGCTCGGCGCCCAGGACTCCCGTCGACGCAAGTTGGCGATCCTGCGTGGCAAGGCCATCGAGCATTTGACCAACGCGGCGGCACGGGCCTTCGTGGAACAGCAAGACGCTTTGTTGGCCGGCACCCTGCCCGGGGATCTGGTGGAGCATATGCACGGCCCGGCCAAACGCTGCGTCCTGGATGCCAAAGACATGGCGCGCAAGAAAATCTTTCAGGACAAGCGCAAGACCCTGCATGAGATCGGCGCCTACACCACCCTCGAGATTCTCCTGAACGCCTTCTGCGGTGCCGCGCTTGAGCAACATGGCGGGCGCACGCCGTCGTTCAAGAACCGGCGCATTCTCGACTTGCTTGGCAACAACGCGCCGAACCCCGAGTGGCCGTTACACGCGTCGTTCCTACGCATGATCGACTTTATCGCGGGCATGACCGACAGCTATGCCACCGAGATGGCGCGGGAAATGACCGGACGCTCCAGCCCTCAATAACGAGCACGATCACGTCGCCTGTTTCCTGAAAGGAATCTGCCTACAAAGGGAACAGAGCGGCCTGATCGAATTCGCACAACCACCCGATGAATAATCACGCACGCTCCCGGCGACCCTGGCGATCTGTTCCTACGCGCCCCCATCGACGCTTGACTCACCGCGTGGCCCCCAATGCCCAACTACCCACTTCGTATCCTGCTGGTGGAGGATCATCCTTTTCAACTTCTCGCCACCCAGTGCCTGCTCAGAAGCTTCGGCTTCGCCCGGCTGACGCCAGCCGAAAACGCCGAGCAGGCAATCTGTTTGATGTCACGGGCCGAGGAGCCTTTCGACATCATCCTCTGTGACCAATGCTTGCCTGACCTGCCCGGACTCGAACTGATTGATATCGCCAGCCGCCGACGCTTTACCACGACCGCCATCCTGCTGAGCGGATTGCCCGTGGCGGAACTCGCCAGCCTGATATCCCAAGCGGCAGATCGTGGCCTGCCACTACTCGGTTACTTATCAAAGCCACTGAACAAGAATGAACTTGCGCACTTGCTGTGCCCTTTACTTAAGTTACAAATGTAGGAATTAAACATCATGGACTGACGAAAAACGTCGGCGCCGCACCCGTTAAATCCATGACAGCAGCATTTAGTTCACTCACTGCCACAGCACTGACATATCGCTTCACAACGCCTTAGCAGCCGGTAGGCATTTACCTTTTCTCATGTAGGACTTTTCCTGTTTTATATCTACTTCCCCCTCGACTCATGCTCCTCCCTCCTCTTCTAAGCTAATGTGCCCGCTTTATTTGCACTTGCATGGAATGTGATCATGAACTCAGTTTTTATTATCGATGACCACCCTGTTATACGACTTGCCATCCGAATGTTACTGGAGCACGAAGGGTACAAAGTGGTGGGCGAAACGGATAACGGCTGCGACGCCATACAAATGGTCCGCGAATGCCTGCCTGACCTGATTATCCTGGACATCAGCATTCCCAAGCTGGATGGGCTGGAAGTGCTCTGCCGCTTCAACGCGATGAACACGTCAATGAAGACCCTGATCCTGACAGCCCAGTCCCCCACCCTCTTCGCCACACGCTGCATGCGCTCGGGCGCCGATGGCTACGTGTGCAAGGAAGGCGATTTGAGTGAGTTGCTGAGCGCCATTCGCGCGGTGTTGTCCGGCTACAACTATTTCCCGAGCCAGGCACTGAACAGCAATGGTGTAGACGGTGTGGAATCCCAGGAACTCGAATTATTCAAGACCGTCAACGACCGCGAACTAATGGTATTGCAACTTTTTGCACAAGGCCGCACCAACAAGGAAATCGCCAAAGGTATGTTTCTGAGTAATAAAACAGTAAGCACTTATAAAAAGCGGCTGATGCAAAAACTTCAAGCCAAATCCTTGGTAGAACTTATCGAGATGGCAAAACGAAACGCGCTAGTGTGAGAAAGCGGATGCCCAGGCGTATAAAGGACTATCTGATTACATTGAGTGCCGGCTTGTGCTTCAGCACGGTCGTGCTCGCGAACCACCCAGCGAGCCCGGAACATTTCACCTTGTTGAGCCGTGCAGGCTCGGTTCAACTGGAAACCCACCTCAACAAGGCCCAACGCCAATGGCTGCAAAACAAGCGGGAGTTGGTGCTGGGCACTGCGTCCCCTGATTATCCGCCCTTTGACCTCACGTCCAGCGGCCGCGACTACGAGGGACTCACCGCTGATTACGCCGGCCTGCTGTCCAAGGCACTGGCACTGCCGGTGAAAGTGTTGCGCTACCCCTCCCGAGAGGCCGCGATCCGCGCCCTTGAAGCGGGGGATATCGACCTGCTGGGCTCGTCCAACGGCTTTGAGGCGGCAAACCCGAATCTCACGCTGTCCGAACCCTATGCAGTGGACCAGCCGGTACTGGTCACCCGCGAAGGTGAGACCCGCAGCCTGAAGGATGGCCTGGCCGGGATGCGCCTGGCTCTGGTCTACCACTACCTGCCACTGGGCGAGGTGGAAAAGCTTTACCCCGAGGCGCGCATCCGCGTCTATCCCTCTTATCAAAATGCCTTGAATGCGGTGGCATTCGACCAGGCGGACGTGTTTCTCGGCGATACCATTTCCACCCATTACATGATCAACAAGGGCTACCTGAAGAACATCCGCATGGCCAATTTCGGCAAGCACGAGGCCTATGGGTTCAGCTTTGCCATGCCCCAGCAGCAGCGCACCCTCTTGAGTATCGTCGATGCGGTAATGACGGCCGTGCCTACCGCTGAACGGGACGCGATCGCCAAGCGCTGGAGCGCCGGCAGCGACATCCTGCTGACCGACGAGAAGCTACAACTGACTCAACGTGAGGAGCGTTGGCTGAAGGACCACCCGGTGGTGAAGGTGGCGGTGAACGAAACCTTCGCCCCCCTGACGTTCTTCGATACCGACGGCAATTTTCGTGGCATTACCGCCGATCTGCTGGAGTTGGTTCGCCTGCGCACCGGGCTGCGTTTCGACATTGAGCGCGGGCGTGACGTGAATGCGATGATCGAACAGGTGGACGCCGGCAAAGTCGACATCATCGGCGCAATCGTGCCCAGCGTTGAACGGGAAGCGCAGCTGAATTTCAGCCGACCTTACCTGGAAAATTCCTATGTGCTGCTGACCCGGAAAGAGCCCGATGCGCCCTTGAACCTGGAGCAGATGGCCGGCAAGCGCCTGGCAATTACGCCGGGTAACCCGCTGGAAACCGTCCTGCGCCGCGACTTCCCAGAGGTGCATCTGGTCAACGCCAGCGACACGTTCAAGGCCTCGGAAATGCTGGCCCAAGGGCATGTCGAAGGCGCAGTGAACTCACTGGTAGTCGCCAACTACTTCCTGTCGTCCCAGATGTTCCAGGACAAACTTCAGATCAGCACCAGTATCGGCACCTTTCCCGCCACGTTTGCCCTGGCAACCGCACGCAGTGCCACCGAACTCAGCTCGATTCTCGACAAGGCCTTGCTGAGCATCGCCCCGGATGAACTGGGGGTGATCAACAGTCGCTGGCGAGGCTACACCTCCGCCTCCGATAGCTACTGGCGCAACTATCATCAACTGATCGCACGCATCATCATTGGTACGGGCCTTTTGCTGTTGGTCTCCCTGGGCTGGAACGCCTATATGCGTCGCCAGATCAAACACCGCAAGATGGCCGAGCGCGCGCTCAGTGACCAGTTCGAGTTCATGCGTGCGCTGGTCAATGAAACCCCGCATCCGATCTACGTGCGTGATCGTAAAGGCTTGCTGCAGACCTGCAATGACAGCTACCTGCAGGTATTCGACGTCAAACGCGAGGATGTGATCGGCAAAAGCGCCATCCAGATGAGTGAGGCCCTTGAAACCGACGCGGTTCAATATCACGCCGATTACCAGCGGGTGATGGCCGAAGGCAACCCGCTGATCCTTGATCGCACCCTGCATATCCACGGAAAAAAACTGACGATCTACCACTGGATCCTGCCATACCGCGACTCTACCGCAGAGGTGCAGGGCATCATTGGTGGCTGGATTGACATCAGCGAGCGACGCCAACTGTTCGACGAAATCCGCGCCGCCAAAGAACGCGCCGACGAAGCCAACCGGGCCAAGAGCACGTTCCTCGCCACCATGAGCCATGAAATCCGCACACCGATGAACGCGGTGATTGGCATGCTCGAACTGACCCTCAAGCGTGCCGACCAGGGCCATCTTGATCGCCCGGCCATCGAAGTGGCGTACAACTCGGCCAAGGACCTGCTGGAGCTGATCGGCGATATCCTCGACATCGCGCGCATCGAATCCGGGCGCCTGAGCCTGGCGCCGGAACGCGTCAACCTGCGAGAGGTGATCGAGTCGGTGGTGCGTGTGTTCGACGGCCTGGCCCGCCAGAAAACCCTCAGCCTGTCCCTTGAGTTCAAGCCCAACCTGGATGACACCGATGTGTTGATCGACCCGCTGCGGTTCAAGCAGGTGCTGTCCAACCTCGTCAGCAACGCGATCAAGTTCACCGAGCGCGGCGAGGTCAAAATCAAGGTTGAGGTATTGCCCACCGAGCTGGCGCAGCAAGTCGAGATGAAACTGGTGGTCGAGGACACCGGGATAGGTATCAGCCGGGATGACCAGTTACGCCTGTTCGAACCCTTTGCCCAGGCCGACAATTCCGGGCAGCTCGCCAGGAGCGGTGCCGGCCTGGGGCTGGTGATCTGCCGCAGCCTGTGCGCAATGATGGGCGGGCAACTGAGCCTGAGCAGCGTGCCTATGGTGGGCACTCAGGTGCATGTCAGCTTGAACATGACGCGCCTGCAGCCGGAACAGGCAACGGTCGAACCGAAACCCGAAGCCCCTGCGACCGCGCCAGTGCTCAATGTGCTGGTGGTGGACGATCATCCCGCCAACCGCTTGCTGATGTGCCAGCAACTGGGTTACCTGGGACACCAGTTCACCGCCGCCCAGAACGGCGCCACCGGTTTCCAGGCCTGGCGCCAGGAACGCTTCGACCTGATCATCGCCGACTGCAACATGCCCATCATGAATGGCTACGAGCTGAGTCGCTCGATCCGGGAATACGAACAGCGTGAGCAACTCGCACCGTGCGTGGTACTGGGTTTTACCGCCAATGCCCAGCCCGAAGAGAAGCAACGCTGCGCCGAAGCCGGTATGAACGATTGCCTGTTCAAACCGATCAGCCTGACGGCATTGGAGCGACAACTGGCGAAGATCGCCCCTCAACCCAGCGACCTGTACCTGGACCTCGGCAACTTCGAGGCCCTGACCGGCGGCGATCCACAGTTGAGCTGGCGTTTGCTGGAGGAACTGTTGAGCAGCAGCCGACATGATCGCCAGGAACTGACTGCGCTGATCAGTGCACATGCCCCGCTCCAGGAAATCATCGAGCAAGCTCACAAAATCAAAGGCGCTGCCCGTATTGTTCAGGCGACCCCATTGGCCAGGCAGTGCGAAACCCTTGAACAAGCCTGTGCCCGCGGTGATGACTGGGCGTTGATTGAAGCCAGTGCGAAATCCTTGGAAAAGCTCATGATGGAACTGGAGAGGTTACTGCAGATGCAGCTTCAAGCACTCGATGCCAGCAAGGGGCGGCTGCCGCCCCTTACGTGATCAGCAGTTGGTCAAGCGCAGGAAAATTGCTGCCAGCCGTTCAATGCCCGCCTGGTCCTGGGGGGTAAAACGCGCCAACGACGGGCTATCGAGGTCAAGGACGCCGATCAATTTGCCGTCCTTGACCAGGGGTACCACCAGCTCGCTGTTCGATGCGCTGTCACAGGCGATATGCCCTGGGAACGCATGCACATCCTCCACACGCTGGGTCTGCCGCGTCGCCGCCGCCGCACCGCACACCCCGCGGCCGAACGGTATGCGCACGCAGGCGATCTGGCCCTGGAACGGGCCAAGCACCAGCTCTTCGTCACGGTTAAGGTAAAAGCCGGCCCAGTTCAAATCGTCCAGCTGGTTGAACAGGAAGGCAGAAAACTGCGCACTGTTGGCGATGAAATCTCGCTCATCGGCCAGCAGCGACTCCAGTTGCGCGCAGAGCATGGCATAGCCATCAAGGCCAGTACCGGCGCTTTGTAAATCAATCATGGTTGACGTTCCAGTAATTTGAGGCCGACCCAGTAACGAGCGAATTGGTACGCGCAACGACCGTTGCGGTTGCCACGTCCGGTAGCCCAGCGTACCGCAAGAATGTCGAGCGCTTCATCGCGCTGCCACTGCAAACCGGCCTTGCTCGCCAGTTCGCCGATCCAGTGCTCCACGACATCCAGGAAGTGTTCCTGGGTAAACGGGTAGAACGACAGCCACAAGCCAAAACGGTCGGACAAGGCGATCTTGTCTTCCACCGCTTCGCTTGGGTGCAATTCACCATCCACGCGTTTCCAGTTGTCATTGTCGCTCTGGTTTTCCGGCACCAAATGGCGGCGGTTGGAAGTGGCGTACAGCAGCACGTTCTCCGGGGCCTGTTCGAGAGAGCCGTCGAGCACGCTTTTCAGCACACGGTAATCGCCTTCACCGGCCTCGAATGACAGGTCGTCGCAGAACAGGATAAAACGCTGCGGCAGCTTGAGCAGTTGCTCGACCACACGCGGCAGGTCGGCCAGATGGTCGCGTTCGATCTCGATCAGGCGCAAACCGGCCTTGGCGTGCTGTGCCAGCAAGGCGCGCACCATCGACGATTTACCCGTGCCACGCGAGCCCCATAGCAGCGCATGATTGGCGGGCAGGCCATCGATGAATTGTTGGGTGTTGCGCGCCAGTGTTTCACGTTGCTTGTCGACACCGATCAGGTCCGACAGGCGCATGTCCAGGCTCACGTCCAACGGCAACAGGAAACCACTGCGGCCTTCGCGCTGCCAGCGGGCAGCCAGGCACTGGTTCCAATCAATGGTTTGGCGTGGTGCAGGCAATAAGGGTTCGAGGCGGGCGAGCACTGCATCGGCCCGCTCAAGAAAGGCACTCAATCGAGAATCCACAATTATTCCTCTGGCAAGTTCTTGCAAAAGATGGCGTATTGGCAGCCCTGCGGCAGACCGCACGAGGCTGCGTAAAAAACGATTCATGCCGGGTAAGCCAGAGCCTGTGGATGTTCAGCTATGCTTGCCGGGCGAAGGGAAACGTAAAGTGGTTCAACACTCAATGGATATCAAGTTCGCCCACCGCTTGTCTTATAAACAAGCCAGATTGACTGTGCTGGTCGGTTTCGTGTTGGGAACCTTGCTCAGCCTGATCCAAATCGGCATTGATTATGCCAGCGAAGACGCATCCATCAACCGTGAAATTCGCTCGCTGATCGAAATCAGCCACAACCCCGCGTCACGCATCGCCTACAACATCGACGCCGAACTGGCCCAGGAACTGACCCTGGGCCTGCTGCACTCCCCCGCCATCATCCATGCCCAGTTGATCGACAATAATGGCGTGGTACTGGCCGATGTCGACCGGCCGCGCAAAGAAAGCACCTACCGCCCCCTCAGCGATTTTCTGTTTGGGGCCAACCGCCAGTTTGAAGATCGGCTGTTCCTGAACCCTATGCCCAACGAGTCCCTCGGCGTGCTACGGCTGGACGTGGACACTTATGCCTTTGGCAGCCGCTTCCTGCGCCGTGCCGAGATCACCCTGCTCAACGGGTTTGCCCGCAGCCTGCTGCTGACCGGCATCCTGCTGGGTCTGTTCTACGTCATGCTGACCCAGCCACTGGTGTGTATTATTCGCGAGCTGAGCAACCGCAGGCAGGCACGCCTGGATTGCCCGCCGGGCCATGAACACGACGAAATCGGCGTACTGGTGAACGTTGCCAACCAACAGTTCGAAAACATGGAGACGGAGATCCAGCAACGCCGCCACGCGGAAGACCGACTGACCGAATACCTGGGGCAATTGGAGGACATCGTCTCCGCGCGCACCTTGGAGCTCAAGGCCAGCAACCAGCGGCTGAGCCAGTCCAACGACGAATTGGAAGCGGCGAAGATGCATGCATTGGGCATGGCCCAGGCGCGTGCGGCGTTCCTGGCCAACATGAGCCATGAGATTCGCACCCCGCTCAACGGCCTGTTGGGGATGATCGCACTGTCGCTGGACAGCCCGCTCAATGCCGAGCAGCGCCAGCAACTGTCTATTGCCCATGACTCGGGCAAAGTGCTGGTGGAGTTGCTCAACGATATCCTCGACCTGTCCAAGTTCGATGCTGGCCAGTTGGAGCTGGAACACATCCCCTTCGACCTCGGCTCGCTGGTGGAGGACACCGCTAACCTGCTGTCACAAAACGCGGCACCCAGTGTCGAACTGACCTGCCTGATCGACCCGCAGTTTCCCGCCCAGGTGCTGGGCGACCCGACCCGTGTGCGGCAAATCGTCAGTAACCTGCTGTCCAATGCCTTAAAATTCACGCGCTTCGGCCGGGTCGATGTGCGCCTCAGCGCGCTGGATGGCCGAGTGCGCATCGAGGTCTGTGATACCGGCATCGGCATTGCGCAGGAAGCCCAGGTAAAGATTTTCCAACCGTTCACCCAGGCCGGAGCCGGTATCACACGCCAGTTTGGCGGCACGGGTCTCGGCTTGGCGTTGACGCACAACCTGTGCGAAGCGATGAAAGGCCGACTGAGCATCAGTTCGGAGGTCGGCTTCGGCAGCCAGTTCTGCGCCGACCTGCCGTTGCCGATCCATTTGCCCGCCGTTCAACAGGTGCCGCTCAAGGGTGAGGTGATCGCCATCACCAGTGCCGGCAGCGGCCTGACGGAACTGCTGACCACCCTCCTGCCCCACTGGGGGCTGACACCGCGCTGCTACCCGCGTGATGAGGATTTAAGCGGGCAAACGCCGGACTTGCTGATCACCGACTGCCCCGAATGCCTGTTCCGCCTGCGGCCTTCCATCACCGCGCCGATCCTGCTGGTGACCGCCTATGGCAATTTCATGCCCAGCGAAGAAGTCGCGGCACTGGCGCCGTTGCAGCAACAGGCGCGCCCGCTGAGCCGCAATGCGCTGTATCAAATCCTGGAACGTAACTTGCGCAGCGATCACCCACTCATCCTTGATCCCATCCAGATAGAAGCCGTGCCCCTGGCACGCCGGGCGCGCATCCTGCTGGTGGAGGACAACGCGGTCAACCAACTGGTGGCCAAAGGCATGCTCAGCAAACTGGGGTGTGAAGTGATCGTGGCCGCCCACGGTGGGGAGGCGCTCAAGTTTCTTGAAGAACAACACTTCGACATGGTGTTGATGGACTGCAATATGCCGGTGATGGACGGTTACGAAGCCAGCCGGCAGATCCGTCGCAGCGGGCGCTGGCCGGAACTGCCGATCGTCGCGTTGACAGCCAACGCCCTTTCCGAAGAACGCGAGCGTTGCCGGGCTGCGGGCATGAATGACTACCTGGCCAAGCCGTTTCGGCGCGAGGAACTCAGCGCTTTGCTGGACGTGTGGGTGCCGAAGACGACACGTCTCTGATCTGCAGCAGCAACTGGTCCAAGCCGTCGCGCAAGGCATCGGCCTGGTTCAGGTCGATGCCGCTGTCGCACAGCAGCCGGGTCTTGAGCGCATGGGTCTGGTCGCGCAACTGCACACCGCTTTCGCTGAGGCTCAGGTGCACTTCTCGCTCATCCTTGGCGCTGCGCTGGCGCTTGACCCACTTTAGGTGCTCAAGGCGCTTGAGCAACGGCGTCAGCGTGCCCGAATCCAGCATCAAGCGCTCGCCCAAGGCCTTGACCGTGGGTTGCGCGGGGGCTGTGTCGTGCCATTCCCACAACACCAGCATCACCAAGTATTGCGGGTAGGTCAGGCCCAGTTGATCCAGCATCGGCTTATAGGCGCGGGTCACCGCCCTGGACGCAGCGTAGAGCTTGAAACACAGCTGGTTATCGAGGGCCAGGGATACGCTCATTTGAGCAGGGCTTCGATCTCTTGAGTCAGGTCCTGCGGCTTGGTGGTCGGGGCAAAACGCTTGACTACCTGGCCGTCACGACCGATGAGGAACTTGGTGAAGTTCCACTTGATGCCTTTGGACCCAAGCAGGCCCGGGGCCTGTTGTTTCAGTTGCACGAACAACGGGTGGGCATCGCTGCCATTCACGTCGATTTTCTTGAACAGCGGGAAGCTGACGCCGAAGTTCAGCTCGCAGAACTCGGAGATCGCCCCTTCGTTACCCGGTTCCTGCTTGCCGAACTGGTTGCAAGGGAACCCCAGTACCACCAGCCCCTGGTCCTTGTACTGCTGCCAGAGTTGCTCCAGGCCCTTGTACTGCGGGGTGAAGCCACACTTGCTGGCAGTGTTGACCACCAAGATGGCCTTGCCGGCAAAATCGGCCAAGGTCTTTTGCTCACCTTTGATGGTGGTGCAAGGGATGCTCAGCAGGTTGTCGCTCATGGCAGTGCCTCGATAACGGAAAGAAAGAATAAACATAGTGATCAATTCAATTGTGTGCAATTCAATTGACCAGAATGATAGGCCGATATCAGACGATAGCCGCTTCTGTGGCGAGGGAGCTTGCTCCCTCGCCACAGAAGATGTGTTTATCGCGGGACGAGGTCCAGGCACACCGAATTGATGCAATAACGTAGGCCAGTCGGCGGCGGACCGTCGGGGAATACATGGCCCAAGTGGGCATCGCATTTGGCGCAGGTAACTTCGGTGCGGATCATGCCGTGGCTGACGTCACGGATTTCGATCATCGCGCTGTCGGCAATCGGCGCGTAGAAACTGGGCCAGCCGCAGCCGGAATCAAACTTGGTGGTCGAATCGAACAGCGGCTCGTTGCAGCAGATGCAGTGGTACACACCGTCCGTCTTGGTGCCGTTGTACTTGCCGCTGAAAGGTCGCTCGGTACCCTTGAGACGACATACGTTGTACTGCTCGGGGTCGAGCATGGCTTTCCATTCATCAATGGTCTTCTGCAGCTTTTCCATCGGTACACCTCGGCAACTGAAAAAGCCTGATCTGTGTCTTTTCCGTAGATCAGGCGGCACGTATGATTGCGCCTCTTCAAAACGCCAGTCTGGCACCCGCGCTACCGGCATTCAAACGTATTTACGGGGGCGGCCCCGCGGGATTCACAGTACGGTAGTGTCCACACCGTCTGGATCGTTCATTTTCAGGATCACATCGCCATGCAGGTCAGCAAATCGAACAAGCTCGCCAACGTCTGCTATGACATTCGCGGCCCGGTGCTCAAGCACGCCAAACGCCTGGAAGAGGAAGGCCATCGCATCCTCAAGCTGAACATTGGCAACCCGGCGCCCTTTGGTTTCGAAGCGCCGGACGAGATCCTCCAGGACGTGATCCGCAACCTGCCCACCGCCCAGGGCTACAGCGACTCCAAAGGCCTGTTCAGCGCGCGTAAAGCGGTGATGCAGTACTACCAGCAAAAGCAGGTCGAAGGTGTTGGCATCGAAGACATCTACCTGGGCAATGGCGTGTCCGAGCTGATCGTGATGTCCATGCAGGCCCTGCTCAACAATGGCGACGAAGTGCTGGTGCCGGCGCCGGACTACCCGCTGTGGACCGCCGCCGTGACCCTGGCCGGTGGCAACCCGGTGCACTACCTGTGTGACGAAGGCGCCGACTGGTTCCCGGACCTGGCCGACATCAAGGCCAAGATCACCCCGAACACCAAGGCCCTGGTGATTATCAACCCGAACAACCCGACCGGCGCCGTGTATTCCAGGGAGGTGTTGCTGGGCATGCTCGAACTGGCGCGCCAGCACAACTTGGTGGTGTTCTCCGACGAGATCTACGACAAGATCCTCTACGACGACGCGGTGCACATCTGCACCGCGTCCCTGGCGCCAGACCTGCTGTGCCTGACCTTCAACGGCCTGTCCAAGTCCTACCGCGTGGCGGGGTTTCGCTCCGGCTGGATCGCCATCTCCGGCCCCAAGCACAACGCGCAAAGTTACATCGAAGGTATCGACATGCTGGCCAACATGCGCCTGTGCGCCAACGTGCCGAGCCAGCACGCGATCCAGACCGCGCTGGGCGGCTACCAGAGCATCAACGACCTGGTCTTGCCCCAAGGTCGCCTTCTGGAACAGCGTAATCGCACCTGGGAACTGCTTAACGCCATCCCGGGCGTGAGCTGTGTGAAACCCATGGGAGCGCTGTACGCCTTTCCGCGGATCGACCCGAAGGTGTGCCCGATTCTCAACGACGAGAAGTTTGTGCTCGACCTGCTGCTCTCGGAAAAACTGCTGGTGGTGCAAGGCACGGCGTTCAACTGGCCGTGGCCGGATCACTTCCGCGTGGTCACATTGCCGCGTGTGGATGACCTGGAGATGGCCATTGGTCGCATCGGTAGCTTCCTCAAGTCCTATCGCCAGTAACGGAAACGGCGCTGTACGATCGACAATCGGTCGTACAGCGAGTATCTGGCAACACTTCTCTGCCCCTTCTCCGTTCCAGCCGTTTGCTGGCGCAGCAAAAGCTATCTCCCCCCTATAATTACTGGGCTGGAAGGTATAGATGAACCGATCAGGGGGTCTTTTTCACGTCGGAAAATCCCTTCAAGGCTCTACATTCAGGCTGTAGGACACAGTTTGAAATAGTCGCTCGGTTGAATCACCCCATGCCGCACCTTATATACCCCGCAGTACGCGACATATTAAGCATGAGGAGAACTCTACAACCATGATGCGCATCCTGCTGTTCTTGGCCACTAACCTTGCGGTCGTGCTGATTGCCAGCATTACCTTGAGCCTTTTCGGCTTCAATGGGTTCATGGCGGCCAACGGGGTTGACCTGAACCTCAATCAGCTGCTGGTTTTCTGTGCGGTCTTTGGTTTTGCCGGCTCGCTGTTCTCGCTGTTCATCTCCAAGTGGATGGCGAAAATGAGCACCAGCACCCAGGTGATCACCCAGCCACGTACCCGGCATGAGCAATGGTTGCTGCAGACCGTCGAGCAATTGTCCCGAGAAGCCGGCATCAAGATGCCCGAGGTCGGGATCTTCCCGGCCTATGAAGCCAACGCCTTTGCCACCGGCTGGAACAAGAACGACGCACTCGTTGCGGTCAGCCAGGGCATGCTGGAACGCTTCTCGTACGATGAAGTAAAGGCGGTGCTGGCCCACGAGATCGGCCACGTGGCCAACGGTGACATGGTCACCCTGGCGCTGGTCCAAGGCGTGGTGAACACCTTCGTGATGTTCTTCGCGCGGATCATCGGCAACTTTGTCGACAAGGTGATCTTCAAGAACGAAGAAGGCCGCGGTATTGCCTATTTCGTGGCAACCATCTTCGCCGAAGTGGTGCTGGGCTTCCTGGCCAGCGCGATCACCATGTGGTTCTCGCGCAAACGCGAATTCCGCGCAGACGAAGCCGGTGCCCGCCTGGCCGGTACCGGGGCGATGATTGCAGCGCTGCAACACCTGCGCTCCGAACAGGGCCTGCCGGTGCATATGCCGGACAGCCTGACGGCCTTTGGTATCAACGGTGGCATCAAGCAGGGCATGGCTCGCCTGTTCATGAGCCACCCGCCACTGGAAGAGCGTATCGACGCACTGCGTCGTCGGGGCTGATAGCTCGGTAGTGACACCGAAAGGGGCGATCTGATCGCCCCTTTTTCGTGGGTACGTCCTTGACCATCGCGGCATAGCTATCTACACCTCTTTTGAAAGCGCAGAAGCATCCTGTAGTGAGCGGGCTTGCCCCGCGCTGGGCTGCGAAGCGGCCCTAAAAACCTGATATCGAGCTTTACCTGAAGAAACGCAGCGGCCTTATTGGGGCCGCTCCGCAGCCCAGCGCGGGACAAGCCCGCTCACTACCCTACTCTGTGGTCATCGCGGGCTCAGCGCATCGTCAGCTGATACACCCGCTCCTCAAGCCGCGTAACGCCGTCCTGCACGAACTTCCAGCTTTCGCCCAGGATGTCTTGCTCTTCCTGCACCGCCAAGGCCCAATGCGAGCCAAGCAGCACCTTCACCTCATCATGCGTCACTGCAAACGGCGGGCCGGCTTTTTGCGTCTGGTCATAATCGAGGGTGATCAGCAGCCCCTGGCAACCCGGCCGCAAAAGCGTATTCAGGTGTTCGGCATACTGCGCACGCAGCAGCGGTGGCAGGGCGATCAGCGCGGCGCGGTCATAGAGCGCGGTGCAATCAGCCAGGACTTGCGCGTCCAAGGCGAAGAAATCGCCGCACCATACTTCGATCAAATCCGCCTGATACACCTTGAAGGCGCCTCGTTCGGTGACGCGCGGTGTCAGACTCTGCTCTGTGAAGAAGGCTTCCACCGCCTGTTCCGACAGCTCCACGCCCAGCACCCGAAACCCCAGGCTGGCCAGCCACATCAGGTCCAGGCTTTTGCCACACAATGGCACCAGCACTTTGGCGCCCTCGGCGAGGGCCAACTTCGGCCAGTGCCGTTGCAGGTAAGGATTGACCTCGGGCAAATGAAAGCCGATCTGATTGCGCGCCCAGCGCTCCCGCCAAAACTCAGGCTCCATGGATGCCCCCAAAAATTCGATCAAATGGTGCTAAAACTTATATTAGATTTAGATCAATGATCTGATTAAAGATGGGCCCATGTTAACGCTCAGGACCCCACTTATGTTCCCCAGCCTGTTTATCTCCCACGGTTCGCCCATGCTCGCCCTGCAACCCGGCGCCAGCGGCCCGGCGCTTCAGCGACTCGCCGCCGAGATACCACGGCCGAAGGCAATCGTGGTGGTGTCGGCGCATTGGGAAAGCCATGAGCTGCTGGTCAGCGGCAGCGCCGCGCCTGACACCTGGCACGATTTTGGTGGCTTCCCCCGCGAATTGTTTGCCGTGCAATACCCCGCGCCGGGCGATCCGCAGTTGGCCGGCGAAATAGTCGAGTTGTTGCACGCCGATGATTTGAATGCACGCATAGACGACCAACGCCCGTTCGACCACGGCACCTGGGTACCGTTGTCGCTGATGTACCCGGCGGCAGACATTCCAGTGGTGCAGGTTTCCCTGCCCAGCCGCATGGGCCCTGCCCTGCAGACGCGGGTCGGGCATGCGCTTGCCAGCCTGCGCGACAGAGGTGTGCTGTTGATCGGCTCGGGCAGCATCACCCATAACCTGGGCGAACTGGACTGGCACGCGGGGCCTGAGAGCATAGAGCCCTGGGCGCAGGATTTCCGGGACTGGGTGGTGGATAAGCTGGCGGCCAACGATGAGACCGCGCTGCACGACTATCGCCGTCAGGCACCGCATGCGGTACGTAGCCATCCCAGCGATGAGCATTTGTTGCCGCTGTACTTTGCACGTGGCGCCGGTGGCGATTTCAGCGTGGCGCACCAGGGGTTCACCATGGGCGCCCTAGGAATGGACATTTACCGCTTCGACTAACGAACGCCTCCTCTTGTGGGCGCTGGCTTGCCTGCGATGGCGGTGGTTCAGTCAAGCACATTTATCACTGATACATCGCTATCGCATGCAAGCCAGCTCCCACATTGGATTGGGTGCTGATCCGGACACAGCCTGAATCCAAGGCAAAAAAAATCCCCGAACCAGTCGGGGATTTTTTATGTGTGATCAATCAGCCCAAGGGCGGATCAATCTTCGCGGTAGCGACGCAGCTTCAACTGCTTACCGGCAACGCGAGTGTCTTTCAGCTTGGTCAGCAGTTTTTCCAGACCATCTTCCGGCAGCTCCACCAGGGAGAAGCTGTCACGGACCTGGATGCGACCGATGGCTTCACGTGCCAGGCCACCCTCGTTGAGGATAGCGCCCAGCAGGTTCTTGGCAGCGATACCGTCACGCGCGCCCAGCGCGGTACGGCAACGAGCACGGCCTTCAGCCAATGGAACCGGAGCACGACGCTCACGATCACCACGGTCTGGACGGTCGCCAGTACGCTCTGGACGATCACCGCGTGGCGCGTTGTTCGGCACCAGTGGGCGTTCTTTCTCGATGGCTGCCAGGGTCAGGGCCTGACCGTTGGTCGCTTTACGCAGCAGGGCTGCAGCCAGGGCACGTGGGGTGCAACCGATATCGGCGGTCAGGCGGTCAAGCAGTTCGCCGTGGGTCGATTCAGCGTCAGCCACCAGCGGCGACAGGCTGTTGGTCAGTTTCTTGATGCGAGCATCCAGAACGGCCTGGGCATCCGGCAGGCGGACTTCGGCGACTTTCTGACCGGTCACACGCTCGATCACTTGCAGCATGCGGCGCTCACGTGGAGTCACCAGCAGCAGTGCACGACCTTCGCGACCGGCACGGCCGGTACGGCCGATACGGTGAACGTAGGACTCTGGATCGTACGGCATGTCAACGTTGAACACGTGGGTGATACGTGGAACGTCGAGACCACGTGCAGCCACGTCGGTCGCCACAACGATGTCCAGACGGCCATCCTTGAGGGAGTCGATCACGCGCTCACGTTGGTTCTGGGCGATGTCACCGTTCAGCGCAGCGGCTTTGTAGCCTTTGGCTTCCAGGGCACTGGCCAGGTCCAGGGTCGCTTGCTTGGTGCGCACGAACATGATCAGGGCGTCGAAGTCTTCGACTTCCAGCAGGCTCAATACAGCCGAGGTCTTCTGGTCAGCGTGAACCAACAGGTGAGCCTGTTCGATCGCGGTAACGGTCTGAGTCTTGGTCTGGATCTTCACGTGTTGCGGATCGCGCAGGTGGCGTTCGGCAATGGCACGGATCGACTGTGGCAGGGTGGCCGAGAACAGTACGGTCTGACGGGTTGGTGGCAGCGCCTTGAAGATGACTTCCAGGTCATCCATGAAGCCCAGCTTCAACATTTCGTCAGCTTCGTCGAGAACCAGGTGGTTCACGGTCGACAGGACTTTCTCGTCGCGACGCAGGTGGTCGCACAGACGGCCCGGGGTGGCGACAACGATCTGTGCGCCGTTACGGATTGCTTTCAGTTGCGGGCCCATCGGCGCGCCGCCGTAAACGGCCACAACGGTAACGCCTGGCATTTGCTTGGCGTAGGTTTCAAAAGCGGTTGCTACTTGCAGCGCCAACTCACGCGTTGGCGCCAGGATCAGGGCTTGCGGTTCGCGCTTGGCAGGATCGATGCAGTGCAGGATAGGCAGGGCGAACGCGGCGGTTTTACCAGTACCGGTTTGCGCCTGGCCAATCATGTCCTGGCCGGCCATGATGATCGGGATCGATTGCTGCTGAATCGCCGAAGGTTCTTCGTAGCCGGTCGCGATGACGGCAGCGAGAATGTTCGGGTTAAGATTAAAAGCGGCGAAGCCGCCGGTTTCCTGGGTCATGGGTCTGCCTCTAAGTGCATCCGCAAAGACCCATGCTCCAAAGCTGCGCATGCCGTGTTGAGACTCAAGAGTCGCCCTGGCTGCTTTGTCGGCGGGGATTTGCGAAAACGAATGAATGAAAAAGATTCGTCAAGGGAGAGTCCGCTGTGCGGACGTGCAGCCGAAGCTGACTTCGGGGAATTGCGCTACCTAAACGCGGCCCGGTTAAAGGCCGGCGCGCACTATACCGGAAATAGCTGAAAAAGGGAGCTTTTTTTATCGTAAAGCATTGATAAACCGCCCTGCGTCACAGTCTTTGCAGATAACGCGTGTAAGGTCTATTTTTCAAAGGCCCGGCCCTGTTGGTCATTACGCTTAAACGGTTCACCCAACCCTTCCGACCCTTTGGTCTGAAACACTTCCCCGCGCCCGAGGGCACACCCGATGAATCAAGCCAGCAGCAGCCGCGTCAGCCGAGAACTGCAGGGCCATGTCCTGCTGTTGGGCCTGGACCGGGTAGCCAAACGCAACGCTTTCGACCTGGACCTGCTCAACGCGCTGAGCCTGGCGTATGGTGAATTTGATCGAAATGCCGATGCGCGGGTGGCGGTGGTGTTTGCCCATGGTGATCACTTTACCGCCGGGCTGGACCTGGCCAATGTCAGCGCGGTGATGGCCGGCGGCTGGCAACCACCGCTGGGGGGCTGCGATCCCTGGGGCGTGTTTGCCGGCCCGCGCGTGAGCAAACCGGTGATCGTCGCGGCCCAGGGCTACTGCCTGACCATCGGTATCGAGCTGATGCTGGCGGCGGACATCAACCTGTGCGCAAGCAATACGCGCTTTGCGCAGATGGAAGTACAGCGTGGGATTTTTCCGTTTGGCGGCGCGACGCTGCGCTTTCATCAGATCGCCGGCTGGGGCAATGCGATGCGCTGGCTGCTGACCGGCGATGAATTCGACGCCCATGACGCCTTGCGCTTGGGTTTGGTGCAGGAGGTGATGGCCAGCGAAGACTTGCTGCCGCGCGCCGTCGAACTGGCTAACCGGATTGCGCGCCAGGCACCGCTTGGGGTGCAGGCCACGTTGATGTCGGCACGGCTGGCGCATATGGAAGGCGAAGCGGTCGCGGCCGCGGCTTTGCCGCCGATGGTGGATAAGTTGCTTAACAGCGAGGATGCCAAGGAAGGGGTGCGGGCGATGATTGAGAAGCGGCCGGGGGTGTTCAAGGGTATATGAACACCTGAATTAGCCGTCGACAGTGATGGCCTCATCGCGGGCAAGTCGAAGCGTCGAACCGCCGCTCCCACATTTTGACTGCGTGCATCCTGTAGGAATGCGGTCGAATGTGGGAGCCGGGCTTGCCCGCGATGGCGTCGTTCCAGGCAACTAAGTAGCCGGCCGAATCGCCTTGATCAGCGACTGCAACGAATAGCCCAACCGCGGTGCCAGCGCTTCAGCACGAGCCGAAAGCGCGCCAAGGTCCAGTTCCTGATCCAACTCCGAAGGCACCAGCAGAATCACATTCCCCTCCTTCACCGGCAGCTCCCAATAATGCCGGTGATACAACCCGCGCAACAATGCCGCCCCCAACGGTTTGCCATCGTCGGTGGCCCACTGGTTGATCACCAGCCAGCCGCCGGGGTTGAGTTTTTTCTGACAGTTTTCCAGGAAGGTCCAGGCCAGGTGCCCGACGCCGGGGCCGACGTCGGTGTAGAGGTCGACAAAAATCAGGTCAGCCGACTCAGCCGTGTCGAGCAATTGCAGTGCGTCGCCGACGCGAATATACAGCCGTGGGTCATCGTCCAGCCCCAGGTATTCGATGGCCAGGCGCGGTACATCGGGACGCAGCTCAATGGCCTCCACGTCTTCCAGTGGCAGGAACTTCAGGCACGCCTGGGTCAACGTGCCGGCGCCCAGGCCGAGGAACAGCGCGCTTTCCGGTTGCTCATGGCACAACGCGCCGATCAGCATCGCGCGGGTGTAGTCGTACTCCAGCCAGCTCGGGTCAGCCGTAAATACGCAGCTTTGCTCGATGGCATCGCCGAACTCGAGAAAACGGTAATCGGCCACTTCAAGCACACGGATCATGCCGAAATCATCATGGACTTCGGCGAGCAGGCGCTCGACACGCTCCTCGGTCATCACTACTCCTAAAGGGTTTGCTGCACGGCAAAGGCGCGATTGTCGGCCAACCGGCGGCAACAGGTCACGCACTAATTGCTGATAACATTGGCGCCCGACCGTCAATCAACAATCGAGTGCATGATGAGCCAACCCTGGAGCCCCGACAGCTGGCGCGCCCTGCCGATCCAGCAACAACCCCAGTACCCGGACGCTGCGCACCTGCTGCACGTGGAGCAGAGCCTGGCCAGCTACCCGCCGCTGGTGTTTGCCGGGGAAGCCCGCGAGTTGCGTCGTCAGTTCGCCGAAGTGACCCAGGGACGCGCGTTCCTGCTGCAAGGTGGCGATTGCGCCGAGAGTTTTGCCGAATTCTCCGCCGCAAAAATCCGCGACACCTTCAAGGTGTTGCTGCAGATGGCCATTGTGATGACGTTCGCCGCCGGCTGCCCGGTGGTCAAAGTCGGGCGCATGGCCGGCCAGTTCGCCAAGCCGCGTTCGGCCAACGACGAGACCATCGACGGCATCACCCTGCCCGCCTACCGTGGCGATATCGTCAACGGCATCGGTTTCGATGAAAAAAGCCGCGTGCCGGACCCGGATCGCTTGTTGCAGTCCTATCACCAGTCCACCGCCACCCTCAACCTGTTGCGCGCGTTTGCCCAAGGCGGTTTTGCCGACCTGCACCAGGTGCACAAGTGGAACCTGGACTTCATCGCCAACTCCGCCCTGGCCGAAAAATACAGCCAACTGGCCGACCGCATCGATGAAACCCTGGCCTTCATGCGCGCCTGCGGCATGGACAGCTCGCCGCAACTGCGCGAAACCAGCTTCTTCACCGCCCACGAAGCGCTGCTGCTCAATTACGAACAAGCCTTTGTGCGCCGTGACAGCCTGACCAACGACTACTACGACTGCTCGGCGCACATGCTGTGGATCGGCGACCGTACGCGCCAGTTGGACGGTGCCCACGTCGAATTCCTGCGCGGGGTGAACAACCCGATCGGCGTCAAGGTCGGCCCGAGCATGAACCCGGATGACTTGATCCGCTTGATCGACATCCTCAACCCGGACAACGACCCCGGCCGCCTCAACCTGATCGCGCGCATGGGCGCCGGCAAGGTCGGCGACCACCTGCCAGGCCTGATTCGTGCGGTACAGCACGAGGGCAAGCAGGTGCTGTGGAGCTCCGACCCGATGCATGGCAACACCATCAAGGCCAGCAGCGGCTACAAGACCCGCGACTTTGCGCAGATCCTGGGCGAGGTGAAGGAATTCTTCCAGGTGCACCAGGCCGAGGGGACATATGCCGGCGGGATTCATATCGAAATGACCGGGCAGAACGTCACCGAATGCATCGGCGGCGCGCGGCCGATTACTGAAGATGGTTTGTCGGACCGCTATCACACCCATTGCGACCCGCGGATGAATGCCGATCAGTCGCTGGAGTTGGCGTTTTTGATTGCTGAGACGTTGAAGCAGGTCAAGCGCTGAGATTTTTGTCGACTGAGCCGACGCCATCGCGGGCAAGCCCGGATCCCACAGGGGAATGCGCTCCAAATGTGGGAGCGGCGGTGCGACGATTCGACTTGCCCGCGATGGGGCCCTATAGGCCAATATCCATAGTCATCATTGCCGCCCTTAACCGGTCGGCACTCGGCCGTCGGCAATTGAGCTGGACCTGTTCAAGTCCCAGCCAATCAGCCATCTGCCGCAGGTTCAGCGCCAGCGCCAACATCCCCTCCTCATCAAGCCCCGGCGCCTCCTCATGCACCGCATGCACCGCCAAACGACCATTGGCGCGCTCGGCGCGCAAGTCGATGCGCGCGGCGATCCGTTCGTTGCGCAAAAACGGCAGCACGTAATAGCCGTAGACGCGTTTGTCCTGTGGCGTGTAGATCTCCAAGCGGTAACGGAAATCGAACAAGCGCTCGGTGCGGCTGCGTTCCCAGATCAACGAATCGAATGGCGACAGCAATGCGCTGGCCGTGACGTTGCGCGGCACTTTGGGTTCGGGCAGGCAGTAGGCCGGTTGTTTCCAACCTTGTACCTGGCAAACCTGCAGTCGGCCGTGTTCCACCAGTTCGGCGAGGCGATTGCGGCTGTCGGCAGGATCGAGACGGAAGTAATCGCGCAGGTCCTTCTCGGTGCCCACGCCCAACGCCGTGGCGCTGTGCAGCAGCAAGCCGCGCTGGGCTTCGGCCTCAGTCACAGAGGTTTGTAGGACAGCGCTGGGAATGACCCGCTCCGGCAAATCGTAGAGACGCTCAAAGCCACGTCGGCCAGCAACCGTCACCAGGCCGGCCGCAAACAACCATTCCAGCGCGTGTTTCTCATCGCTCCAGTCCCACCAAAGGCCGGCGCGCTCCTCACGCGTCGAGAGGCTGCCGGCACCCAATGCGCCCTGTTGCTCGACCGTGCGCAAAACGCGCTGGATCGTGGCCTGCTGCTCCCGACCAAAACGCGCCATCTGTGAATAGATACCCTGCCCCTGCTGCGCCCGTACCATGCGCCAGCGCATCAACGGGTAAAGCGCCAGCGGCAATAGTGACGCCTCATGCCCCCAGTATTCGAACAACGAACGCCGCCGGCCCTGGCTCCAGGCCGCCTGCTCAAGGAGCAAAGGGGAGTAATTGCCCAATCGGGAAAACAGCGGCAGGTAATGCGAGCGCACCACGGCGTTCACCGAGTCGATCTGCAACACGCCGAGGCGCTCAATCATCCGGTTGAGATGCGTAGCCTTAATCAGCGCAGGCGCCTGGCGTCCGGAAAAACCTTGGGCCACCAGCGCCATGCGTCGAGCTTGCTTAAGTGAAAAAGACAGGTCGGCGGGCATGAGGTTCTCCGTGTGGACTCACCGAACACCCTACTGCATCAGCGATCATTTTCGCAGCGGGTCTTGCCAGAAATGCAGGTGTCGCTCCTGCTCTACGTCGCCGCGATTGAGCCCGATGTCCTTGAGCGCCTCATCGCTCAAGGTTGCCAGCATCTGCCGCTCCTCGTGCACCACCTGCCAACGGGAAATCTTGTGAAACAGCCCGGAAAATGGACGTTTCACCAGCACTACAAAACCTCTTTGACCTTTCATCTTCTCGCCCTCCAGTGGGGATGGCGCAAGTGTGTGCTCGGGCTTATGATCAATCCAACGAATGTTTCTTATGCAATACATCTCAGAGATTGATCATTTGTCCAGTTTTCCAAGCATCGACACAGAAGTGCTGCGCACCTTCGTCGCCATCGCCGATCAGGGCGGTTTCACCCGCGCCGGGGAATTGGTCAACCGCACCCAGTCGGCGGTGAGCATGCAGATGAAGCGCCTGGAAGAAGACGTGTTGCAGCGCAAGCTGTTCGAGCGTGATGGTCGGCAGGTACGGCTCACACCCGAAGGCCAGGTGTTGCTGGGGTATGCACGGCGCATCCTGAAACTGCACAGCGAGGTGTTCAACACCCTGCGTGAGCCGCACATGGTGGGCTTGGTGCGCATCGGCACGCCAGATGACTACGTGATGCGTTTCCTGCCAGGGATTCTCAAGCAGTTTTCCAAGGCCTATCCGCTGATCCAGATCGAGATGCACTGCGAATCCTCACCAGTGCTGATGCAGCGCCGTGATTTGGCGTTGACCGTTGTCAGTCGCGAGCCAGGCAATGAAATCGGTGAACTGTTGCGCACAGAACGCATGGTGTGGGCGGCGGCGCCATGCTTTTGCACGGACGAGCATGAGGCCCTGCCACTGGCGATGTCCGGTGCCGATTGTCTTTACACCCAGTGGGCACGCTCGGCACTGGAGGCGGCCGGGCGGGATTATCGCCTGGCCTATCACAGCTCCAACGTGGCGGCGATCCAGGCGGTGGTCAACGCCGGCCTGGCGATGATGGTCAGCATGGAAAGCCTGGTGACTGATGACCTGCGCGTGCTTGGCAAGGACGAGGGCCTGCCGCCACTGCCGTCGATGAACCTGCACCTGTTGCGCAACCCACAGATGAATTCGCCCATCACCGAATGCCTGGCGGACTACATCCTCGAAGGTTTCAGACTTTAAAGGTCAGCATCACCGCGCACACCACCAGGAAGCCACAGAACAAGCCGCGCAGCACGCGCTCCGGCAGCGCATGCGCCACCTTCACACCCCAACTGATACTGAGCAAGCCGCCGACGGCCAACGGCACGCCGATCATCCAGTCCACTTCCTGGTGCCAGGCGTAGGTCACCAGCGTTACGCCGGTGCTGGGCAGCGCCAAGGCCAGCGACAATCCTTGCGCGACCACTTGGCTGGTGCCAAACACGCTGGTGAGTACCGGCGTGGCGACCACCGCGCCCCCCACGCCAAACAGGCCGCCCATAGAGCCCGACGCCGCACCCAGTACGCCCAGCCAGGGCCAGGAGTAACGCATCTGTGCAGTCGGGGGTGCGTTGCGGGTGAACATGCGCAGCAGGTTATAGGCCGCCAGCACCATCAGAAAGACGATAAAGCCGATGCGCATCGCCCCCGCATCCAGGCCCACCGCCCAGATCGAACCGAGCCAGGCAAAACTGAAGCCCATGATCCCCAACGGCAGCGCATGCCGCAGTTCGATGCGGTTGCGTTGGTGATAGCGCCACAGCGCAAGCATCACGTTGGGCACCACCATGACCAGCGCCGTGCCTTGGGCCAACTGCTGGTCCAGGCCGAACAATACGCCGAGCACCGGAATCGCAATCAGCCCGCCACCAATGCCAAACAGGCCGCCCACCGTGCCGAGGGCCGCGCCCAAGATCAAATACATCACTAAATCCAACACTGCGCGTTACTCCTCAATCCCAGGCCTTGCATGCTACGCAGTCGGCTATGGCGTGGAAACGCATAGCAACGCACAATGGCTGTGCCAATCTCGCATAAGCGTTTGAGTCATGAACCCGAATACCTTGACCGATCAGCTGGGCCTGTTTCTCGATGTACTGGAGACCGGCAGCTTTTCCGCCGCCGCACGTCGCCACCCGCTGACGCCCTCAGCGGTGGCACGGCGCATCGACAGCCTGGAAAGCTCAGTGGGCAGCCGCCTGTTCCAGCGCAGCACCCACGCGGTAGTGCCGACCCCGGCAGGCCTGGCGTTTGCCGAGCGGGCGCGACGGATTGTCAGCGAGTTGCAATTGGCGCGCGCCGAAGCGGTGTCCCTCAGCCATGCGCCGGAAGGCTTGATTCGCGTGGATGCGCCGGCAGCGTTTGGACGACGGCATCTGGCGCCGGTGATTGCAGATTTCCTCAATGTGTATCCGGGGCTGGATGTGCACCTGCATTTGATCGACAGCTTTGTGGATATGCAGGGCGCGCACCTGGGCAAGGTCGATCTGGTGCTGCGCGCCGGGCATATCGTCGATACCCGGCTGATCGCCACGCCCCTGGCGAGCATCGTACGCATCGCCTGCGCCAGCCCGGCCTATCTGAAAAGCCGTGGCACGCCGCTGCATCCTCGCGAGCTAAGCGAACACGACGGGCTGGACTGGGATGGCTTGGCGCCGATGTTCGCCTGGCGCTTTGAGCTGGATGGGCGCCGCGCGACCTATCGCCCGCAGCGCATCCGCATGAGCGCCAACAACGCTGAAGCCTTGCTGTCCGGCGCACTGGCGGGGCTGGGTATTGCCCATCTGCCCACATGGCTCGCCAGTGAGTACTTGGTGCGCGGCGAGCTGTTACCGTTGTTTTGCGAAAACGGCTTGCCCAGCCCCGAGACCACCGGGATCTATGCGCTGCGCCTGGAGCAGCAACCCAATGCACGTAGCCGCTTGCTGCTGGAATACCTCAAAACCCGTTTCAGCCCAGTACCGCCCTGGGACCTGGCATTGCAAAGCGGCTTGGTCTGACCACCCGGACAGAATTATCTGGCGCATTAAAGATTTGCCCGCTAGATTCCAGCCCAGACACGTTTTTTCGAGGCACCGCCATGAGCAAAAACCCTGATCCGTGCGAATCGCTGATGCTGGACAACCAGCTGTGCTTCGCCCTGCACTCCACCTCGCTGTTGATGACCAAGGTCTACAAGCCTTTGTTGCAGGCCCTGGGCCTGACCTATCCGCAGTACCTGGCGATGATGGTGCTGTGGGAAGAGGACGGTTTGACCGTCGGCGAAATCAGCAGCCGCCTGCTGACCGATCCGGGCTCCCTCACTCCGCTGCTCAAGCGCCTGGAGGTCGAAGGCCTGCTCAGCCGTACACGCAGCCGTGAAGATGAGCGCGTGGTCGTGGTGGAATTGACCGACGCCGGCCGGGCGTTGCAGGACAAGGCCATGGGGATACCTCAGTGCATTCTTGGCGCCAGCGGCTTGGAATTGGACCAGTTGCGCAAGCTGCAAGGCGATTTGATTGCGTTGCGCACCAACCTGCAAGCCAGC
>NZ_CVTP01000016.1:0-393754 GCF_900005865.1 Pseudomonas sp. 58 R 12
GGAATTTAATCTTGACGATGACCTACTCTCACATGGGGAAACCCCACACTACCATCGGCGATGCATCGTTTCACTACTGAGTTCGGGATGGGATCAGGTGGTTCCAATGCTCTATGGTCGTCAAGAAATTCGGGTACTGAGTCGTGGCCAGATGGCCTCGCTTCAGCAAATTGGGTATGTGACAGCTTTCGGTGTTTTCGTGAGATCGAACTTTCGGTTCTATCGTCTTCACACACCGCAATCTGATGCTCGTTAGAGTAGTCAAATTGCTTGGGTGTTATATGGTCAAGCCTCACGGGCAATTAGTATTGGTTAGCTCAACGCCTCACAGCGCTTACACACCCAACCTATCAACGTCGTAGTCTTCGACGGCCCTTCAGGGGACTCAAGGTCCCAGTGAGATCTCATCTTGAGGCTAGTTTCCCGCTTAGATGCTTTCAGCGGTTATCTATTCCGAACATAGCTACCCGGCAATGCCACTGGCGTGACAACCGGAACACCAGAGGTTCGTCCACTCCGGTCCTCTCGTACTAGGAGCAGCCCCTCTCAAATCTCAAACGTCCACGGCAGATAGGGACCGAACTGTCTCACGACGTTCTAAACCCAGCTCGCGTACCACTTTAAATGGCGAACAGCCATACCCTTGGGACCGGCTTCAGCCCCAGGATGTGATGAGCCGACATCGAGGTGCCAAACACCGCCGTCGATATGAACTCTTGGGCGGTATCAGCCTGTTATCCCCGGAGTACCTTTTATCCGTTGAGCGATGGCCCTTCCATACAGAACCACCGGATCACTAAGACCTACTTTCGTACCTGCTCGACGTGTCTGTCTCGCAGTCAAGCGCGCTTTTGCCTTTATACTCTACGACCGATTTCCGACCGGTCTGAGCGCACCTTCGTACTCCTCCGTTACTCTTTAGGAGGAGACCGCCCCAGTCAAACTACCCACCATACACTGTCCTCGATCCGGATAACGGACCTGAGTTAGAACCTCAAAGTTGCCAGGGTGGTATTTCAAGGTTGGCTCCACGCAGACTGGCGTCCACGCTTCAAAGCCTCCCACCTATCCTACACAAGCAAATTCAAAGTCCAGTGCAAAGCTATAGTAAAGGTTCACGGGGTCTTTCCGTCTAGCCGCGGATACACTGCATCTTCACAGCGATTTCAATTTCACTGAGTCTCGGGTGGAGACAGCGCCGCCATCGTTACGCCATTCGTGCAGGTCGGAACTTACCCGACAAGGAATTTCGCTACCTTAGGACCGTTATAGTTACGGCCGCCGTTTACCGGGGCTTCGATCAAGAGCTTCGCGTTAGCTAACCCCATCAATTAACCTTCCGGCACCGGGCAGGCGTCACACCCTATACGTCCACTTTCGTGTTTGCAGAGTGCTGTGTTTTTAATAAACAGTCGCAGCGGCCTGGTATCTTCGACCGGCATGAGCTTACGGAGCAAGTCCTTCACCCTCACCGGCGCACCTTCTCCCGAAGTTACGGTGCCATTTTGCCTAGTTCCTTCACCCGAGTTCTCTCAAGCGCCTTGGTATTCTCTACCCAACCACCTGTGTCGGTTTGGGGTACGGTTCCTGGTTACCTGAAGCTTAGAAGCTTTTCTTGGAAGCATGGCATCAACCACTTCGCTAACTAAAAGTTAGCTCGTCATCAGCTCTCGGCCTTAAGATCCCGGATTTACCTAAGATCTCAGCCTACCACCTTAAACTTGGACAACCAACGCCAAGCTGGCCTAGCCTTCTCCGTCCCTCCATCGCAATAACCAGAAGTACAGGAATATTAACCTGTTTTCCATCGACTACGCTTTTCAGCCTCGCCTTAGGGACCGACTAACCCTGCGTCGATTAACGTTGCGCAGGAAACCTTGGTCTTTCGGCGTGGGTGTTTTTCACACCCATTGTCGTTACTCATGTCAGCATTCGCACTTCTGATACCTCCAGCAAGCTTCTCAACTCACCTTCACAGGCTTACAGAACGCTCCTCTACCGCATCACTTACGTGATACCCGTAGCTTCGGTGTATGGTTTGAGCCCCGTTACATCTTCCGCGCAGGCCGACTCGACTAGTGAGCTATTACGCTTTCTTTAAAGGGTGGCTGCTTCTAAGCCAACCTCCTAGCTGTCTAAGCCTTCCCACATCGTTTCCCACTTAACCATAACTTTGGGACCTTAGCTGACGGTCTGGGTTGTTTCCCTTTTCACGACGGACGTTAGCACCCGCCGTGTGTCTCCCATGCTCGGCACTTGTAGGTATTCGGAGTTTGCATCGGTTTGGTAAGTCGGGATGACCCCCTAGCCGAAACAGTGCTCTACCCCCTACAGTGATACATGAGGCGCTACCTAAATAGCTTTCGAGGAGAACCAGCTATCTCCGAGCTTGATTAGCCTTTCACTCCGATCCACAGGTCATCCGCTAACTTTTCAACGGTAGTCGGTTCGGTCCTCCAGTTAGTGTTACCCAACCTTCAACCTGCCCATGGATAGATCGCCCGGTTTCGGGTCTATTCCCAGCGACTAGACGCCCTATTAAGACTCGCTTTCGCTACGCCTCCCCTATTCGGTTAAGCTCGCCACTGAAAATAAGTCGCTGACCCATTATACAAAAGGTACGCAGTCACCCAACAAAGTGGGCTCCCACTGCTTGTACGCATACGGTTTCAGGATCTATTTCACTCCCCTCTCCGGGGTTCTTTTCGCCTTTCCCTCACGGTACTAGTTCACTATCGGTCAGTCAGTAGTATTTAGCCTTGGAGGATGGTCCCCCCATATTCAGACAAAGTTTCTCGTGCTCCGTCCTACTCGATTTCATGACTAAGAGATTTTCGCGTACAGGGCTATCACCCACTATGGCCGCACTTTCCAGAGCGTTCCGCTAATCTCAAAGCCACTTAAGGGCTAGTCCCCGTTCGCTCGCCACTACTAAGGGAATCTCGGTTGATTTCTTTTCCTCAGGGTACTTAGATGTTTCAGTTCCCCTGGTTCGCTCCATACACCTATGTATTCAGTGTAAGGTAACCATCTTATGATGGCTGGGTTCCCCCATTCAGACATCTCCGGATCAAAGTCTGTTTGCCGACTCCCCGAAGCTTTTCGCAGGCTACCACGTCTTTCATCGCCTCTGACTGCCAAGGCATCCACCGTATGCGCTTCTTCACTTGACCATATAACCCCAAGCAATCTGGTTATACTGTGAAGACAACATTCGCCGAAAATTCGATAATACTCAAAACTGAGTAACTCACAAATTTTACCTTAGCCTGATCCGTTACCAGTGAAAGTAACGTTCAGTCTATCTTTCTATCACATACCCAAATTTTTAAAGAACGATCTAATCAAAGACTAGAAATCAACATTCACCATCATAACGATGGAATGCTCATTTCTAAGCTTTCATAACGTAGAAGCAGTAGTGGTGGAGCCAAACGGGATCGAACCGTTGACCTCCTGCGTGCAAGGCAGGCGCTCTCCCAGCTGAGCTATGGCCCCGTATTTCTACAGGCGTTTCCCACACAAAATTGGTGGGTCTGGGCAGATTCGAACTGCCGACCTCACCCTTATCAGGGGTGCGCTCTAACCAACTGAGCTACAGACCCAATTTCGGGCTGCTTCTTATCGTCTTCTTCAATGAATCAAGCAATTCGTGTGGGAACTTATGGAGCAGCTGATGTCGTCGATTAAGGAGGTGATCCAGCCGCAGGTTCCCCTACGGCTACCTTGTTACGACTTCACCCCAGTCATGAATCACACCGTGGTAACCGTCCTCCCGAAGGTTAGACTAGCTACTTCTGGTGCAACCCACTCCCATGGTGTGACGGGCGGTGTGTACAAGGCCCGGGAACGTATTCACCGCGACATTCTGATTCGCGATTACTAGCGATTCCGACTTCACGCAGTCGAGTTGCAGACTGCGATCCGGACTACGATCGGTTTTCTGGGATTAGCTCCACCTCGCGGCTTGGCAACCCTCTGTACCGACCATTGTAGCACGTGTGTAGCCCAGGCCGTAAGGGCCATGATGACTTGACGTCATCCCCACCTTCCTCCGGTTTGTCACCGGCAGTCTCCTTAGAGTGCCCACCATTATGTGCTGGTAACTAAGGACAAGGGTTGCGCTCGTTACGGGACTTAACCCAACATCTCACGACACGAGCTGACGACAGCCATGCAGCACCTGTCTCAATGTTCCCGAAGGCACCAATCTATCTCTAGAAAGTTCATTGGATGTCAAGGCCTGGTAAGGTTCTTCGCGTTGCTTCGAATTAAACCACATGCTCCACCGCTTGTGCGGGCCCCCGTCAATTCATTTGAGTTTTAACCTTGCGGCCGTACTCCCCAGGCGGTCAACTTAATGCGTTAGCTGCGCCACTAAAAGCTCAAGGCTTCCAACGGCTAGTTGACATCGTTTACGGCGTGGACTACCAGGGTATCTAATCCTGTTTGCTCCCCACGCTTTCGCACCTCAGTGTCAGTATTAGTCCAGGTGGTCGCCTTCGCCACTGGTGTTCCTTCCTATATCTACGCATTTCACCGCTACACAGGAAATTCCACCACCCTCTACCATACTCTAGTCAGTCAGTTTTGAATGCAGTTCCCAGGTTGAGCCCGGGGATTTCACATCCAACTTAACAAACCACCTACGCGCGCTTTACGCCCAGTAATTCCGATTAACGCTTGCACCCTCTGTATTACCGCGGCTGCTGGCACAGAGTTAGCCGGTGCTTATTCTGTCGGTAACGTCAAAACAATCACGTATTAGGTAACTGCCCTTCCTCCCAACTTAAAGTGCTTTACAATCCGAAGACCTTCTTCACACACGCGGCATGGCTGGATCAGGCTTTCGCCCATTGTCCAATATTCCCCACTGCTGCCTCCCGTAGGAGTCTGGACCGTGTCTCAGTTCCAGTGTGACTGATCATCCTCTCAGACCAGTTACGGATCGTCGCCTTGGTGAGCCATTACCTCACCAACTAGCTAATCCGACCTAGGCTCATCTGATAGCGCAAGGCCCGAAGGTCCCCTGCTTTCTCCCGTAGGACGTATGCGGTATTAGCGTCCGTTTCCGAACGTTATCCCCCACTACCAGGCAGATTCCTAGGCATTACTCACCCGTCCGCCGCTCTCAAGAGAAGCAAGCTTCTCTCTACCGCTCGACTTGCATGTGTTAGGCCTGCCGCCAGCGTTCAATCTGAGCCATGATCAAACTCTTCAGTTCAAACATCTTTGGGTTTTTAAGAAACCCTAAACTTGGCTCAGCAATCGTTGGTTACATCTTTGATTTCTCGCGGAGTAACTTGTGATGCTGATAATCTTGTTGACTATCAGTCTGACTCCACAAGCACCCACACGAATTGCTTGATTCAGTTGTTAAAGAGCGGTTGGTTAAGATCTTTCGTCTCAACCGAGGCGCGCATTCTACAGCAGCCTCATTTGCTGTCAAGTGATTATTTTCAGAAGTTTTCGAAGAATTCTTCAACAACTTCAACCACTTGCGCTTCCGATCTCTCGTTAGCGGGAGGCGAATTCTACAGCGTTACACGCTGCTGTCAACACCTCTTTTTCTCCGCTTTCGACCGAGAGGATCGAAACGTTAATAGAGCCAAACAACACTGCTCTACCAACTCCTTCTGGGCTTCGATGAACTGAAGCAACTCGCTGCCGAATCTCGCATAACTCTTTGTTTACCAAGGAGTTTTCCGTTTCGACTGCGCCGGAAGTGGGGCGAATTATAGACAGATATAAATCGCCGTCAACACTTAATTTCAGGTTTATTCGGATTTAAGCGTAATACGCGCAAATGCCTTCTTTCCAGCCTGGCAAACGTGGGTAGCGCCCAGCTCGTATATAAAGGTGCGATCTACAACCTCACCATCTATACGCACACCACCTGAACCCAACAGATCACGCGCAACCGCCGAGTTCTTCACCAAGCCCACCTTGTTAAGGACAGCAGCGATCGGCATCGCCTCGGCTGCGGACAGCTCAATCTCAGGCAGATCATCCGGCAGCTCGCCATCCTTCATACGGTTACCCGCCGCACGGTGAGCATTGGCCGCAGCCTCTTCACCATGGAAGCGCGCAACGATCTCTTCCGCCAGCTTGATTTTCACGTCACGCGGGTTAGCGCCCGCCTCTACCTCAGCACGCAGCGCGTTGATCTCGTCCATCGAGCGGAAGCTCAGCAACTCGAAGTAGCGCCACATCAGCGCATCAGGAATCGAAACCAGCTTGCCGTACATCACACCCGGCGCTTCCTGGATACCGACATAGTTACCCAGGGACTTGGACATCTTCTTGACGCCATCCAACCCCTCCAGCAACGGCATGGTCAGAATGCACTGAGCCTCCTGCCCATACGCACGCTGCAGTTCACGCCCCATCAAGAGGTTGAATTTCTGATCAGTACCACCCAGCTCAACATCAGCACGTAACGCTACCGAGTCGTAGCCCTGAACCAGCGGATAGAGGAACTCATGAATAGCGATCGGCTGGTTGGTGGAGTAACGCTTGTCGAAGTCATCACGCTCAAGCATGCGCGCAACGGTGTACTGGGAGGTCAAGCGAATGAAGTCCGCCGGCCCCATCTGATCCATCCAAGTGGAATTGAACGCCACCTCGGTCTTGGCCGGATCAAGAATCTTGAATACTTGTGTCTTGTAGGTCTCGGCGTTATCGAGTACCTGTTCACGGGTCAACGGCGGGCGCGTGGCACTCTTGCCACTTGGGTCACCGATCATCCCGGTGAAATCACCTATAAGGAAGATGACCTGATGCCCCAGCTCCTGGAACTGACGCAGCTTATTAATAAGCACGGTGTGACCCAGGTGCAGATCCGGCGCGGTCGGATCAAAGCCAGCCTTAATACGCAGGGGCTGACCACGCTTGAGCTTTTCGATCAGCTCAGCTTCGACCAACAGTTCTTCCGCACCACGTTTTATCAGCGCTAGCTGCTCTTCAACCGACTTCATAACAGACCCGCAAGGCTCAGATTCAAAAGGGAACCAACCATACAAGATCAGGGACTAATTACAAGTTTTGCCCTGCGAACGGACACCGTTCAGCAAGCCCAGCGTTCGCGAGCTTGCGCCACAGATGATTTGGTTATATTTTATACAGTTATTTCATCTTCATCATGTCATTCATCTTTTCCATTTCATCTTCAAAGTCAAAATTACCTATGACCACTGAACCGTCTAAAGCGCCGCCGCTTTACCCGAAGACCCACTTGCTCGCCGCAAGTGGCATCGCCGCCCTTCTCAGCCTGGCACTCCTGGTATTCCCTTCCAGTGACGTAGAAGCCAAACGAACATCCCTGAGCCTTGACCTGGAAAGTCCAGTTGAACAACTGACACAAGATCAAGACGCTTCCGACGCGCAACAAGCCACAAATGCACCCGCCGACTCACCGTTCGCCCAGATAGAAAACAGCCCGGAAGACACACAGCAAGCTGCCGCGACGCAGTCTGCGCCGACTGTTGAGGTGGCCAAGAGTCCTCAGCACCGCGAAGTCATCGTGGGTAAGGGCGATACACTTTCGACACTGTTCGAGAAAGTCGGCCTGCCTGCCGCTACCGTCAACGACGTACTGGCAAGCGACAAACAAGCCAAGCAATTCACCCAGCTCAAACGCGGTCAAAAACTTGAATTCGAACTGACCCCCGACGGCCAGCTCAACAACCTCCACAGTACCGTCAGCGACCTTGAAAGCATCACGCTGACCAAAGGCGCCAAGGGCTTTGCCTTCAACCGCATCACCACCAAACCGGTGATGCGCTCCGCTTACGTTCACGGCGTGATCAACAGCTCCCTGTCGCAATCTGCCGCCCGCGCCGGACTGTCCCACAGCATGACCATGGACATGGCCAGTGTGTTTGGCTACGACATCGACTTCGCACAGGACATCCGTCAAGGCGACGAATTTGATGTGATCTACGAGCAGAAAGTCGCCAACGGCAAAGTGGTCGGCACTGGCAACATCCTCTCCGCACGCTTCACCAACCGCGGCAAGACCTACACCGCCGTGCGCTACACCAACAAGCAAGGCAATAGCAGCTACTACACCGCCGACGGCAATAGCATGCGCAAGGCCTTCATCCGTACTCCGGTAGACTTCGCTCGCATTAGCTCGCGTTTCTCCATGGGTCGCAAGCATCCAATTCTGAACAAAATCCGCGCCCACAAAGGCGTCGACTATGCCGCGCCACGTGGCACGCCGATCAAGGCAGCAGGCGACGGCAAAGTGCTGCTGGCCGGCCGTCGTGGTGGCTACGGCAATACCGTGATCATCCAGCACGGCAACACCTACCGTACGCTGTATGGCCACATGCAAGGCTTTGCCAAGGGTGTGCAAACCGGCGGCACCGTGAAGCAAGGCCAAGTGATCGGCTATATCGGTACCACTGGCCTCTCTACCGGGCCGCACTTGCACTATGAGTTCCAAGTCAATGGCGTACACGTCGACCCGCTCGGCCAGAAGCTGCCGATGGCCGACCCGATCGCCAAGGCCGAGCGTGCACGCTTCATGCAACAGAGCCAGCCATTGATGGCACGCATGGACCAGGAGCGCTCCACCCTGTTGGCTTCGGCGAAGCGTTAAGGTATGGCGCTCTATTTAGGCGTGATGTCCGGGACCAGCCTCGATGGACTGGACATTGCCTTGATCGAGCAAGATCCGGCGATCAAGCTGATCGCCACGCACTACATTCCCATGCCGGAAACCCTGCGCGCGGAGTTGCTTGCTCTGTGCGCCAGCGGCCCAGATGAGATCGCCCGTTCAGCCATTGCCCAACAGAACTGGGTGAGTCTTGCTGCTCAAGGCATTCACACGCTGCTCGATCAACAAAACCTCAAGCCTCAGGACATTCGCGCAATTGGCAGCCATGGCCAGACCATCCGCCATGAACCCGCCCGGGGCTTCACCGTGCAAATCGGCAACCCAGCCCTGCTCACCGAGCTGACGGGTATCACCGTGGTCAGCGACTTCCGCAGTCGTGATGTTGCCGCCGGCGGCCAGGGCGCCCCGCTGGTGCCTGCATTCCATGAAGCACTGTTCGGTGAACACACCGGTAACCGCGCGGTATTGAATGTGGGAGGTTTCAGCAATCTCAGCCTGATCGAGACCGGCAAACCTGTAGCCGGCTTCGACTGCGGCCCAGGCAATGTCCTGCTGGATGCATGGATACACCAACAACGCGGCGAACACTTTGATCGTGATGGACAGTGGGCGGCGAGCGGCAAAGTAGAGCCTCAACTACTCAACGACTTGCTCAGTGACCCATTCTTCGTGACCAAGGGCCCTAAAAGCACCGGGCGCGAAGTGTTCAACCTGGGATGGCTGCACCAACACCTCGGCCACTTACCCGCTTTCGAGCCTGAGGATGTGCAGGCCACGCTGCTGGAGCTGACCGCCCTGACCATTGTCGATTCCCTACAGTCCGCCCAGCCCCAGACAGAAACGCTGCTGGTGTGTGGTGGCGGCGCTCACAACGCCACGCTGATGAGTCGGCTGGCCGCGTTGTTGCCATCAACCCAGGTCAGCAGCACCGCCACCTACGGCGTGGACCCCGACTGGGTAGAAGCCATGGCCTTCGCCTGGCTGGCCCATTGCTGCCTTGAAGGCATTGCCGCCAACCGCCCCAGCGTCACCGGTGCACGCGGGCTTCGGGTACTGGGCGCGATCTACCCTGCCTGACCGCTTCCAGGATCCGCAGACAGCAAAACGCCGCTTGGCCTATCACAGCCAAGCGGCGTTTTTGCATGCCCTGTCGATCAGATCGAGAACGAAGACCCGCAACCACAGGTGGTGGTAGCGTTAGGGTTCTTGATCACGAAACGCGAACCTTCCAGACCTTCCTGATAATCCACCTCGGCGCCTGCCAAATATTGGAAGCTCATCGGGTCCACGACCAAACTCACGCCTTCGCGCTCAACGATGGTGTCATCATCGGCTACATCTTCATCGAAGGTAAAACCGTACTGAAACCCTGAACAACCGCCGCCCGTAACAAATACGCGCAGCTTCAAGCGATCATTACCCTCTTCATCGACCAGGCTCTTCACCTTGTGCGCAGCACCGTGGGTGAATTGCAAAGCCGTGGGGGTGAAGGATTCAACGCTCATGCTGATAATCTCCCGGCGTACCGCCGCCATATGCGTAATGGCGGGCATTATCCGCTTCTCCTAGAAAAGCGGTCAACTATTGTTACGGTATATCAATCTGCGCTGCCGCCATTAAAAACACAAAAGGCCCGATCAACGGGCCTTTTGCTTAACCGCTGAACAGCGTTAAGGCAGCATGCCTGCGTGGGACAAGCCCAGCTTCTCATCCAGGCCAAACAAGATGTTCATGTTCTGCACCGCCTGGCCCGACGCGCCCTTGACCAGGTTATCGATCACCGACAGCACCACGACCAGATCGCCATCCTGCGGACGATGCACGGCAATCCGGCACACATTGGCGCCGCGCACGCTGCGGGTTTCCGGATGGCTGCCGGCGGGCATAACGTCGACGAACGGTTCGTTGGCATAACGTTTTTCGAACAGCGCCTGCAGGTCTACCGAGCGATCAACCACCGTTGCGTACAACGTAGAGTGAATGCCGCGAATCATCGGCGTCAGGTGCGGTACGAAGGTCAGGCCCACGTCTTTACCGGCCGCGCGACGCAGCCCCTGGCGGATTTCCGGCAAGTGACGATGCCCTTTTACCGCATAGGCCTTCATGCTTTCCGCCGTCTCGGAGTAAAGCGAACCGACCGCCGCGCCACGACCAGCGCCGCTCACGCCCGACTTGCAGTCTGCGATCAAGCGCGAAGCGTCCGCCAACCCAGCTTCCAGCAATGGCAGGAAACCCAGCTGAGTCGCTGTCGGATAGCAACCCGGTACCGCGATTAAACGCGCTTGCTTGATCTGCTCACGATTGACTTCCGGCAGGCCATAGACAGCCTCTTTCAGCAATTCCGGCGCACCGTGAGGCTGGCCATACCACTTGGCCCACTCATCAGCGTCCTGCAAACGGAAATCCGCCGACAGATCGATCACCTTGGTGCCCGCGGCCAGCAGCTCACCGGCCAAGGCATGGGCAACACCATGAGGGGTGGCGAAGAACACCACGTCGCAGGCACCCAGGGTCTTGATGTCCGGAACGCTGAACGCCAGGCCATCGTAATGGCCTCGCAGGTTCGGATACATGTCGGCCACGGCCAGGCCGGCCTCGGATCGGGAGGTGATGACCACCACCTCAGCTTGCGGATGTTGAGCCAACAGACGCAGCAATTCGACACCGGTGTAACCCGTGCCGCCGACGATACCGACCTTGACCATAAACCTGCCCTCAACGAACCACTGGAAAGCCGTCGATAATAGGGGCCGTATCGTCCTGCGACAACCGTCAACGTGACGTACGGGCGCATGAGCCACTACTATCTTCAGTTACCGTGAACCTGGGAATAACTAGAAATGCTCTATCTATGGATCAAAGCCTTCCACATTGTCAGCATCGTCTGCTGGTTTGCCGGGCTGTTCTACCTGCCACGCCTGTTCGTCTACCACGCCCAAAGCGAGGACACCGTCAGCAAGGAACGCTTCAGCGTCATGGAGCGCAAGTTGTATCGCGGCATCATGGGACCGGCGATGGTGGCCAGCCTGGTATTCGGTATCTGGCTGATCGCCCTTAACCCTGGCATCTTTCAATCGGGCGCCTGGATCCACGCCAAGCTGACGCTGGTGGTGTTGCTGATCGGCTACCACCATATGTGCGGTGCGCAGGTAAAACGTTTCGCCCGTGGCGAAAACACCCGCAGCCATGTCTTTTATCGCTGGTTCAATGAAGTACCCGTTCTGATATTGCTGGCTATCGTAATTTTGGTCGTGGTCAAACCGTTCTAACTTCAATTACCCGGGGTACCTCCAATGTCGCTGCCCGCTCTGCTTGAACAACGTCTGCGCCTGCCCGTCGTGGTTGCGCCGATGTTTCTGATTTCCAACCCGCAACTGGTCCTGGCGTGCTGTCGCAATGGGGTGGTCGGGAGCTTCCCGGCGCTTAACCAACGCGAAAGCAGCGGGTTCAAGGCGTGGCTGGAGGAAATCGAAGCGGGCCTGGCAGCGCTGGACAATCCTGCGCCCTACGCCGTCAACCTGATCGTGCACAACAGCAACCCGCGCCTGGAGGCAGACCTGGCGATCTGCGTTGAACACAAAGTGCCGATCGTCATTACCAGCCTGGGCGCTGTGAAGGAATTGGTAGACGCCGTGCACAGCTACGGTGGCCTGGTGTTCCACGACGTCACCACTCGGCGCCACGCTGAGAAAGCGGCCGAAGCCGGCGTGGATGGCCTGATCGCCGTAGCTGCAGGTGCCGGCGGCCATGCTGGCACTTGGAGCCCCTTCGCACTGATCGCCGAGATTCGCCAGTTCTTCGACAAAACACTACTGCTGGCCGGCTGCCTCAACCACGGGCACGAGATGCTCGCCGCCCAACTGCTCGGCGCCGACCTGGCCTATTTCGGCACTCGCTTTATCGGTACCACCGAAAGCCATGCCCCGGATGCCTATAAAGAGATGCTGCTCACATCGCGCGCCGCCGACATCGTGCACACTCCTGCTGTCTCCGGCGTCCCCGCCAGCTTTATGCGCCAGAGCCTGGAAAACGCCGGTTTCGACCTCGCAGCCCTGCAAGGCAAAGGCGAAGTCAATTTCGGCTCCAAGCTCAAACCGTTGAGCGACGAGGCTAAAGCATGGAAGACTGTATGGTCTGCCGGCCAAGGCGTCGGTGAAATTGATGATTTGCCAAGCGTCGATGAACTGGTTGCGCGCCTCGATGCCGAATACCGCAAGGCACGCGAACAGGCCGCTCAACTGCGCTGGCCACGCTGACCCAACCGCAAGTCCCGCCAATTGAGCGGGCCTGCACCACCTCCCTGAACAAGTGACAAGGAAGCCCGCATGAGCGACAACCGTTTCAAGATTGTGTTTGATGGGGCCTTGCTCCCGGGTGTCGAAAGCACCACGGCCAAACTGAACCTGGCCGAGCTGTTCAAGAGCGAAGTTGAAGCCATCGAGAAGCTCTTCACCGGCCGCCCGGTTGCGCTCAAACGTGACCTGTCGCGCCCGGATGCGGAAACCTACCTCACCGCGCTGAAAAACGCCGGGGTCGACGCACGCATCGAAGCCGAACAACCCGTAGCCTTCAGCCTCGCCGAAACCCATGAGACGGATTCCGGCGCTTCCGACTTCTCCCGCCCGGCCGCTTCACCCTATGCACCGCCGCGCGCTGCCGTAGGTGAAAACCTGCCGGAGTATTCCACTCTTAAAGTCTTCACTATCCACGGGCGCATCGGGCGACTGCGGTATCTCGCCTGGACCCTGGTGTTGACCCTAGCGATGCTGGTCGCGGGTGGCATCATCAGCACCGTCAGCTTTGCGGTAGCCACCGCCTCGCCAACCGCAGGTACCATCCTTGGGGTGTTGCTGGGTCTCGCGTTGTTTGTTGCGCTTGTGTGGGTCAGTGTACAAATCGGTGTGCAGCGCCTGCACGATCTGGGGTGGTCAGGCTGGCTGTATTTCCTCAACCTGGTACCGCTGGTGAACAGCGTCTTCCCGATCCTGTTGCTGGTATTGCCAGGGAATGCAGGCGCCAATCAATACGGCGCGCCACCACCCCGCAACTCCACGGCGGTAAAAGTCCTGGCCACGCTGTGGTTGGCGTTTATCCCAGTCATGCTCGCCATCGTGGTGACCCTGGGCATGAACGGTTACCTGAACCAACTCGAAGCCAACATGGACAGCAGCTACGAAAGCAGCTCCATCACCGCCGATGAAGATGCCGACCAAGCCACGGCCGTAGAAGAAGACGAAGCGCAAAGTGCTGACGAAGCGGGCGAACCTGTAGACTCTCCAGAACAGTAAAGAAACGCCCCGGCCTGTGATGCCTTTGTCACAGGCGCGGCGGTGTTGCGATGGAGAAAGGCATGACCCGTTACGCTCTGATCACCGGCGCCTCCAGCGGCATCGGCCTGGCCTTGGCCGAAGCGCTGGCCCGTCGCGGCCGCAGCTTGATTCTGGTGGCCCGCCAGCGTGATCAGTTGGAAAGCATTGCAATCGAATTGACTCAACGCTTCGGTGTCGAGGTGCTGTTCCGGGCCTGCGACCTGGGCGAGCCACTGCGCTTGTCCGGGTTCCTGCTGGAGCTTGAAGAAGGCGAACGGCAGATCGACTTGCTGGTGAACTGCGCCGGCATCGGCACCAGCGGCCCCTTCCTGGCTCAGGACTGGATGACCGAGCAGGACCTCATGGAGGTCAACATCCTGGCCCTGACCCGTATGTGCCATGCCCTCGGTAACACCATGGCCCTGCAAGGCGGCGGGCAGATTCTCAATGTGGCGTCCGTCGCGGCATTCCAGCCAGGCCCGTGGATGAGCACCTACTACGCCAGCAAAGCCTACGTACTGCACTTTTCCGAAGGTCTGCGCGAAGAATTGAAGACCTGCGGCATCAAGGTCTCGGTCCTCTGCCCCGGCCCGACACGCACCGCATTCTTCGGCACCGCGCAAATGGACACCGCCAAGCTCGACGGCAGCCAACAACTGATGAGCCCCGAAGAAGTGGCGCTTTATACCGTGCGCGCCCTGGAAAAGAACAAAGCCATCATCATTCCCGGCCGACGCAACCGCTGGATCGCCTTCAGCCCACGTTTCAGCCCCCGATGGCTGACCCGCAAGATCGCCGGCGCCATTAACAAGGCCTATTGCCCGCGCTGACCGGCTGAGTACACTCACCCTGCACATTCATAATGGAGAAACAGCTGTGGATACTCTGTTCACCAAGATCATCAACAGAGAAATACCCGCGAAGATTATCTACGAGGATGACCAGGTCCTGGCCTTCCACGATATTGCACCGCAGGCACCCGTGCATTTTCTGGTCATTCCTAAGAAACCTATCCGCACGTTGAACGACCTGACTGAAGACGACAAAGCCCTAGCAGGCCATATTCTGTTCACCGCCCAGCGCCTGGCCGTTGAGCAAGGCTGCGAAAAAGGTTTTCGTGTGGTGATGAACTGCAACGAAGACGGCGGGCAGACCGTTTATCACATCCATATGCACGTGCTGGGTCAGCGCCAGATGAACTGGCCGCCGGGCTGATCGGCCCTCGAGCAAGGGTCGTGCCCCAGGCTGCGACCCCATGCCCTTGACGCGGCGCAAACGCTTCCCCCTCTCTTGCGGTAAACTGGCCGCCGAGATTCTTCCCGGAGGTCAGCATGACTACCCAACGTCACTACTCGCCGATTGACCGTTTGTTGCTGCAAGCCGACACGGCCATGCGCACGCTGCTGCCATTCAGCGGCCAACCGTATCGCCCCTCGCCCGCCATCGTGCGCCCCGACGCCCAGATGAGTGAGACCGAGACCCGCCACGTCGCCGGCCTGATGCGCATCAACCACACCGGTGAAGTCTGTGCCCAGGCGCTGTACCAGGGCCAGGCGCTGACCGCCAAGTTGCCGCAGGTACGCGCCGCCATGGAACATGCCGCCGAAGAGGAAATCGATCACCTGGCCTGGTGCGAGCAGCGCATTCGCCAACTCGGCAGCCATCCCAGCGTGCTGAACCCGCTGTTTTATGGCTTGTCGTTTGGTATCGGCGCTGCTGCCGGGCTGATCAGCGACAAGGTCAGCCTGGGTTTTGTCGCGGCGACCGAGCGTCAGGTGTGCAAGCACCTGGATGAGCATCTGGAACAACTGCCGGCGGAAGACGAAAAGTCCCGGGCGATTCTTGAGCAGATGCGTATCGATGAAGAACACCACGCCGAAAGCGCACTGGATGCTGGCGGTTTCCGCTTCCCGGCGCCGGTAAGGTTAGGCATGAGCCTCTTGGCCAAGGTCATGACCAAAAGCACCTATCGTATCTAAGCGTATAAAATCCAGGCCAAAAAAAGGGCGCCGTCACAGCGCCCTTTCTTTTTGCCTGCCGATTGAGCGATCAGCCCAATTCGATGATTTCGTAATCATGGGTGATGGCCACACCGGCCGCGCCGAGCATGATCGACGCCGAGCAGTACTTCTCAGCCGACAGCTCGATAGCACGCTTGACCTGGGCTTCCTTCAACGCCCGGCCCTTCACCACGAAATGCATATGGATCTTGGTGAATACCTTGGGATCTTCGGTGGCGCGCTCGGCTTCCAGGAAGGCTTCGCAGCTTTCCACGGCCTGGCGAGACTTTTTCAGAATGCTGACCACGTCGAAATTGCTGCAACCGCCTACACCGAGCAGGAGCATTTCCATCGGGCGTACGCCCAGGTTACGGCCACCGGCTTCCGGCGGGCCGTCCATGACCACCACGTGGCCACTGCCCGACTCACCGAGGAACATGGCTTCGCCCGCCCATTGGATGCGTGCCTTCATCGCCCAGACTCCACTGCTAAAAAAGGGTCGCCAGCTTAGCACAGGGCCCGCACGCGTCAGCGTTTCACGCAAAAGCGATCAATAGCAGGGTTTGCGCTGAAAATGAGCTAATCGAGACAGGATGTGTCTGTTAAGCTGGCGCCAAATGAGTGGCGCATCGCCACCATTTATACAACGTGTATCAATGCCGATACCGACGAATACAACAACTCCAACTACCTCGCGCAGTTTTTTCGGGATACAACCATGGTTGCCCTTACTCCCATATCCAAGATCAAGAATCTCGACAAACTGTTGATGCACTGCCAGCGCCGTCGCCATCCGGCCAAGCACAACATCATCTGCGCCGGCGAACGTTCAGAAACACTGTTCTTCATTATCAAAGGCTCGGTCACCATTCTGATCGAGGATGAAGACGGCCGCGAAATGATCATCGCCTACCTGAACACCGGAGATTTTTTTGGGGAGCTGGGGCTGTTCGAACAAGCCGGCAAGGAACAGAAACGCAGCGCCTGGGTGCGTGCCAAGATCGAGTGCGAAGTGGCTGAGATCAGCTACGCCAAATTCCGCGAACTGGCCCAGCAGGATCCCGACATCCTCTACGCCCTCAGCGGGCAGATTGCCCAGCGCCTGCGTGACACCACGCGCAAGGTCGGCGACCTGGCATTCTTTGATGTCACCGGCCGAGTAGCGCGCTGCCTGCTGGAGTTGTGCAAACAGCCCGACGCCATGACTCACCCCGACGGCATGCAGATCAAGGTCACACGCCAGGAAATCGGGCGCATTGTCGGCTGTTCACGGGAGATGGTCGGTCGCGTGCTCAAGGACTTGGAAGAGCGCAGTCTGGTGCACGTCAAAGGCAAGACGATGGTGGTGTTCGGCACCCGTTAACCCGGCAGGACGCTGGCCAGCATTTGACGATACAAGGTATCCAGCCGGCTGATCGCATCCGGTGCTGGGAAGGCTTCGTGCAGAGCGATATGGCTGTCGGCGCGAACCCGCTGCTCGAGACCGCAGGCTTCGTTGAAGCGGTTGACCGCCGCGATCAACGCATCCCGGTCGTTATCCAGCAACAAGGCACCGTGCACCAACCCCACCGGGCGGCCACCGCTTTGGCGCCAGCGCTGCGCGGTGCCGACCATTTTGCGGCCGTTAAGGTTGACGTTGTAGCGACCGTCGCAAAATGCCCCGTCGATTTCGCCGACAGAGGCGTCGCCACCCAGCTCGATCAGCAAGTCGCAGATCGGCTGGCATAAACGCAAGTAGCCGGTTTCGATGCGGTTCTGATCGCCCTCGCTGCGCGGTGGCGCGTAGACCAGGGCGATATTGACCGTGGCACTTGATTGCGGCACCGGCTCACCACCGGTCTCGCGTAGCAATACAGGCCAACCGGCGGCGGCCGAAACCTGGCTGGCGGTTTCGAACGCCGGCAGCCGACTTAAACGACGCGGCATCACCAAGGCTTGATCGCTGGGTTGCCAGAACAGCAGGCCGAATTCCTGCTCACCAGCGCAAACGGCTGCCAGCAAGGCTTGCTCGGCGGCCAGCCCAGCTTCAACAGTCATCGACACCGGCTTAGCCATCAAACACCTATATCCCTAGGTAAACACAAAACCAGATGTGGGAGCCGGGCTTGCCCGCGATGCAGGCACCTCGGTCCTTCAGTTACTCCGAGGTGATGCTATCGCAGGCAAGCCAGCTCCCACACAAGCCCGCTCCCACATTTAGACCGCACTTCAAATCCTGACCGTGTTCACGTCAGTCTAATGTCGAACCACTGACCGCCACACCACGCTCCGGGAAGAACAGACGCTGCAACTCCGCCCCAGGGTTCTCGGCACGCATGAAGGTCTCACCCACCAGGAACGAATACACACCACTGATCTCCATCAACTCCACATCAGCACGGTTGGCGATGCCACTCTCGGTGATCACCAATCGGTCGCGCGGAATTCGCGGCAGCAGGTCCAGTGTGTTTTCCAGGCTGACTTCGAAGGTGTGCAGGTTACGGTTGTTGACGCCCACCAGCGGTGTGTCGAGGGTTTTAAGTGCGCGTTCCAGCTCATCGCCGTCGTGCACTTCCACCAACACATCCAGGCCGACGCTTTTGGCCACGGCCGCCAGTTCGGCCATCTTCACGTCATCCAGGGCGGAAACGATCAGCAACACGCAGTCAGCGCCCAACGCACGGGCTTCGACGATCTGGTACGGGTCGACCATGAAGTCCTTGCGGATCACCGGCAACTTGCACGCGGCGCGGGCTTGCTGCAGGAACAGGTCGGAACCCTGGAAGTAGTCGATATCGGTCAGTACTGACAGGCAGGTGGCCCCGCCCTTCTCATAGCTCTTGGCAATGTCTTCAGGAATGAAGATCTCGCGAATCACGCCCTTGCTGGGCGAAGCCTTTTTGATTTCAGCAATGACGGCGGGCTGCTTTTCCCTGGCCTGCTTGATAAGCGCATTGGCGAAGCCACGCGGCGCATCAGCGATCTTTGCCTGAGCTTCCAGTTCGGCGAGGCTCACTCGGGCGCGGCGCTCGGCGACTTCTTCAGCCTTGCGCGCCAGGATCTTTTCCAGAACGGTTGGCACACTCATCCTTCATTCTCCATCTTGAATACCGCGGTGAATGCTCCCAGCTCTTCCAGCTTCTCGCGAGCCAGGCCGGTGTGCAGCGCATCGTGGGCCAAGGCGACCCCTTCCTTAAGACTATAGGCATGGTCGGCTGCATAAAGTGCCGCGCCAGCATTCAAAACAATCATCTCAGCGGCTTTTTGACCATTCTCGGTCTTGCGACGCCCCAAGGCATCGCGGATCAGCTCGAGGGACGCCGCCGGGCTTTCCACTGCCAGGCCGTGCAGGCTCTGGCTCTTCATGCCCAAATCTTCCGGCTCGACCCAGTACTCTGTGACTTGGTCATCTTTGAGCTCCGCCACGAAGGTCGGTGCCGCCAGGCTGAATTCGTCCAGGCCATCCTTGGAATGCACCACCAGCACATGCTTGCTGCCCATGCGCTGCAACACTTCCGCCAACGGCCGGCACAGCGCCTGGCTGAATACGCCCACCACCTGGTGCTTCACACCGGCCGGATTCGTAAGCGGGCCGAGCATGTTGAACAGGGTGCGCAGGCCGAGGTCCTTGCGCGGGCCAGCAGCGTGTTTCATTGCGCCATGGTGGGATTGGGCAAACATGAAGCCGATGCCGACGTTATCGATGCAGCGCGCCACTTGGACCGGCGTCAGGTTCAGGTAGATGCCGGCAGCTTCCAGCAAGTCGGCACTGCCGCTCTTGCCAGACACTGCACGGTTGCCGTGCTTGGCCACGGTGCATCCGGCCGCCGCGACCACAAACGATGCGGCCGTCGACACGTTGAAGATGTTGGCACCATCACCGCCGGTGCCGACCACGTCGACCACGCCGTCGAGGGTCTTGAGCTCAACCTTGTCCGCCAGCTCGCGCATCACCGACACGGCGCCGACGATCTCGTCGATGCTCTCGCTCTTCATACGCATTGCCATCATGAAGGCGCCGATCTGCGCATCGGTGCATTGACCGGTCATGATCTCGCGCATCACATCGCTCATTTCAGCGGTGCTCAGGTCCAGATGGCCGACGATACGGCTCAGGGCAGTCTTGATATCCATGGAAAGTCCTTAGCGCGTGCCGCCGCTCTGCTTGAGAAAATTAGCGAACAGCTCGTAGCCCTGCTCGGTCAGGATCGACTCGGGGTGAAATTGCACCCCTTCGATATTCAGTGTCTTGTGGCGCAGGCCCATGATCTCGTCGACCGAGCCGTCTTCCAGCTGGGTCCAGGCGGTCAGTTCCAGGCACTCCGGCAGGGTTTCACGCTTGACCACCAACGAGTGGTAGCGGGTTACCGTCACCGGCAGGTTCAGCCCGTGAAACACACCCACGTCATTATGGAACACCGGGCTGGTCTTGCCGTGCATCACCTGGCGCGCGCGCACCACGTCACCGCCAAACGCCTGGCCGATGGACTGGTGGCCCAGGCACACGCCCAGGATCGGCAGCTTGCCGGCGAAATACTTGATCGCTTCGAGGGAAATACCCGCTTCGGTCGGCGTGCAGGGGCCTGGCGACACCACGATGCGCTCCGGATTCAGCGCAGCGATTTCAGCCACGGTCAGTTCGTCGTTGCGCACTACCTTGACCTCGGCACCGAGCTCACCCAGGTACTGCACAACGTTGTAGGTAAAGGAGTCGTAGTTATCAATCATCAGTAACATGGGGAAACCTCAAGAATTGGGGGTCTGTTCAGCCAGCGCAACGGCGCGGAACATCGCGCGGCGCTTGTTCAGGGTTTCTTCCCATTCGAGGGCCGGCACCGAGTCGGCGACAATCCCGCCACCGGCCTGCACGTGCAGCTCCCCGTCCTTGATCACGGCCGTGCGGATTGCAATGGCCGTGTCCATGTTGCCGTTCCAGGCGAAATACCCCACGGCGCCGCCGTAGACACCGCGCTTGACCGGCTCCAACTCGTCGATGATTTCCATCGCACGGATCTTCGGCGCGCCCGACAAGGTGCCCGCCGGCAGGATCGCGCGCAGTGCGTCCATCGCCGTCAAGCCGGCTTTCAGCTCGCCGGTGACGTTGGACACAATGTGCATCACGTTGGAATAACGCTCGATCACCATCTTCTCAGTGAGCTTGACCGAACCGATTTCCGAGACGCGCCCGGTGTCGTTACGGCCCAGGTCGATGAGCATCAGGTGCTCGGCAATTTCCTTGTCGTCGCTCAGCAGGTCTTCTTCCAGCGCCAAATCCGCCTCTTCAGTCGCGCCACGTGGGCGCGTCCCGGCGATCGGGCGCACGGTGATCAGGTTGTCTTCGACGCGCACCAGCACCTCCGGCGAACTGCCCACCACGTGGAAGTCACCAAAGTTGAAAAAGTACATGTACGGCGTCGGGTTAAAGCAGCGCAATGCGCGATACAGATCGATCGGCGCGGCCTTGAAGTCGATGGACATGCGTTGCGACGGCACCACCTGCATGCAGTCACCGGCGAGGATGTATTCCTTGATGGTATCGACGGCGCGCTCGTAGTCATCCTGGGTAAAGCTGGAGCGGAAAACCGGGTCGGCTGCCGGTGGACGACTGAGGTCCAGGCCGCGACGCGGGGTGATCGGCTGGCGCAGTTTTTCCAGCAGCGCTTCGAGGCTGGCCAGGCCGCTCTCGAAAGCGTCGGCCTGGGCCGGGTCGGCGAGCACAATCGCGTGCATTTTGCCGGCGAGGTTGTCGAACACCACCACCGCGTCGGAGACCATTAGCAGAATGTCCGGGACACCCAATGGATCCGGGTTCGGGCACTTGCCCAGGCGTTTTTCCACGTAACGCACACAGTCGTAACCGAAGTAACCCACCAGGCCACCGTTGAAACGCGGCAGACCCGGGATGGTCGGCACGTTGTAACGCGCTTTGAACGCCTCGACGAACGCCAGCGGGTCTTCTACATCGTGGCTTTCGATCTCGACGCCATCATGGGTAATGCTCACATGATGGTCGTGCACACGCAGCACGGTGCGGCACGGCAGGCCGATGATCGAGTAACGGCCCCACTTCTCGCCGCCCTGTACGGACTCGAGCAAGTAGGAATTGGGCTCGTCGGCCAGTTTCAGGTAGATCGACAGCGGCGTGTCGAAGTCGGCCAGCGTTTCGCAGGCCAGGGGAATGCGGTTGTAGCCGGCAGCGGCCAAACGCAGGAATTCTTCGCGGGTCATGATGTGCCTCGTGGCTTGAGGGTCTAACAGTCAGGTATGCAAACGTGCCGCATAGCGCGGCCAGGATCAGTCAGGCGCGCCAACGCCAGCGGGCCAGGGCCTTGATGACTTTCATCCAGAGTTTGCGAGTGACCACCACGATGGAATTTCCAGAAGGGGACGGATCGGTATCGGGCAACGTTATCTCAGCGCCCGCTCCCAAGCAACCGGGGATTAACAGGCGCAGGTCATCAATTACCAATGAAGGCGACTCTTCGGCAATCGGCCGGCCATGGTTGTAGCCGTAACTGAGGGCCACACACTGCACGCCCGCGGCCTTTGCCGCCAGCACATCACTGCGCGAATCACCCACAAACAGCGACTGCGAGGCCGGGATATTGGCCATTTTCATCACGAAAAACAGCGCCGCCGGGTCGGGTTTTTTCTGCGGCAAGGTATCGCCACCGATGATCCAGCGGAAATACCGGCCGATTTTCATCTGGTCCAACAGCGGCGCGACGAAGCGTTCCGGCTTGTTGGTGATGAGGGCCATTTCCACGCCCTGCTTGCTCAGCCACTTGAGGGTGTCGCGCACGCCGGGGTAAACCATGGTCAGTTCGTGGCCGTCTTCATAGGCGGCGTTGAACAGTTCCAGGGCGTGTTCGGCCTCCACCTCATCCACCCCTTGGGCATCAATGTTGTCGGCCAACGCCCGGCGCACCAGCATCTGCGCGCCGTTGCCCACCCACTCGCGCACCGACTCGATCCCGGCGGGCTTGCGTCCCAGCTTGAGCAGCATCTCGTCCACCGCCGCCGCCAGGTCGGGCACCGAGTCGATCAAGGTACCGTCCAGATCGAACATCACCAGCCGTGGCAATTTGCCGGGGAACAGTTGCTCAAAGCCACTCACGGACGTGCCAGCGCCAATTCGGCGCGCATCTTGGCGATGACTTCCTGGTAGTCCGGCGCGTTGAAGATCGCCGAGCCGGCCACAAAGGTGTCGGCGCCAGCCGCTGCGATTTCGCGGATGTTATTGACGTTGACCCCGCCGTCGATTTCCAGGCGGATGTCACGGCCAGAAGCGTCGATCAACGCACGGGCTTCGCGCAGTTTGTCGAGGGTGCCGGGGATGAACTTCTGCCCGCCGAAGCCTGGGTTGACGCTCATCAGCAGGACCATGTCGACCTTGTCCATCACGTATTTGAGCACGTCCAGCGGGGTGGCCGGGTTGAACACCAGGCCCGCCTTGCAGCCGCCTTCGCGGATCAGTTGCAAGGTACGGTCGACGTGCAGCGAGGCTTCCGGGTGGAAAGTGATGTAGGTCGCGCCGGCTTCCACGAAGTCACCGATGATGCGGTCCACCGGGCTGACCATCAGGTGTGCATCAATGGGTGCAGTGATGCCGTACTTGCGCAGCGCGGCGCAGACCATCGGGCCGATGGTCAGGTTGGGCACGTAGTGGTTGTCCATGACATCGAAGTGTACGAAGTCGGCACCGGCGGCCAACACCTTGTCCACTTCCTCACCCAGGCGGGCGAAATCGGCGGAGAGAATCGATGGAGCAATGACGAAGGGCTGCATGACGCACCTTTTTTGAGCTAAATCACGATGGCGCGCATTGTATACCTCATGCTTTGCCGCGCGCACCGTGACCTGGCTCAATGGCTAGTACGCGGCCCGATAGATTTTCTCGATATCGGTTGCGCTGAGCTTGCGCGGGTTGTTGCGCATCAGCCGTTCAATCCCCGCCGCTTCAACAGCCATGGCCGGGATGGCGTCCTCAGGCACCCCGAAACTGTGGAGCCCCGCCGGGATCTCGACAGCGGCACACAGCCGCGTCATTGCCTCGACGGCTTGGTCGGCGGCATCGTTGACGCTCAACCCCGTGACATTCACGCCCATGGCCTGGGCAATGTCCTGCATGCGCTCCACGCAGGCCAACTTGTTCCAGTGCATGACATAGGGCAGCAACAGCGCGTTGCTCACGCCATGGGCGATATTGAAACGTCCACCCAGCGGGTACGCCAATGCATGCACCGCGCCGACCCCGGCATTCCCAAAGGCCATGCCCGCCATCAGGCTGGCGGTGGCCATGTCGTCGCGGGCCTGCAGGTTAGCCGGGTTGGCGTAGGCCTTGGGCAACGCGTTGGCAATCAGCTTGATGGCGCCAATGGCCAATGCATCGGTAATCGGCGAGGCGTTCAGCGACAGGTAGGATTCAATGGCATGCACCAGCGCATCCACGCCGCTGGCGGCGGTGACACTGCGCGGGCAGGTCAGGGTCATTTGCGGGCTGATCAGCGCCACATCCGGCAGTAGATAATCGCTGACGATGCCCTTTTTCAGCTGCGCGACCTTGTCGGAGAGGATCGCCACATTGGTGACTTCCGAGCCGGTGCCGGCTGTGGTGGGAATCGCGATCAGCGGCGGCCCCTTGCGCGGTACCTGGTCGACGCCGAACAAGTCCGCCAGGGCGCCGTGGTAGCCGGCATAGGCGGCCACGCTTTTGGCAATGTCGATGGCACTGCCGCCGCCCAGGCCGATCAAGCCGTCATGCCCGCCGTCGCGGTAGACGCGCATGCAATCTTCGACAATGGCGATTTCCGGGTCCGGCAGCACGCGGTCGAAGATTTCATAGCTGCGTTCGCCCAGGTGTTCGAGTGCCAACGCCACGGTGCCGGACTTGACCAGCGCGGCGTCGGTGACGATCAGCGGGTTATCCACATCCAGGCGCGTGAGCTCAAAGGCCAGTTGTTCGATGGCGCCCGCGCCGGTCAGCAGTTTATGGGCGATCTTGAATGAGGAAGTACTCATGTGCGCGGCCTCTTATTCGGAAATGGGCTGGGACAAGAGTAGCTGATTGAGGCTGGTTGTCTTGCATTCAGCAACTGAATAGACACAGAACCAATGTGGGAGCAGGCTTGCTCGCGAATGCGGTCTGTCAGTCACTAAATGTTTAGCTGACACACCGCGTTCGCGAGCAAGCCCGCTCCCACATTTTGATTTCTGTGTGGCATCAGACCTGCGCAGTACGCAGTTTCTCGCTTCGCCCACGCAGCCATTCCAGGGTCAGCAACAGCAACACCGAGAAGGCAATCAACAAGGTCGCCGCAGCAGCAATCGTCGGGCTGAGGTTTTCGCGGATGCCGCTGAACATCTGGCGCGGCAGGGTCGCTTGCTCGGGGCCGGCGAGAAACAGCGTGACCACCACCTCATCAAACGAAGTAGCGAAAGCAAACAGCGCCCCGGAAATCACCCCTGGTGCGATCAATGGCAAGGTCACCCGGCGAAACGCGGTCAATGGCGAAGCACCGAGACTGGCCGCCGCCCGCACCAGGTTATGGTTGAACCCCTGCAAGGTCGCCGACACGGTGATGATCACAAATGGCACGCCCAACACCGCGTGCACCACGATCAGCGAGAAAAAGCTGTTGCCCAGGCCCAGTGGCGCAAAGAACAGGTAACTGGCCACGCCAATGATCACCACCGGCACCACCATCGGCGAAATCACCAGCGCCATAACCAGCGCCTTACCGGGGAAATTCCCACGGGTCAGGCCAATCGCTGCCAAGGTGCCGAACACCATGGCCAGCACCGTGGCCGCTGGCGCAACGATGATGCTGTTCTTGAGTGCACGCATCCACTCGGCCGAGGCGAAGAAGTCGTGGTACCACTGCAGCGAGAAGCCTTGCAGCGGGTACACCAGGAAACTGCCGCTGTTGAACGACAGCGGGATGATCACCAGCACCGGCAGTATCAAAAACAACAGGATCAAGCCGCAGAGGATCCGCAAGCTGTAGAACCAGACCCGCTCAACGGGCGACATATAAGGGCTCAGCATCGCAAGGTCTCCTTAGCTCAGGCGCAGGCGACTGGCGCCCACCAGCCGGTTGTAGATCAGGTACAGCACCACGGTCGCCAGCAGCAGCAAGCCGCCCAACGCCGTCGCCATGCCCCAGTTAATGCTGGTGTTGGTGTAGAACGCCACGAAGTAGCTGACCATCTGGTCGTTCGGGCTGCCGAGCAGCGCCGGAGTGATGTAGTAACCAATTGCCAGGATGAACACCAACAGGCAACCGGCGCCCACGCCGGCGTAGGTCTGCGGGAAGTACACGCGCCAGAAGCTGGCGAACGGATGGCAGCCCAGGGAAATCGCTGCACGCATATAAGTGGGCGAAATACCCTTCATCACGCTGTAGATCGGCAAGATCATGAACGGCAGCAGGATGTGCACCATGGAGATGTAGACCCCGGTGCGGTTGAATACCAGTTCCAGAGGTGTGTCGATCAGGCCCATGCCTATCAGTGCACTGTTGATCAGGCCGCCGGATTGCAGCAGTACGATCCATGCCGCTACCCGCACCAGGATCGAGGTCCAGAACGGCAGCAACACCAGGATCATCAGCAAGTTGCTTTTACGCGCCGGCAAATTGGCCAGCAAATAGGCCAAGGGATAAGCCAGCAGCAGGCAGATGGTGGTGATCACCAGACCCATCCAGAAGGTGCGCGCAAAAATGTCCAGGTAGATCGCTTGGTCTGGCGTGGCCGGCGCCACTTCGCCGAGGTCATCGATACGGTGATCGACGGCCGCCAACAAATAGAACGGCGTCAGGCTGCTGGTGTTACGCCGGATCGCCTGCCAGTACGCCGGGTCGCCCCAGCGTTCGTCGAGGTTTTCCAACGCTTCTTTATAAGAGGCCGGCGTTTCGCTGAACGGCAGCGCCCGCGCGGTTTTGGTCAGCAGGCTGCGGTAGCCGGCCAGTTCCATGTTCAGGCGCTTTGACAGATCGCCCAGGGTCTGGTTTTTGCGCGCTTCGCCCAGGTCTTCACTGAGGGCCTGGTACACCGGCTCGCCCGGCAGGCCGCGACCATCCCAGGCCGTCACCGCCACCACGGTGCGCGGCAGACCGCCCACCACTTCCGGGTTGCCCACGCTTTTGTAGAGCAGCGCAACGATCGGCACCAGGAACACCAGCAGCAAAAACAGCACCAGAGGCGCAATCAAGGCCTGGGCCTTCCAGCGGTTAAGCCGCTCGGCACGCGCAAGACGCTGCTTGAGGGTGGGGCTGTTGACCTCGTTCGAGGGAACGGCGATGGCCATGGCTGACTCCGAAAATCTGAAAAAAGACTACACCTATGGCTGGGCTCTGATTTGTAGTGAGCGGGCTTGCCCCGCGCTGGCGGCGAAGCAGCCCCTATTACAGTCACCGCTTTCCGTCAGACAGAATGCAGTGCCTGGTTTGGGGCTGCTTCGCAGCCCAGCGCGGGGCAAGCCCGCTCACTACAACAAGCCTATCCACCACAGCAGGCGGTGTTACTTGGCAGCCCAGGAATTGAAGCGCTGCTCGAGCTGCTCACCGTTATCCGCCCAGAAGCTCACGTCGATCTGCACCTGGTTGGCGATGTTCTCCGGGGTGGTCGGCATATCCTTGAGGATGTCCTTGGCCAGCAACGGTACGGCTTGGGTGTTGGCCGGGCCGTAGGCGATGTTTTCCGAGTAGATCTTCTGCTGCTGCGGTTGCACCGAGAACGCGATGAATTTCTTCGCTGCTTCGGCACGGTCCTTGGCCAGGCCTTTAGGAATGGCCCATGCGTCGAAGTCGTAGATGCCGCCGTTCCACACCACTTTCAGGTTGCTTTCTTTTTGCACAGCGGCGATGCGACCGTTGTAGGCCGAGCTCATCACTACGTCACCCGAGGCCAGGTATTGCGGCGGTTGTGCACCCGCTTCCCACCACTGGATCGACGGTTTGAGTTCGTCGAGTTTCTTGAACGCACGGTCCTGGCCATCTTTGCCGGCCAACACTTTGTAGACGTCCTTCGGCGCGACGCCGTCGGCCATCAAAGCGAATTCCAGGGTGTACTTGGCGCCTTTACGCAGGCCACGCTTGCCGGGGAATTTCTTTGTGTCCCAGAAATCCGCCCAACTGGTTGGCGCGGAGGTCAGTTTGTCAGCGTTGTAGGCCAGCACGGTCGACCATACGAAAAAGCCCACGCCGCAAGGCTGAATGGCGCCCTTCACGTAGTCGGCGGTATTGCCGAACAGTTTCGGGTCCAGCGGTTCGAACATGTCCTCGTCGCAGCCACGGGACAGCTCCGGGGATTCCACTTCCACCAGGTCCCAGGACACGCTCTTGGTGTCGACCATGGCTTTGACCTTAGCCATTTCACCGTTGTACTCACCGGCGACGATCTTGCCGTTGCCCGCGCTCTCCCACGGTGCGTAGAAAGCCTTGACCTGAGCGGCCTTATTCGCGCCACCAAAGGACACGACGGTCAGGTCCGGGCCTGCCATGGCCTGTGTCGCGCCCATCAAGCTCAAGGCCAGGGCTGAATATTTAAGGGATCTCAACATTGTTGTTCTCTCCACGTGCAGGGTTGGTGAAGCCATGGGGGCGATCAATTCGCCTCTAGAAGTGGGTCGAGTGCGCGAACGTGCTCGACTTGCCAGCCAATCGGTACCACGTCGCCGACCGCCAATGCTGGGTCCAGCTCGGCAATCGGTTGTTTCACAAAAAAATCGGCTTTGCCGCAGACTTCCAGGCGCACACGCACGTGGTCGCCCAGGTAGATGAATTCCGCCACCCGCCCAGAGAAGCGGTTGACGCAACTTTCGCTGGAACCATTGAGGCTGACGCGTTCCGGGCGCACCGACAGGGTCACCGGGCCGCCGATCTGGCCGACGTTGACCGCCAGTGCCTCGACCTTCTCGCCACGTGCCAGCTCCACCACGCAGCGCTCGCCGGTGTGGCTGTGCAGGCGACCATTGAGGCGGTTGTTCTCGCCGATGAAGTTTGCAACAAAGGTGTTCTTCGGTTCTTCGTACAAGGTGCGCGGCGCGGCGATCTGCTGGATTTCGCCCTGGTGGAACACCGCCACGCGGTCGGACATGGTCAGCGCTTCGCCTTGGTCGTGGGTCACGTACACCACGGTCACGCCGAGGCGCTGGTGCAGGTGCTTGATCTCCATCTGCATGTGTTCGCGCAGTTGCTTGTCGAGGGCGCCGAGAGGTTCGTCCATCAGTACCAGCTGCGGCTCGAACACCAACGCACGGGCCAGGGCCACGCGCTGTTGCTGGCCGCCGGAGAGTTGCGCCGGGTAGCGCTGGGCGAAGGCGTCGAGCTGGACCATGCTCAGCACGCGTTTGACCCGCTCACTGATATCGGTCTTGCTCAAGCCGCGCACCGACAGCGGGAACGCCAGGTTCTCGGCGACGGTCATGTGCGGGAACAGCGCGTAGTTCTGGAACACCATGCCGATGTCGCGCTTGTGCGGCGGCACGTTGTTGATGGAGCGACCGGCCAGCTGGATCTCGCCTGCCGTCGGCGTTTCAAAGCCGGCCAGCATCATCAGGCTGGTGGTCTTGCCCGAACCGGAAGGCCCGAGCAAGGTGAGGAACTCGCCCTTGCGAATCTCCAGGTTGAGGTCTTTGACGATCAGGTTCTCGCCGTCGTAGCTCTTCTGCACGCCACGAAAGCTGACCAGCACATCATTTGAATCCACCTCGCTCATACCCGCACCTTTGTATTTTGGACTGCTGTGAGACAAGCGTAGTCCAGGCGCGAGCCCCCGGAAATCGGGGGCCAGGAGAGAATCGCATCAGCCGGATGGAAGGTTTGGGGTAGGGATCGCCCTACACCGATGGCGGGGATGGGACAGTGCAACGGCGCCATGCGCCGGGAATGGGTTCAGCGCCTCTCACCGGTAGTCGCAAACAGGCATGTCATCACAACAACTTGTGCTCCATGGCGTACTTCACCAGTTCAGCCAGCGAAGTGATATGGAGTTTTTGCATCAACCGCGCCTTGTGGGTGCTGATGGTCTTGCTGCTCAACGCCAACTGCTGGGCGATATCGTTGACGTTGGCGCCCTGGGCCAAGCGTTCGAATACCGAGAACTCGCGCTCCGACAGCAGCGAGTGCAGCGGCCGGGTATCGGTGAGGCCGACTTCGAAAACCATGCGGTCGGCCAGGTCCGGGTCGATATAACGCCCACCGGCCGCCACCTTGCGAATCGCCGTGAGCAACAGCGCCGGATCGCTGTCCTTGGTGGCATAACCCGCGGCGCCGACCTTCAAGGCACGGGCGGCCATTTGCGCTTCGTCGTGCATCGACAGCACGAGGATCGCCGGCGGATTGTTCAGCGCACGGATGCGAGCAATCGCCTCCAAGCCGTTGACGCCAGGCATTGAGATATCCAGCAACACCACTTCACACGGCACATGGCGCAAGGTCTCCAGCAGTTGCTCGCCATTGCTCGCTTCGCCAACGACCAACAGGTCTTTGGCCAGGCCGATCAATTGCTTGATGCCTTCACGAACGATGGTGTGGTCTTCAGCTACCAGTACGCGGATCACAGGGACTTCCTCTTGGTGTTATGCATCCAACGGCACCGTGACACTCAGGGTGGTGCCCTCCCCCAATTCGCTGTCCAGGCTCAGTTGCCCGCCCATGATCAGCACCCGCTCGCGCATGCCCACCAGGCCAAACGACACCGGGCGCCCCTGGGCCTGGACGAAACCGACGCCATCGTCGCTGATGGTCAGCCGCAAATCGGTGCCCTCGACGGCGAGGGTCAGCTCCACAGTATGCGCCTGGGCATGACGCATCACATTGGTCAGCGCCTCCTGCAGGATCCGGAATAGGCCAATGGCCTTGGCATCGCTGAGGGCCGGCAGGTTATCCGGGACTTGTACCAGGCAGGGAATTTGCGTGCGGGCTTCGAAGCGCCGGGCCTGCCATTCGATGGCCGAGGCAATGCCGGCATCGAGAATCGGCGGGCGCAGCGCCGTCGCCACATCGCGCACCAGTTGGAATAGCTGCGCGATCAGGCGCTTCATGCTGTTCAAGCGATCATGCAAACCAGGGTCGAGTTGCGCATAGCTCAGCTCGCACATTGAGGTCTCGAGCTTGAGCACCGTGAGCATTTGCCCAAGTTCGTCGTGCACCTCACGGGCGATGCGCGCCTTTTCTTCTTCGCGCACGGTTTCCAGGTGGGCGGACAGCTCGCGCAATTGCGCTTCACTTTGCAGCAAGGCCGCCAGGGTACGGCGTAGCTCAGTGACATCGTTGAGGTAGACCACCAGGTATTCGGCCTCGGCAAAACGCAGGAAGCTCAAGGACACGTTTGTCGGCAGGATGCTGCCGTCTGCACGCAGGCAATCGGTGGCGAAATTCTGCGGACCGTCTTCGCTGGCCCGCGCGCGCTTCCACAGGTTGAGCCAGCGGTCCATATGCAGGCTTGGATCAAGGTCGACCAACGGCCGCTCGATCAACGCACCGGGGCCGTAGCCGAGCATGCTTTCGGCCGCCCGATTGGCGTAGCGCACATGGCTGTCCCAGTTGACCCAGAGGATGCCGACAGTGCTTTGGTCGATGGAAAACTGCGTCAAGCGCAAGGCTTCGGCACCGGCGGCGCGGGCCGCGCTTTCTTCGCGGGCGGCCAGCAAGCCGTGTTCCAGCACCCGCTGCTGGCGACGCTGCCAGAACACAGTGGCCAGGCTGGCGAGCAACAACAAGCTCAGCAACAGGCTTAGGTTTTGCCACAGTCCTGGGGATTCTGTGAGGTGTGGGTATTTGGGTTGCAGCCAGCGGCTGTGCAGTTGGTCCAGGTCGCGGGCTGGGATGGCGCGCAAGGCGCTTTCCATGATGCTGGCCAACTCTGGCCATTCCCGCCGCGTAGCCACCCGCAGCAATTGCGGCAGGCCAATATCGCCCACCACCGCCAGCCCGGCGAATTCCGCTTCGCCGGACAAACGGCTCAATTGCGCTTCGTCCACCACCGCGTAGCGTGCCTGCTGGCTCACCAGCAACTGCAGAGCCTGGCGCTCCATGGGCACGCCTTGCAGGTTGAGGCCGGGATAGGTGCTGCGCAGGTAATCGGCCACGGCGCTGGGCATGCGCACGGCGACGCGGGACTGCTCATCGAGTTTTTCCAACTCCACGGCCCCACCGCCATCGCGGATACCGACAATGTGCTGCGGCACGCGCATATAAGGGTCGGTGAACAACCACAGACGCAAACCGGCAGGGGTTTGTTGCAGGCCGGGGGCGATGTCCACTTCGCCGTCGCGTACGGCGGCCTCCAACTGCTCCTGATTGGGGAAGTTACGCCACGTCAGCTCGATGTTCAGCGCCTTGGCCAACCCTTGCATCAACTCGACATTGGCCCCGGACAGCCGCTGCAAACGCCGATCGTATTGCGCGTAAGGTGCCTGCAACACCAGGCCCACCCGCAGCTCCGGGTGTTGGGCCAGCCATTCGCGTTGCTGCACATCAAGCTGCGCCTGGGGAACGGCGGGCGCAGGGGCGGCGTTTGCCATCAAGGCAAGGCACAAACAGCCGATAACCAGCAGACAGCGAAAACCCATGATCCACGTCTCACATCACTGACAAACACTGACCAACCCATTAGGCTGCTGGAATCACTTCTGGCCGGGAATTAACGATGCCCTTTTTCCACCGTTCGGCACTGCCAGCATTGTGCCTGTCGCTGCTTTTTACCAGTGCCTTTTCTGTACAGGCCGCTGACGCCCCTGAGCCTGCCGCAGAAAAACCCGTCGAGCGCCAGCCTTTGCCTGAGCGCAGCCTCGCAGAAGCCAGCGCCCTGGAACGCAAAATCCCGCAACAGGAGCAGCAACAATTGCAGGCAGGCAGCGATTCATTCCTCGCCCTGTGGAAACCGGCCAACAGTGCCGAACCCGAAGGTGTGGTGATTATCGTACCGGGCGCCGGCGAGAATGCTGACTGGCCGCAAGCGATCAGTCCGTTGCGGCACAAATTGCCGGATGCCAACTGGGGTAGCCTCAGCCTGTCGTTGCCGGACGTGAGCGTGGATACCCTGCCGCCGCGCGTGATGGAAGCGCCCAAGGCCACCGTCGATACCAGCAGCAAGGAAGCGAGCACCGCCGACAAACCCATCGAACAGGCTGCCAGCGCTGAGGCCGAGGGCACTGACCCGGCAGTGGTTCCTGGGTCCGATGAGCAGGACAAAACCGATGCTTCGCGCATTTTTGCCCGCATCGACGCTGCCGTGGCCTTCGCCCAGACCCAGAGCGCGCGCAGTGTGGTGCTGGTCGGCCATGGCACCGGCGCCTGGTGGGCGGCGCGTTATTTGAGCGAGAAGCAGCCGTCCCAAGTGCAGAAGTTCGTCATGGTCGCGGCGCAGACGCCAACCGGGCGCCATCCGGACATCCAGCAGCTGGCCCCCGGCCTGAAGCTGCCGACCGCCGATGTGTTCTATCAAGATGACCCGCAGTTACGCAAAAACGCCCTGGCCCGCGCCCAGGCGGCCAAGCGTTTGAAGAATGACGGTTATAAACAGGTGTTGTTGACAGCCTTGCCCGGCAACAGCGCGGCTGAGCAGGAGCAGTTGTATCGACGGATTCGCGGGTGGTTGAGCCCGCAGGCGACAGCTGACTGAAACCGGATTGGCAACCCGGTCGAAATGTGGGAGCTGGCTTGCCTGCGATGGCGGGCTATCAGTGCCAAAGGCTTTGCTGACCCGCCGCTATCGCAGGCAAGCCAGCGCCCACAGTAGATCGGTTTTTCACGCAAAAATAATCAGCGAAAATCCCGCCGTTCGCGAATCAATGCATAGGCATTGTGCAGTTCGCGCGTGCGCTCGGTGGCTTCATGCACTTGCGCAGCGCTCGCGCCACTGCCGGCAACCTTGTCCGGGTGATGGCGGCTGAGCAGGCGGCGATAAGCGCGCTTGATCACCGACGGTTCGGTGGTGGCCGTCACACCCAGCAAGCGCAGCGCGTCCTGATAGGTGGGCCCACGACTGACCAGCGGCTTACGCTCCGGTGTGTAGTCGGCGGCCAGCGCCTGGAGCTGTTGCGGCGTCCAGCCCAGCCATTTGCCCCACAGGTCGATCAAGTCACGCTCGGCGTCATCCGCCTTGCCATCTGCCCAGACCATGCGCCAGCACGCGCGCAATACCCCTTCCGCCGCATGGGGTTGCGCCTTGAGCACACGCAAATAGCGGCGCACCCGATCGGAGCCGGCCTTGCCACGATTGAACGCTGCGATGGCACGGCGCTGGGCTGACTCGGTCATGTCCAGCGAGCGCATCTCCTGACGCGCCTGTTGAATATGTCCGTCCACCACTCGCCCATTGCTCTTGGCCAAACGCCCCAGCAACACAAACAACAGCTCGTCATTACGCAACGCCGGGCGCCCGCCCAGTCGCTCGCGCAACTGCGCCCAGCTTTGCAGTTGCAGGCGACGGTCCAGCGCCTGCCCCAACAGCGCACCCAACAAGGCCCCCGGAATACTGGCTATGGCAAAGCCAGCCCCCGCGCCGATCAGCGTCCCTGGCCACAGCATGTTACTGCCCCGCTGTCAGCAGGGTTTCGACTTGCGCCAGGCGCTCCAGCGTGCCGACATCAATCCAGCGTCCCGCCATGTGTTCCCCCGTTACCAGACCTTTAGCCATGGCCGCCCGCAACAGCGGCGCCAGCTTGAAGGCACCCGCACTGCAACCCGCGAACAGCTTGGGGTCGAGCACTGAAATGCCACTGAAGGTCAGGTTATCGGCACCGGCCGCAGCATCATGAAGCAAACCTTGATCAAGGTAGAAATCGCCACCTGAAGGGTGATGCGCCGGGTTGTCGACCATCACCAGATGGGCCAGGCCCTTGAGCGGTCGCTTGAGTTGGGTGAAGTCGTAGTCGGTCCAGATATCGCCATTGACCACCAGGAAGGGTTCGTCGCCCAACAACGGCAATGCCTGGAAAATCCCACCGCCGGTTTCCAGCGGCTCGCCCTCGGGGGAGTAACGGATGCGCAAGCCAAACTGCGCGCCGTCCCCCAGATAATGTTCAATCTGCTGGCCGAGCCAGGCATGGTTTATCACGATGTCAGTGAAGCCGGCCTTGGCCAACGCCTCCAAGTGATACTCGATCAGACGCTTGCCGCCGGCCTGCACCAGCGGCTTGGGCGTGTGCAACGTGAGCGGACGCATCCGCTCACCTTTGCCTGCGGCCAGGATCATCGCCTTCATACGCTTGCCTCGGCAGGTGGGCGCAGGCTGGCCAGCAATTCACCCAGTTCGCTCAACTCCGGGCGATCCGCCAATACCGCTTCTATATAAGCAAAGAAGCGCGGCACGTCGGCCAGGTAGCGTGGCTTGCCGTCGCGATGGCAGATGCGTGCGAAAATACCGATCACCTTGAGGTGGCGCTGCACGCCCATCAGGTCGCTGGCACACAGGAAGTCGTCGAAATCGGCCTGCACCGGGATGCCCAGTCGTCCCGCGCGCTCCCAATAGCCGCGCTGCCATTCCCGCACGCGGGCCTGGGGCCAACTGAGGAAGGCGTCCTTGAACAGGCAGGTGATGTCGTAGGTCACCGGGCCGTAGACCGCGTCCTGAAAATCCAGCACGCCGGGGTTCGGCTCGCTGATCATCAGGTTGCGTGGCATATAGTCGCGGTGCACCAGCACCTTCGGCTGCGCCAGGGCACTGTTGATCAGGTGGTCACTGACGCGCTGCCAGAGCGCCCGCTGTTGCGTATCGAGTTCGATACCCAGATGGCGACGCACGTACCACTCCGGGAACAATTCGAGCTCACGGCGCAGCAGAGCAACGTCATAGCTTGGCAATGGCGCGTCCATCGGCAACTGCTGGAAAGCCAGCAAGGCATCGATGGCTTCAGCAAACAAGGGGTCGGCGTTTTTGTCGTCAATCACGTCCAGATAGGTTTTTCTGCCCAGGTCATTGAGCAAAAGAAAGCCTCGCGGCAAATCTTCTGCATAAATTTTTGGAACATTTATCCCTGACTTCGCCAGCAAATGTGCGATATCGACGAAAGGTTTGCAGTTTTCCTGGGGGGGGGGCGCATCCATTACCACGAATGTATGACCGCCACCTTCCCAACGGAAATAGCGCCTGAAACTCGCGTCGCTGCTGGCCGCGGTCAATGTGGCCGGGGGTACGGCACCCCAGCCTTGAGCGTTGAAAAGGATCGGCAACTGCTCATCCAGCCAGACTTGCAGCTGTTGTAAACGTAGATCTTGCTCGGGCATTACAAGGGTCTCCGACGGCGCTAGCCGTCAAGCGGGGCATGCTTTATTATCACGCATCTTTTTCAGACCATCGAGAGGCGTGCGGCCCAAACCGCGGGCAGATGGCACGCAGGAAGCCCGGACTAATAAGATGGCATTGAAATCCCCCGCGTTTCGTAGAAAATTTCCGTTGCTGGTAACCGGCAGTCTGCTGGCCTTGCAACCCTTCGCCACCTCATTCGTGGTCGCCGCGGAACAGTATGACTGCTCAGTCTCTGCTTCGGGTGCCTGGGATTGCGCGCCGAAAACCGCCGCAGCCCCTCTGCCACCACGCCCGGTGCATGACGGCGCAGCCGTCAGCTCCGCCAACAGCACGGCGCAAGCCGATGCTGGCGGCAAAGCCGAGGCCGTGCCGCAGACCGCACTGGTCACCGATTCCAAGGGCCGTGGCCTGCGCTCGCGCAGCGCCGACTACAGCCACCTGGACTGGGTACCGCGCGACAAACTGACCGCCGCACAGTTGGCCGAAACCGGCCCGTACTGCGGCGGTGCGTACATCGAGCCGATTCGTCCTGGCATGAACGACAAGACGAACAAGAGCGATGCGCCCACCTTCATCGGTGCCAAAGCCTCGCGTTACGAGCAGGAGTCGCAAGTCGCGACCCTGGCCGGTGACGTCGTCATGCGCCAGGGCAGCATGCAGCTGGAGTCCGAAGAAGCCAGCCTGTACCAGGCCGAGAACCGTGGCGAGCTGAACGGCAAAGTCCGTCTGCGCGACAACGGTGCACTGATCGTCGGCGACCATGCCGAAGTGCAACTCGATACCGGCGCCGCCCAGATCGACAACGCCGAATACGTGCTGCACAAGTCGCGTATCCGCGGTAACGCGCTGTACGCCAAGCGTGCCGAAAACGCGATCATCCGTCTCAAGGACGGTACGTACACGACGTGCGAGCCCGACAGCAACGCCTGGCAGCTGCGAGGCAACAACATCACGTTGAACCCGGCCACCGGCTTCGGTACGGCTACCAACGCGACGTTGCGGATCAAGAACATCCCGATCCTGTACACCCCTTACATCTATTTCCCGATCGACGACCGTCGTCAATCCGGCTTCCTGCCACCGAGCTTCAGCAGCGGCAGCGAAACCGGCTTTACCCTGGTTACGCCGTACTACTTCAACCTGGCGCCAAACTACGACGCCACGTTGTACCCGCAATACATGACCAAGCGCGGCATGATGATGGAAGGCGAATTCCGCTACCTCACCAAGTCCAGCGAAGGCCAGTTCGGCGGCGCGTACCTGAACGACGACAACGACGAGCGCAAGCGTCAGACCGATTACGAAAAAACCCGCTACATGCTCAACTGGCAACACCAGGGCGGGTTGGATTCGCGTGTAATGACCCAGGTCGACTACACGACGATCAGCGACCCTTACTACTTCCAGGACCTCAAGTCCTACCAGGAAGGTGTCGAGAGTCGCGACTACGTCAACCAGCAGGGCTCCGTGACGTATCGCGGCGACACCTTCCAGGCTCGCTTGAACCTGCAGGCCTACCAGCTGGCGACGATTTCCCAGGTCACCCCGTATGACCGCCTGCCGCAGATCACCTTCAACGGTACCCTGCCGTACCATCCGGGTGGCTTGAACTTCAGCTACGAGACCGAAGCCGTACGCTTCGACCGCGACCTGGAGAACGGCAACTTCACCAATGAAAACGGGGACATCGAGCGTCGCCTGGACACCTACGTCCGTGGCCTGACCCGTGCCAACGGTACCCGCCTGAACGTGGCGCCGGCCGTTGAATACCCGATGAACTGGACCTACGGCTTCGTCACGCCGAAGCTCAAGTACGTGTACACCAAGTACGACCTGGACCTGGACAACATCGGCAAGAACCAGATCGTTGCGGATCAGGCTGCAGCAACCGCAGCCAACCCGTACGCGGGCGGCACCTTCAAAAGCTCCCAGGACCGTGCGGTTCCGGTGGCCAGCGTCGACAGCGGCCTGTACTTCGACCGCAATACCAACTGGTTCGGCAAAGACTATCGCCAGACCCTCGAGCCGCGTGCGTTCTACCTGTACGTGCCGAACAAGGACCAGGCGGACATCCCGGTCTTCGACACCAGCGAGTACTCGTTCAGCTACGCGTCGCTGTTCCGCGACAACCGTTTCAGCGGCTCCGACCGTATCGGCGACGAGAACAAGCTGTCGCTGGGCTTGACCAGCCGCTGGATCGAAGACAACGGTTTCGAGCGCCAGCGCGTATCCGTGGGCCAGGCGCTGTACTTCAAGGATCGTGAAGTTCAACTGCCGGGCATCCTGGCCTCCGACCGTGCCGATGCACAGTCGGACGTATCGCCAGTCGCCCTGGACTACGAGTTCCGCTTCAACCGCGATTGGCGCGCCACGGCCGACTACAACTGGGACACAGAAGAACACAGTCCTCGTTCCGGCAGCGCGATGCTTCACTACCAGCCGGAAGACAACCCGAACAAGATCATCAACGTCGGTTATCGCTATCGTAACGACCAGGTCGTCTACAACCAGCTGACCGGCAAATGGCAGTTCGGTGGTGACTACGGCCAGCCAGGCGACGCGAACTACGTGAAGGATTACTACAAAATCCAACAACACGACTTCTCGATGATGTGGCCGATCATTCCTCAGTGGAACCTGATCACCCGCTGGCAGTATGACTACGCCCGCAACCGTACCCTGGAAGCCTTCGGTGGTTTCGAGTACGACAACTGCTGCTGGAAACTGCGCCTCATCAACCGTTACTGGGTTTCCAACGACGAATACAGCCAGATCGCCCCGCTTAACGAAAAGGGTGACCACGGGCTCTTCCTCCAGATCGTCCTCAAAGGACTCGGCGGCCTGACCGGCGCCAAGGTAGAGAGCTTCCTCGACAAAGGCATTGAAGGTTATCGTGAACGTGAAAACCAAGCTTTCTGATTGTCTGCGCCCGCTAGTGCTGGGCGCGCTGTTCCTGGGGACCGCATCGGCACACGCTGCGGTTCAACAGCTGGATAAGGTAGTGGCCATCGTCGATAACGACGTGATCATGCAGAGCCAACTGGACCAACGCGTCAAGGAAGTCCAGCAAACCATCGCCAAGCGTGGCGGTGGCGTGCCACCGACCAGCGTCCTGGACCAACAGGTTCTGGAGCGCCTGATCGTCGAAAACCTGCAATTGCAGATCGGTGATCGTTCCGGCATCCGTATTTCGGACGAAGAACTGAACCAGGCGGTAGGCACCATTGCCCAGCGCAACAACATGAGCATTGACCAGTTCCGTGCAGCCCTGGCCCACGACGGTTTGTCCTATGAGGACGCCCGTGACCAGATCCGCCGTGAAATGATCATCAGCCGTGTGCGTCAGCGCCGTGTCGCCGAGCGGGTTCAAGTGTCCGAGCAGGAAGTGAAGAACTTCCTGGCGTCGGACCTGGGCAAGATGCAGCTTTCCGAAGAACTGCACCTGGCCAACATCCTGATCCCGACACCGGACAGCGCCAACTCCGAGCAGCTCAATGCAGCCGCCGCTAAAACCCAGGCTATTTATGATCGCTTGAAGGCCGGTGCCGACTTCGCCCAAATGGCGATCGCCCAGTCCGGCAGCGACAACGCCCTCGAAGGCGGTGACATGGGCTGGCGTAAAGCCGCTCAATTGCCGCCTCCGTTCGACCGCGAGCTGAGCGCTATGGAAGTGGGTGGCATTACTCAACCAGCCCGTACCCCAGGCGGTTTCATCATTCTCAAGTTGCTGGAAAAACGCGGTGGCGAGACCTCACTGAAAGACGAAGTACATGTTCGTCACATCCTGGTCAAACCAAGCGAAATCCGCACCGAAGCGCAAACCAAGGAACTGGCCCAGAAGATCTATGACCGCATCGAAAGCGGTGAAGACTTTGCCACCCTGGCCAAAAGCTTCTCGGAAGACCCGGGTTCTGCCCTCAACGGCGGCGACCTGAACTGGATCGACCCGAAAGCCTTGGTGCCAGAGTTCCAGCAAGTGATGGCCGATACTCCGCAAGGTGTGCTGTCCAAGCCGTTCAAGACCCAATATGGCTGGCATGTGCTGGAAGTCCTTGGCCGTCGCGCCACCGACAACACCAACCAGGCCCGCGAGCAACAAGCACTGAACGTATTGCGTAACCGCAAATACGACGAAGAGCTGCAAACCTGGCTGCGTCAGATCCGCGATGAAGCCTACGTTGAGAACAAGCTGCCAGGCGCCGAGCAAACAGGCACCGACCAGGCTACTCAGTGAAACCCCAGCGTTTCGCGGTGACACCCGGCGAGCCGGCCGGCATTGGTCCTGACCTGTGCCTGCTGCTCGCCTCGCAATCCCAGCCACACCCCCTGATCGCCATTACCAGCCGTGACCTGCTCCTCGAGCGGGCCGCGCAGCTGGGTGTGGCCGTCAATTTGCTGGACGTGGCGCCGGGTTACTGGCCCGACCTGCCCGCTCCCGCCGGCAGCCTGTATGTGTGGGACACCCCGCTGCAGGCCAAGGTAGTGGCCGGGCAACTGGACAAGGCCAATGCGGCGTTCGTGCTGGAAACCCTGACTCGCGCAGGGCAAGGCTGCATCGACGGCGACTTCGCCGGCATGATCACCGCCCCAGTGCACAAGGGCGTGATCAATGAGTCTGGCATCGCCTTTTCCGGCCATACCGAATTCCTTGCCGAGCTGACCCACACCGCTCAAGTCGTCATGATGCTGGCCACGCGCGGCCTGCGAGTCGCCCTGGTGACCACGCACCTGCCCCTGCGTGAGATTGCGGACGCCATCACTGCCGAACGTTTGGAGCGTGTGACGCGCATCCTGCATGCCGACCTGCAACAGAAATTCGGCATTGCCCAGCCGCGCATCCTGGTCTGTGGGCTCAACCCCCACGCGGGTGAAGGCGGCCACTTGGGCCATGAAGAAATCGACATCATCGAACCAACCCTGGAGCGTCTGCGCCAAGAAGGCATGGACCTGCGTGGCCCACTGCCTGCGGACACTCTGTTTACCCCCAAATATCTGGAGCACTGCGATGCAGTGCTGGCGATGTACCACGACCAGGGGCTGCCGGTCCTTAAATACAAAGGCTTCGGCGCCGCCGTCAACGTGACACTGGGCCTGCCGATCATCCGGACGTCCGTCGACCATGGCACCGCCCTGGACCTGGCGGGCAGCGGCAAGATCGATACCGGCAGCCTGCACGTGGCCCTGGAAACCGCCTATCAGATGGCCGAGACCCGTATATGACCGAGCATTACCAACACCGGGCGCGTAAGCGCTTCGGGCAAAACTTCCTGCACGACGCTGGCGTGATCGACCGTATCCTGCGCTCTATCCATGCCAAGCCCGAAGACCGCCTGCTGGAAATCGGCCCGGGCCAGGGCGCACTGACCAAAGGCCTGCTTAACAGTGGCGGCCAACTGGATGTGGTTGAGTTGGACAAGGACCTGATCCCGATCCTCAACCAGCAGTTCGCCGACAAGCCCAACTTCAACCTGCATCAGGGCGATGCACTAAAGTTCGACTTCAACAGCCTCAACGCAGCGCCCAATAGCCTGCGGGTGGTGGGCAACCTGCCATACAACATCTCCACGCCGCTGATCTTCCACCTGCTGAACAACGCCGGGATCATCCGCGACATGCACTTCATGCTGCAAAAGGAAGTGGTCGAGCGCCTGGCTGCAGGGCCTGGTGGTGGTGATTGGGGTCGTTTGTCAATCATGGTTCAGTACCACTGCCGCGTCGAACACCTGTTCAACGTCGGGCCCGGCGCGTTCAACCCACCGCCGAAGGTCGACTCGGCCATCGTGCGCCTGGTGCCTCACGCCGTGCTGCCCCACCCGGCCAAGGATCACAAATTGCTGGAGCGAGTCGTGCGCGAAGCGTTCAACCAGCGCCGCAAAACCTTGCGCAATACACTCAAGAACCTGCTGAGCACCGCTGAAATCGAAGCTGCTGGCGTCGACGGCAGCCTGCGCCCCGAGCAACTGGACCTGGCGGCGTTCGTGCGCCTGGCCGACCAGCTTGCCATCCAGCCTGCGCCAGCCGCGGACTGAAGCCGGCCGTACCTGGGCCAGACACCATGTCTGGCCTAGTGCCCCGTTCTTGGCCTAGACTGACCCGCATCTGCTGTCCTCCGCTTTTGCTTTTAAGGCCTCTTGCATGTCCGATCCTCGCTACCAGATCGACGTCAGCGTCGTCACCCGCTTCCTGGCGGATCAATCGCAACCTGAACAAAACCGCTTCGCCTTTGCCTACACCATCACGGTGAAAAACAACGGGCTGGTGCCGGCCAAGCTGCTGTCCCGCCACTGGGTGATCACCGACGGTGACGGCCAGGTCGAGGAAGTACGCGGCGCAGGCGTGGTAGGCCAGCAACCGCTGATCGACATCGGCGCGAGCCACACCTACAGCAGCGGCACGGTGATGACCTCCAAAGTCGGCACCATGCAGGGCTCCTATCAGATGAAGGCCACCGACGGTAAATTGTTCGACGCCATCATCCCGCCCTTCCGCCTCGCCGTGCCCGGAGCCCTGCACTGATGGCGACCTACGCGGTCGGAGACCTGCAAGGGTGCCTGGAGCCCCTCAAGTGCCTGCTTGACCGCGTAGCCTTCGACCCAGCGAAAGATCGCCTGTGGCTGGTCGGTGACTTGGTCAATCGCGGTCCCGAGTCCCTGGCGACGTTGCGCTACTTATATAGCCTGCGCGATTCCTTGGTGTGCGTACTGGGCAACCACGACCTGCACCTGCTCGCGGCCGGCCGTAACATTGAGCGTCTGAAAAAGGGCGATACCCTGCGGGAAATCCTCGAAGCACCGGATCGCACCGAGTTGCTCGACTGGCTTCGCCGGCAAAAAATCCTGCATTACGACGAAGGCCGCAATATGGCCTTGGTCCATGCTGGCATCCCGCCCCAGTGGACACTGAAGAAAGCGCTCAAGTGCGCCGCGGAAGTCGAAAGCGCCCTGGCCGATGACAACCTGTACACCGCCTACCTCGACGGCATGTACGGCAACGAGCCAGTGAAGTGGGACAACGATCTCACCGGCGTTGCGCGCCTGCGGGTGATCACAAACTACTTCACGCGCATGCGCTTCTGCACCGCCGAGGGCAAGCTGGACCTCAAAAGCAAGGAAGGCGCCGACACCGCATTGCCAGGCTACAAACCCTGGTTCGCGCACAAGGACCGCAAGGCCCGCGACACCCAGATCATTTTCGGTCACTGGGCGGCCCTTGAGGGCAAATGCGATGAGCCCGGCGTGTTCGCCCTAGACACCGGTTGCGTGTGGGGCGGCGCCATGACCCTGATGAATATCGATACCGGCGAGCGCCAGAGCTGCCAGTGCGAATCGCCCCAACCTATCACCGCCAAGCCCTAGGAGCCCGCCATGAGCGAATTCAAACGTATCCCTCCCGAACAAGCCCAGGCCCTGCGCGAAAAAGGCGCCGTAGTGGTCGACATCCGTGACCAGCCGACTTATCTGGCGGCCCACATCCGCGGCGCCCAGCACCTGGACAACGTCAACATCGCCGATTTTATCCGTGCCGCCGACCTCGACGCGCCCGTGATCGTGGCGTGCTACCACGGCAACTCCAGCCAGAGTGCAGCAGCCTATCTGATCAGCCAGGGCTTCTCCGACGTCTATAGCCTGGACGGTGGCTTTGAACTGTGGCGCGCGACTTATCCTGCGGAAATTTCTTCAGGCAATTCGCAATAATTTTTTTCAAACCCCGCTACCCCGCGTGACGCTTGGGCTCGCGCCGTTTCTGACGAACGGCGCAGCCAAACTAATTGCGCATCGCGCCTTGACCTCTCCGATTCCGAACTATCCTTAAGCGCAGGCCATCCGAATCAGGGGAGAGCCGGTACACCGGCGTGCGGGTCATCGGTAGTGTTTCAGGGTGTTTGGGGGGAAAACAGTCATTGGCGTCTGCCAATGTCTGCCAGCATCGACTGATTGATCCGGCGTCGGCTCCACGTATCGAGCGAGGTGACGACGTCATGAGTATCTTTAGCCACTTCCAACAACGCTTCGCGTCCACACAGCAAGAAGAACTCACGCTGCAAGAGTATCTCGAGCTGTGCAAACAGGACCGCAGCACCTACGCGTCTGCCGCCGAACGCCTGCTACTGGCAATTGGCGAGCCGGAGCTGGTGGAAACCGCCAACAACTCGCGGCTGTCGCGAATATTCTCCAACAAGGTGATCCGCCGCTATCCGGCCTTTGAAGACTTCCACGGCATGGAAGAATGCATTGACCAGATCGTCTCCTACTTCCGCCACGCCGCCCAGGGCCTGGAAGAGAAGAAACAGATCCTCTACCTGCTGGGCCCCGTCGGCGGCGGTAAGTCGTCCCTGGCCGAAAAGCTCAAACAACTGATCGAGAAGGTGCCTTTCTACGCCATCAAGGGATCACCGGTCTTCGAATCGCCCCTGGGCCTGTTCAACGCCACGGAAGATGGCGCAATCCTCGAAGAAGACTTCGGCATCCCGCGCCGTTACCTCAACACCATCATGTCGCCTTGGGCCACCAAGCGCCTGGCCGAATTCGGTGGTGACATCAGCCAATTCCGCGTGGTGAAACTCTACCCGTCCATCCTCAACCAGATCGGCGTGGCGAAGACCGAACCGGGTGACGAGAACAACCAGGACATCTCGGCACTGGTGGGTAAGGTCGATATCCGTAAACTCGAAGAATTCCCGCAGAACGACGCCGACGCCTACAGCTATTCAGGCGCACTGTGCCGGGCCAACCAGGGCCTGATGGAGTTCGTGGAGATGTTCAAGGCACCGATCAAGGTGCTGCACCCACTGCTTACCGCCACCCAGGAAGGCAACTACAACAGCACCGAAGGGCTGGGCGCGATTCCGTTCACCGGGATCCTGCTGGCCCACTCCAACGAATCGGAATGGCACACCTTCCGTAACAACAAGAACAACGAAGCCTTCATCGACAGGATCTACATCGTCAAGGTGCCGTACTGCCTGCGCGTCAGCGATGAAATCAAGATCTACGACAAGTTGCTGTTCAACAGCTCCCTGGCCAAGGCCCATTGCGCCCCCGACACCCTGAAGATGCTCGCCCAGTTCACCGTGCTGTCGCGCCTCAAGGAACCGGAGAACTCGAATATCTATTCGAAGATGCGCGTGTACGACGGCGAAAACCTCAAGGACACCGATCCCAAGGCCAAGTCGATCCAGGAATACCGCGACACGGCGGGTGTGGACGAGGGCATGAACGGCCTGTCGACGCGCTTCGCGTTCAAGATCCTGTCCAAGGTTTTCAACTTTGACCCCCACGAAATCGCTGCCAACCCGGTGCACTTGCTTTACGTGCTGGAACAGCAGATCGAACAGGAGCAATTCCAGGCGGAAACCCGCGAGCGCTACCTGCGCTTCCTCAAGGAGTACCTGGCGCCGCGCTACATTGAATTCATTGGCAAGGAAATCCAGACCGCGTACCTGGAGTCCTACAGCGAGTACGGCCAGAACATCTTCGACCGTTACGTGCTGTACGCCGACTTCTGGATCCAGGACCAGGAATACCGCGACCCGGAAACCGGCGAGATCCTCAACCGCGTCGCCCTCAACGAGGAACTGGAAAAAATCGAAAAACCGGCCGGCATCAGCAATCCGAAGGATTTCCGCAACGAAATCGTCAACTTCGTGCTGCGCGCCCGGGCCAACAACAATGGCAAGAACCCGACCTGGCTCAGCTACGAGAAGCTGCGAGTGGTCATCGAGAAGAAAATGTTCTCCAACACGGAGGATCTGCTGCCGGTCATCAGCTTCAACGCCAAGGCCAGCAAGGAGGATCAGCAAAAGCACAACGACTTCGTCACACGAATGGTCGAGCGCGGCTACACCGACAAACAGGTACGGCTGCTCTCCGAGTGGTACCTGCGGGTTCGCAAATCGCAGTAAGGCAGCGACAGGCGTGCGCTGCCGGGCCCCAGGCCTGGCAGCTGACCGCTTGTCTCTAAGCTTCCAGCTCGCGGCTTGAAGCTTGTAACGTGAAGCTGCCCGGAGGGCTCCCCATGAGCTATGTGATCGACCGACGCCTCAATGGCAAGAACAAGAGCACGGTAAACCGCCAGCGTTTCCTGCGGCGTTACCGTGACCACATCAAAAAAGCCGTCGAGGAGGCCGTCAGCCGCCGCTCCATCACGGATATGGAGCATGGCGAGCAAATCAGCATTCCCGGACGGGACATCGACGAACCGGTGCTGCACCACGGCCGGGGCGGCAAACAGACCGTCGTGCATCCGGGCAACAAGGAGTTCACCACCGGTGAGCACATCCAGCGCCCACAAGGCGGTGGCGGCGGTAAAGGCCCTGGCAAGGCGGGCAATTCCGGCGAAGGCATGGATGAGTTCGTGTTCCAGATTACCCAGGAAGAATTTCTCGAATTCATGTTCGAGGACCTGGAGCTGCCTAATCTGGTCAAGCGCAACTTGACCGGCACCGACACCTTCAAGACCGTTCGCGCCGGGATCAGCAACGAGGGCAACCCTTCCCGCATCAATATCATCCGTACCCTGCGCTCGGCCCATGCGCGGCGCATCGCCCTGTCAGGCAGCAGCCGCGCCAAACTCAGGGACGCCAAGGAAGAGCTGGCTCGACTGAAGCGTGAAGAACCGGACAACTTCGGCGATATCCAGGAAATAGAGGCGGAAATCGAGAAACTCAGCGCACGTATTCACCGCGTACCATTTCTCGACACCTTTGACTTGAAATACAACTTGCTGGTCAAACAACCCAACCCCAGCTCCAAGGCAGTGATGTTCTGCCTGATGGACGTGTCCGGCTCCATGACCCAGGCCACCAAGGACATCGCCAAGCGCTTCTTTATCCTGCTTTACCTGTTTCTCAAGCGGAACTACGACAAGATCGACGTAGTGTTCATCCGCCATCACACCAGCGCGCGGGAGGTCGACGAGGAGGAGTTTTTCTATTCACGGGAAACGGGCGGGACCATCGTCTCCAGTGCCTTGAAGCTGATGCAGGAGATCATGGCCGAACGCTACCCCGCCAACGAGTGGAACATCTACGCGGCCCAGGCCTCGGACGGTGACAACTGGAACGACGACTCGCCCATCTGCCGCGACATTCTGATCAACCAGATCATGCCTTTCGTGCAGTACTACACTTACGTTGAAATCACCCCCCGTGAGCATCAGGCCCTGTGGTTCGAATACGAGCGCATTGGCGAAGCCTTTGCCGACACATTCGCCCAACAGCAACTGGTCTCGGCCGGCGATATCTACCCGGTCTTCCGTGAACTCTTCCAGCGCAGGTTAGTGACATGACCGCCAAAAAAGAGCATAAGCGCCAACCCATATCCACGGGGTCCGAGTGGACCTTTGAACTGATCCAGGCCTATGACCGGGAAATCAGCCGCATCGCGGCGGGTTATGCCCTGGATACCTACCCCAACCAGATCGAAGTGATCACCGCGGAACAGATGATGGATGCCTACGCCTCGGTCGGCATGCCGTTGGGGTATCACCATTGGTCCTACGGCAAACACTTTCTCAGTACCGAGAAGTCCTACACCCGAGGCCAGATGGGCCTGGCGTACGAGATCGTGATCAACTCCGACCCGTGCATTGCCTACCTGATGGAAGAAAACACCATCTGCATGCAGGCGCTGGTGGTCGCACACGCCTGCTACGGACACAACAGCTTCTTCAAGGGCAACTACCTGTTCCGCACCTGGACCGATGCCAGCTCAATCATTGATTACCTGGTGTTCGCCAAGCAGTACATCATGCAATGCGAGGAACGCCACGGCATTGATGCGGTGGAAGACTTGCTCGACTCCTGCCATGCGCTGATGAACTACGGGGTCGACCGCTACAAACGCCCCTACCCGATTTCCGCCGAAGAAGAACGCCTGCGCCAGAAGGAACGCGAGGAACACCTGCAAAAGCAGATCAACGACCTGTGGCGCACCATTCCAAAACGTGCCGGCAAAAACAGCGACAAGGACAATGCGCGCTTCCCCGCCGAACCTCAGGAAAACATCCTGTACTTTCTGGAAAAACACGCACCACTGCTGGAACCGTGGCAACGGGAAATCGTGCGCATCGTGCGCAAGATCGCCCAGTACTTTTATCCACAGCGCCAGACCCAAGTGATGAACGAAGGCTGGGCGACGTTCTGGCACTACACGCTAATGAACGACCTGTACGACGAAGGCCTGGTCACTGACGGTTTCATGATGGAGTTCCTCACCTCCCACACCAGCGTGGTGTTCCAGCCGGGGTTCGACAGCCCGTACTACAGCGGTATCAACCCCTACGCACTGGGCTTCGCCATGTACCGCGATATCCGGCGTATGTGCGAACACCCTACCGAAGAAGACCGCCACTGGTTCCCGGAAATCGCTGGCACCGATTGGTTGTCCACCATCAAGTTCGCCATGAGCAGTTTCAAGGACGAGAGTTTTATCCTGCAGTACCTGTCACCCCAAGTGATTCGGGACCTCAAGCTGTTCAGCATCATGGATGACGACCTCAAGGATGACCTAGTGGTACCGGCCATCCACGACGAGCCCGGCTACCGCACCATCCGCGAAACGCTGGCGGCGCAGTACAACCTGGGCAACCGCGAGCCGAACGTGCAGATCTACAGCATCGATGTGCGCGGCGATCGCTCGTTGACCTTGCGCCATCAGCAACATGACCGCAAACCCCTGGGCGAATCCACCGAGGAAGTACTCAAGCACCTGCACCGCCTATGGGGCTTCGACATTCATTTAGAAACCCTGCAGGGCGACCAAGTGATGAAGACTCACCATGTACCGCCGCGCAGCGAGCATAGCGACAACGACTACGGCCGACTGGACCTGGCCGTCGTTCATCTCTGAAACAGCAAAGCCTCCATTGGCCAGGCACAGGCGGTATCCTGTGCTGCTAATGGAGGCTTTTTCATGAAAATCTATAAAGTCGGCGGTGCCGTGCGTGACCGCCTGCTGGGCATCAAGGTCACCGATGTTGACCGCGTCGTCGTGGGGGCGACCACCGAAGAGATGCTGGCCAAAGGTTTCAAACCCGTCGGCGCTGACTTTCCCGTGTTCCTCGACCCGAAAAATGGCGATGAATACGCCCTCGCCCGTACCGAGCGCAAGAGTGGCCGGGGTTATGGCGGTTTTGTGTTTCACGCCAGCCCCGAGGTGACCCTGGAAGAAGACCTGATCCGTCGCGACCTGACCATCAACGCCATGGCGGAAGACGATGATGGTAATTTGACCGACCCTTATCATGGCCAGCATGATCTTGAAGCGCGCATCCTGCGCCACGTTTCCCCGGCGTTCGCCGAAGATCCGCTACGAGTGCTCCGCGTTGCGCGCTTTGCTGCACGTTACGCGCACCTGGGTTTTACGGTCGCCCCGGAAACACTGGCGCTGATGCGTCAACTCAGCGAATCCGGCGAACTGGAAGCCCTGACACCTGAGCGCAGTTGGAAAGAAATCTCCCGAGCGCTGATGGAAGACCAACCTCAAGTGTTTATTCAAATACTGCGCGACTGCGATGCATTGAAAACCTTGATGCCCGAGGTCGATGCACTGTTCGGCGTACCGCAACCCGAAGCCCATCACCCTGAAATCGACACCGGCATCCACACCTTGAGCGTGCTGCAACAAGCCGCCGTGCACAAACAGCCGCTGACCGTGCGCTGGGCCTGCCTACTGCATGACTTGGGCAAGGGTCTGACGCCGGCGGATAAGCTGCCGCAGCATATTGCTCACGAACACACCGGCTTGAAGCTGATCAAGGCTGTCAATGAACGCTTCAAAGTACCGAAGGACTGCCAGGAGCTGGCGCTGCTGGTGGGCCAATATCACACCCACGGCCATCGGGCGCTGGAGTTGAAAGCCTCGACGTTGCTGGAATTGCTGCACAGTTTCGATGTGTACCGTCGGCCGCAGCGCTTTGAAGAATTTGTGGTCGCCTGCGAGATGGATGCCCGAGGCCGAAAAGGCCTGGAGCAGCGAAGTTATCCACAGGCGGATTATTTGCGCGGGGCGGCGAAGGTGGCGCGCGAAGTGGCCGTCGCGCCCTTGCTGGAGAAGGGCTTCAAAGGCCCGGAACTGGGTGAGGCGCTGAAGCGCGAAAGGCTTAAGGCGTTGAAGGCCTACAAAGAACAGCCCATTCTCTAGACGCTGCCCATCCGTGGCGAGGGCGCTTGCTCCCTCGCCACAGGAAGCTCGGCGCCTATAAGAGTGCGTCTGGGGTGAGTTGCTGGCCTTGCCATTCAAACCCGACAGGCGCGAGCACCTGGTCAATTTGCGCATTGCGCCATAACTCAGCCAGGGTCTTGCCCACCTCAGGGTGCACGCGCTCTGGCGCCATCAACGACAGCGGCCACAGCACAAACGCGTTTTTCAGGATCTCTGCACGCGGCAGGACCAAGCCATCGAAGTTACCCACCAGCTCGCCATACAGCAGCACATCGATATCCAGCGGCAGGCCCTTGCGGTCCGGCGCATAGCGGCCATTGTCGGCTTCGATGAATTTCAACCGGCGATCCAGTTCCATCAGCGGCAGGTCGGTGTAGGCCGATACCACCAGATTGAAAAACGGACCGCTCTTGATGCCCACCGGCTGGCTTTCGAACACTGGCGAGCAGCGCACATCCGTCAAAAAGCTCGCCAGCGCGTCAAGGCCGGCGCGTAGATGGGATTCGCGCTCGATATTGCTGCCTAGGCCAAGGTATACCTGAGTTAGCGACATCCGCGCTCGATCTCCACGCCCACGCCCTTGGCAGCCGGCACGGCGCCGGGCTTGGTCAACTTGAGGTGCAACCAGGGAATCTGGAACTCACTCATCAGCACTTGCGCCAGGCGTTCGGCAAAGGTTTCCACCAACTGGTACTGGGATTGTTCGGCAAACGCCTGGATGCGCGCGGAGACGCTGGCGTAATCCAGTGCCAAGGTCAGGTCGTCACCGGCGGCGGCCGGGCGGTTATCCCAGGCGAAGCTCAGGTCCAGGCGCAGGCATTGGCGGATTCCGCGTTCCCAGTCGTAGGCCCCGATGACGGTGTCGACTTCCAGGCCTTCGATAAACACTCTGTCCAAGCACTCTTCTCCGCAGCACGACAAGGGCGCAATGCCCCGTTAGAATCAGGGCGTCCTCGCCCGGAATAGTTAGCATGTTTTGGTCACTGGCGATCCTCGCCTACCTGCTCGGCTCGCTGTCCTTCGCCATTTTGCTCAGCCGCCTGACGGGAAACCCCGATCCGCGAATGAGTGGCTCAGGCAATGCCGGCGCCACCAATATGTTGCGCCTGGCCGGTAAGAAACTCGCCGTACTCACGCTGCTGGGCGACGTGTGCAAGGGCTTGCTGCCCGTGCTGATCGCCAGCCTCGCCGGCCTTACCCTGCAACAACAGGCCTGGATCGGTGTATGCGCCGTCCTCGGCCATCTGTTTCCACTGTACTTCCGCTTTCGCGGTGGCAAAGGCGTCGCAACGGCAGCCGGCATGCTGCTGGGGATTTACCCACCGGCGGCATTGCTGGCCGTACTTGCCTGGCTCCTGACGTTCTACCTGACCCGCACCAGCTCACTCGCCGCGCTGATCGCCACCCCGCTCACCCTGCCGCTATTGGCCTGGCAAGAACCGGCGGCGTTGTTGCCGATGAGCGCACTGACACTGCTGATCGTCTGGCGCCACCGGGGCAATTTACGCGACCTGTTTGCCGGGCGCGAACGGCATTTTTAAATACGTCCGATGAGCCCGGCTCACGTTGCGGCCCTAGAGCGGCGACAACTGCTCCATCGGCCAGCGCGCCTGCACGCTGATCGCCAGGCTTTCGTGCTGACCCGCCTGCAAGCGTTGGCAACCGGCATAGGCGATCATCGCGCCATTGTCGGTGCAGAACTCTGGCCGCGCGTAGAACACGTCGCCCTTCATCTCGCCGAGCATTTTTTCCAGTGACGTGCGTAAAGCCTTGTTGGCACTGACGCCGCCTGCGATTACCAGGCGCTTCATGCCCGCCTGTTTCAGGGCGCGCTTGCACTTGATGGTCAAAGTCTCTACCACGGCCTGCTGGAACGCCAGCGCGATGTCGCAACGGGCTTGCTCACTGTCGTCCCCGGCGCTGACGCTTTGCTGCCAGGTGTTCAGCGCAGAGGTTTTCAAACCACTGAAACTGAACATCAGGCCAGGCCGATCGCACATCGGGCGTGGGAAGGTATAACGGCCGGCAACACCTTTTTCGGCAAGACGGGCGATTTCCGGACCGCCGGGATAATTGAGGCCCATCATCTTCGCAGTTTTGTCGAACGCTTCACCGGCGGCGTCATCCAGGGATTCACCCAAAAGGGTGTATTGGCCGATTCCATCCACCTGAACCAGCTGCGTATGGCCGCCGGAAACCAACAAAGCGACGAACGGGAACTCTGGTGGTGTTTTTTCCAGCATGGGCGCCAATAAATGGCCTTCCATGTGGTGCACACCAAGGGCTGGAATGCCCCAGGCAAAAGCCAGCGCCTGGGCGCAAGAGGCCCCAACCAGCAGGGCTCCGACCAATCCGGGGCCAGCAGTGTAGGCGATCGCGTCGATCTCGGTCGGCACGCAGCCGGCCTCATCCAGCACCTGGCGAATCAGGGGCAGCATGCGTTTGACGTGATCACGGCTGGCCAGCTCCGGCACCACGCCGCCATAGGCGCGGTGCAGGTCGATCTGACTGAACAGCGCATCGGCCAAGAGCCCGCGTTCACTGTCGTAAAGTGCGACACCGGTTTCGTCGCAGGAGGTTTCAAGTCCCAGTACTAGCATGGGTTTGCGCCTTGTAGAGGCTAGATTCGAAGGCGCGCATAATAGTCGCCACTCCCCCTCCCGACTAGCGGTTTTCGATCAGAGGCTTTGCATTCCGGGCAATGAGGGGTTAACATCCGCAACCCTTAAAAACCGACGACCTCAGCCGCGAATTTTTTGCGACGAGAACGTTGATCCCGGTAATGAAAGAAGGTAGCTCTGGATGCCAGCCGTCAAAGTTAAAGAGAACGAACCCTTCGACGTAGCTCTGCGTCGTTTCAAGCGCTCCTGCGAAAAAGCCGGTGTACTGGCTGAAGTTCGTAGCCGCGAATTTTACGAGAAGCCAACTTCTGAGCGTAAGCGTAAAGCAGCAGCCGCTGTTAAGCGTCACGCCAAGAAAGTTCAGCGCGAACAGCGCCGCGCCGTTCGTCTGTACTAATACACAGACGTCCGTAGCAAGCTTCTGCCAAGCCCGGCCCTCAGCCGGGCTAATGGCATTTGCGGATATCGCTTGATGCTTCACTGTTGACGCCGCACATGCGACCGAGACAACTGCTTCACACGTCAGGACTGGCTCTTTTGCCAGCGGTGCACGTCTCTTCTGACGAGCCTAACAAGGCTACTGACGCGCACACTTATTATTCAAGCAGGCGATCAACTGTATCGACTGTGCCCGACAATGCGCTTCCGAGGCCCGCCATTGGCCAAGACCGGAGGCCGGGGCAACATTTCCATGCCGAAAACCTGATTGAAATTAACGTCAGTGAACCATCGGCAGATACACTTCCTGAAAGCCCAAGCAGACAACCGATGATCGAGCCAGACGATACGTGCGCTTGAGCACTTAGCGGGCCCTCATTTACACGCAGTGATGACGAGAACGCCATGGCCGGGCTGATTCCCCAGAGCTTTATTGACGACCTTCTGAACCGCACCGACATCGTCGATGTTGTCAGCTCGCGCGTGCAGCTGAAAAAAGCCGGCAAGAACTACACCGCCTGCTGCCCGTTCCACAAAGAGAAAACCCCATCGTTCAGCGTCAGCCCCGACAAACAGTTCTACTACTGCTTCGGTTGCGGCGCAGGCGGTAACGCTCTGGGCTTTCTCATGGACCACGACAACCTGGATTTCCCCCAGGCGATCGAGGACCTGGCGAAAGCCGCCGGCATGGAAATCCCTCGCGAAGAAAGCGGCCGACCGCACAAACCGCGGCAACCCACCGATTCGCCGCTGTACCCGCTGCTGACCGCCGCTGCCGACTTTTACCGTCAGGCACTTAAAAGCCATCCGCAGCGCAAGGCCGCCGTCGATTACCTCAAGGGCCGCGGCCTCACCGGTGAAATCGCCCGTGACTTCGGCCTCGGCTTCGCCCCGCCCGGCTGGGACAACCTGTACAAGCACCTGAGCAGCGATACCCTCCAGCAAAAAGCCATGATCGACGCCGGCCTGCTGGTTGAAAACGCCGAAACCGGCAAACGCTATGACCGCTTTCGCGACCGCGTGATGTTCCCGATCCGCGACAGCCGTGGCCGCATCATCGCCTTTGGTGGTCGAGTACTGGGAGATGACAAGCCCAAGTACCTGAACTCCCCGGAAACCGCGGTATTCCACAAAGGCCAGGAACTCTACGGCCTGTTCGAGGCGCGCAAGAACAACCGCAACCTCGATGAGATCATCGTGGTTGAAGGCTATATGGACGTGATCGCGCTCGCCCAACAGGGCCTGCGCAACGCCGTGGCCACACTCGGCACCGCCACCAGCGAAGAACACATGAAACGCCTGTTCCGCGTGGTGCCCAGCGTACTGTTCTGCTTTGACGGCGATCAGGCCGGCCGCAACGCCGCCTGGCGCGCGCTTGAGGCAACGCTGTCGAGCCTGCAGGATGGGCGTCGCGCACGCTTCCTGTTCCTGCCTGAAGGCGAAGACCCGGACACCTTGGTGCGCTCCGAAGGCACCGACGCGTTCCGCGCGCGCATCAATCAACATGCACAGCCCCTGGCAGACTATTTTTTCCAGCAACTGACCGAAGAGGCCGACCCGCGCTCCCTCGAAGGCAAGGCACACATGGCCACCCTCGCGGCGCCGTTGATCGATAAAGTCCCAGGCGCCAACCTGAAATCACTGATGCGCATGCGCCTGCTGGAAATTACTGGGCTGAGCGGCGAAGCCGTCAGCCAGCTGGTGCACAACGCACCGCAGGAGGCGCCGCCGGCCTATGACCCAGGCATGGATTACGACGCCATGCCCGACTACGCCGACTTCCACCAACCGCAGGAGGCCTACACGCCCCAGCAGGAGTGGACACCGAAGAAGCCCGGCGCCGGCGGCAAGAAATGGGACAACAAACCCTGGAGCAAGAACGGCAAGCGCGGCGATCGCGATGAGGCCTTCGCCCCGCGAACGCCTGTGGCCGTTGAAGCGCCAACGCTCATTGCGTTGCGCACGCTCATCCATCACCCGCAACTGGCGGGCAAGGTCGAGAGCGCCGACCATTTTGCCAATGCGAGCAATACCTATGCTCAGGTTCTGATCGCCTTGATCGAGGCGGTACAGAAAAATCCTAAGCTAAACTCAATTCAGCTGATGGCTCGCTGGCATGGCACCGAGCAAGGCCGCCTATTGAAAGCCCTCGCGGAAAAGGAGTGGCTAATTGACGGCGATAACCTTGAACAACAGTTTTTAGACACCATTACTAGGTTATCCGCGGGTCAGCACACGCAGACCCTCGATGAACTCATCAAGAGAGCAAGGCAGCCTGGATTATCGGCTGAAGAGCAAATTCAGATAGCAAAACAGATGCGCGACCTCTTAAAACAGAATGTTTCCGCATCAAACCCGACCTCAGCTGGCGTGTGAGGTCATAGCTCGGGTATAATCCTCGGCTTGTTTTTTGCCCGCCAAGACCTTCAGTGGATAGGGTGTTATGTCCGGAAAAGCGCAACAGCAGTCTCGTATCAAAGAGTTGATCGTTCTCGGTCGTGAGCAGGGTTACCTGACTTACGCGGAGGTCAACGACCACCTGCCTGAGGATATTTCAGATCCAGAGCAGGTGGAAGACATCATCCGCATGATTAACGACATGGGGATCAACGTATTCGAAGCTGCGCCAGATAAGGATTCTCTTATGCTGGCGGACGCCGATACCGACGAGGCTGCAGCTGAAGAAGCTGCTGCCGCGCTGGCTGCTGTGGAGACCGATATCGGTCGTACCACCGACCCTGTGCGCATGTATATGCGTGAAATGGGTACCGTCGAGCTGCTGACACGCGAAGGCGAAATCGAAATCGCCAAGCGTATCGAAGAGGGCATCCGTGAAGTGATGGGCGCAATCGCGCACTTCCCTGGCACGGTTGACCATATTCTCTCCGAGTACACCCGCGTCACCACCGAAGGTGGTCGCCTGTCCGACGTGCTGAGTGGCTACATCGACCCGGACGACGGCATTGCGCCGCCTGCCGCCGAAGTGCCGCCGCCTGTCGACCCGAAAGCGGTGAAAGCCGACGACGATTCCGAAGACGACGATGCTGAAGCCAGCAGCGACGACGAAGATGAAGTTGAAAGCGGTCCGGATCCGATCGTGGCTGCCCAGCGTTTCGGTGCGGTTTCCGATCAAATGGAAATCACCCGCAAGGCGCTGAAAAAGCACGGTCGCGGCAATAAGCTGGTCATTGCCGAGCTGGTGGCGCTGGCCGAACTGTTCATGCCGATCAAGCTGGTACCGAAGCAATTCGAAGGCCTGGTTGAGCGTGTTCGCAGTGCCCTTGAGCGTCTGCGTGCACAAGAGCGTGCGATCATGCAGCTCTGTGTCCGTGATGCGCGCATGCCGCGTGCCGACTTCCTGCGCCAGTTCCCGGGCAACGAAGTTGACGAAAGCTGGTCCGACGGCCTCGCCAAAGGCAAAGGCAAATACGCCGAAGCCATTGGTCGCCTGCAGCCGGACATCATTCGCTGCCAGCAAAAGCTGATCGCACTGCAGACCGAAACCGGTCTGACGATTGCCGAGATCAAGGACATCAACCGTCGCATGTCGATCGGTGAGGCCAAGGCCCGCCGCGCGAAGAAAGAGATGGTCGAAGCGAACTTGCGTCTGGTGATTTCCATCGCCAAGAAGTACACCAACCGTGGCCTGCAATTCCTCGACTTGATCCAGGAAGGCAACATCGGCTTGATGAAGGCTGTGGACAAGTTTGAATACCGTCGTGGCTACAAATTCTCGACTTATGCCACCTGGTGGATCCGTCAGGCGATCACTCGCTCGATCGCCGACCAGGCCCGCACCATCCGTATTCCGGTGCACATGATCGAGACCATCAACAAGCTGAACCGCATTTCCCGGCAGATGTTGCAGGAAATGGGTCGTGAACCGACCCCGGAAGAGCTGGGCGAACGCATGGAAATGCCTGAGGACAAAATCCGCAAGGTATTGAAGATCGCTAAAGAGCCGATCTCCATGGAAACGCCGATTGGTGATGACGAAGACTCCCATCTGGGTGACTTCATCGAAGACTCGACTATGCAGTCGCCAATCGATGTCGCCACCGTTGAGAGCCTTAAAGAAGCGACTCGTGACGTACTCTCCGGCCTCACTGCTCGTGAAGCCAAGGTACTGCGCATGCGTTTCGGCATCGACATGAATACCGACCACACCCTTGAGGAAGTCGGTAAGCAGTTTGACGTGACCCGTGAACGGATCCGTCAGATCGAAGCCAAGGCGCTGCGCAAGTTGCGCCACCCGACGCGAAGCGAGCATCTACGCTCCTTCCTCGACGAGTGATACCAGAACCCCCGGCCCAGGCCGGGGGTTTTGTTTTGTATCGATAAAACCTTCCGCAACACCCCTCCCCCCGTAATGCCCGTCTACACTCGAAACATTCCCCGTGCCATAACGAGACCGTTATGCCCAGACTGCCGGCTGTGTTTTTACTGTGGCTGCTGACCTGGACCGCAACGGCTGGCGCGTTGAGTCTCAGCGATGATGAGCGCGGCTGGCTGGCGGACCATCAGGAGTTGCGCCTGGGAGTGGACGCGTCATGGCCACCCTTTGAATACCGTGACGAAGATGGCCGCTACCAAGGCCTGGCGGCGGATTACGTGCGCCTGATCCAGGATCGCCTCGGCGTGCGAGTCAAGTTGATCGAGCCGGCGAACTGGGGCGCCGTGCTGGAGCTGGCCCGGAACAACCAAATCGACCTGCTGCCTGGCATCATGTCCACGCCGGAACGCCAGAGCTACATGGCGTTTACCCGCCCGTACCTTGATTTCCCCATCGTCATCCTGGCCCACGAAGGCGGCGCGAAACCACGCACCCTTAAGGACCTCTACGGATTGAAGATTGCCGTGGTGGAAAACTACGCGCCCCATGAGTTGCTCCGCACCCACCATCCCGACCTCAATCTGGTGGCCATGCCGAATGTCAGCTCGACCCTGCAAGCCTTGGCCACCGATGAGGTGGATGCGGTGGTCGGCGACCTGGCCTCAAGTGTCTGGAACCTGCGCCAACTCAAGCTCGACGGTTTGTACGTCAGCGGTGAAACGCCCTACCGCTACCAACTGGCGATGGGCGTACCGCGCGACAACAAAGTACTGGTGGGCATCCTCGATAAGGTACTGGCCGACCTCAGCCCGGAAGAAACCGATGCGATCCAACAACATTGGGTTGGCAGCCTTACCGATCACCGCACCTTCTGGAGGGATCTGCTGACTTACGGCCTGCCTGCGGTACTGTTGCTGAGTACCGTGCTGGCCGTGGTGATTCGGATCAACCGCCGGCTCAGTTCGGAAATTTCCCGCCGCGGCGCCCTCGAACAGGAACTGCGCAGCAGCGAATATCACTACCGCGGCTTGGTGGAAAGCCTGTCCGCCATCGCCTGGGAAGCCAGTATCACCGATTTCACCTACAGCTATGTTTCGCCCCACGCGGAGGAATTACTGGGTTATCCGCGTGCCCACTGGCTGATCCCGGGGTTCTGGCGCAACATCATTCACCCCGCCGACCTGACCCGCACCGAGGCCTACTGCTACCGGGAAACCCGCGCCAATCGCGACCACAGCATCGACTACCGGGTGATCACCGCCGACGGGCGCTGCTTATGGGTGCGCGACATCGTCAGCCTGATTGAGCACGGCCATGAGCCCGTACTGCGCGGCTTGATGATCGATATCAGCGAGGCCAAGCGCACTGAAGAAGCCTTGCAACTGTCTGAGCAAAAATTTGCCTCGGTGTTCCAGCAATGCCCAGACATGCTAGTGATCGCACGGCTGTCTGATGGCTGCTTGCTGGAGGTGAACAAGGCGTTCGAAGACCAGATTGGCCTGACGGCGCAACAGGTCGTCGGCAAAACCGCCACCGAACTGAATATCTGGGGCATCCAGGGTGTCGGCCCCGACCTGCTGCAACAGGTGCAGACCACCAGCATCCGCAATCTCGAAATGCCCTTTCTGCGCAGCAATGGCCAAGCCTTCACCGGGCTGATTTCCGCCGAGCCGTTCCAATTGGACACCACCGAGGCCATCGTGGTGGCGGTGCGAGACATCACTCAACTCAAGGAAACCCAGCAACAACTGCAAACCTCCGAAGAGAAATTCGCCAAGGCCTTCCACGCCTCCCCCGACGGCTTGCTGCTGAGCCGACAGCATGATGGACTGTTGATTGAAGTGAACGATGGTTTCAGCCGAATCACGGGGTTCACTAGCGCAACATCCCTCGACCAATCAACCCTGGACCTGGGCATCTGGGTCGACCTCAACGAACGCAAAGACATGCTGGAACTGATGCAGCGCGATGGCTTTGTGCGTGATTTCATCTGCCATATTCGTCGCAACGATGGGCAGATTCGCCTGTGCGAATTGTCCAGCCGCCCGCTGCCTATCGGCGACGACGACTGCATGCTGACCATTGCGCGGGACATCACCGAACGCCAACTGATGCAGGAAAAACTGCAACAGGCCGCCACGGTGTTCGAGAGCACGGCCGAAGGCGTCTTGATCACTGATATCCGGCAGAACATCAGCGCCGTCAACCGCGCCTTCACCGAGATAACCGGCTACAGCGAGGCCGAAGCCCTTGGCCATACGCCGCGCCTGCTCGCCTCCGGCCTGCATGACAGCGCCTTCTACGCGGCGATGTGGCACCAACTGACAACTCAAGGGCATTGGCAGGGCGAGATCTCCAACCGACGCAAGAACGGCGAGCTGTACCCCAGCTGGCTGACGATCAGCGCAGTGCGTAATCGCGATCAGTTGATCACGCACTTCGTCGCGGTGTTTGCCGACATCTCCAGCCTCAAACTGGCCCAGGCCCGCCTAGATTACCAGGCGCATCACGATCCATTGACCGGCCTGCCCAACCGCACTTTGTTCGAAAACCGACTGCAGGCCGCCCTCAATGGGCATCAAGAAACCGGCAAACAGGGCGCCGTACTGTTTCTCGATCTGGACCGCTTCAAACACATCAACGACAGCCTCGGCCACCCGATCGGCGACTTGCTGCTCAAGGACATCGCGGTGCGCCTCAAGGAACAACTGCGCGACATCGACACCGTTGCTCGCCTGGGCGGCGACGAATTCATCATCCTGCTCCCCGGCTTGCAGCACCCCAGCGATGCCCAATACCTGGCCAATAAACTGCTGGCCTGCTTCACCCCACCCTTCCAGGCAGGTGAACACGAGTTCTTCATCAGCGCCAGCATCGGCACCAGCCTGTACCCGCAGGACGGTACCGACGTCGCGACGCTGGTCAAAAATGCCGACGCTGCGATGTACCGCTCCAAGGCCAAGGGACGTAACCGGGTCGAAAGCTATACCCGCGACCTGACTGCGCAGGCCAACGAACGCGTGGCACTCGAACATGAACTGCGCCGCGCCATCGAGCGCGATGAACTGACCCTGTACTACCAGCCAAAACTGAGCCTGAATACTCAAGCACTGATCGGCGCCGAAGCGCTGATCCGCTGGCGCCATCCCACCTTTGGCGACGTGCCGCCCGAACACTTCATTGCCCTCGCCGAAGAGAACGGCATGATCCTGCAGATCGGTGACTGGGTGCTGGAACAGGCCTGCCGACAAATGCATGCCTGGCAAGGCACTTTCGACGAATTCGGCCCCCTGTCGGTCAACCTGGCCGGCGCCCAACTGCGTCACCCCGGCTTGCTGGCTCGCATCGAACAGCTATTGCGCGACTACCGGCTCGACCCAGGCTGCCTGCAACTGGAGATCACCGAGAACTTCATCATGAGCCAGGCCGAAGAAGCGCTGGAGGTACTGCACCAGCTCAAAGACTTGGGCGTACAACTGGCCATCGATGATTTTGGCACCGGCTATTCATCCCTCAGCTACCTCAAACGCCTGCCGCTGGACTTCCTCAAGATCGATCAATCCTTCGTCCGCGGCCTGCCCGACGACCCCCACGACGCAGCGATCGTGCGCGCCATTATCGCCCTGGGCCACAGCATGCAATTCACCATCATCGCCGAAGGCGTGGAGAACCCCGCACAGCAAGCCTTCCTGGCTGCCGAAGGCTGCGAACAGATGCAAGGCTACATCGTCAGCCTGCCGCTACCGCCCGAGCTTTTTGCCGCGACTTTTCTTCGTATGAGCATTGAGGATTTTTCGGATAGCACAGCGGGGAAACCATCGCTATAATCCGCGACCTACTGAGGGCCTATAGCTCAGTTGGTTAGAGCAGGGGACTCATAATCCCTTGGTCGTAGGTTCGAGTCCTACTGGGCCCACCAAACTAGAAAGCCGCGCAATGCGCGGCTTTTGTGTGTCTGGAAGACTGTAATATGCTCCCATCGCCGCCCTTATCGGAGCCCCCCCCTTGCCCGCCCTAGATGAAATCGACCGCCAGCTAATAGCCGCCCTGCAAATCAACGCGCGCGAAAGCGTGGCCATGCTTGCCCGGCAGCTCGGCATCGCGCGCACCACGGTAACGTCGCGCCTGGCGCGCCTGGAGAAAACCCAGGTGATCACCGGTTATGGTGTGCGTCTCGGCCAGCGGGTGGTGGATGGTGGTTTGCAGGCGTATGTTGGCATCACCGTGCAGGCACGCTCGGGTAAAGAAGTGTTACGCAGGCTGAGTGCCATGGCGCAGGTGCAACAATTGTGCGCGGTCAGTGGCGAGTACGATTACGTGGCCTGGCTTCGCACTGACTCGCCGGAGCAGTTGGACCAATTACTCGACCAGATCGGCAGTGTGGACGGCGTGGAGAAAACCACGACCTCAATCATCTTGAGTAACAAATTGGATCGCGGACAGCCAATTTGACCATCAACTTCGTCATTATGACTAAAAACAATCCAATACGACGACACTTTGCGTCTTATTAATGAACGCTACGCTCCCTAAACTGGCTGCCATCTTTTCCTATACTCAGCGGGCCACGTCCGCCCAGTCGCCAGTAAGGTCAGCCATGAGCATTCCGTCCAGCACCATCAGCAAGACCAATCGCCACCCTGCAGACGGTAAGAAACCCATCACCATCTTTGGCCCGGATTTTCCGTTTGCCTTTGATGACTGGATCGAGCACCCGGCCGGCCTGGGCAGCATTCCCGTCGCCAACCATGGCGCCGAAGTGGCGATCGTCGGCGCAGGGATCGCTGGCCTGGTTGCCGCCTACGAACTGATGAAACTGGGTCTCAAGCCGGTGGTGTATGAAGCTTCGAAAATGGGCGGCCGCCTGCGCTCCCAAGCCTTCGAAGGCGCCGAAGGCATCATCGCCGAGCTGGGTGGCATGCGCTTCCCGGTGTCGTCCACCGCGTTCTACCACTACGTGGACAAACTCGGCCTGGAAACCAAACCCTTCCCCAACCCGCTGACCCCAGCCTCCGGCAGCACGGTGATTGACCTGGAAGGCCAGACTCACTACGCACAAAAACTGTCCGATCTTCCTGCACTGTTTCAAGAAGTCGCCGACGCCTGGGCCGACGCCTTGGAAGCCGGCTCGCAGTTCGGCGATATCCAGCAAGCCATCCGCGACCGTGACGTGCCACGCCTCAAAGCGCTGTGGAATAAGCTGGTACCACTGTGGGACGACCGCACCTTCTACGACTTCGTTGCCACTTCCAAGGCTTTCGCCAAGTTGTCGTTTCACCATCGCGAAGTATTCGGCCAGGTCGGTTTCGGCACTGGCGGCTGGGATTCGGACTTCCCCAACTCGATGCTGGAAATCTTCCGCGTGGTGATGACCAACTGCGACGATCACCAACACTTGGTCGTCGGCGGCGTGGCCCAGGTGCCGATGGGCATTTGGCGCCATGTGCCGGAGCGTTGCGCCCACTGGCCGGCCGGCACCAGCCTCAGTTCGTTGCACCGTGGTGCGCCGCGGGCCGGGGTGAAACGCATCGCACACGCCGCCGATGGCCGCTTTGCCGTCACCGACAATTACGGTGACACCCGCGAATACGCCGCCGTGCTCACCACGTGCCAAAGCTGGCTGCTGACCACCCAGATCGAATGCGACGAAACCCTGTTCTCGCAAAAGATGTGGATGGCCCTGGACCGCACCCGCTACATGCAGTCATCAAAAACTTTCGTGATGGTTGACCGCCCGTTCTGGAAAGACAAAGACCCGGAAACCGGCCGCGACCTGATGAGCATGACCCTCACGGATCGCCTGACCCGTGGCACTTATCTGTTCGACAATGGTGACGATAAGCCGGGTGTGATTTGCCTGTCTTACTCGTGGATGAGCGATGCGCTGAAGATGCTGCCGCAGCCCATCGATAAACGCGTGAAACTGGCCCTCGACGCGCTGAACAAGATCTACCCGAAAGTCGACATCAAGGCGCGCATCATCGGCGACCCGATCACGGTGTCCTGGGAAGCCGACCCGCATTTCCTCGGTGCCTTCAAAGGTGCATTGCCCGGCCACTATCGCTATAACCAGCGTATGTATGCGCACTTCATGCAGAAGGACATGCCCGCCGAGCAACGTGGGATTTTTATCGCAGGTGACGACGTTTCCTGGACCCCGGCCTGGGTCGAAGGCGCAGTGCAAACCTCATTGAACGCGGTATGGGGCATCATGACCCACTTCGGCGGCAGTACTCATCCGGAGAACCCAGGGCCGGGTGATGTGTTCGACGAAATCGGGCCGATCGCCCTGGCCGAATAAGGAGCTGAGCATGCGCGTTGCCCTGTACCAATGCCCACCACTGCCGCTGGACGTGGCCGGCAACCTCAAGCGCCTGCACCAACTGGCGCATGAAGCGTCCGGCGCCGATGTACTGGTGCTGCCGGAGATGTTTCTCAGCGGCTACAACATCGGCGCTGAAGCGGTGGGCGCGTTAGCTGAAGCGCAAGACGGGCCGTCCGCACAGGCGATTGCCGAACTGGCCAAAGCCGCCGGGCTGGCAATCTTGTACGGTTACCCGGAACGTGCCGAGGACGGCCAGATCTACAACGCCGTGCAGTTGATCGACGCCCACGGCCAGCGCCTGTGCAACTACCGCAAGACGCATCTGTTTGGCGATTTGGACCACTCGATGTTCAGTGCCGGCGACGACGATTTCCCGCTGGTGGAATTGAATGGGTGGAAGCTCGGCTTCCTGATCTGCTACGACCTGGAGTTCCCGGAAAACACCCGGCGCCTGGCCCTTGCGGGTGCCGAGTTGATACTGGTGCCCACCGCCAATATGGTGCCGTTCGACTTTGTGGCCGATGTCACCGTGCGGGCGCGGGCCTTCGAGAACCAATGTTATGTGGCCTACGCCAATTACTGCGGGCACGAAGGCGAGATCCAGTACTGCGGGCAAAGTAGCATCGCGGCACCGAACGGCGAGCGTATAGCCCAGGCTGGCCTGGATGAAGCCTTGATTGTCGGTACGCTGGAGCGCCAATCGATCATCAATGCGCGCGCTGCCAATCACTATCTGCAAGATCGCCGCCCCGAGTTGTACGGCGCGCTGTACAAGCCCTGACCCGACGGGTTGGGTAGCGGTTTGTTAACATAGCCACTTCCTATGTTTCGGAAGTGCCCATGCCTGCGCCGGCCCACCCTCATCACCTTCACCTGACCCTGGCCAATGGCTTGCGGGTTTCCTTGCATCATGCCCCGCGTTTGAAGCGTTGCGCTGCCGTTTTGCGGGTGTCGGCCGGCAGCCATGACGTGCCATTGGCCTGGCCGGGGTTGGCGCACTTTCTGGAACATTTGTTGTTTCTCGGCACCGAGCGTTTTCCCACCACAGAGGGGTTGATGGCCTACGTGCAACGTCATGGGGGCCAAGTCAATGCGAGCACCCGTGAGCGCACCACGGCGTTCTTCTTTGAGCTGCCGGCGTCAACGTTTACCGGTGGCCTGGAGCGCTTGGCGGACATGCTGTCCCAACCACGCCTGGCGCTGGAGGATCAGCTACGCGAACGCGAGGTGCTGCACGCAGAGTTCGTCGCTTGGTCCAAGGATGTCGGGGCGCAGCAACACGTCGCGCTGCTGCAAGGCCTGGCCGCGGACCATCCGCTGCGGGGTTTTCATGCGGGCAACCGCGACAGCCTGCCGGTGGAGCGTGAGGCATTCCAGCAGGCATTGCGGGAATTCCACGCGCATTTCTATCAGAGCGGGCAGATGACGCTGAGCTTGGCCGGCCCACTGTCGCTGGATGAACTGCAATGCCTGGCACAGCAGTTCAGTGAACAACTGACCTCAGGACCTCTACGCCCACAATCTGCGCCACCGGCTTTGATGCAGGGTGAAGCGCGCAGCTATCAGCACATCGCCAATGACCACCTGCACCACGTCATCACGTGTGACGCGCCGCGTGAAGCACTGGATTTTCTCTGTGCCTGGCTGAATGCCTCGGCCCCCGGCGGATTGCTGGCTGAACTGAAAGCGCGGCAACTGGCGAGAGCACTGCAGGCGTCGGTGCTTTATCACTTCGCCGGGCAAGCTGTGCTGGATATCGACTTCACGCTTAGCGCCCAAGATAAGTCGGCTACGCAGATAGAGGCGTTGCTGCACGATTGGCTGAGCTTTTTCGCACAGAGCGATTGGACTTCACTACGGGAAGAGTTCGCGCTGTTGGCCGTTCGTCAACAACAGGTCCAAGGCGCGCTGGCATTGGCCAGACACGACAGCCAGGCTCTTTCGGAACAGGATGTCGTCGCCCTCAAGGCCATGCTTGATTCGCTGCGCCTGCCACCTTCCGCGCACACTTGGCAACTGCCGCCGAACAACCCGTTCCTACGACCATCAGTCAAGGAAGAACGCGCCGGCCTGATTCGCGGCCAGACCAGCGCCCACCGGGGGTTGCGCACCTTCGCCCAGGATCGCTCCCGCGGGCGTCGGGAGGTGTCGGCATTGAACTTCAGCCAGGCGCTGGCGGACGACAGTGGTGAAGGTGCCCTGTATGTGCAATGGCAGTCGGCCCCCACCGGCCTGGAGAGCGCATTGCAGGCGTTGTGTGAAAATGCGCGTCAGGCGGGTGTCGAATTGTCGTTCGAAAGCCTGGGCAATGACGCGCTGGTAAAAATGATAGGGCTGCTGGAACCCATACCCGCCGTGCTGGAGGTTTTGGCGCAGAGTCTGACTCAACCGCAAGAGGCGCAACCTGCCTCACCGCCGATGATCGCCATTCGAGAGTTCCTAAAGGCCCTGCCCGCTTGCTGCTCCGCCAGCACTCCTCGTTCTGAATCGTGGGCCACCGCACGTTGGAAAGGCCTGGGGATGGGTTTCCCCGCGACGTATGAATCCGCAATCAAAACAGCAGCGGCCCGCTTGCCAGGGCAGCCTGCGAGCCTCGATCAAGTACTCCCGTCCCTCAGCGGTCAACGCGTGTGGCATGAGGTGAAAATCGGCTCTGACGAAGCTGCGTTGCTGTTGTTTTGCCCAACACCCAGCCAATCCCTGGCAGACGAAGCCGCGTGGCGACTGCTCGGCCATCTGCTCCAAGGGCCGTTCTACCAAAAGCTGCGGGTAGAACTGCAAATCGGCTACGCCGTGTTCAGCGGCATCCGACAGATAAACGGCCAGACCGGCCTGCTATTCGGCGTACAGTCCCCCAGCGTTTCCCTGGAAGGCATCGCAGATCACCTGCAAACCTTCCTGGCGCAACTGCCAGCACTGATCAATGGCTGCGACGACCTCGGCAACCTGGATCTGGCGCAACAGTTTTCAGCCCAGGCACTGCCCAACGCTCAAGCTGCAGACCTGCTCTGGCATGCCCATCTGGCTGGCCATTCGTCGGGTTACCTGGAGCAGCTTCAATCCAGGATCCAAGCCTGTTCCCGCGAAATGCTGCAGCACGCCGCCCAGCAATTGAACGACGCCACAGGCGGCTGGCGCTGCGTCGCCAACGGCGCGCGCATCTCGGCGACCTGGCAAGCGGCAGACTGATCATTGCCGCCCCTGCAAAAGGCTTTTTCCACCAAGACAGCGCTAACTTGAAAATAATTGCGTAACATTCCCACGCACACCTCTGAACATCTCCGACTGGAGGTGGACTATATGTATTACTTGGTAGTGAACGTCCCATCCCTTCGTAGGAGTAAGAACATGACTTGGTCCAAACCTGCTTACACTGATCTGCGCATCGGTTTCGAAGTCACCATGTACTTCGCCAGCCGTTAATCCGCTGGGTAATACAACGCCTCGGTTCGCCCGGGGCGTTTTTGTTTTGAGCTTGATGGAGCGACCATGTTTGTCCAGATCTTAGGTTCCGCCGCCGGCGGTGGTTTCCCGCAGTGGAACTGCAACTGCGTGAACTGCGCTGGTTTCCGCGATGGCAGCCTGCGGGCGCAAGCGCGTACCCAGTCATCCATTGCGATCTCCGACGATGGCGTGAACTGGGTGCTGTGCAATGCCTCGCCGGATATCCGCGCGCAACTCCAGGGTTTCGCGCCGATGCAACCGGGCCGCGGCCTGCGTGACACCGGCATCAGCGCGATCATCCTGATGGACAGCCAGATCGACCACACCACCGGCCTGTTGAGCCTGCGCGAGGGTTGTCCGCACCAGGTGTGGTGCACCGACATGGTCCATGAAGACCTGAGCACCGGCTTCCCGCTGTTCACCATGCTGACCCACTGGAACGGCGGCCTGGCCTGGAACCGCATCGAGCTGGACGCCAGCTTCAGCATCCCGGCCTGCCCCAACCTGCGTTTCACCCCGCTGCCACTGCGCAGCGCCGCACCGCCTTATTCGCCGCACCGTTTCGACCCCCACCCCGGTGACAATATCGGCCTGATCGTCGAAGACCTGCGCACCGGCGGCAAACTGTTCTACGCCCCAGGGCTGGGCAAGGTCGACGCGCCACTGCTGGAAATCATGGCCGGCAGCGACTGCCTGTTGGTGGACGGCACGATGTGGGATGACGATGAAATGCAGCGCCGTGGTGTTGGCACCCGCACCGGCCGCGAGATGGGCCACCTGGCACAGAACGGCCCCGGTGGCATGCTCGAGGTGCTGGAGCAATTGCCCGAGCAGCGCAAGGTGCTTATCCATATCAACAACACCAACCCGATCCTCGATGAAGACTCCCCCGAGCGAGCGGAATTGGTGCGGCGCAATGTCGAAGTGGCCTACGACGGCATGAGCATTGAATTGTAGGAGCAGACAATATGACTGACGCACCGCTAACGCCCGCCGAATTTGAAGCAGCCCTGCGCGCCAAGGGCGCCTTCTACCATATCCATCACCCGTACCACGTGGCGATGTATGAAGGGCGCGCCACTCGCGAGCAGATCCAAGGCTGGGTCGCCAACCGTTTCTACTATCAGGTGAACATCCCGCTGAAGGACGCCGCGATCCTGGCCAACTGCCCGGACCGTGAAATCCGTCGCGAGTGGATCCAGCGCCTGCTCGACCACGATGGCGCACCGGGTGAGGACGGCGGTATCGAAGCCTGGCTGCGCCTGGGCCAAGCAGTCGGCCTCGACCCGGACCAACTGCGCTCCCAGGAACTGGTGTTGCCCGGCGTGCGTTTTGCGGTGGATGCCTACGTCAACTTCGCCCGCCGTGCCAGTTGGCAGGAGGCCGCCAGCAGTTCATTGACTGAGCTGTTTGCGCCGCAGATCCACCAGTCGCGCCTCGACAGTTGGCCACAGCATTACCCGTGGATCGACCCAGCCGGTTATGAGTATTTCCGCACCCGCCTGGGCCAGGCCCGGCGCGACGTGGAGCACGGCTTGGCGATCACCCTGCAGCACTACACCACCCGTGAAGGCCAAGCGCGCATGCTGGAAATTCTCCAGTTCAAACTGGACATCCTGTGGAGCATGCTGGATGCCATGAGCATGGCCTATGAACTGAAACGCCCGCCGTATCACAGCGTCACCGAGCAGCGGGTGTGGCATAAAGGGATCGCCCTATGAGCTTTGATCGCAGCAAAAAACCCACCTGGCGCCAGGGCTATCGTTACCAGTACGAGCCTGCGCAAAAAGGCCATGTGCTGCTGTATCCCGAGGGCATGATCAAGCTCAACGACAGCGCCGCACTGATTGGTGGTTTGATCGACGGCGAGCGCGACGTGGCCGCGATCATCGCCGAGCTGGATAAACAATTCCCCGGCGTGCCCGAGCTCGGCGAAGACATTGAGCAATTCATGGAGGTCGCCCGTGCTGAGCACTGGATCACCCTTGCCTGAGAAGCCAGCCATCGGCCTGCCGCTGTGGCTGCTGGCTGAACTGACCTACCGCTGCCCGTTGCAGTGCCCGTACTGCTCCAACCCGCTGGATTTTGCCGAGCAGGGCAAGGAGCTGAGTACCGAGCAGTGGATCAAGGTGTTTCGTGAGGCTCGCGAGATGGGTGCCGCACAACTGGGGTTTTCCGGCGGTGAGCCGCTGGTGCGCCAGGACCTCGCCGAGCTGATCGCCGAGGCGCGCAAGTTGGGTTTCTACACCAACCTGATCACTTCCGGCATCGGCTTGACCGAGCAGAAGATCAGCGATTTCAAGAAGGCTGGCCTGGACCATATCCAGATCAGTTTCCAGGCCAGCGACGAACAGGTGAACAACCTGCTGGCCGGCTCAAAAAAAGCTTTCGCGCAAAAATTGGAAATGGCCCGTGCGGTGAAAGCCCACGGCTACCCGATGGTGCTGAACTTCGTCACCCATCGGCACAATATCGACAAGATCGACCGCATCATCGAGTTGTGCATTGCGCTTGAAGCGGACTTTGTCGAACTCGCCACCTGCCAGTTCTACGGCTGGGCGCAGCTCAATCGTGTGGGGTTGCTGCCGACCCGGGAACAACTGGTGCGCGCCGAACGCATCACCAATGAATACCGCGCCAAGCTGGAAGCCGAAGGCCACCCATGCAAGCTGATCTTCGTCACCCCGGATTACTACGAGGAGCGTCCGAAAGCCTGCATGAACGGCTGGGGCAGTATCTTTCTGACAGTCACGCCAGACGGCACCGCCCTACCCTGCCACGGCGCCCGACAGATGCCGGTGCAATTTCCCAACGTGCGTGACCACAGCATGCAGCACATCTGGTACGACTCGTTTGGCTTCAACCGCTTTCGCGGCTATGACTGGATGCCCGAGCCGTGCCGTTCATGCGATGAAAAGGAAAAGGACTTTGGCGGATGCCGTTGCCAGGCCTTCATGCTCACGGGGGATGCGAGCAATGCCGACCCGGTGTGCAGCAAGTCTGATCAGCACGGCATCATCCTGCAGGCGCGGGAAGAAGCCGAACACGCCACCCAGACCATCGAGCAGTTGGCCTTTCGCAATGAGCGCAACTCACGGCTCATCGCAAAAGGCTGACGGCCTCAGCGCTTGGCGATGATGTACACCGCGTGGATAACGCCAGGGAAGTAACCGCACAGGGTCAGCAGGATGTTCAGCCAGAACGCGCCGCCGAGACCCACTTGCAGGAACACACCCAGTGGCGGCAGCAGAATGGCGATGATGATACGAATGATGTCCATGGGTAAGCTCCAAAAAATCGGCTCGTGCGAGCCGTGTAGCTAATCGACCTTGGGCGTTCGTGAGGGTTCAGTGGATTCTGGCGTTGAGCCATCTTGAAATGAAGAACCAAAAAAATGCCCCCAGCCAAAATAATCAGGCCGGAGGCGCCGCGTATGCCGCGAGACGGTTCAGGAACATAGGGGGTTAAACGGCGATGCCCTTGCGGCATTGCAGTTGCGCGGTGCGCACGCGGGAGAAGGCGCGGGCCAGGCGCAGGAGCATTTCGTCGATGTTGCTTTTGCTCACGGTTAAAGCAGGAGTGAATCGCAGGCAGTTGGGTTGTGGGGCGTTAAGGATCAGCCCTTCGTGCAGTGCTGCTTTTACGACAGCATCTGCGGAATCATCCGACAACATCAGCCCCCACATCAGGCCATCGCCGCGCAGTTGTCCATGGTCGTAGCGGTAGGCCAGGCGGGCGAGGCCTTCGCCGAGATAGACGCCGGACTCACGCACTTGCTCCAGAAAACCGTGTTGCAGCACCGTATCGAGCACCGCCAACCCCGCCGAGGCCATTAGCGCATTGCCATGATGGGTGCCTTCCAGCTCGCCCACTTCAAAACAGCACGCTTTGCCGCGTGCCAGCAGCGCTGCGAGGGGGACGCCGCCGCCCAGGCCTTTGCCAAGGGTGATGATGTCGGCGCGGACGCCGTATTGCTGTTCGGCGAGCAACGTGCCGCAGCGGCCAATGCCGGTTTGCACTTCGTCGAGAATCAGCAGGATCCCCAGTTCGCGACACAAACGTTCTACACCTTTGAGATAGTGCTCCGTCGCGGGAATCACCCCGGCTTCGCCCTGGATCGGCTCGAGCATGATCGCGACGGTTTGCGCGTCGACTGCGGCGTGCAGGGCTGGCAAGTCGTTGAAGGGGACATGGCTGAAGCCCGGCAACTGCGGTTCGAAACGGTTTTCTAAGGCACCCGCCGAGGCCGACATTGCCGCGAAGCTGCGACCGTGACAGGCACTGCTGGCGCTGATGATGCGGTAGGCACCGCCGCGATACAGCTGGCCCCACTTGCGCGCCAGTTTGATCGCGGCTTCGCAGGCTTCCGCACCACTGTTGAGCAGGTACGCCTGATCGCTGCCGGTGCGATGGCACAGGCGGTCGACGAGGTTGAGTTGGGCACGGTTGTGCAGGCCGTTGCCAGGGTTGATCAGTGTCTGAGTCTGGTCGGCCAGCGCTTTGATCAACACTTGCGGGCTGTGGCCGAGGCTGTTGGCGGCGCTGCCCTGGCTGAAATCCAGATAGGCACGGTCGTCGCTGTCCCACAACCAGGAGCCTTGGCCGCGCACAAATACTTGAGGCGGCCGGGCCACCGTGGGCATCAGAGCGGCGCTGGAAAGACTGTCGCGCGGGGCGTCGAGGATCAGGTCGTCCAGGCTCGGCACGGGGCGGCGCAGAGTGAACAGGTTCACAAGCCACCCCCTTTGGCAACCGGACCTTGGTCGGTACTCGCCGCGTAACCTGGTTGAAGATTGTTAGCCTTGCCTATGTAAACGCCATCAACATAAACACTGTTCATTGCCCGATCCGGCCCTGTAAGCCCTGCGAATAGGCGCTAGACTAGGCGGCTCGGGGGCCACCGGCCATTTCGTTTTTCCAGCTTTTTCGATAAGTAAGCCTTATGGATTTCAAGCAACTGCGTTATTTCGTCGCGGTGTATGAGGAAGGCCACGTAGGCCGTGCTGCGGAACGCCTGTCGATCTCCCAACCGGCACTGTCCCAGCAGATTCGCCAGTTGGAACAGAACCTCGATGTGAGCCTGTTCGAGCGCAGCAGCAAGCGGCTATTACCGACACTGGCGGCGCACACGCTGTACAACCATGCCCTGCCGCTGATTGATGGCTTGCAACAGGCGGTCGAGGCGTTGCGTAACTTCAAGGGCCAGGCAATGCGCACGTTGGCTATCGGTGTGCTGCAAACCGTGCACACCAGCCTGGTGCCGCAGATGCTCGAGCGCGTGCGCAAGGCCCAGCCGCACTTGGTGGTGCAGATCTACGAGTTGACCGGGATTGAAATTGAACGGCGCCTGCTCAACGGTTCGCTGGACATCGGTATCAGCTACCTGCCGCCCCGCCAGCCGGGGTTGCACGGCGTGTTGTTGTATGAAGACGAATTGAAGGTGGTCCTCCCGGAGGATCATCCCCTGCGGGAATTCAAGAAGGTTTCGCTGAAGCAGGCGGCGGAGTTACCCATGTTGCTGCTGGGCGAGGAGTTCCAGGTGAGGCAGATCTGGCAGGGCCAACTGGCCAACCTCGGCCGTCGCCCGCAAGTGCAGGCCGAGCTCAATACCATGGTGGGGATTCTCGACAGCTTGCCTCACACAAAGCTTGCGACAGTACTGCCAGGGCGCTCCCAGGACGAACACAACAGCCAGTCGCTGTTGTGGAAACCCTTGAGTGAACCCAGGGTGCCGCTGAAAGTGGGCTTGGTGTGTCGCGACGTGCAACGTCAGCAAGCGACAATGGCGTTACTGCGCACCTTGCTGGAAGACGTGATGAATGCACCGCAGGCACCGGCATGACTTTTTCGCAGGCAAAAGAAAACCCCGCCGAAGCGGGGCTTTGCAGACTGTTTCCCTGACATCCATTTCACTCCGCCGTCCTGGCAGAATCCTACGTGTCCGTGTTGTTGCTTTGCGCTTCCTGCGCGACGTCCATGTGAAGTAGATTATCCGTGGATCCAATATGGCGATAGAGGACGAATAGCAGCACGTCATGTAAGAGAATGCTTACACGCCCTCCATTCCCTTAGAACAGGGCTTCATCCAGCAGAAACAGCGATTCGCTGCCGGCTTTTACCGACGCACTCAGCGAATGGATACGTGGCAACAGGCGCGCAAAGTAGAAGCGCGCAGTGCCCATCTTGCTGGCGTAGAAGTCTTCTTCAGACTCCTTGCCCAGCGCCGCCTTGGCCATGCGCGCCCACATATAGGCGTAGGCCATGTATCCAAATGCATGCAAATACTCAACGGACGCCGCGCCGATTTCATTCGGGTCTGTCTTGGCGCGATCCAGGACCCAGGCGGTCAGTTCATCCAGGTTATCCACCGCCGCGCTCAGCGGTGTGGTGAATTCAGCCAGCTCGGCACCGGCCGAGGCAATGAACGCGCGGATCTCATCGGCAAACAAGGTGTAGAACGCCCCGCCGCTGCCGACGATCTTGCGCCCCATCAGGTCCAGCGCCTGGATGCCGTTGGTGCCTTCGTAGATCTGGGTGATGCGCACATCGCGCACCAGTTGCTCCTGGCCCCACTCGCGAATGTAGCCGTGGCCGCCAAACACCTGCTGGCCAAGCACCGTGGTTTCCAGGCCCAGGTCGCTCAAGAACGCCTTGGCCACTGGGGTCAGCAACGCCACCAGGTTATCCGCACGTTCGCGGGCCGCGGCATCGTCGCTGAACTTGGCGATATCCAGTTGCGTCGCCACGTAGGTGGAGAAGGCACGCCCGCCTTCATTCGCAGCCTTCATGGTCAGCAGCATGCGGCGCACGTCCGGGTGCACGATGATCGGGTCAGCCGCTTTGTCCTTGGCCTGCGCGCCGGTCGGCGCACGGCTTTGTAGGCGGTCACGCGCGTATTCAATGGCATTCTGGTAAGAGCGCTCGCCGGATGCCAGGCCCTGGATACCCACACCCAAACGCTCGTAGTTCATCATGGTGAACATCGCCGCCAGACCACGGTTCGGTTCGCCCACCAGAAAACCCACGGCTTCGTCGAAATTCATCACACAGGTCGCGGACGCCTGGATCCCCATTTTATGCTCGATCGAGCCACAGCTCACCGGGTTGCGTGCGCCCAGGCTGCCGTCGGCATTCACCATGAACTTCGGCACCAGGAACAGCGAAATGCCCTTGGGACCGGCCGGCGCATCCGGCAGTTTGGCCAGCACCAGGTGAATGATGTTGTCGGTGAGGTCGTGTTCGCCACCGGTGATAAAGATCTTGGTGCCGCTGACTTTGTAGGAACCGTCCGCCTGCGGCTCCGCCTTGGTACGGATCATCCCCAAGTCGGTACCGGCATGGGATTCGGTCAGGCACATGGAGCCTGCCCATTCACCGGAATACATCTTCGGCAGGTAGGCGGCCTTGAGTGCTTCGCCGGCGTGCGTGGCAATCGACACGCAGGCGCCGGAGGTCAGCATCGGGTACAAACCGAATGCCAGGCTTGACGAGTTGATCATCTCTTCGACCTGGGCTGACACGGCCTTGGGCATGCCCATGCCACCGAAGGCAGGGTCGCCGCCTACGCCAACCCAACCGCCTTCGGCGTAGGTTTTGTAGGCCTGCGGGAAACCGTCCGGCGTAAACACCGCGGTGTTGTCCCAGCGGCAACCTTGTTCATCGCCACCGCGGCTGAGCGGGGCGATGGATTTGGCGGTGACCTTGCCGGCTTCTTCGAGGATGGCCTCTACGGTTTCGGCGTCAACGGTGTCTGCCAATGCCGGCAATTGGGCCCACGTGTCGGCGACCTCAAAGACTTCGTTGAGGACGAAGCGCATATCACGCAGCGGCGCTTTGTAATCAGCCATGGCAAACCTCGTAAGAACGTGAAAAGTGATTCGGTAGGATCGGTTTTACAGGCTCCGAGTGTACCCGAACAACTTTTCAGACACATAGGGTCCACTTGTGACTGATAGGTATTTTTAAGTCATCACAGCGCAAATGCCTCCGCAGGCAGACTCATCAGGCATTCGCTGCCCGCCTCCACCGCCGCGCGGTGCGTGGCAGTACGCGGCAGCAGGCGCTTGAAGTAGAAGTCGCAAGTGGCCAGCTTGGCCTTGGCGAAATAAGCGTCTTGCTGGTCAAGGGCAGCAATCGCCATGCGCAGCCACAGGTAAGCGAGCACCACGTAGCCGCTGTACATCAAGTAATCCACTGCCGCCGCACCGACTTCATCGGGGTTCTTCATCGCGGCCATACCGACCTGGGTGGTCAGTTCGCCCCATTCCCCGTTCAGTTGATTGAGCTGCGCTACATAGGCCCTGAGTTGCGGATGCTCGGCATGCGCGGCGCAGAACTTGTGCACGATTTTGGTAAACCCGCGCAGCAACTTGCCCTGGCTGCCCAGCACCTTGCGCCCCAGCAAGTCGAGGGCCTGGATGCCGTTGGTGCCTTCATAGATCGGCGCAATCCGCGCATCGCGGGCCAGTTGCTCCATGCCCCATTCGCGGATGTAACCGTGGCCGCCGAAGACCTGCATGCCGTGGTTGGTCACCTCCAACCCGGTATCGGTCATAAAGGCTTTGCAGATGGGCGTGAGGAACGCCAACAGGTCTTCGGCGTCCTGGCGTTGGGCGGCGTCGCTGCTCAGGTGTGCGGTGTCGAGCAATTGCGCGGTGAAGTAGGTCAGCGCGCGGTTGCCTTCGTTGAAGGCTTTCATGGTCAGCAACATGCGGCGCACATCGGGGTGCACGATGATAGGGTCGGCGGCTTTTTCCGGAGCCTTGGCGCCGGTCAGCGAGCGCATTTGCAAGCGATCGTTGGCGTACTTGATCGCCCCCTGGAAGCTTGCCTCGCCATTGCACAGGCCCTGCATGCCGGTGCCCAGGCGCGCATGGTTCATCATGGTGAACATGCAGTTGAGGCCTTTGTTCGCCTCGCCTATCAGGAAACCTCTGGCACCGTCGAAATTCAGCACACAGGTGGCCGAGGCCTTGATGCCCATCTTGTGTTCGATGGAGCCGCAGTGCACCGCGTTGCGCTCGCCGGAATCGGCATGGAACTTGGGCACGATAAACAGCGAGATGCCCTTGGTGCCCGCCGGCGCATCCGGCAGCTTGGCCAGCACTAAGTGGATAATGTTGGCACTCATGTCGTGTTCGCCGGCCGAGATGAAGATCTTGCTGCCGGTAACCGCATAGCTACCGTCCGCCTGGGGCACGGCGCGAGTCTTGATCAGGCCCAGGTCGGTGCCGCAGTGGGCTTCGGTGAGGCACATGGTGCCGGTCCATTCGCCGGCGGTGAGTTTGTTCAGGAACGTATCTTTTTGCTCGGCGGTGCCATGGGCATGGATCGCCGACATTGCGCCGTGGGTCAGCCCTGGGTACATGCCCCAGGAGGTGTTGCTGGAGCCGATCATTTCGCTGAGCACCAGGCCCAGCGACTGCGGCAAGCCTTGGCCGCCATACGCCGGGTCCGCCGCCACACCGTGCCAGCCACCTTCCACGTACTGGGCGAAGGCTTCCTTGAAGCCCTTCGGCGTGGTGACGACGCCATTGTCGAAATGGCAGCCTTCTTCATCACCGCTGCGGTTGAGCGGCGACAGCACGTTCTCGCAAAATTTGGCGCCTTCTTCGAGGATCGCATTGACCATGTCCGGGCTGGCGTCGGTTGCTCCCAACGCGGCGTAGTGGCCGTGGAAATCAAATACGTTGTCGATCAGAAAGCGCATGTCGCGCAGGGGAGCTTTGTAGTCAGGCATGGCGATGTCTCCGGCAGCAGATGGTTTAAACCTACTGCCGGCCACGGCCCTCGACAATCACTGTAGGGCTGCTGAATACAGCACCATTACTCAACCGGCAGCGCTTTCCCGCACCGCGCCACGGCGGGTCTGGCCAGCCGCGACCACACAGTTACGCCCGGCGCCCTTGGCAGCGTACAGCGCCTGGTCGGCAGACTTGAGGACTTCCTCCGGTGTGCGCTGCTCAGCCTGGCGTTCGGCCACGCCGATACTGATGGTCACCGAAACACTCGAGGCGCCACTGCCCGCCCGCCGCTGACGGCCTTGGTGGTCGTCTTGAGGGCGGTCCAGGTTGCGTAATTTGATAGCGTAATCGGCGATGATCTCGCGGATTTCTTCCAGGTGCGGCAAGCATTCCTCCACCGTCTTGCCGGCGAACACCACGGCAAACTCTTCACCGCCATACCGGTAGGCGCGCCCGCCGCCGTTGACCTTGGACAGCTTGCTTGCCACCAGGCGCAGCACCTGGTCGCCGACGTCATGGCCATGGGTGTCGTTGAAGCGCTTGAAGTGGTCGACGTCACTCATCGCCAGCACATAGTTGCGCCCCAATCGCTGCATACGCTCGTTCAGCGCACGTCGTCCCGGCAAGCCGGTCAGCTCATCGCGGAAGGCCATTTGATAGGCCTCGTGGGCGACGCCAGCGGCGATCATCAGCATCACCTGGCTGCACATGATATTCAGGGTGAACGGCAGGATGAACGTCTGCGGCAACATCCAGAACAACCCCAGCAAACCCACCAGTTGCGCGGCGTGCAGCGGGCGCGGCTGGTACCAGTACTGTGCGGCCAGGGTCAGGAAGCCGATCAGGAACATCGGATACGACAATTGGATCAGGCTCATCCAGGCGCCATGCAGCACGGGCCAGCGAATCTCCGCCAGCCAGTTCAGCACCGCCACGGGGAAACTCTGCTCAAGTGCCAGCGCCACACTGCCTATCGCCAGCAACACAGCGCCACGGGCGACGAAATCACGGAACAGGTGGGTCTTCTCCTGCCACAGCGCGTAAATGCTGAACAACAACGGCAGCAACAAGCAGCACAGGTGAAACACCACGGCCGCGTCTTCGCGCACGCGGCCGTGGTCGCGGTAGAAGTCGGTCTGGGTATCGAGCAGGAAGTAGGCGATATACACCGTGATCATCAGGAACAGTTCACGCTGACGGCGGTACACCGCGCAGTACGAACCGCCGAGCAACAGCACCAAGGTCGGCAACACATTGAACAGTGACGTGAAGAAAACGCTGAGGTCTTTGATATATGCAGCCGAGAGCCCGGCCAGCAATAGCAGTAACGAAGGGAGGAAATGACTGAAACTGACAGCGGACACGCGCGACAAGGGTAAAACTCCGACCCGCAAAAAAATAATGGCAATGTGCCTCTACCCGGACAGTTAAGCACAACCCGTCGTGCATGTATCACATTGCCATCACTGTAACGGCAGCCGGCAGCAATCCCTGAGTGCTGTGCTGCGGTTTTTTATCGCGCACAAAAAAGCCGCTGCTCCTGTCACGGAGCAGCGGCTGTGGAAGTGAACCCGGTGAGGCTTAGTAAGCCAGGCCGAAGTCTTCTTCTTTCATGTCCATCAGGTTGTTGGCGCCCGACAGCATGGTGGCTTTATGGGTCTGGGTACGCGGCAGGATTCGCTGGAAGTAGAAGCGCGCGGTCTGCAGCTTGGCGGTGTAGAACGCCTCTTCGGTGGTGCCGGCAGCCAGTTTTTCGGCAGCCAGGCGCGCCATGTCAGCCCAGAAGTAAGCCAGGCACGCATAACCGGAGTACATCAGGTAGTCCACCGAGGCGGCACCCACTTCTTCACGGTCTTTCATCGCGGCCATGCCGACCTTCATGGTCAACTCGCCCCACTCTTTGTTCAGCGCGGCCAGCGGAGTAACAAACTCCTGAACGGCCTCGTTGCCTTCGTTGGCCTGGCAGAACTTATGCACGATCTTGGTGAAGCCCTTGAGCGCTTCGCCCTGGGTCATCAGCACTTTGCGGCCGAGCAGGTCCAGCGCCTGGATACCGGTGGTGCCTTCGTACAGCATCGAAATGCGGCTGTCGCGAACGTTCTGCTCCATGCCCCACTCGGCGATGAAGCCGTGGCCGCCGTAGATCTGTACGCCGTGGTTGGCAGACTCAAAACCGACTTCGGTCATGAACGCCTTGGCGATCGGAGTCATGAAGGCCAGCAGGCCGTCAGCCTGTTTCTTGGCTTCGTCGTCGGTGCCGTATTTGACGATGTCCACTTGCTTGGCGGTGAAGTACACCATCGCACGGTTGCCTTCGGCGAAGGCTTTCATGGTCAGCAGCATGCGGCGCACGTCTGGGTGCACGATGATCGGGTCAGCGGCCTTTTCCGGCGCTTTTGGGCCAGTCAGCGAGCGCATTTGCAGACGGTCGCGGGCGTATTTCAGGCCGCCCTGGAAGCCGATCTCGGCGTGGGCCAGGCCTTGCAGCGCGGTGCCCAGGCGAGCGGTGTTCATAAAGGTGAACATGCAGTTCAGACCTTTATTCGCCGGGCCGATCAGGAAACCGGTGGCCGCGTCGAAGTTCATCACGCAGGTGGCGTTGCCGTGGATACCCATCTTGTGTTCCAGGGAGCCACAGGTCACTGCGTTGCGTTCACCCACCGAACCATCGGCGTTTGGCATGAATTTCGGCACGATGAACAGCGAGATGCCTTTGGTGCCAGCCGGTGCGTCCGGCAGGCGGGCCAGTACGATGTGGACGATGTTGTCGGCCATGTCGTGTTCACCGGCCGAGATGAAGATCTTGGTGCCGGAGACTTTGTAGGAACCGTCAGCCTGAGGCTCGGCCTTGGTGCGCAGCATGCCCAGGTCGGTGCCGCAGTGTGGCTCGGTCAGGCACATGGTGCCGGTCCATTCACCCGACACCAGTTTGGTCAGGTAGGCCTCTTGCTGCTCAGGGGTGCCGTGCTCGGAAATGGTGTTCATCGCACCGTGGGACAGGCCCGGGTACATGCCCCACGACCAGTTGGCTTCGCCAACCATTTCGCTGACTGCCAGGCCCAGGGACTCCGGCAGGCCTTGGCCACCGTGCTCCACGTCGTGGGCCAGGCTTGGCCAGCCGCCTTCAACGAATTGTTTGTAGGCTTCTTTGAAACCAGCAGGGGTCTTAACGCCTGACTCACTCCAGGTGCACCCTTCGATGTCGCCCACGCGGTTCAGCGGTGCCAGCACTTGCTCACAGAACTTGGCGCCTTCTTCAAGGATGGCGTCAACCATGTCCGGGGTAGCGTCCTGGCAAGCCGGCAGGCTCTGATAGTGCGCTTCATAGCCGAGCAGTTCGTCACGAACGAAGCGAATATCACGCAAGGGGGCCTTGTAGTCAGGCATAGCGATAAACCTCTGCTGATGTATCTGGAATGAACAACCGCGTGGATGTGTTGTGGCGGTCAAACAGGTGTTTGAAACATACGTTTACCACCTAGGGATGTCAAGCGTCGTCCGGATGCCGTTTGTCATGACGTGGGTCAATGGCGCGCACGGCAACGATTGCGGCAAGACGCCACATGATTAGAAGAGAGTAGAAGTTCAAAAGGAGAACGCAGGGCAAATGTGGGAGCTGGCTTGCCTGCGATACAGGCGCCGCGGTGTATCAGGATAACTGGGTAGATGCTATCGCAGCGATGCGGCGACCCGACAAGCCAGCTCCCACAAAAGAGCCGGCATACCTTGGTAGAGGGAGTTAAGCGTAGGTATCGATCAACGTGCCGAGCATTTCATCCGAAGCCTTGGCGACTTTTACGCCGAGCTCGACTTGGAACTTGCCTTGGGCCATCTCCACCATGTTGCTGGCCGAGTTGGACGGCTGGGCGCGGTCGTTGGCTTGCAGACGGTCGCTTTGCGCATCCGATGGCTGGGTCGTCGCGGCGCTGGCAATCTTGCCCGCAGCCTGGTCGACACGGTTCTGCCCGGCCTGAATAGTGCTCAGCCCCGAGTAAAACGCGCTGCTTCCAGAGATTTCCATGGCGTAAGCCTGCCTTTAGAGAATCGTGAGCGGTGATTGAAGCAGAGTTGCCCACAAAACGCCCGACAAAAACCCTAATGGCATAATGCCTTAGCGATAGCCAAAATCAGTCAAGCAGGTCTAATTGCAGGTACTCCGCCACCGTTTCAGCCCCCGCATGCTTAAGTTTCGGCACACGGCCCAGGCATGGCGCAGGCAACCGCTCTGCCAAGGTGGCGAGGTTTTCTTCCAGACGGGAGGTCTTGGGGTCGATGATATTCGCCACCCACCCGGCCAACTGCAAACCGTCTCGCGCGATGGCTTCGGCGGTAAGCAAGGCATGGCTGATGCACCCTAGCCGCACGCCCACCACCAGGATCACGGGCAGTTTGAGCGCCATGGCCAGGTCCGACAAATTCGCCTGATCGGCCAATGGCACACGCCATCCGCCGGCGCCTTCGATCAGGGTGAAATCCGCTTGCCTGGCCAGAACCTGCTGCATAGGTTTGAGCAAAGAGTGAACGGTGAGCGAGACACCCGCCTCCCGCGCCGCCAGATGGGGCGCGATGGCCGGCTCGAATGCCACCGGGTTGACCTCGGCATAACTCAGGGGCAATGAGCATTCGGCCAACAGTGCCAATGCATCGGCGTTGCGCAAGCCTTTGGGGGTGACCTGGCAGCCGGAGGCTACCGGTTTGCCGGCGGCGGTGCTTCTGCCGGCTTGTCGGGCTGCATGGAGCAGGCCTGCAGCGATGGTGGTCTTGCCGACATCGGTGTCGGTGCCGGTGATGAAGTAAGCGGCAGTCATAGCGGTTTCTCCAGTACGGCATACACCACTTGGTAAGTCGCCGGCAGGCCCTGAGCCTGACGGAACTGCTCATACGCTCGCACCAGTGCAACAATCCGCGCACGCCCCGTCAAGCCTCCCGGCCGGCCGGGGTTGAGGTTGTGCGCGCCCAACGCTTTCAGCTCGTGGGTCAGGCTGCGTACGTCCGGGTAGTGCAACACATGGGGGCGGCGCTCCAGGCTCACTACTCGCAGGCCACTGGCCGCGCACCGCTGCTGATAAGCCTCGAAGGTGCGAAAGCGGTTGACGTGGACCAAGCCATCCGCGGCGCGCCAGCTTTCGCGCAGTTCTTCCAGGGTGCCCACGCAAAGACTGGCAAACGCCAACACCCCCCCCGGTCGCAGCACACGATAGGCCTCACTGAGCACCGCCTCGAAGTTCGCGCACCATTGCACCGCCAGACTGGAGAAGATCAGCCCGCAACTGGCGTCTTGCAGCGGTAAACGCTCGGCGTCCCCCGCAATGAAATGTCCGGCGCCACCCAACGGCCGCGCGTGCTTGAGCATGCCTTCGGCGATATCCAGCGCCACGCCTTGGCTGGCGGGCAACCGTTCACTCAACACACGGCTGAAATAACCGGTGCCGCAGCCCATGTCCAGCCAGCGTTGAGGCGCAATGCCTGCTGGCAGACGCGTCAGCAATTGGCTGCCCACCGCCCGCTGCAACTCGGCAACGCTATCGTAACTGGCCGCCGCACGGGAAAAGGAGGCCGCCACCTGGCGCTTGTTCGGCAAGCCACCCGGCAACGGGGCGTGGGATAAATCAGTCATCGACGCACTCATGCAAAAAGGCCTGGATGGCCCCCGCTACACCGTGGGGGTCTTCCAGAAGAAAAGCGTGGCCGGCCTGTTCAATCAGGCCGATTTCAACATCGGGGAGCAGGGCCAGCAGCGCGCTGGCAGCTTCGGCGGGCACCAGTTCGTCCATACCGGCAAACAGGTGCAACTGCGGGCCACGAAAGGCCAGCAAAGCGTCGCGGGTGTCGAGTTGGGCAAGCAACTCAAGCCCGGGCATCAACACACTCGAAGGCGTATTCGGCGCGCCACTGACCAGCAGGCGCGACAGCCCGCGTGGGTCCTCCGCGCCCTTGGCGCACAACAGGCCGAAGCGCTTGAGGGTGACCTGAGAGTCGGCATGGCAGCCGGCGAGGAAGGCGTCAAAGGTCTCGGCGGGCATCGCGCTCGGCCAGCCGTCATGGGCAACGAAACAGGGGTTGCTGGCCAGGGTCAGCAGGCCGCAGCAGCGCTCTGCGCGTCGCGCCGCCAGCTCCGAAGCCAGCATGCCACCCAGCGACCAACCGCCCAGCCAGGCGTTGTCCGGCAGCGTGGCGTCGAGTTCGTCGAGCCATTCATTCAGGTCACTGGCGTCCAGCGCCGGCAACGGCTCGATCTGCACCCGCAGGTGCTCGTCCAGGCCTTGCAAGGCGGCGGCCAAAGGTTCCAGCGGCGATACGCCAAGGCCCCAGCCGGGCAGTAATATCAGTCGATCACGCATGGCTGGGCTCCGAGGCGCCTAACAAGTGGAAACACTCTTCCAATGCATTTAACAATAGCCGCACCTGCGCCTCGCTGTGGGCTGCCGTCAAAGTCACGCGCAAACGCGCGCTGCCGGCCGGCACGGTAGGTGGGCGGATCGCGGTCACCATCAAGCCGCGTTCGCGCAGCATGTGCGACAGGCGCATGGCTTTGGCACTGTCGCCAATCAAGATCGGCTGGATCGGCGTAAAGCTGTCCATCAAGTCCAGGCCGAGCTGCTCCGCGCCCTGGCGGAACTGGCGAATGAGGTTGTTGAGGTGCTCGCGCCGCCAGTGCTCGGTACGCAACAGCTCCAGGCTTTTCAAGGTGGCGCAGGCCAGGGCGGGCGGTTGGCTGGTGGTGTAGATGTAGGGCCGGGCGAATTGGATCAGGCTTTCGATCAGTTCTTCGCTGCCGGCCACAAAGGCCCCCGCCGTACCGAAGGCCTTGCCGAGGGTGCCGACCAGCACCGGCACGTCGTCCTGGCTGAGGCCGAAATGCTCGACGATCCCGCCGCCGTGGGCGCCCAAAGGGCCGAAACCGTGGGCGTCGTCCACCATCAGCCAGGCGCCTTTGGCCTTGGTTGCACGGGCCAGCGCGGGCAAATCCGCCAGGTCGCCGTCCATGCTGAACACACCGTCGGTGACCACCAGCGTATTACCGGTCGCCTTCTCCAGGCGCTTGGCCAGGCTGTCAGCGTCGTTGTGCAGGTAGCGATTGAAGCGCGCACCGGACAGCAGGCCGGCATCCAGCAACGATGCATGGTTGAGCCGGTCTTCCAGCACCGTGTCGCCCTGCCCCACCAACGCCGTGACCGCACCGAGGTTGGCCATGTAGCCGGTGGTAAACAGCAAGGCGCGTGGGCGACCGGTCAGGTCCGCCAGGGCTTCTTCCAGTTCATGGTGCGGCGTGGCATGCCCGACCACCAGGTGCGAAGCGCCACCGCCGACACCCCAACGGGATGCACCGGCGCGCCAGGCTTCGATCACCTGCGGGTGATTGGCCAGGCCCAGGTAATCGTTATTGCAGAACGCCAGCAACGGCTGGCCGTCCACCACCACTTCCGGGCCTTGGGGGCTGTCCAGCAGCGGGCGTTGGCGATAGAGGTGTTCGGCACGGCGGGCAGCGAGGCGCGCGGCGAGATCGAAAGACATGCAGGCCTCGGATATATCTGGATAAACACAGTTTCAATGTGGGAGCCGGCTTGCATTCCAATAGAGAGATAGGCGTCAAACCACCGCGTTATAGAACTGCTCGCTGCTCTTCTGCTCCACCAACGCCTGCTCGATCGCGGCCTGATGCACCTCATCCGCGTGCTCTTCCCGCGCTTCCGGCAGGATGCCCAGGCGCGAGAACAGTTGCATGTCCTTGTCAGCCTGTGGGTTAGCGGTGGTCAGCAATTTGTCGCCGTAGAAGATCGAGTTGGCCCCGGCAAAAAACGCCAACGCCTGCATCTGCTCGTTCATCGCCTCACGGCCGGCCGACAGGCGCACGTGGGATTGCGGCATCAGGATGCGCGCCACGGCCAGCATGCGGATGAAGTCGAACGGGTCGATATCCTCGGCATTTTCCAGCGGCGTACCGGCGACCTTCACCAGCATGTTGATCGGCACCGACTCAGGATGCTCCGGCAGGTTGGCCAGTTGGATCAGCAAGTTGGCGCGGTCGTCGAGGGACTCGCCCATGCCAAGGATGCCACCGGAGCAGATCTTCATCCCCGAGTCACGCACATAGGCCAGGGTTTGCAGGCGCTCGCCATAGGTGCGGGTAGTGATAATGCTGCCGTAGAACTCCGGCGAGGTATCGAGGTTGTGGTTGTAGTAGTCGAGGCCAGCCTGGGCCAGGGCCTCGGTCTGGTCCTGGTCCAAGCGGCCGAGGGTCATGCAGGTTTCCAGGCCCATGGCCTTCACGCCTTTGACCATCTGCAGCACGTAGGGCATGTCTTTGGCCGACGGGTGTTTCCAGGCGGCGCCCATGCAGAAACGCGTCGAGCCGATGGCTTTGGCGCGAGCGGCCTCTTCCAGCACCTTCTGCACTTCCATCAGCTTTTCTTTTTCGAGGCCCGTGTTGTAGTGGCCCGACTGCGGACAATATTTGCAATCTTCCGGGCAGGCACCGGTTTTGATCGAGAGCAGCGTCGACACTTGCACACGGTTGGCGTCGAAATGCGCGCGGTGCACGGTCTGCGCCTGGAACAGCAGGTCATTGAACGGCTGCACGAACAGCGCTTTGACTTCGGCGAGGGACCAATCGTGACGCAAAGTGGCGGTGGTGCTGGCGCTCATGGGCGATTCCTTGATTATGCTTTGGCAAACGCTGTGGGAAGGGCAATACCCACAGGTACGACACGGATGCTCGGCATATTTAAGGAAGATTCATGCACTGTCAACCAGAGTACAAACACCAGGTTTACATCTGGTTAAAAACCGTACAAATCTGTTTAATCTGCGATGAAGCGACGGAATCAACCCATTGTGTGTGCAACGTCTGCGAAACCGAGCTGCCCTGGCTGCTGGAGCACTGCGACGTGTGCGCCCTGCCGCTACCGATGGAGGGTTTAATATGCGGCCAGTGCCAGAAACAACCACCGGCCTTTAAACAGGTGATCGCCCCCTGGTCCTACAGCTTTCCCATCGACAGCCTGATCAGCCGCTTCAAACACCAGGCGCGCTGGCCCTTCGGGCAGATGCTTGCACGACTATTGGCGCAACACCTGCAACACCGCCTGGACAACACTGAACTCACACGCCCGGATTGTTTGCTGCCGGTGCCCATGGCGCGCAAACGCCTGCGCGAGCGCGGCTATAACCAGGCCTTGATGCTGACGCGTTGGCTCAGCAGCGACCTGAACCTCCCCCACGATGAACATCTGTTGTTACGCCCTCATGATACGGTCGCCCAGCAAGCCCTCGACGCCAAGACCCGTAAACGCAACCTGCTCGGCGCCTTTGCCCTGGCACCCGGCGCCCAGGTGCAAGGCCGGCACTTTGCCTTGGTGGACGACGTACTCACCACCGGCGCCACCGCCCACAGCCTGGCGCAGCTGTTGATGAATGCCGGCGCGCGCCAGGTCGATGTGTACTGCCTGGCGCGCACGCCCAAACCAGGCAGTTGACTTGACTCCAGCCAACCTTGCCCGCAACGTTCGGCCCATCTCATCGAAGCGTACCCACATGTCTCTGCCAGCGTCCCTCAGCCAGCACATCATCCGTCGCCCACAGCGCATTGCCTTGCTGGCGCATATCGCCGAGCAAGGCTCCATCACTCGCGCGGCGAAAAGCGCTGGTTTGAGTTACAAGGCGGCATGGGATGCCATCGACGAGTTGAACAACCTTGCGCAAAAACCGCTGGTGGAACGCAGCGTCGGCGGCAAGGGCGGCGGCGGCGCCAAGCTGACGGCCGAGGGTGAGCGCGTATTGCGTCTTTACCAACGCCTGCAAGTGTTACAGGCCGAAGTGCTGGGCTCTGATGAAGCCGCCAGTGACTTCAACCTGCTCGGCCGCCTGATGCTGCGCACCAGCGCGCGTAATCAACTGCATGGCCAAGTCGTCGCCATCGAGCATCATGGCCGCAATGATCTGGTGCGCCTGCAACTGGCTGGCGGGCTGTCCCTGGATGCGCAAATCACCCACGACAGCACGCAGCGACTGGAGCTGGAAACTGGCGTGGAGGTGGTCGCACTGATCAAGGCGGGCTGGTTGGAATTGCTGGCACCCGAGGACTCTGCAACAACTGGACACAATTGCATGGGCGGCACCGTCGACGCCATTCTCGAGGCCGACGACGGCCCCAGCGAAGTCCGCATCGTGCTGCCCAACGGCCAGGTTCTATGCGCCCTGGCGCAACTCGACACGCTCAACGCCATCGGCGCCGCCAGAGGCCAGGCGATCCAGGTACAGTTCGCGCCGAGCAATGTGCTGCTGGGAACACCGGTGTAAGTCGCCACCTTCTTTTAACTGCAACAATTTCGTCACGCCCGCTCCTTAAGGTGTCTGCAAAAACCGCAGGGAGCCTGAGATGAGCCTATTAGAAGAAAACCAAGCCACCGACCTCGAACAGATGGTCGGCCTCACCCGCCGCCGCTTTATCGGCGCCGGCGCTTTGTGCGGTGCCGCGATGTTCCTGGGCGGCAACCTGCTGACCCGTAGCGCCCTGGCCGTCAACGCCGCCACCGCCAGCCCGCTGCTGGGTTTTACCAGCATCGCCGCCGCGACCAGCGACGCTATCACGTTGCCGCCGGGCTACAGCGCTTCGGTGTTGATCAGTTGGGGCCAGCCGCTGAGCAAGAGCGCGCCGGCGTTCGACCCGTCCGGCAACGGCACGGCCAATGCTCAGGAACAGCAGTTCGGTGACAACAACGACGGCATGAGCCTGTTCGCCTTCCCCGGCGACGACAACCGCGCACTGATGGCGATCAACAACGAATACACCAACTACCGCTACCTCTTTGCCCACGGCGGCGCGCCGCAATCGGCCGAAGATGTGCGCAAGGCGCAGGCCAGCGAAGGCGTGTCGGTGATCGAAGTGCGGCGCAAGGGTGACACCTGGCAGTTCGTCCAGGACTCGCGCTACAACCGGCGCATCCACGGCAACTCGCCGATCCGCCTGAGCGGCCCCGCCGCCGGTCACGAATGGCTGAAAACCAGCGCCGACAAATCCGGCAAGAAAGCCCTTGGTACATTCCAGAACTGCGCCAACGGTAAAACCCCGTGGGGCACTTATCTGACCTGTGAAGAGAACTTCACCGACTGCTTTGGCAGCAGCAACCCACAGCAAACGTTTGATGCCGGGCAGAAACGCTACGGCGCCGTCGCCGCCAGCAAAGACATCAACTGGCACCAGCACGACCCGCGCTTTGACCTGGCCAAGAACCCCAACGAGCTCAATCGCCATGGCTGGGTCGTGGAAATCGACCCGTTCGACCCGCAATCCACCCCAGCCAAGCGCACCGCCCTGGGCCGCTTCAAACACGAGAACGCCGCCCTCGCTGAAACCCGCGACGGCCGCGCCGTGGTGTACATGGGCGACGACGAGCGCGGTGAGTTTATCTATAAGTTCGTCAGCCGCGACAAGATCAACCACAAAAACCCCAAGGCCAACAAAGACCTGCTCGACCACGGCACCCTGTACGTGGCGATCTTCGACGCGGGCGACGGCAATGCCGACCACCCCAAAGGCAAGGGCCAGTGGGTCGAGCTGACCCATGGCAAAAACGGCATCGACGCCAGCAGCGGTTTCAACAGCCAGGCCGAAGTGCTGATCCACGCACGCCTCGCCGCCAGTGTGGTGAAAGCCACGCGCATGGACCGCCCGGAATGGATCGTGGTCAGCCCCACCGATGGCCAGGTCTATTGCACCCTCACCAACAACGCCAAGCGCGGTGAAGACGGCCAGCCCGTCGGCGGCCCCAACCCCCGTGAGAAAAACGTCTACGGCCAGATCCTGCGCTGGAAAGCCGACGCCGATAACCACGCCAGCATGGCATTTACTTGGGACCTGTTTGTGGTGGCCGGCAACCCTGGCGTTCACGCCGGCACGCCGAAGGGCGGTTCGTCGAATATCAACCCGCAAAATATGTTCAACAGCCCTGATGGCTTGGGTTTCGACAAGGCCGGGCGGCTGTGGATTCTGACCGATGGCGACTACAGCAACGCGGGTGATTTCGCGGGGATGGGCAATAACCAGATGCTCTGCGCTGACCCGACCACCGGGGAAATCCGTCGTTTCATGGTTGGCCCTGTGGCCTGTGAAGTAACGGGCATCAGCTTCTCGCCGGATCAGAAAACGTTGTTTGTGGGGATTCAGCATCCGGGTGAGACCGGCGGCTCCACCTGGCCGGAGCACCTGCCGAATGGCAAGCCGCGTTCGTCAGTGATGGCGATTCGACGGGATGACGGCGGTATCGTCGGCGCCTGATAGGGCCTCATCGCAGACAAGCCAGCTCCCACACTTGACCGCGTTGTCATGACTGACACGGACCAAATGTGGGAGCTGGCTTGCCTGCGATGGCGTCTGCACTGCCGCCCCCTATCTCAAGCCGTGTGCGTTACCATACCCGGCCGGACGCGGCGACCTGCTGCGCGCAGGAGTTCGCATGGCCCATCCGTTTGAAACACTCACCCCCGACCTGGTGCTCGACGCTGTCGAAAGTATCGGCTTCCTCAGCGATGCGCGCATTCTCGCGCTCAACAGCTACGAAAACCGCGTCTACCAAGTGGGCATCGAAGACTCGGAACCGTTGATCGCCAAGTTCTATCGCCCACAGCGTTGGACGAACGAGGCGATCCTTGAAGAACACCGTTTCACCTTCGAACTGGCCGAATGCGAAGTGCCGGTGGTGGCACCACTGATCCACAATGGCGAAAGCCTGTTCGAACACGCCGGCTTCCGCTTCACCTTGTTCCCACGCCGTGGCGGCCGTGCACCGGAGCCGGGCAATCTGGATCAGCTGTATCGCCTTGGGCAACTGCTTGGCCGTTTGCATGCGGTGGGTTCCACCCGCCCGTTCGAACACCGTGAAGCCTTGGGCGTGAAGAACTTCGGTCACGATTCCCTCACCACGCTGTTGGAAGGCAACTTCATTCCCAAGAGCCTGCTGCCGGCCTACGAGTCCGTGGCCCGCGACCTGCTCAAACGCGTGGAAGAGGTGTACACGGCCACGCCGCACAAGAACATCCGCATGCACGGCGATTGCCATCCCGGCAACATGATGTGCCGTGACGAGATGTTCCATATTGTCGACCTTGATGACTGCCGCATGGGCCCGGCGGTGCAGGACCTGTGGATGATGCTCGCCGGAGACCGTCAGGAATGTCTGGGACAGTTGTCGGAATTGATGGACGGCTATCAGGAATTCCATGACTTCGATCCGCGCGAACTGGCGTTGATCGAACCGTTGCGCGCCCTGCGCCTGATGCACTACAGCGCCTGGCTGGCACGGCGCTGGGATGACCCGGCGTTTCCCCACAGTTTTCCTTGGTTTGGCAGTGAGCGCTATTGGGGCGACCAGGTGCTGGCATTGCGCGAACAACTCTCGGCCCTGAACGAAGAACCCCTGAAACTCTTCTGACGGCTTCTCTGTGGGAGCCGGGCTCCCACAGAAAGCAGATCCCAATGCCTGAGAAATATCCCTACAATTGCGCTTTGTTAGCTGCCTAAGCAAGGATTCCGCATGCAAGCCGCCAACCCCCGCAAGGGATACATTCTAGGCCTGAGCGCCTATGTCATCTGGGGTCTGTTCCCGCTCTACTTCAAAGCCATCGCCAGCGTACCCGCCGCCGAGATCATCGTGCACCGCGTGCTGTGGTCAGCGCTGTTCGGCGGTTTGCTGCTGATGGTGTGGAAACACCCCGGCTGGTTCCGCGAACTGCGTGACAACCCCAAGCGCCTGGCGATCCTGGCCCTCAGCGGTTCGCTGATTGCGGCCAACTGGCTGACGTATGTGTGGTCGGTGAATACGGGGCGCATGCTGGAAGCGAGCCTGGGTTACTACATCAACCCGCTGGTCAATGTGCTGCTGGGCATGCTGATCCTGGGTGAACGCCTGCGCCGTCTGCAATGGGTCGCCGTCGGGCTGGCTGCAGCGGGTGTGGCGCAACAGGTGTGGCAGGTGGGCAGCTTGCCGTGGGTGTCGCTGGTGCTGGCGTTAACCTTTGGCTTTTACGGATTGATCCGTAAACAGGCGCCGGTGAAAGCATTGCCGGGGCTGGTGGTAGAAACCTGGATGCTGGTGCCCATTGCTCTCGCATGGCTGCTGTTCAACCCAACGGCCCACAGTGCGCAGCTGGCGTTTTGGAGCACCTCAGAAGCCTGGTGGCTGGTAGCTGCGGGCCCGGTGACGCTGATCCCGCTGGTGTGTTTCAACGCCGCCGCACGGCATTTGCCTTACACCGCGCTGGGCTTCCTGCAGTATGTGGCGCCGACGCTGGTGCTGCTGGAAGCCGTGCTGCTGTTCGGCGAACACCTGGCGCCGAGCACGTTGACTGCCTTCGCCTTCATCTGGGCGGGCCTGGTGGTGTACAGCGTGGATATCTGGCTGAGCGTGCGCAAACGCTGATCAAATAACGTACAAACCTCTGCAAGGCACGGTCGGCGTGACTTGCAGACACCCATCCCAAGGTTATCCACAACCTGATCCCCGCCATTTGTGCACAACCCCTTGAAACTGCTCGTTTTTTACTCAGTTTACGGAGAAGCCCGGCCGGTCTGGCCTGGCGCCGGGTCTCTACAGGTTATCCACAGGCCCATGCAAGATTTCCATGCATAACCTCGTGGAAAGATTATTCCTCGTGGTGCAGCTCCACCATCAGGTCATCCGCCAGGGTTTCCAGGGATAACTGCAATACATCCAGGGATAATGCTGTCGGCACCTGCAACAGCGCCTCGGCAGTGAACAACGGGTCACCGCTCATGGGAGCCGGGCGAACGTCAGTGCTCAGACTCGCCAGGTTGACCCCCTGCTGGCTCAGCAGCGCCGTGATCTCGCGCACGATGCCCGAACGGTCGTTACCCACCAGCGTCATCACAATCGATTTGGATGCTGAAGCCTGGCCAGTGCTGCCCTCACCCACCAGTACGCGAATGCCGTGTGTGGATAAATCCTCGAGCGCGCCCACCAAAGCCTGACGGCTCTCCGCCGGCACACTGACCCGCAGGATCCCGGCAAACTGCCCGGCCATGTGCGCCATGCGGCTTTCGAGCCAGTTGCCGCCGTGGGCGGCGATGTTCTGCGCAATGCGTTCAACCAGCCCGGGTTTGTCGGCGGCGATAATTGTGAGTACAAGATGGTCCATGGCAAAGCCCTCTGGAATTCAATCTACAAGGTGGACCCGGAAGCCCTTGAAAACAAATCGTGTACCATTTTTATATTTATCTGGAACAATCCAATAGTTTTTTGAGAACATCCGATTCTCCGCTGTGACCGTACGACCAAAGTGGGTCGCTAAACGACGTATTTAGTCTAATTTTCACAACCGCAAGTCATCATGTAGTATGCCCAACCGTGCACTACATAATGAAAATCTGAAAAAGCGCATTAGCTCCGCAGAGTGAGGCAAGCAATGACTGAACACGTTCAAGTCGGTGGCCTGCAGGTCGCCAAAGTCCTGTTCGACTTCGTGAACAACGAAGCCATTCCCGGTACGGGCATCACTGCCGACCAGTTCTGGGCCGGTGCCGACAAGGTCATCCATGACCTGGCACCGAAGAACAAAGCCCTACTCGCCAAACGCGACGATTTCCAGGCGCGCATCGATACCTGGCACCAGACCCACGCCGGCCAGGCTCACGACCCGGTGGCCTACAAAGCCTTCCTGCAAGACATCGGCTACCTGCTGCCAGAAGCTGCAGACTTCCAGGCCACAACCCAAAACGTCGATGACGAAATCGCCCGCATGGCCGGCCCGCAGTTGGTCGTGCCGGTGATGAATGCGCGCTTCGCACTAAACGCCTCGAATGCGCGCTGGGGTTCGTTGTATGACGCGCTGTATGGCACCGACGCCATCAGTGAAGCCGATGGCGCCGAGAAGGGCCAGGGCTACAACAAAGTGCGCGGCGACAAGGTCATCGCCTTCGCCCGCGCTTTCCTCGATGAGGCCGCCCCGCTCAGCGCCGGCAGCCACGCCGAGTCCACCGGCTACAAGATTGCCGATGGCAAGCTGATCGTCAGCCTCAAGGGCGGCAGCAACAGCGGCCTGCGTGACGACGCGCAGTTGATCGGTTTCCAAGGCCCTGCGGCTGAGCCGATTGCGATCCTGCTGAAACACAACGGCCTGCACTTCGAAATCCAGATCGACGCCAGCACCCCGGTCGGCCAGACCGATGCCGCCGGCGTCAAAGACGTGCTGATGGAAGCGGCGCTGACCACCATCATGGACTGCGAAGACTCCGTCGCCGCCGTCGATGCCGATGACAAGGTGGTGATCTACCGTAACTGGCTCGGCCTGATGAAGGGCGACCTGGCCGAAGAAGTAGCCAAGGGCGGCAAGACCTTCACCCGCACCATGAACGCCGACCGCGTCTACACTGGCGTGGATGGCAAGGACGTGACCCTGCACGGCCGTTCGCTCTTGTTCGTACGCAACGTGGGTCACCTGATGACCATCGACGCGATCCTCGACAAAAACGGCAACGAAGTGCCGGAAGGCATCCTCGACGGCCTGCTCACCAGCCTGGCCGCGATCCACAGCCTCAACGGCAACAGCAGCCGCAAGAACAGCCGCACCGGCTCTGTGTACATCGTTAAACCGAAAATGCACGGCCCCGAAGAAGCGGCGTTCACCAACGAGCTGTTCGGGCGCATCGAAGAGGTGCTGAACCTGCCGCGCAACACGCTGAAAGTCGGGATCATGGACGAGGAGCGCCGCACCACGGTCAACCTCAAGGCCTGTATCAAGGCGGCCAGCGAGCGTGTGGTGTTTATCAACACCGGCTTCCTCGACCGTACCGGCGATGAAATCCACACCTCCATGGAAGCCGGCGCGATGGTGCGCAAGGCCGCGATGAAGGCGGAAAAATGGATCGGCGCCTACGAGAACTGGAACGTCGATATCGGCCTGAGCACCGGCCTGCAAGGTCGCGCGCAGATCGGTAAAGGCATGTGGGCCATGCCCGACCTGATGGCCGCGATGCTCGAACAGAAAATCGCCCACCCACTGGCCGGTGCCAACACTGCCTGGGTGCCGTCGCCAACGGCAGCCGCATTGCACGCGTTGCACTACCACAAGGTCGACGTTTTCGCCCGCCAGGCCGAGCTGGCCAAGCGCGAGCGCGCCTCGGTGGACGACATCCTGACGATTCCTCTGGCCAGCAATACCGATTGGTCCGACGAAGAAATCCGCAACGAGCTGGACAACAATGCCCAAGGCATCCTTGGCTATGTCGTGCGCTGGATCGACCAGGGCGTCGGCTGCTCGAAAGTGCCGGACATCAACGATGTGGGCCTGATGGAAGACCGCGCCACCCTGCGCATCTCCAGCCAGCACATCGCTAACTGGCTGCGCCACGGCATCGTCACTCAGGATCAGGTGATGGAAAGCCTCAAGCGCATGGCGCCGGTGGTGGACCGTCAGAATGCGGGGGACAAGTTGTACCGTCCGTTGGCGCCGGATTTCGATAGCAATATCGCGTTCCAGGCGGCGGTGGAGTTGGTGGTTGAAGGGACCAAGCAGCCAAATGGATATACCGAGCCGGTGTTGCATCGTCGGCGGCGGGAGTTCAAGGCCAGGAATGGTCTGTAATTAATCGCGGATATGAAAAGCCTTGGTCGTAAGATCAGGGCTTTTTTCAAAACGGCCAAATCAATAATGGCTCAGTACTCATGACAAACTCCTGTTCATAGGGTTTCGAGGTACGGTCATCACACAATGCTCTCCAGACCACTGAACAAAAATTCCCTCTTAACGCCTACGGTCATAAATGACAGTCTCGACCAACGGTCCCTACTGCCCCATCCCCAACTCCCGCTTCACTAATTTCGCCAACTTCACGCTATCAATCGGCTTCAGCAAAAAGTCCACCACACTCAAATGCATCGCATCAATCACATCCGGCGCTTCCGCGTCCCCCGACATGATGATGATCGGCAAAGCCGCGCGAGTGGATTCGCGTACCTGCCTGATCAGCTCCAGGCCGCTGCTCGGCTGCATGCGCAGATCGGTGATCAACAATCCAATAGAGCTGCTGGACTTCAATAAATCCCACGCCGCCTCACCACTGTCGGCAGTCATGCAGCGAATACCGTCCAGCCCCAGGATCTCCGCCAACAATTCACGCGCGTCCTTGTCGTCGTCAACAATCAAAACGCGTTGTGGCGGTAAATCAGGCTCCAGCATCACGGCGCTCAGCGCCTCGCGCTCGGCATCGCTTAAAATATCGTGATCGGACATACGGTTCTCAGCAGTTCTCATCAATCCCCTCCGCTCAGACGTCAGACATCACAGGAGGGTCGAACAATGTGCACTTCGTCGGAAAGTTTGACTAGTGGGCGTTCTACGGGGTTTGGACGATAGTCATGTAAGGTTTTTCCCTAGGTTTGTGCGGTCTGTATCGACCTAGACTTACGTCCAATGGGCACCCGCCGCGCGGGAGTCGACCATGAGGGACGATAACGACAAAAAACGCGGCCACTGTTATGAGTAAAGCTGATGCCTTCGCCCAGGCGGGGAAAACTGCTGTGTTGCAGAACATTCACGGCACCCTGCAGTTCTTGCAACGCTTCCCGCCGTTCAACCAAATGGAAAACGCACACCTGGCGTTTTTGGTGGAACAGTGCCAGCTGCGCTTTTACGGCCCCGGAGACAGCATCCTTAAACCGTCGGGCGGGCCGGTTGAACATTTTTATATCGTCAAGCAGGGCAGGGTCGTGGGTGAGCGCCCGGACAGCGCCGAAACCACTTTTGAAATCGCGACGGGCGAGTGCTTTCCCCTCGCGGCACTGTTAGGTGAACGGGCAACCCGCACCGAGCACAAGGCGGCCGAAGACACCTTCTGCCTGCAACTGAACAAACCGGCGTTTATCAAACTGTTCGCGCTTTCCAGCCCGTTTCGCGACTTCGCCCTGCGTGGCGTCAGCAGCCTGTTGGACACGGTTAATCAACAGGTTCAACAAAAAGCCGTGGAAACCCTCGGCACTCAATACTCACTGAACACCCGCCTCGGCGAATTGGCCATGCGCCACCCTGTGATGTGCAGCCCAACCACGCCGCTGCGCGAGGCGGTGACGCTGATGCACGAACAACAGGTGGGCAGCATTGTGATCGTCGATGAGGGCCAGGCGCCCCTGGGAATTTTCACCCTGCGCGACCTGCGCCAAGTGGTGGCCGATGGCACCAGCGACTTCACCCAGGGCATCGAAGGCCACATGACCCAGGCGCCCTTCTTCTTGACCCCGGACCACAGCGCCTTCGACGCCGCCATCGCCATGACCGAACGGCATATCGCCCACGTGTGCCTGGTCAAAGACCAACGCCTGTGTGGCGTGGTGTCCGAGCGCGATCTGTTTTCCCTGCAACGGGTGGACCTGGTGCACCTGGCGCGCACCATCCGTAACGCGCCACGCGTGGAAAACCTAGTGGCGATTCGCGGCGAGATCGGCCAGTTGGTCGAACGCATGCTGGCCCATGGCGCGTCGTCTACCCAGATCACCCACATCATTACGCTGCTTAACGATCACACCGTATGCCGGGTGATCGAACTCACGCTGGCTGAAAAAGGCGACCCCGGCGTGCCATTCAGTTGGTTGTGTTTTGGCAGCGAAGGTCGTCGCGAGCAGACGCTGTACACCGACCAGGACAACGGCATTCTGTTCGATGCCAAGGACACCGCCGAAGCGGCGCAGATCCGTGGATTGCTGTTGCCGCTGGCACAGCAGATCAACCAGAGCCTGGCGTTGTGCGGGTTCAGCCTGTGCAAGGGCAACATCATGGCCGGCAATCCAGAGCTTTGCCTGTCCCGGGCGGAATGGGCGCGGCGGTTTGCAGCCTTCATTCGCGAGGCGACGCCGGAGAACCTGCTGGGCTCCAGCATTTATTTCGACCTGCGCGTGGTGTGGGGCGATGAGCGCGGTTGCGAACAATTGCGCCAGGGCATTCTTGACCAGGTCGCGGATAACCGCTTGTTTCAACGCATGCTGGCTGAGAACGCGTTGCGCCAGCGGCCGCCTGTGGGACGTTTCCGCGAGTTTGTGCTGACGCGTAAAGACGGCGAAAAAGCCACCCTCGACCTCAAGGTGCAAGGCCTGACGCCGTTTGTCGACGGCGCGCGCCTGCTGGCCCTGGCCAACGGCATCCACGCCAATAATACCCTGGAGCGCTTGCGCCAACTGGTGGTCAAGGAAGTGATCGAGCCCCTGGACGGCGCCGCCTATGAAGAGGCCTACCACTTCATCCAGCAGACCCGCATGCAGCAGCACCAACTGCAAACCCGCGAGAACCAGCCGTACTCCAACCGCGTCGACCCGGACAGCCTCAACCACCTGGACCGGCGCATCCTGCGTGAGTCCTTGCGCCAGGCTCAACGCCTGCAAAGCAGCCTGACATTGCGGTATCAGCTGTGAGCCTGTTCAGCTGGCTGCGTACGAAAAAGCCTGGGCTGGATACCGCGCAACAAAAACGCCTGGAGCAACTGCGCAAGCCCACCGCGCTGGGCGACGGTTCCTTGCGCAGTCAGCGCTGGGTGGTGGTGGACCTGGAAACCAGCGGCCTGAACCTCAACCGTGATCAGGTGCTGTCCATCGGTGCGGTGGTGATCGAAGACGGCGCGGTGGACTTTTCTCAATTGTTCGAGCGCACGCTGCAACGCGCCGACACCAAGCTCAGCCCCAGTGTATTGATCCACGGCCTCGGCCCCAGTGCCATTGCTGCCGGCAGCGACCCGGCCGAGGCGTTGCTGGACTTCATGGCGTTTGTCGGCGACAGCCCATTGTTGGCCTTCCACGCACCGTTCGATCAACACATGTTGTGTCGGGCGCTCAAGGACAGCCTGGGTTACCGCCTGACGCATCCGTTTCTTGATGTTGCCGACATCGCCCCGCTGCTGTGCCCCGAGGCGCATATACGCGAAGCCGGGCTGGACGACTGGATCAACCACTTCAACCTGCACGTGGGCGAGCGCCATCATGCCAGCGCCGATGCCCTGGCCACGGCGGAGCTGATGCTCATCCTGTTCAGCCGCGCACGCCAGCAACAGATCGACACCCCCCACACGCTGCAAGAGCGCTTGAGCCAATGGAAGCGGCGTAAACACGCGCCATCGTTTTAATACCATCTCCCGACAGACGCCAATTGCACCCACCCCACGGCTCTGACACAATCGCGAATAATTCTCGTTAGTTTAAACCTCCTGTTTATTCGGTGATGCCTTGTCGTCGGTCCAGAACCCACACAGTGAGCTTGTTGGCGCGTTGTATCGCGACCATCGTGGCTGGCTGCTGGCCTGGCTTCGACGCAACGTGGCCTGCCCAAGCCGCGCCGAAGACCTGAGCCAGGACACGTTCATGCGCTTGCTGGGCCGTGACGAGCTGCGCGAACCCCGCGAACCTCGGGCGTTCCTGGTCGCCATCGCCAAGGGCTTGCTGTTCGACTACTTCCGCCGCGCCGCGCTGGAACAGGCCTACCTCACCGAACTGATGCTGATCCCGGAAAGCGAGCACCCCTCGCCGGAAGAGCAGCAACTGATCCTCGAAGACCTCAAGGCCATCGACCGCCTGCTCGGTAAGCTGTCGAGCAAGGCCCGCGCCGCCTTCCTCTATAACCGCCTCGACGGCATGGGCCATGCAGAAATCGCCCAGCGCCTTGGCGTGTCCGTGCCGCGCGTGCGCCAGTACCTGGCCCAGGGCATTCGCCAGTGCTACATCGCCCTGTATGGCGAGCCGACGTGACAATGATCAGTTCCAGACCCGTCTCGGCCCGCGTGCTGGATGCCGCGATTGCCTGGCAACTGTCCCTCGATTCGGGTGATGGCAGCCTGGTTGAGCGCGAAGAATTCGATAAATGGCTGGCCAGCAACGAAGAACACGCCCGCGCCTGGCGCCAACTGGGCATGCTCGACCAGCGTTTCAGCGCCGCTTCGGGCCCGGCGCGGGTGGCGTTGTTGCAATCGCGGGAAGGCATTCGCCAGCGCGTGCGCAAGTTGGGCAGCGGCTTGGCGAGCATTGCACTGGTCATTGGCGTGGCGTTGTTTGCCGGTGAGCGCTATGTGCCGATCCACTATTGGCTGGCCGACCAACGTACCGCCACCGGTGAGCAGCGCACGCTGAAGCTGGCGGACGGTACGCTGATCAACCTCAATACCCACAGTGCTATCGACGTGCGTTTTGATCAGAAACGCCGGCTGATTGTGTTGCAGGAAGGCGAGATCCTCGTCGAGACCGGCCACAACGATGCGCGCCCGTTCTATGTACAAACCCGCGACGGCAGCCTGCGGGCGCTGGGCACGCGGTTTATCGTCAAGCGTGAAGACGACGCCACGCGCTTGAGCGTGTTGCAGTCCGCCGTGGCCGCACAGCCTGAGGCACTGCACCAGGAACAGATCTTCAAGGAAGGCCAGCAAGTGCTGATGCGCAGCGACGGCCTCGGCCCGCTGCTGGCTGTCACCCCCGCCACCGACGCCTGGACCCGCGGCATGCTGGTGGTCGACAACGCCCGCCTGGGGGATGTGGTCGAGGAGCTCGGCCGCTACCGCACCGGTTACCTGGGTGTGGATAAAGATGTGGCCGACTTGCGTATCACCGGCAGTTTCCCGTTGCACGACACCACGCTGGCGCTGAATGCGCTGCTGCCGACGTTGCCGGTGCAGATTGAGCAGCACACGCCGTGGTGGGTGACGGTGAAGGGCAAGCCTTAGGTTCGCGGTGCCCGTGCTATCGCTATTGCAGGCAAGCCAGCTCCCACCGTTGAAATGCATTCCAAGGTGGGAGCTGGCTTGCCTGCGATGAGGCCCTCAAGAACACCCTGGAAAAATATTTTCACCCCGCCCTATCACTTTTCGATTCTCGTTCGGCACCTAGGCAATTGAGAAATATTTCCATTCAGGAGCCGCCCTATGTCCCGCACCCTAGACACCTTGTTGCGCCCCAGCCTGTTAGCCGTGGCCATCGCCCTCAGCGCCCCGCTGACCAGCACTGTGCTGATCGCCGCCGAGCAGGCGTCCAGCGTGCGTGCTTACAACCTGCCGGCGGCGCCACTGGCCAGCACCCTGAACCAGATCGCCAGCCAGGGCGGCCTGGCGCTGACCCTCAGCCCGGCGCTCGCCGCCGGCAAGACCTCGGCACCGGTCCAGGGCCAGTTCGATGCGCCGGGTGCGCTGCGTGAAGCGTTGCGTGGGACGGGGTTGCAACTGGAGCAGAGCAGCGCGGGGACTTACACCTTGGTGGCGATTCCGGAGGGCGTGATGGCGCTGCCGGTCACCAACATCACTGGCCAAGACGGCAGCCAGGAAAGTGCCTGGGGCCCGGTGCAAGGCTATCTGGCCACGCGCACTGCCGCCGGCACCAAGACCGACACTGCGCTGGTTGAAGCGCCGCGCTCGATCTCTGTCGCCACCCGCGAGCAGATGCAGGACCGCAACGTGCAGAACCTGGATGACGCCGTCAAATACATGCCGGGCATCGTGTCTGCCAGCTACGGCAGCGACACCCGCTACGACTGGATGCGCGTGCGCGGTTTCGAACCGACCCAGTTCCTCGACGGCCTGCCGCTGCCACGCGGTGTGTACGCCAACCCGAAAGCCGAAACCTGGAACCTCGACCGCCTTGCCCTGCTGCGCGGCCCGGCCTCATCGGTGTACGGCCAGACGCCACCGGGCGGCCTGCTGGACATGGTCAGCCGGCGTCCCAGCGAAGAGTCCAGTCATGCCATCCAAGTGCAATACGGCAGTGACAACTACCGCCAGATCAACTTCGCCAGCACCGGCAAGATCGATGATGAAGGCCAGTTCCTGTATGGCGTCAGCGGTGTGGTACGCGATGCGGGCACCCAAGTCGACCACATCGACAACAAGCGCTACAACATTGCGCCGAGCCTGACCTGGAACATCGACACCGACACCAAGCTGACACTGCTCTCGCAGTTCACGCGTGACGATACTGGCGCCACCAGTCAGTTCCTGCCGATCGTGGGCACCAAGATCAAATCGCCATTGGGCGACGTATCACATCACAAGAACCTGGGCGATCCAGATTACGAGTTCTACGACCGCACTTACTACGCGCTGGGCTATGCCTTCGAGCATCGCTTCAACGATACCTGGCAGTTCAAGCAGAACCTGCGTTACACCAAGTCGGAGTTGTCGTTCCAGCAACTGACCGTGGGTTCCTATGCCTTCGCTCCAGTGGATGCAGCGGGCAACATGGATCGCCTCTCGACCAACGTCGACGAGAACATCGGACAGTTCGCGGTGGATAACAACTTCCAGGCCGACTTCGCCACCGGTGATGTCACCCACACCCTGTTGCTGGGACTGGACCACCAGCGGACCGACACCTCGTACCTGTCGATCTTCGGGGGTGCCGGGCGTGTCAATATCTTCAACCCGGTCAATACCACGCCGGTAGTGCGCCCGGCGCGCTCCGATGCGTTCTACGACTACAACCAGAAAACCGTGCAGACCGGCCTCTACGTGCAAGACCAGATGGCCCTCAACAACTGGCGCCTGACCCTCGGTGGTCGTGAAGACTGGGTGCACCAAGGCACCACGTACTTCAACAAACAAGACGCGACCAACACAGACCGCAACAAAAACTTCAGCGGCAACGCGGCAGTCAGCTATGTGTTCGATTCGGGCTTCGTGCCATACCTGTCCTACGCCGAATCCTTCCAGCCAGCAAGCAACGCCAGCGCCGACCCGGTCAAGTCGTATAAGCCCACCGAAGGTAAGCAATGGGAACTGGGAATCAAGTATCAGCCACCTGGCTCCAATACGTTGCTGAGTGCGGCGATCTATAGCCTCACGCAGAAAAACGTACTGGTCACCAGCACCGGAACGAGCGGCACCCCGATCACCGATCAGACCGGCGAAGTGAAAGTCAAAGGCCTGGAACTGGAAGCCGTTTCTGACGTGACCGAGAACCTCAAGGTTATCGCGGCGTACACCCTGGCCAAATCCGAAGTGCAAAAAGGCGACTTCAAGGGCAACCGCCTGCAACTGATGCCCAACCAGCAGGCTTCGCTTTGGACCGACTACACCTGGCACACCGGCGTACTCGACGGCTTCGGTATTGGCTTCGGCGCCCGCTACACCGGCAACACCTATGGCGACCAAGGCAACACCTGGCTGGGTAAGGCCAACGCCTACACCGTGTTCGACGGTGCGGTGCATTACGATTTGGGCCGCCTCGACAACAGCCTCAAAGGTGCATCGGTCAAACTCAACGCCACCAACCTATTTAACAAGGACTACATCTCCACCTGTGACGGTTCCTACTGCTACTTCGGCGACCAACGCAGCGTAGTCGCCAGCGCCACCTACCAGTGGTAATCGGCTGAGCCAACAACCAGGCCGCTCCCTTGAGCGGCTTGGGTGTGTCTGAAGGTTAGAAAATGAAAAGCAAAACCATCCGCCGCTGGTCCTTCATCCACACTTGGACCAGCCTGATCTGCACGGTATTCCTGCTGCTGCTCGCCCTGACTGGCCTGCCGCTGGTGTTTCACCATGAGATCGACCACCTGCTGGGCAATGAGCCTGAACTGGCGCAGATGCCCGCCGATACGCCACGGCTCAACCTCGAGCAGCTTGTGGCTAAAGCTCAGGCTCATCGCCCCGGCGAAGCCATGCAGTACCTGGCCTGGGACGAAGACGACCAGAACGGCGTGATCGCAATCATGGCCGCTACCGCCGGCACCGAACCCAACTCGTCGCACACTTTCATGCTGGATGCGCGCACCGGTGAAGCGGTGGAAACCCCGGCGGCCAACGGTGGGTTCACCCTGTTCCTGTTGCGTTTGCATGTGGATATGTTTGCCGGTCTGCCAGGCAAGTTGCTGCTGGCGTTCATGGGCATTCTGTTTGTGCTGGCGATTATCTCCGGCACGGTGCTGTACCTGCCGTTCATGCGCCGCCTGACATTCGCCACCGTGCGCCAGGACAAGTCCACCCGTCTGCGTTGGCTCGACTTGCATAACCTGATCGGTGTGGTCACGTTGACCTGGGCACTGGTGGTGGGCGTGACCGGCGTGATCAGCGCCTGCGCCGACCTGATCATCGCCGCCTGGCGCCAGGACAGCCTCAGCGCGATGATCGAGCCCTATAAAAGCGCGCCCCCCCTGACCCAACGCGCCCCGGCCACCGAGTTACTGACCATCGCAGCAAAGGCTGCGCCAGGCATGCAGCCGGACTTTATCGCCTTCCCCGGCACGCGCTTTTCCAGTGAGCACCACTACGCGGTGTTCATGAAGGGCAGCACCCACCTGACGTCGCACTTGCTCACACCGGTGCTGATCGACGCCAGTACCCTGGCCGTCACCGCCATCGCCGAACGGCCGTGGTACATGGACGCCATGGGCATGTCCCAACCGCTGCACTTTGGCGACTACGGCGGCATGCCGATGAAAATCCTCTGGGCCGTCTTGGATGTGCTGACCATCATCGTGCTGGTGAGCGGGATTTATTTGTGGATCGTGCGGCGCAAGGCGGGCAAGGCATGAAGCCGCGCCGGTCGAATTTCTGGAAGGTGTTTGGCATTCCCCTGGGGATTGGCGTGCTCAGCGCCGCCGGGTTGTTTGCGGCGTTGCTCGGGGATGGGATTTGGGATTCGCTCGGTTGGGTGGGTTTAGGGGTGCCAGCAGTTATAGGCGTGTACGCGTTGTTCAAACGGCGCGGCTAAGGGCCTCGCCAGCCGTCTTGCAACCCTCTAGGCTAGCCACTGCCCATCTTGAGGAATGCCCATGTCCGCTCCCAGCATGACCCTGTTCCACAACCCCGCTTCACCGTTCGTGCGCAAGGTCCGTGTGCTGCTGGCCGAAACCGGCCAGCAAGATCGCGTGACCCTGCACGGGTGCATGCCGACCCCGGTCAACCCGGACGCCCACGTGGTGCAAGGCAACCCGGTGGGCAAGATCCCGGCCCTGCGCCTGGCCGACGGCACGGTGCTGCACGACAGCCGGGTGATCCTTGATTACTTCGACCACCAGCACGTCGGCAACCCGCTGATCCCTCGCGACGGCTCGGCCCGCTGGCGCCGCCTGACCCTGGCTTCGATGGCCGACGGCATCATGGATGCCGCCGTGCTGGTGCGTTACGAGACCGCGCTGCGCCCAGCGGAAAAACACTGGGACCAATGGCTCGATGAGCAGCGCAACAAGATCCGTCGCAGCCTCGCTGAGTTAGAAGCGGATGCGATCGCCGAACTGACCAGCCACTTCGACATCGCCGCCATCAGCGTGGCCTGCGCCTTGGGTTACCTGGATTTCCGTCATCCGGATATGCAATGGCGCTCGGATAACCCGCAGCTTGCCGCGTGGTACGCCGAAGTCAGCCAGCGGCCTTCGATGCTGGACACCCAGCCGCCCATCTAAGATTCACCGTCATTCCCCTGTGGGAGCGGGCTTGCTCGCGAATGCGGTGGCTCAGTTGAAACATCTGTGGCTGACATACCGCCTTCGCGAGCAAGCCCGCTCCCACATTGTGCGGCGGCGTTATTGAGGAAGTCGACCATCCTCGCCTTCATTTGCTGGTCCTCTCGCAACCCGATCATTGCACTGCCTCCAGGTCAAACTGCAGTGGCTCGGCCTCTTTGCGCTTGCCCACGCCATACCAATCCAGTTTGCGCGTCAGCACCATCACCGTGCCCAACAAGCCGAACAGCAGCAACGACCCCATCAGCAACGCATAATCTTCGGCACTCAACAGCCCGTACAACAAGCCATACAACGCCGCCAACCCCGCCGAGAAACCCAACCCATGGGCCACGCTGCGCAGCACATGGCAAACGTAGAAACCAATCAACAACACACAGGCACTGGCGGAGATGAGGTAGGCCATGGCGAAGCCTATGTGCTCGGACAACGACAACAGCAGCAGGTAGAAAAACGCCAGCGCAAAGCCCACCAAGGCGTACTGGATCGGGTGCACCGCCAGGCTCTTGAGCACTTCGAACAGGAAGAAACCGGCAAAGGTCAGGGCGATAAACAGCAACGCGTATTTGATCGCACGGTCGCTCTTGAGGTACTGGTCCACCGGGTCGATGAAGTTGACGCCGAAGCTGCGGTTGTTGAAGTCGTCACAGCCTTGCCCGTCCAGGCAGGTCTGCAGGGCTTGCTCGAGGTTGGTGGAGAAGAATGAAGTCTGCCAGTTGGCGCTAAAGCCTTTGTCGCTGATCTCGCGTTGCGCCGGCAGGAAGTTGCCGATAAAGCTTGGGTGCGGCCAGTTGGACGCGAGTGACACTTGGCTGGTCTTGCCCACCGGCACCACTTGCAGTTGCTCGGTGCCTTGCAGGCGCAGGTCAAAGGCGAAATCCACCACGTAGGGCTTTTTAGTGTCCTGCTCCGGCAGCGCCACGTGAACGCCCTCACCGAGCCAGTCGACCTGGGAGCCCGGTTCGAACTCCAGCTGCTGGCTGCCCAGCTCAAGCTTCAATGCGTTTTCAATGCCGCGAATATCGCTGATACCCACCGCCAGAAATGCCGGCTCAAAACGGTAATCGGCAAAGCTCTCGGTGATCCCCAACTGCGCAGGCAGCTCGAAACGCCCGCTGATGCGGTTATCGGCATGGAACAGCCGCGCCTGGTAGATACCCCGCGCACGCAGTTCGGTCTGCACTTTGCCGTCGAGCTCAAAACGATCCGGCAGGAAATACAGACGACCACGCTCTTCGCGGATGACTTCGTAGCGCTTGTTGAGCTTTTCATTGAGCTTCCACTCGCGCACGGTCTTGCGATACGGCACCACCATCACTGGGCCGGTGAGGCGCTGGGCATAGCTGGAGCTGCGGGCGATGTCCATCAGTACGCCGTCGCGCAGTTGCTGGCGATCACTGATGATGCCGTTGATCATCAGCAACGGAATCAGCAACAGCAGGATCAGTAGCGCAATCGCGCCAAGTTTGAAAAGCAGGCTGCGGTTCATGGGTCTCTCCCTGTTTTGATGGGGAGAGTCTGAGCAGCCTGTGTGGGAGATTTATGTGGGCAATGTGGAGACTGTGTGGAGATGCAGCACCACTTGCACACCGCCTTGCACGTTGCCGATCTGCAACGCGCCGCCGTGCAGCTTCATCACTTCCTCAACAAAGTTGAGGCCCAGCCCGGTGCTTTTGCGCCCGCTGGACGGGCGTGGCAGCGAGTAGAAACGCTCGCTCAGGCGTGGCAGGGCGTAGTCGGGAATCGGCGTGGCCTGGTTGAACAAGCTCACCTGCACGTCGTTGTGACGCGTCTGCGCGCTGAATTTCAACTGGCCACCGGGCGGTGTGAAGTCCAGGGCGTTGTCCAGCAGATTGCCCAAGGCCTGACGCAGCAGGAAGGGCTCGCCACACACCTGCACATCCGCCGCAATCGTCTGTTCAACGCACAATTGGGCGCCTTCAATGCGCGCGCATTGGGCCTTGATGACCTCATCGACCATCGCGGCCAACGGGATACTCGCCTGCTCTTCCAGGCCTTGGCGTTGCTCGACTTGCGCCAGGTTCAGCAAGCGCTCGATCAACTGCTGCAGGCGCGCACTTTCGCTGTCGATGTTGCCGACAAAACGCTGTTGTTGTTCGCGGGTCATATCGCCCTGCAACAACTCCGCCGCGCCGCGTATCGCCGCCAACGGGCTTTTCAATTCGTGGGTCAGGGTGTGCACGTAATGTTCGACATAGGCCTTGCCCTCCAACTGCGTACGCATGTGCTCCACGGCAGTGGATAACTGCTTGAGTTCGCCGCCCCTATAATGCGGCAACTCGGCACGCCGGCCTTCGCTGACCGCTTCGGCATAAGCCGTCAACCGGCGCAGCGCGGCGCTCAACCACCACGACAGCAGTGCGCCCAGCAGCAGACCCAGAATCACCAGGCCCGCGCCGTACCACAGCAGGCGCCGCTCGGTGCGGTCGACATAGGGCTGCAATGAGCTGTTCGGTTTGGCCACGGTGACCACGCCGATGATCTGGCCGTTGTCACGGATCGGCGCGCCCACGTGCATCACCGATGAGGTGGCGTCATCCGCTGCGCTGCGAGTGGACCGGGCGCCGTATTCACCGCGCAGGGTCAGGTACACGTCGTTCCACTTGGAATAGTCCTGGCCCACCGCGTCGCCCGTGGAGTCGAGCAACACGGTGCCCTTGGCGTCGGTCACATAGATGCGGTGGTTGACCTGGTTTTTCGGCAGACCCCAGATGGTCGCGCCCGGCTGGCGACTGCCGTAGGCCTTGAGCAAGGCCGGCCAGTGGCTTTGGCCGAGGGTGCCGTTCTTGACGTCATCGCGCAGTATCTCGGCCAGCAGGTTGGCGGTGTCCACCAGGGTTTCTTCGGTGGACTGGCGCACACCGGGGCGGATTTCCTTCATGACAGTGCTGAGCACGAAGTAGCCGGTGAGGCCGATAAACAGCGCATACACCAGGAAAATCCGCAGCCCCAGGCGCATCAGCTATTGCTCGGGCTGTAGCTGTAGCCGAGGCCGCGATGGGTCTGGATCGGCTCGGCATCGGCAGCCACGCTGCGCAATTTGCTGCGCAGACTTTTGATATGGCTGTCGATATTGCGCTCGTAGCCGGCATCCGCCGCCACACCGACCGCGTCCAATAATTGCTCGCGGCTGAAGACACGCTCAGGTTGTTCCAGCAAGCTCTGCAGCAGGCGGAATTCATGGCGCGTCAGGCTCAAGGGCTGGCCGCGATAAGCAATCTGCATGCGTTCCAGATCAACCTGGAACACCGTGGGCGCAGCCCCTGGGCCAATCCGCTTGAGGATCGCCCTGACCCGCGCGGTCACCTCCCGAGGGCTGAAGGGCTTGACCACATAATCGTCGGCGCCGATCTCCAGCCCCACCACGCGGTCGATCTCGCCATCCCGCGCGCTGAGAAACATCACCGGTACTTCACTGAAGCGACGCAGTTGCTTGCAGGTTTCGAACCCCGTGATGTCCGGCAGGCCGATGTCGAGGATGACTAGGTCAGCCGGCGTCTGGCGCTGGTGGGCCAGCGCCTCCTGGCCAAGGCTCAGCCAGGTGGTGGTAAAGCCCTCGCCTTGCAGGGCGAATATCAGCGTGTCGGCTATCGCCGCTTCGTCTTCGACAATCAGGATATGCGCCATGGTGTTCCGTCAGCAGTCCGGTTTGTCAGCAGTGTAACGACGGGCCGGATTTACCGCAGCGCCGAATTCACGCAGGGCCTTGGCACCGATCAGCAACGGGTAGTTGAAGCTGCTGCGGTCGGTGAGGTTAACCTCGACGGTACGCTTGACGTTGCCCAGGCACATTTCCAAGTCGATCACCGGGCGCTTGGCCACGCTGGCTTCATCCTTGTCCTCGTCTTCGTCGGCGCGGCTCTTGATCTTGCTGATGCGCGAGACTTTGTGTTCGTAGACTTTGTTGGAGGCATCCTTGCCGCCGAGGCGGAAGCGCACCCAGTCGTCGCCATCACGGGTGAAGGTTTCGATATCACGCGCCGACAGCGAGGCGGTCAACGCGCCGGTGTCCATCTTGGCCTTGAAGGTTTCGCCGATCTCCGGCAATTGGATGTATTCGTAGCGACCGTAAAGGGTCGGTTCGGCGGCCATGACAGGCAGGGCAGCCAGGGCGAGGGAGGCAAGGAGCAGTTTCACGAAGTGATTTCCTCGGAAAGAAGTAGGCGGATTCTAGACCGCAAAGGCAGCACTTAGTTAGCTCGTCCCAGCATACCCGGCACATTGTGAAACATTCGTCCGGCCATTTGCGATTTGGCCTCTAGACTCAAGCTGCTTATCATGACCCGCCCACACGATTGCAAGAGTTGCTTATGCGCCGCCTGCTCACCGGCTGTTTTGTCTCATTGCTGTTATTGCTCAACACCCTGGTCCTGATCGGCCCGCTGATGGTGTTTGCCCTGCTCAAGGTGGCGGCCCCTGGTCGCGCTCGTGACGCCATGTCGTGGGCGGTCATGTGGATCGCCGAAACCTGGGCCGAGATCGACAAGCTGATCTTCGCGCTGTGCATCCCGACCCAATGGGACATTCGCGGTGGCGCAGACCTGCGCGGTGATACCTCCTACCTGGTCATCAGCAACCACCAATCCTGGGTGGATATTCCGGCGCTGATCCAAGCCCTCAACCGTCGCACGCCGTTCTTCAAATTCTTCCTGAAAAAAGAGCTGATCTGGGTGCCCTTCCTCGGCCTGGCCTGGTGGGCGCTGGATTATCCGTTCATGAAGCGCTACACCAAGGCATTCCTCGCCAAGCACCCGGAACTGGCCGGGCAGGATTTAAAGATCACCAAAGAGGCTTGCGAGCTGTTCAAGCGCCAGCCAGTGACGGTGGTCAATTATCTGGAAGGCACGCGGTTCACCGAAGCCAAGCGTAGGCAACAGGATTCGCCGTTTACCCGGCTACTCAAACCCAAGGCGGGTGGCGTGGCGTTTGTGCTGGCAGCCCTGGGAGAACAGCTGGATGCGGTACTCGACGTGACGGTTGTCTATCCGCAGCAAAAAATCCCTGGGTTCTGGGATTTGATCAGTGGCGCAGTGCCAAAGGTGATCATCGATATCCGTACCCGTGAGCTGGACCCGGCATTGTGGCAAGGGGATTACGAGAACGATCCGGCCTTTCGCCAGACCGTCCAGAACTGGGTAAACCAGCTCTGGAAGGAGAAGGATGCGCGCATCGAACAACTGCGCGCACAAAGTCGTTAGCTGCCAGTACCCCACGCCTGGGCCAACTTGCCCAGCAAGGAACTGTTGGCACCCTGCCCGCCGAGGTATTGCAGGATTACCGGCGCAAACTGGCTAACCATGCCGCTGTCCATGCCCAGGGCGCTGAACGCGGTGTTCAGGTCATTGGTGTTCTTCACGTTACCCAGCAGGCCGTCGAGGCCACTGGTCTTGCTGCCACCGGCCTGGCCGAGCATCCCGCTCAAGGCCCCGAGGCTGCCCAATGCGTTGTTGCCCGACAACTGGTCGAGGCCCGGCACACTATTGCCCAGTTGCGAGTAGTCATTCCCGCTCAGCTTGTTCTTGGCCAGGCCCAGCATGGCGCCAGTGCCGCCGACCGCTTGTTCGGGGGTGATGTTCAGTTGAGAGGTCAATGCACTCAGCAAACCGGCCGTCTCGGAAGACGGTGCGGCAGCGGCAGCCTTGTTGTTGCCACCCTGCATACCGGAAATGGCATTGGCCGCGTCGCCAAGGCTGAAACCTGCGGCGAGCACCGGGCCGGCTGCCAGGGTCATCAGGCAGGAAAGGGCGAAACCGCGTGAAATCTTCATCGAAACAACCTCTGGGTGTAGGGGTGAAAGCAGGCGTTTGACTGGGCATCCAGCCCATTGTTCCGGGCCGGCCGAGGAACCCAATGGCAGGGTGGCAGTCCATGGAATGAATTCAAAAAATGCCAGGAACAGCCGTATGAGCGCCAGCCGCCCCCAAGTGATTGAACAAAAACCCCCGTTCTGGAGCCGCCCGCGCGTGTTCATCGGCGTGTGCGTGGCCATCGTCACCGGGCTCGGCGGCGCGCTCTACACTCAGGACACCGTCAAATCCGCCGCGACCCTGGTGACCACCACCCAGCAGCCAGCAGCGCAGGTCATGGCGCACAAGGATTACCTCGAAATTGAACCCATTGCCGCGGCGGCGCCTGAACCCGACCGAAGCCTGGAACTGTGGGCCATGCCAGAAGACGGCGCACCGGTTTCCCTGGGGCTGTTACCGGAAGATGGCAAGGGCATCATTGGATTGAACCCACGCCAGCAAGCCAGCATTCGCAAGCCAGTGGAATTGATGGTGAGCTCGGAGACCAAGGGTGGATCGTTGAGCAAGCAGCCAACCGGCCCGACGGTGTACCAAGGCGCTCTGGCCAATCGCTGACACGCAAACCATGTAGTGCGTCATCCAGGCTGATCACCTGTACGCGCGTCGTTTTTTCATATCTGGCAATAAAAAACCGCACCTTAATCTCGATTTCTTCTAAATCACTGTCACTTCTAACAGTAGCTGCCGCCCGCACACCACCTGCAGCATAGGGCCTTCCACGCCCCACAGGAGGTGGGCTATGAAAAGTGCACTGCTTGCAGGCGTGTTAGCCATGGTGTCACTGATGGACAGTACCCACGCGGCGACTTCCACCTGCCCGCCGATCCAAGACATCAAACAAACGGAGATGGCCAATGGAGGTTACCGCTATGAAGCGTCATATCCCGATGGTCGCACCTGGGTAGGCGCAAACCCGCAGGCGACAGCGTCGTACCTTATTGATTCGACGTTTCACGATGCCCGCTACGATGCAACCGACCAATCCGTCACCTGCACCTACAAAGGGCCAATGAACAACGACGCGAGCTTTTCGGTCACGCTCAAACCTGTCTTCCATTGGAACCTTCTCCCGATAGGCGATTGGAAAGGCACGTATTGCGAAGCCATGGAAGTTGCCAAGTGCTCATTTACGCATCGGTGAAAAACGCTACCGAGACATTCCTACAGTTACCGCCCACAAACCCACAGTCAGCGGACCAGGTTGTGGCGGAACTCATCCATCCAGACAGCCCACTCAAGGCAGCCTTCCCATTCACTTTCAACGGAGAGGCTCGGCCACAAAACAAGGAGCTGTAACGATCATGATCGGATTGATACCCAATTTTTATGCTGTCTTCAGCGCAATCAACAACCTGCATTCTCGCACGCGAGACCAGGCCTCACCGCACCAGGCCACGGGCCTCGACCAATGCCCGGCCACTCGCGACCTTCAATCCAAACCCTATACAGACCCTGACCTTCCGGCGCCCTATGGCAAGGGTTATCAGTACACTGCCACGACCAACGACAAGGCGTGGACAGGGCAAACGGCAGCCACCAAGGACGACTATCTGGACCCGGAATACGCGCTCAAGGCCGAGGAGTTCAGTGAGCGCAACGGCAAGGTCTATTGCGACTACGGTGGCAAGCGCCTGATCAAAAACGGTGAGGTGGCCGATCCCTATCTGCGACTTTCAACCATCAGTGACCCATAAAAAATGGCGACCTCCGGGTCGCCATTTTTTTCAGCCTTGAACGTTATGCCGCGCTGAACAGCTTATGCGGATCAATCACAAACTTCTTCGGCACACCCGCATCGAACTCGCCATACCCGCGTGGCGCGTCATCCAGGCTGATCACCTGCACGCCCACGATCTCGGCAATGTTGATGCGGTCCCACATGATCGCCTGCATAAGAGCGCGGTTGTACTTCATCACCGGGGTCTGGCCGGTGTGGAAGCTGTGGGATTTGGCCCAGCCCAAGCCGAAGCGAATGCTCAGGCTGCCCATTTTCGCAGCGGCATCCACGGCGCCCGGGTCTTCAGTTACGTAGAGGCCCGGGATACCGATCTTGCCCGCCACGCGCACTACGCCCATCAGCGAGTTGAGTACGGTGGCCGGGGCTTCCGCCTTGACGCCTTCATGGCCGTGGCCGCGCGCTTCGAAGCCTACGGCGTCGACGGCGCAATCCACTTCCGGCTCACCCAGCAGCGCAGCGATCTGTTCGTGCAGCGGAGTGTCCGTGGACAGGTCGGCAATCTCGAACCCTTGTGCCTTGGCGTGGGCCAGGCGGATTGGGTTGACGTCGCCGATGATCACCACCGCAGCGCCCAACAGGCGTGCAGAAGCGGCAGCGGCCAGGCCGACCGGACCAGCGCCGGCGATGTAGACGGTGCTGCCAGGGCCAACACCGGCAGTGACGGCGCCGTGGTAGCCGGTCGGGAGGATGTCGGAGAGGCACGTCAGGTCGCGGATTTTCTCCATGGCCTTGTCGCGGTCCGGCAGTTTCAGCAGGTTGAAGTCGGCGTACGGCACCAGCACGTATTCAGCCTGGCCGCCGGTCCAGTCGCCCATGTCGACGTAGCCGTAGGCGCCACCGGCACGGGCCGGGTTGACGGTCAGGCACACGCCGGTGTGTTGTTCTTTGCATGAGCGGCAACGGCCGCACGCGACGTTGAAGGGAACGGAAACCAGGTCGCCGATCTTCAGGTTCTCGACGTCGCTGCCCTTCTCGATCACTTCACCGGTAATTTCATGACCAAGCACCAGGCCGGTCTGGGCAGTGGTACGGCCGCGCACCATGTGTTGGTCGGAGCCGCAGATATTGGTGGAGACCACGCGCAGAATGACGCCGTGCTCAATCTTCCTGCCACGGGGGTCCTGCATTTTGGGATAGTCGATTTTCTGTACTTCGACCTTGCCGTTGCCGAGATACACGACACCACGATTACCAGACATGCTTTCACCTCGCTGTTGTTTTTATGGAACCGCGTTGCCCGTTGGGTGGGCAGCGCGTTTAAGTGCTCGGGTACAGATGCTGTTTTTGCGTTGCTAGTGAGGGCCTCATCGCGGGCAAGCCCGGCTCCCACATTTGATTGGGTTTACATACTCCCAATGTGGGAGCTGGCTTGCCTGCGATAGCGTCAGTCAGAGCACCACAGTTCTATTGGCGTTCAAGAACACCCTTCGCTCAATGTGATACCCCACTGCACGGGCCAGTGTCAGCCCTTCAATATCACGCCCCTTGGCAATCAAGTCCTCGGGGTAGTGACTGTGATCCACCACCTCCACACCCTGGGCAATGATCGGGCCTTCATCCAGGTCGTTGTTGATGTAATGCGCCGTGGCGCCAACCAATTTCACGCCCTTGTTGTACGCCTGGTGATACGGCTTGGCGCCCTTGAACCCCGGCAACAACGAGTGATGGATATTGATGGCCTTGCCATCCAGCTTGCGGCACAACTCCGGTGACAGCACTTGCATGTAGCGCGCAAGGATCACCAATTCGGCGCCGGTGTCTTCCACCACCTGCCACACCTGACGCTCCTGGGACGGTTTGTCGTTGGGGTCGAGGGGGAAATGGTAGTAGGGAATCTGGTGCCAGTCGGCCAAAGGTTGCAGATCGGGGTGATTGGACACCACCGCCACCACGTCCATCGACAGTTGACCGATACGCTGGCGGTACAGCAGGTCGTTCAGGCAGTGATCGGCCTTTGAGACCATGATTACTACTTTTGGCCGGTAGTTCGGCGCCGTCAGCTCGAAGATCATGCCAAAGGCTTCACCGCGAGAGGCCAGGCCATCGCGAAAACCTTGCTCGTCAAAACCGTCGGGCTGGCGAAATTCGACGCGAATAAAAAATCGCCCGGAAAGCCGATCATCGAACGAGTGGTGCTCGGTAACGTAGCAGCCCTGCTCGAACAGGTAGCGGGTGACCGCGTCCACCGTGCCGAGCACGCTGGGGCAGTCGGCGGTCAAAATCCATGTATCAGGTGCGCGGCTCATGGGTCACTCCTCAGGCTTGGACGCTCAGACCGAATTCAGCCGAGGCATCCTGCAACCACAACCACCAGTAATCCGAGAAGCTGCGACGAATCAGCAGCTCCCAGGTGTCTTCAGCGGTGTGGCGGATCACCAGTTGCGACTTGGCGAACACCGTGCCCACTGCCTTGCCCACCGGGAAATTGTTGGGGTGCACGTCGTAGCTGGTGGACTTCATCAGCACCTCGCGCACGTTCGGGCCGCTGAGCTCAAGGATCTGCTGGCCGCCGCTGACGTTGACGATCTGGATATGCAGGTCACCCAGGGCGGCACGCAGGTTTTGCTCGGCGGCGAATTCTTCACCGCTTGGCACGATCAAAAGCCACTCATCCGGACCGAGCCATTGCAGGCTGGTTTCGCCTTTGACGATCACCGTCAAAGCGGCTGGCAGCTCAATACCGAGAGCCTTGTGCACGCCGGCGGCAAAAGCAGCGTCATGGCCGTCGCCGCGGATAGTCAGGTGGCCGAGAAGTTTCTTTTCACGCACGGTCACACCGGCGTTCTTGCGGCCCTTGCCGACCAAGCTGGCGAGGTCGGCATGGTGCAGCGACGACTCGGCCTTGGCGCCGGTAGTGGGGCGTTGTTGGTAAACGTTGGCTGCTGTCATAAAGCACCTTTCCTGAATTCTGTTGTGCGGCTACTGACGTCATCGGGAGCAAGCCCCCTCCCACATTCTTGAAGGGTGAATGCATTCAAGTGTGGGAGCTGGCTTGCCTGCGATGCCGTCGATCAGATGTTCTGACGATCGCCTTTCGGGTCGAAGAACACCGAAGACACAATCTCCGCCTCGATCACACTGCCATCCGCCTGCGGTGAGAAGACCCGCTCGCCGACGCGCTTCAAGCCGCCCTTCACCACGCCCATGGCAAACGAATAACCCAGGGAGTTGTGCGCATAACTTGAGGTGACGTGACCCACCATCTTCATCGGAATCGACTGCTTCGGATCGAACACCAGCTGCGCGCCTTCCGGCAGCCACACGGTCGGATCGATCGGTTTGAGCCCAACCAGCTGCTTACGCTCTTCACGCACGCAATCTTCACGGTTCATGCCGCGCCAGCCGATCCACGAGAATGGCTTGGTGCGGCCTACGCACCAGCCCATGTTCAGGTCGTCCGGGGTCATCGAACCGTCGGTGTCTTGGCCGACGATGATGAAGCCCTTCTCGGCCCGCAGTACGTGCATGGTTTCGGTGCCGTACGGGGTCAGGTTGTACTTCTTGCCGGCCTCGACGATTTTTTCCAGCACGCCCATGGCGTAGTCGGCCTGCACGTTGACTTCGTACGACAGCTCACCGGTAAACGAAATCCGGAACACGCGAGCCGGTACCTCGCCGACCAGGCCTTCCTTCCAGGTCATGAACGGGAAGCCGTCCTTGTCCAGGTCGATGTCGGTCACTTCGGCCAGCAGCTTGCGGCTGTTGGGGCCGGACAGGGTCATGGTGGCCCAGTGGTCGGTGACCGAGGTGAAGTACACCTTGAGGTCTGGCCACTCGGTCTGTTGGTAGATTTCCAGCCATTGCAGCACACGGGCGGCGCCGCCAGTGGTGGTGGTCATCAGGAAGTGGTTGTCGGCGAGACAGGCGGTTACGCCGTCGTCGAAGACCATGCCGTCTTCCTTGCACATCAGGCCATAGCGCGCCTTGCCCACATCGAGCTTGGTCCAGGCGTTGGAGTAGATGCGGTTGAGGAACTCGCGGGCATCCGGGCCCTGGATATCGATCTTGCCGAGGGTCGACGCATCGAGCAGACCAACGCTGTCGCGCACGGCCAGGCATTCACGTTTTACTGCGGCGTGCAGGTCTTCACCATTGCGCGGGAAATACCAGGGGCGTTTCCACTGGCCGACGTCCTCAAACTCGGCGCCGTTTTTCACGTGCCAGGCTTGCAGCGCGGTGTAGCGCACCGGCTCGAAGATGTGCCCACAGTGACGGCCCGCCACCGCGCCGAACGTCACCGGCGTGTAGTTCGGGCGGAACATGGTGGTGCCCATCTGCGGGATGGTCACGTTCAGCGAGCGCGCGGCAATCGCCAGGCCGTTGACGTTACCCAGCTTGCCCTGGTCGGTGCCGAAGCCCAGCGCGGTGTAGCGTTTGACGTGCTCAACCGACTCGAAACCTTCGCGGGTCGCCAGTTCGATGGCGGCGGCAGTCACGTCGTTTTGCAGGTCGACAAATTGCTTTGGCGCCCGTGCGGTGGGTTTGTCGTGCGGCACTTGGTAAACAGCCAGCGTCGGTTCTTCCAGGCGGCTCAGAGCTTTTGGCAGTGTGCCTTCCACCGGCGCAAAACCGGCTTCGCTGGCCGCGCGCACGCCGCCTTCAAAACCATCCGCCAGGGAATCGCCAAGGCCGTAGACACCGTTGATACCGCCGACGCACACGCGTTTCTGCGGTGCTTCGCCCGGTACAAAACCGAGGATATCTTCACGCCAGGTCGGCTTGCCGCCCAGGTGTGAGGCCAGGTGGACCACCGGGCTGTAGCCGCCGGAGCTGGCCACCAGGTCGCAGTCCAGCCATTCGCCTGGGCTGGTGACTTTGTGTGCTTTCAGATCAATCGCGGCCACGCGGGCAGCGGTCACATGCTTGCTGCCACGGGCTTCGATCACGGCGCTGCCGGTGAGGATGCGAATGCCTTTGGCACGGGCTTCTTCAACCAGCGCGCCGCGTGGGTTATGGCGCACATCGGCCACGGCCACCACTTGCAGGCCGGCGTCGAGCCAGTCCAGCGCAACGCGATAGGCGTGGTCGTTGTTGGTCGACAGCACCAGTTTCTTGCCCGGTGCCACGCCGTAGCGGCGCACGTAGGTGGAAACTGCGCCGGCCAGCATGTTGCCCGGCACGTCGTTGTTGCCGTACACCAATGGACGCTCGCACGCACCGGTCGCGAGGACGACACGCTTGGCACGCACACGGTGAATACGCTGACGCACCACGCCAATCGGCGCACGGTCACCGAGGTGGTCGGTGAGGCGTTCGTGGATGGTCAGGAAGTTATGGTCGTGATAACCGTTGACGGTAGCGCGGGGCAGCAGCACCACGTCCGGCAGGGCTTTGAGTTCAGCGATCACGCTGGCAACCCAATCAGTAGCGGGTTTGCCATCGAGGCTTTCACGCGAGTCGAGCAGCGAACCACCGAACTCTTCCTGCTCATCGGCGATGATCACACGTGCACCGCTGCGCGCAGCAGCCAGTGCAGCGGCCAAACCCGCAGGGCCTGCGCCGACCACCAGCACGTCGCAGTGACGGTTGAAGTTGTCGTAGGTGTCCGGGTCGTTCTCGGTCGGCGAGCGGCCAAGGCCAGCCGCCTTACGGATGTACTTCTCGTACGTCATCCAGAACGATTGCGGGTACATGAAGGTTTTGTAGTAGAAACCCGGTGGCATCAGCTTGCCGCCGACCTTGCCGAGAATGCCCATCACGTCGGTATTCACGTTTGGCCAGCCGTTGGTGCTGGTGGCGACCAAACCTTGGTACAGCGCTTGTTGCGTGGCGCGCACGTTGGGAATCTGGGTGGCTTCGGTGGCGCCGATCTGCAGCACCGCGTTCGGCTCTTCGGCGCCCGCGGCAAAGATGCCGCGTGGGCGCGAATACTTGAAGCTGCGGCCGATGATGTCGACGCCGTTGGCGAGCAAGGCCGCGGCCAGTGTGTCGCCTTCAAAGCCTTTGTAGCTCTGGCCGTTGAAGGTAAACGTGAGGACTTTATTGCGGTCGATCCGGCCACCGTTGGACAGGCGATTGGTCTGGCTCATACCTTCTCTCCAGCAGCCTTGGCGGTGAATTGCGGCTTGGTGCCGATCTTGTAGGTTTCAAGAATTTCGTAGGTCACGGTGTCGCGTGTGGCGTTGAAATACTGGCGGCAACCGGCGGCGTGAATCCACAGCTCGTGGTGCAGGCCGCGCGGGTTGTCACGGAAGAACATGTAGTCGCCCCACTCTTCATCGGTGCAGGCGTTCGGGTCCAGCGGGCGCGGGATGTGCGCTTGGCCGGACGCGTGGAATTCCTCTTCGGAGCGCAGTTCGCCACAGTGAGGACAGAAGATATGCAACATAGGGAATTTCTCCTGTTAGTGGGCGACGGCCGCAGCGCCGTGTTCGTCGATCAACGCACCGTTGTGGAAACGGTCGATGGAAAAAGGTGCAGCCAACGGGTGCATTTCACCCTTGGCGAGGCTGGCGGCAAACACGTTGCCTGAGCCCGGAGTCGCTTTAAAACCACCGGTGCCCCAACCGCAGTTGAAGAACATGTTCGGAACCGGTGTCTTGGAGATGATCGGGCACGCATCCGGCGTGGTGTCGACGATGCCGCCCCACTGGCGGTTCATGCGCACGCGGGACAGCACTGGGAACATCTCGACGATGGCCTGGATGGTGTGCTCGATCACCGGGTACGAACCGCGCTGGCCGTAGCCGTTGTAGCCGTCGATACCGGCGCCGATCACCAGGTCGCCCTTGTCGGACTGGCTGATGTAACCGTGCACGGCATTGGACATGATCACGCTGTCGATAATCGGCTTGATCGGCTCCGACACCAACGCTTGCAGCGGATGGGATTCGATCGGCAGGCGGAAACCGGCCAGCGAGGCCATGTGCCCAGAGTTACCGGCCGTGACCACACCGACGCGCTTGGCGCCGATAAAGCCCTTGTTGGTTTCCACGCCAATGCACACGCCGTTTTCCTTACGGAAGCCGATCACTTCGGTCTGCTGGATCAAGTCCACACCGAGCGCGTCAGCCGCGCGGGCGAAGCCCCAGGCCACGGCATCGTGGCGGGCCACGCCGCCGCGACGTTGCACGGTGGCGCCGAGGACCGGGTAGCGGGTGTTTTTCGAGCAGTCGAGGTACGGGATCTCGTCCGCTACCTGTTTGGCGTTGAGCAGCTCGCCGTCCACGCCGTTGAGGCGGTTGGCGCTGACGCGGCGCTCGGAATCACGGATGTCTTGCAGGGTGTGGCACAGGTTGTACACGCCGCGCTGCGAGAACATCACGTTGTAGTTCAGGTCCTGGGACAGGCCTTCCCACAGTTTCATCGCGTGTTCGTAAAGGTGCGCCGACTCGTCCCACAGGTAGTTGGAACGCACGATGGTGGTGTTGCGCGCGGTGTTACCGCCGCCCAGCCAGCCTTTCTCGACCACGGCCACGTTGGTGATGCCGTGCTCCTTGGCCAGGTAGTAAGCGGTCGCCAGACCATGCCCGCCGCCGCCGACGATGACTACGTCGTAGACCTTTTTAGGGGTCGGCGTGCGCCACATCTTCTGCCAGTTTTCGTGGTGGCTGAGTGAGTGCTTGAAGAGGCCGAAGCCTGAGTAGCGTTGCATAGTCATTACTCCAAAACCGCGCTCAGCGATAAACCGGGAAATCAGCGCACAGGGCAGACACGTGCTTGGCCACGTTGGCCTCGACATCGGCGTCGCCGAGGTTGTCGAGGATGTCGCAGATCCAGCCCGCCAGTTCGATGCACTGCGGCACTTTGAAACCGCGCGTGGTCACCGCCGGGGTGCCGATGCGCAGGCCCGAGGTCACGAACGGCGACTGCGGGTCATTCGGCACGGCGTTCTTGTTGACGGTGATGTGGGCGCGTCCGAGAGCAGCGTCTGCCTCTTTACCGGTGAGGCCCTGACGGATCAGGCTGACGAGGAACAGGTGGTTGTCGGTGCCGCCGGACACTACGTCGTAGCCGCGCTTGATGAACACCTCGGCCATGGCCTGGGCGTTGTCGATCACCTGTTGCTGGTAGACCTTGAAGCCAGGCTCCTGGGCTTCCTTGAAGCACACGGCCTTGCCGGCGATGACGTGCATCAGCGGGCCGCCCTGGGCGCCGGGGAATACAGCGGCGTTGAGTTTCTTTTCAATGGCTTCGTTGGCCTTGGCCAGGATCAGGCCGCCACGCGGACCGCGCAGGGTCTTGTGGGTAGTGGTGGTGACCACATCGGCGTACGGCAGCGGGTTCGGGTACAGGCCGGCGGCAACCAGGCCGGCGACGTGGGCCATGTCGACAAACAACAGCGCGCCGACTTTGTCGGCAATCGCGCGAAAGCGTGGGAAATCCAGGGTCTTGGAGTAGGCGGAAAAACCGGCCACCACCATCTTCGGCTGGTGTTCCACGGCCAGGCGTTCGACTTCGTCGTAGTCGATCAGGCCGGTGTCGGTGTTGATGCCGTATTGCACCGCGTTGTACAGCTTGCCTGAGGACGACACTTTGGCGCCGTGGGTCAGGTGGCCGCCATGGGCCAGGCTCATGCCGAGGATGGTGTCACCGGCGTTCAGCAGGGCCAGGTACACCGCGCTGTTGGCGGACGAGCCGGAGTGCGGCTGCACGTTGGCGTAATCGGCACCGAACAGCTGCTTGGCGCGCTCGATGGCCAGGGTTTCGACCTTGTCCACGTGCTCGCAGCCACCGTAGTAGCGCTTGCCCGGGTAGCCTTCGGCGTATTTGTTGGTGAGGCCGCTGCCCTGGGCTTCCATCACGCGCTTGCTGGTGTAGTTCTCCGACGCGATCAGCTCGATATGATCTTCCTGACGCTGCTCCTCGGCATTCATGGCCGCCAGCAGTGCGTCGTCATATCCCTGGATCTGGTCTTGTTTGCTGAACATCGCGTCTCTCCCAGCCTTTCGTATTGTTGAGGCCCGTGCAGAGCCCTTTGATGCGATGGTAGGGCTGACGCCAGCAGGTCAAATGCCTACGGACGCCACGCAAAGGTGCGTTTACGACATGGCGTGAACAACACCGAAACAAATGTGGGAATGGGTTTGTGTGGGAGCTGGCTTGCCTGCGATGCAGACACCTCGGTCTATAAGCAGAACCGACGTAATGCCATCGCAGCGGTTCGACGATTCGACAAGCCAGCTCCCACAAGGGTTACGCGATGATCTTGCGAACGAGCAGCAGCAGGAGGAAATGCAGGGGGTAGAGGGCGTAAGCCCAACGGCGCATGGCCGGGGGCGCGACATCTTTGGCATGTCGCAACAGGACTAATCCCGCCAATGGCGCGATCAGGCAGGCGGCCAACCCCATCAACGCGACAGGCGTGCCGCTATTGAGCAATACCTGCCATTGATTGGCGGCCACACACACCAACCCCGGCAACACGCTTAAATACCAGGGCCGGCGAAACACCAACAGCATCGCCAGCGGCAGCAACACACCAAAAAAACCGAACATCAGGTGCGTGGAAAATACAGCGCCGATTACGACGGCAATCAACGCCAATCCTCGATCAAAAAGCGCCTTCTGCTGCCATCCTCGCGCAACCAGCAACCCCAACGCCAAGGTTGGCAGCACGTTCAACGTATCGGCATCATCGATAAACATCCGATACGGCACTTCGCTGATCACGCTGAACAGCAACAACCATCCCAGATACCGCCACTGGCCCGTGACAGGCGCGATTCTCGTCCGATGCAAATTCGCCGCAATCGCCAGGCAAAACCACGGAAACGCCAGGCGCCCCGGCACATACAAGCCATCCAGGTTCAAACCGACATAACGCAGGTGGTCCAGCACCATGCTCAACAGCGCCAGCCACTTGAGCAAATCCAAGGCGCCATCACGGACGCGTCCGACAGGAATCGTTTCAGTAGCGTGCATAATTCCCCAGTGACTTTGCATTTACAGTGCGTGCGCACCCGCGACAATCTTGGTTACAGTGCGCACCAACATCGACCATAGGAATGGGCCATGACCGACAAGAGCCAACAATTCGCCAGTGACAACTATTCCGGCATCTGCCCGGAAGCCTGGGCCGCCATGGAACAAGCCAACCAAGGCCATCAGCGCGCCTACGGCGATGATGAATGGACCCACCGCGCCGCCGACGGTTTCCGCAACTTGTTCGAAACCGACTGCGAAGTGTTCTTCGCCTTCAACGGTACAGCGGCCAACTCCCTGGCGCTGTCCTCTTTGTGCCAGAGCTACCATAGCGTGATTTGCTCGGAAACCGCCCACGTCGAGACCGACGAATGCGGCGCGCCGGAGTTTTTCTCCAACGGCTCCAAGCTGCTCACCGCACGCACCGAAAACGGCAAACTGACCCCGGAGTCGATCCGCGAGATCGCCCTCAAGCGCCAGGACATCCACTACCCCAAGCCGCGCGTGGTCACGCTTACCCAGGCCACTGAAGTCGGCAGCGTGTACACCCCGGAAGAAATCCGCGCCATCAGCGCCACCTGCAAGGAACTGGGCCTGAACCTGCACATGGACGGCGCGCGTTTCTCCAACGCCTGCGCCTTCCTCGGCTGCTCGCCAGCGGACCTGACCTGGAAGGCCGGCGTAGATGTGCTGTGCTTTGGCGGTACCAAAAACGGCATGGCGGTGGGCGAAGCGATCCTGTTCTTCAACCACAAACTGGCGGAAGACTTCGACTATCGCTGCAAACAAGCGGGCCAGCTGGCCTCGAAAATGCGCTTCCTCTCCGCCCCCTGGGTAGGCCTGCTGGAAAACGACGCCTGGCTCAAACACGCCCGTCACGCCAACCACTGCGCACAACTGCTGAGCAGCCTGGTGGCGGATATTCCTGGCGTTGAGCTGATGTTCCCTGTGCAGGCCAATGGCGTATTCCTGCAACTCTCGGAACCGGCGATTGCCGCGTTGACCGCCAAGGGCTGGCGCTTCTACACCTTTATCGGCAAAGGCGGCGCACGCTTCATGTGTGCGTGGGATACCGAGGAAGAACGTGTAAGAGAATTGGCGGCGGATATTCGGAAAGTGATGGAGGCCTGAAACCACGGGGCTTTCAGCAGCGTTTCAGAGACTGTTTGTACGTATTTCTGACAGTATCTATCTACCCCCTTCCTTGAGTAGGATCTCGTCACCCCGAACAGACGGACGCGTTTTTCGGGGCTGACTGCCTGCCGAACAATCGGCTGGAAATGGAAATCCTATAGAGGGCAACATCATGGAAATTCAATGCTACACCACTGATTCTCAGCTGCGTGCCGACGTCGATGCTACATTCGTCAGCCTGGACGACCTCAGGAAGCTGGCCAACGTCGGCGACACCATCATCGAGCCGTCCAGAACCTTTACCGTGACTGGAAAAGAGTTCGAAATGACAGCATCCGGCGGATACATCATCAACCTTTTCGTGCGCTAACCACTAACGCCCGCGCCGCAGACTCATGACCTGCGACGCGGGACTGATGTGATTTCGCTCACAAGGCCTTCGGCTGAAGCGCTTGCCAATCATCAATGGGGCCGCGGTTTGTGAGAAAGGTCCCACCGTTGAATTTCAACGCCAGCTTATTGACGGCATTCAAGGCCGTCGTCACCGCTCCTTCTGCCCAGCCTCCCGTGAACGAAACGTCGTCACCCGCCAGAATGAACCCATCGGGTTTCGGACCCTGCACACCGTTCATAAACTGAGAAAACAGCAAGCGCTGGTACTCGTACTGGCCCGGCAGATTCATTTTGAACGCGCACAGGAAAAACGGCTGCTCCTCCCAGTTGATTTCGACAAAGGGGTTGGTCATGCCGAACTCAGCCGCCAGGTTCAACTGATGAGGGGCATACACGCTGTCCAGCAAGCTTGTGCACACCTGCACGTGGGACGGCTGCGGCGCACTGCGATCCCCCAGGAATTTGAGGCTGTCGTCATTCCAGGTATAAGACAAAAACATACCGCTCCCCCTGTAAGGCCCGAGGCCTTGACTGTAGTCCAGCAGGTAGGTGCCACGGGTGATGCGATCCGACAGGGTCACGCTCATCTTGTGTTGAAAATCTGCTTCCACATCAGTCCAGAAGGGCCGCTGGGTTTGCGCGAAGATTTTGGCGGATTGCATGTAGTGCGTGTACATCACCGCTTCCCATTCCTTTGGGGATAACAGGTCATTCATTTGATTGAAGCGGGCGGCCCCATCCATGTAGCGGAATTTGTCGAGGATCCGCTTGTGAGGGGTGTAGACCACGGCAGGAAAAGTGTATTGACGATCGTCTCCCAGATTATGGTCGTACACCCATACGTCGAACTCGCCATCCGGGCGACGTATAATCTGCCGCACCTCCTGCTTTAAAGGCTGGGCAATGACTTGGGTCGTCAGGCCTTGGACAGTGGTGCCCGCAGGCCAATGCGCCATGGCGTCACCAAAGGTATCCGGGGCGCGACTCCATAACCGTGTTGGCAGCTCGCTGGAACCGTCGAACATCAACTTATGGTTGGTATCCAGCCCGGTATACAGCACCCGCAGCACCTCCAGGAAACAATTGGGATAGTCGGTGTTCCAACCGCCGGTGCCGAAGCCGATCTGGCCGAACAGATCAATGTCTTCGCGACTCCACCCCGCCTGCTCGACCATCGCGGCAAAAAAACTGAGGTTGTCCCAACCCGCATCCAGGATTGCGTTCCACAAGGTCTTGATCTTGGCCTGATCAATGCTGCCCTCGGACATTGCCGCTTCCATCTCGGTGAACTTGATCGGGTCCTGCTCAAGGAACACCTCGAACAACAACCGCTCAATCTCGGCGTATTCCGGCGGCAGGTTATTGCCTTCGTAATAGGTCTGTTTTTGCTGGTAGTCGACTACCGTACTGGAGGTTGCCGCCGAACCAGGGTTGGGAAAATCCGCCGAGTTGGCCGTCATGCCGACCTTCTCGAAATAGTGCATCAACGCCTTGCCTGACACAGGAAAGCGCATCGCCCCCATTTCACAGATCACACTGTTCGCCGGATCTTGCGGATCACCCGCCACGTAGGAATACAGCCGCCCACCAATACGATCACTGGCCTCTACCACCACAGGGTGTAAACCCATGCGCATGGCTTCATAGGCCGCCACCATTCCCGCAACGCCTGCGCCGACGATCAACACCTTGCTGCCATACGCCAGGCTGGAAACCTGCGCCAACGGAGTGCCGTTACTCACGGCGGTATCAAGGAACCGACGGTAATGAAAAGGAAAGTCAGGAACCAGTGCACTGACATCGTTGGCAAGCAAGCGCGCAGCGCCTTTACTTCGGGAGGGAATAGCAGACATGGCAATCATCCTTGGTGTGCAAACAGGACGTCCACCTACTGCTTCACTGCGAAAGGTGACTACGACGAATGTGTTCTTCAGCGTAGTGACTCGTAGGAAATGTCTCTATATCCGTTGGAAATAAAAAAGTGAATCAGTAAGGCAAACCTTATTCCAGAGGGTTTTGCGCACTCAGTTCAGAGATTCATAAAGTGATTATTTGAAAATGCCGATTCAATTGTTTTTTTGCTTACAAGACTCTGCGCAACTCACTCAATAAAAACAGACCGTGATACCTATGAACATGCCCTCCGACCGATCGGCTGCTCCCGCCTCCAGCACGCTGAAAATCGAAACCCGCTCCATCGACTACGTGCCGCGCAATGAACGCCACGGCAAGGTGTGGCATCAGGCGCCGTTCTGGTTCACCGGCAACTTCGTGCTCACCACCATGGTCACCGGGTTTACCGGCGCAGCCTTGGGGCTGAGCCTGATGTACGCGATCCTGGCGATCGTAATCGGCGTGTGCCTGGGCACGTTCGCCATGGCGTTCCACGCCAACCAGGGACCGCGCATGGGCTTGCCGCAGATGATCCAGTCGCGCGCCCAGTTCGGCCTGCGTGGCGCCATCGTGCCGTTTGTCGCAGTGGTCTTCGTGTACATCGGTTTCAACGTGTTCAACGTCATCCTGGCCACCGACGCCATCAATACTGTGCTGCCCGGCCACCGCGCGCCCTGGTATGCATTGATGATCATCCTTGCGGTGGTGATCGCCGTCATCGGCCACGACCTCCTGCACACCGTGCAACGCTGGCTGACCTACGTGATGATCAGTGTCTTCGCGGTCCTGACCGTCGCGGCCTTGCTGCACCTGCAGGCCGATTCAGCCGTGGCCGACGCACATTTTTCCTGGTCGGCCTTCCTGATCCAATTGTCAGCCGCTGCGGGCTATCAGATCAGCTACGCCGTGTATGTCTCGGATTACTCGCGCTACCTGCCCCACAGCACGCCGTCGCGCAGTGTCATCCTCTGGACCTACCTGGGGGCTGCGGGCTCGGCGCTGTGGTTGATGTCGTTGGGCGCATTCCTGGCCTCGGCGCTGCCCTCACCCGACGCCATTGGCAGTGTCCAGGCCGTGGGCAACCAACTGTTGCCTGGGTTTGGCACCTTTACCGTGCTGATTGCCGTGCCGGCGCTGGTCGGCATCATGGCCGTCAACTGTTATGGCGCGATGCTCACCGGGATCAGCGCCATTGACGGTTTTGTCCCGATCAAACCCAGGATCAAGAGCCGCATCGTCGGGATCAGCCTGGTGGCCGCAATCATTTTCGTGATTGCCTTGAGCATCCCTGAGAGCTACCTGAGCAGCTTCAACACCTTCGTGCTCTTGATGCTGTATTTCCTGGTGCCCTGGACGGCCGTCAACCTCGCAGACTTCTACGTCGTACGAAAAGGGCACTACGCAATCAGCGACATATTCAACCCGGCCGGCATCTATGGGCGTTGGTCGGGTGCCGGGCTCACCGCGTACTTCCTCGGTTTAGCCGCTATGATTCCTTTTATGGCTCTGGATTTTTACCAAGGCCCCATCAGCACGATGTTGGGCGGCGCCGATATTGCGTTCGTGATAGGCCTGGCAGTCTCGGCGCTGGTTTACTGCGTGATGACTCGCCACCTCGACCACGCTGCCGAGTCGCTGGCCATGCAGGCCAGCGAACATCAATTAGAAGGAGACTAGTCATGGAGACGCTACGCGTCGTTTGCCATCAACTGGCGCCGCGTATCGGCGAGGCCGACTACAACCGCGCGCTGACCGAACGCTCGATCCGCGCGGCCGCCAACCTCAACGCCCACGTAGTTGTCCTACCAGAGCTGATCCAAAGCGGTTACGTATTCACCGACCAGGACGAAGCTCACACGGTCTCCGAGACACTTGACGGCCCGACCCTTAGCCTGTGGAAAAGCCTGGCGCTTGAGCTGGGAATCATCATCGTCGCAGGGTTCTGCGAGCGCCTGAGCGCGGGACGCGTTGCCAACAGTGCCGCACTGGTCGAACCCACCGGGCGGCTGACGGTATACCGCAAGGCGCATTTGTGGGACCGCGAGAAGCTGATATTCACCCCCGGCGACTCGCCGCCGCCAGTGGTCGACACCGCCGTCGGACGGATCGGCGTGATGATCTGCTACGACCTGGAACTGCCCGAGTGGGTACGTCTGCCAGCGCTGGCCGGCGCGGACCTGCTTTGCGCGCCGGTGAACTGGCCAGAAGGCGCGCGGCCTGCAGGTGAAAGGCCGGCAGAGATCGTGCGGGTCCAGGCCAACGCGGCAGTCAACCGCATGTTCATCGCCGCGTGCGACCGCTATGGCGAGGAACGCGGCGTCAACTGGGTGGGCGGCTCGGTCATCGTCGACGCTGACGGCTACCCATTGGCCGGCGCGACCTCCCATCCGGAGGAACACCAGCTAGTGGCTGACTTGCCACTGGCGCAGGCCCGGGACAAGTCAATCAGCGGCCACAATCACGTTCATCAGGACCGTCGGCCTGGGCTGTATTGAGCATCAGAACTCAATGCGCACATCCCCCTTCGGCACACTGCAGCACGACAGGATGTAGCCTTCGGCTTCATCTTCCTCGGTGATCCCGCCGTTGTGGTCCATCTCGACCTCGCCACCCAGCTTCATCACCTTGCACGTTCCGCAGATGCCCATGCCGCAGGCTTTCGGGATCAACAGCCCAAGCTTGGCCGCCGCCGCGTGCACGGTTTCGCCCGGTGCCACGCGAATGCTCTTACCCGACGCGATGAACTCCACTTGGTGCAGATCCGCCAGATCGATTTCCGGCGCGTCGGCGGCTTGTTCGGCTTGTTCCACCGCATCCGCACGGGCTTCCGCTGGCGTCGCGCCGAAGGATTCCTCGTGGTAACGCGCCATGTCGAAACCCGCAGCTTCCAGCAGGCGTTTCACCGCGTTCATGTACGGCGTAGGGCCGCAGCAGAACACTTCGCGCTCCAGGAAGTCCGGCACCATCAGTTCGAGCATCTTGTGGTTCAGGTAACCGCGATACCCCGCCCAAGGCTCACCCAACCCATGTTTCTCGCAGATCAGGTGCAGGCTGAAGTTGTCGATCCGCGATGCCATGTGCTCCAGCTCGCGGTGGTAGATGATGTCTTTGGGCGAACGGGCGCTGTGGATAAACGTCATGTCGACGTTGGCGTTGGTGTCATAGAACCAGCGCGCCATGGACATCACCGGCGTGATGCCGACGCCGCCGCTGAGGTACAACACTTTCGGGCTCGGGAAGTCGATGGCGTTGAACAAACCGACCGGCCCGTGCACCGCCAACTCTTGCCCTTCATGAAGGGTATCGTGCAGCCAGTTGGAAACCTTGCCGCCCGGCACACGCTTGATGGTCACCGAAAAGCTGTAAGGCACCGACGGTGAACTGGAAATAGTATAGGAGCGCATGATCGGCTGGCCTTCGATTTCCAGCTCCAGGGTGACGAACTGCCCTGGCTTGAAAAAGAACAGGATCGGCTGGTCGGCCATGAAACAGAAGGTGCGCACGTCCCAGGTTTCCTGGATGACTTTGACGCAACGGACAATGTGCCGACCATTGGCCCAGGTCTGGGTGGTTACCGGATTCAGGAAATTACTGGACATGTTGTTCTCCACCGCCGACGTCGGCCTTATGGTGGCGATTCTGCGTAACGCGAGAACCACCCATTTACCTATCTGCGACATTCACATACTTATCGCGACCAGCCCCCAACGACCTAGGCTTGCGCGTCGGGATCAGGTTGGGCCATGTCGCCCATGGATAAGGTTCGGCGCATCGGCGGCCCCACACTCGCTCCCAACACAGACGCTTTCTTTACGCCTTGCTGCAAACCTGATTAGCCACTTATCTCGGCCACACAGAATGGCCATGAGGACCCACACGATGGACGTCACCGCAACCTTAAGCTTGGGCGATCCGCTGGAACCCGCACGCAAGGCCACCGCGCAGATGCTGCAAGAGCGCGAGCGCACCTTTTCACTGCCACAGCCGTTCTACTCTGATGAACGGCTGTTTGATATCGACATGCAGGAGATCTTCCAGAAAGAGTGGTTGATTGCCGGCATGACCTGCGAGATCCCCACCAAGGGCAACTACCTGACCCTGCAAGTGGGCAAGAACCCGATCATCGTGATCCGTGGCGCCGACGGCGTGGTGCATGCGTTCCACAACGTGTGCCGCCACCGTGGTTCACGTTTGTGCACCAGCGACAAGGGCAAGGTTGCCAAACTGGTCTGCCATTACCACCAGTGGACCTACGAACTGGACGGCCGCCTGCTGTTCGCCGGCACCGAGATGGGCGCCGACTTCGACATGAAGCAATACGGCCTCAAGCCGGTGAACGTAAAGACCGCCGGCGGCTACATCTTCATCAGCCTGGCCGAGAACCCGCCGGCCATCGATGACTTCCTGTCGACGCTGAGCCATTACATGGAACCCTACGACATGGAAAACACCAAGGTGGCCATTCAGACCACCTTGTTCGAAAAAGCCAACTGGAAACTGGTACTGGAAAACAACCGCGAGTGCTACCACTGCAACGCGTCGCACCCGGAACTGCTGAAAACCCTGCTGGAATGGGACGACGTCACCGACCCGCGCGCCGACCAGGCCTTCAAGGACCACGTGGCCGCCTCCGCTGCCGCCTGGGATGCCGAGAAAATCCCTTACGCACACGCCAGCTTTGGCCTGCGCAACCGCATCGTGCGCATGCCGCTGCTCAAGGGCACCGTGTCGATGACCCTGGATGGCAAACAGGGCTGCGCCAAACTCATGGGCCGCATCAAGAACCCGGACCTGGGCTCGATGCGCATCCTGCACCTGCCGCATTCGTGGAACCACTGCATGGGCGACCACATCATCGTGTTCACCGTGTGGCCGATCAGCGCCCAGGAAACCATGGTCACCACCAAGTGGATCGTGCACAAGGACGCCGTGGAAGGTGTGGACTACGACGTGGACCGCATGCGCCAGGTGTGGGACGCCACCAACGACCAGGACCGTCGCCTGGCCGAAGAGAACCAGCGCGGGATCAACTCCACCGCCTACCAGCCCGGCCCGTACTCCAAAACCTACGAGTTCGGTGTGGTGAACTTCGTTGACTGGTACAGCGAGCGCATGTTGAGCAACCTGGGCGCGGCGCCGGCGCCTTACCTCAAAGGCGTTGCCGCCCACGAGTAATTGACACCCACAGATCAAACGGTGGGAGCGGGCTTGCTCGTTCCCACCGTTGAATGTCTTAACTGTTCAAAATTTGAGCAAGCCTCGCTAGCGCCTGTAGATACCCGCCCTCCAGCCTTTACCCAACAACTTATCCACAGAGCCACCCACAGCAATTGTGGGCAAGTACGTCTCCCGCCTAAAATTAAATGAAGAAAATCCGTGACTTATTCAAGCCAGCGGTTTTCACCCGCTCCTGATCACTTATTGATCAACTCACTGAAAGCCACGAATCACGTGCCCTGTAGCGGTAGGCGAACACCTTATCCACAGAAGCACCAACAGACTTTGGGGGCAACTTTGACAGCGCTGTGGAAAACCACCTCAAACCTTCATAAATCGCGGTATGCAGGGATTTTATTTGCGTAAAAGCTTAAATCGATCAGACTTTGATCAATCTCATGAACGCCTTTAATCATAAGGGCTGTGGCCGATAGCGAACACCTTATCCACAGAAGCGCCAACAGAGTATGGGGGCAAGTCTGATGTGTTAAATGGCGGAGTGCAGGGAAAAACCCAAGCAAAAACGGCCAGTTAGCTTGGTTGTTTTTCGTACAGAGGGCTGGAGGGCTTGATTGACAGGGGCTGTGGACAACCGCGAACAGGTTATCCACAGACGGGTCAACAGGGATTGTGGGTAAGCCCAAGGGACGTTAAGAAGTGGGCGCTGGCTTCCCTGCTATAGCCCTTGGAATCTACACATCCTTGTGGTGAGCGGGCTTGCCCGCGCTGGGGGGCGAAGCCGCCCCAAACTAGGCGACTTGGTTTTATCTGAAACTCAGCGGCGTATTTATTGGGGCGGCTTCGCCACCCAGCGCGGGCAAGCCCGCTCACTACAGGTACAGATACGCCAGCGCCCACAGGGGATCAGCGTACGACGCCTTCCTCAACCAACAACTTGAGAATGGCCTCGGCACCCGCTTCCGGGCTAAGGCCCTTGAGCACTTGCCCACCGCCGCCGCTGGCCTTGGCCGTGGCGGCTTTCATACGATCGGCGCCGCTCTTGGCCTTGATCACCTTGAGCCGCTTGGGGCGAGGCTTGGCCGGTTGCAGCACGGCCCCTGTGTATAACGCGTCCTGCTCGACTTCAACTTCGTGAGCCGCCAGTTCACCGCGCTGCGCCGGGCCATACGCACTTTGCCGAGGCTTGGGCGCGGCGTTATCCACGGTCGCCAGAAATGGCAAACGCACCTTCAACCGGCGCCGCTGGCCGCGTGGCAGGGCTTGCAGCACATGGGCCACGCCCGCTTCGATCGATTCAACCTGCGCCAGCCCGACTATCAGCGGCCAGCCCAACTGCTCGGCCAGCAAGAACGGCAACATGCCCGAGCCTTCACCGGTTTCGGCCTGGCTGCCGGTGAGCACCACCTGGGCACCGGCATCGCGCAAGTATTCACTGAGTACCGGCAACGCATCGCTGCCAGCCGGTTGCTCCAGTACATGTAACTCTGGCAAGCCCATGCCCAGGTAACTACGCAGGGTCGGTTCGGCGATGTTGCCGGCATGCAGCACCTGCAACTTATCCCCAGCCATCTGCAAACCCAGTTCGACAGCGCGGGCGTCCTGCTCCGCACGGCGCGGGCGCCCGGAGGTAGGGTGGGCGCCGATGGAAACCAAACTGATTACATTCGTGGTCATGGCCATATCCTTAAGCCGCATCGCGCTTGGCGCCGTTGCGGTAGGCCTCGACCGCATCGATCAAGGCTTGCAGTATCGCGTTACTTTCGCCAATGACCGAGAGGTCGGCCCGCTTGATCATGTCGCAGCCGGGGTCTAGGTTGATCGCCACCACCTTGTCGCAGGCACCGATGCCTTGCAGGTGCTGGATGGCCCCGGAAATACCCACGGCCACATACACCCGCGCGGTGACCCAGGTGCCGCTGGCGCCGACCTGGCGATCACGCGCCATAAAGCCGTCGTCCACGGCCACCCGCGAGGCGCCCTCGGTGGCACCCAATGCGGCGGCGGTCTGGTGGAAAAGCGTCCAGTCCTTCACGCCATTGCCGCCGGAGAAAATGAATTCCGCCTCGGCCATGGGAATCGCCGCCGGGTCAACCGCCACCGCGCCAAGATCTTCAATGCGCGGCAAGCTGCGCGCCAGGGCTGTGGATAACTCCACGGGCAACACTTCATGCCGGGTTTCGCTGACCGGTTCAGCGCACTCCACGGCCGCCAGGATCAGGCGCGCCAACGGCCGGGCCAAGTCTTCCTGGCCAGCCCCGGCGCGGCCGATGCACTCGTCGCCCTTGATCTGCCAGACCCGCGTGGCCGGGCGTTCCTTGAGGCTGGCGGCAAAGCGTCGGCCCAGTTCGCCACCACCGCTGCGGCTGTCCGGCAGCAACCAGTGGCGCGGGTTGAACTGGTTATCCACAGCGCGCAAACCTTGCACCCGTTGCTCCGGTGAATAACCGTCGAATTCGTGACCTTCCAGCACCAGCAGGCGGTCGACGCCCGCCGTGGCAAACGCATTTTCCTTGTGCTCGCCAAACACCACCGCCAACACCGCGCCATCGCTGCCAGCGAGTTGCCGCGCCAGGCCCAGCAGGTCGCGGTCGTGGCTGCTCAGGCGACCGCCGACCATGTCCGGCACCACGTTGATGTAGAACGCCGGCGCCGGCACCTGATGCAGTGGCAACTGCACTTCCACCGCTGCCGTACGCTTGGCCGCACCGCCCTGCTGGGCGCCGCTGCGGTCGATACGCTTGATGCCGTTGGGACCGATAAAACCAACACCGTGGACGTTCTTGCGGATGACGCCGTTAGGCCCCATCCAACTGTGTTGCACCGGCTGCATCGCCGCGTGCAGCGGGTGCAGACGGTTGCGGGCGATCCATTCGGCCCGTGGGTCGCGGCGGATAATGTCGCTCATCAATGCACCTCCGCAGACTTTTGTTGGACAGGGCGTTTAGTCGGCGAAGTGGCAGGCGCGGCGTCTTCCAATAAAGCGTCGGCCACCAATTCGGCGATGTCCTTGATCAATGGGCGCGGCTCGACTACACCTTCGAGCATTGCCGTGCACTGCGGGCAGCCCACAGCCACCAGCTCGGCGCCGGTTTCGCGGATGTCTTCCATGCGCATGTCCGGAATCCGTTGCTTGCCGGGAATGTCGGTGATCGGCGCACCGCCGCCGCCACCGCAGCAGCGTGAACGGAAGCCCGAACGTTGCATCTCTTTGACCTCAATGCCCAACGCCCGCAGCACTTGGCGCGGCGCCTCGTACTCGCCGTTGTAGCGGCCCAGGTAGCATGGGTCGTGGTAGGTCACGCTGTTGCCTTTGTGTTGGCCCAGGTTCAACGCGCCCTCGCCGATCAACTCGGCCATGAACGTACTGTGGTGTTGCACGAGGTAGTTGCCGTTAAAGGCGCCGTACTCGTTTTTCAGCACATGGAAACTGTGCGGGTCGCAGGTAACGATGCGCTTGAAGCTGTACTTGGCCAGGGTCTGGATATTGCGCGTGGCCAGCAACTGGAAGGTCGCTTCATCACCCAGGCGCCGCGCCACGTCGCCGCTGTCGCGTTCTTCCAGGCCAAGCACGGCAAAGTCGACGTTGGCCGCTTTGAGTACTTTGACGAACGCTCGCAGGGTACGTTGGTTGCGCATGTCGAAGGCACCGTCGCCAACCCAGAACAGTACCTCGGCGCTGCCCTTTTCGCTGAGCAGCGGCAGGTTCAGATCCGCCGCCCAGTTCAGGCGACCGCCCGGTGCAAAGCCGCCCGGGTTATCGGTGGCGATCAGGTTCTCGAGGACTTCGGCGCCCTTGTTCGGAGTCGCGCCTTTTTCCAGGGTGAGGTAGCGGCGCATGTCGACGATGGCGTCCACGTGCTCGATCATCATCGGGCACTCCTCCACGCAGGCGCGGCAGGTGGTGCAGGACCACAGGGTTTCGGCGTCCACCAGGCCGTTGACGATGGGCTGGTGCGGGTTGCCGCTGTGCTCGCCTACCGGTTTGCCTGGATAGGGGCTGCCGGCGAACTTGGCATCAGTGCCGCCAGCCAGGCCGACCACCATATCCTGGATCAGCTTTTTAGGGTTCAGCGGCTGGCCGGCGGCGAAGGCCGGGCACGCGGCTTCGCACTTGCCGCACTGCACGCAGGCGTCAAATCCGAGCAGTTGGTTCCAGGTGAAATCCTTGGGTTTTTCCACGCCCAGCGGCGCGGTTTTATCGCCGAGGTCCAGCGGCTTCAAACCGGTGGAACGGCCACCGCCAAAGCGCTCGGCGCGGCGGTGCCAGGCCAGGTGCAGGGCACCGGCGAAGGCGTGCTTCATCGGGCCGCCCCATGTCATGCCGAAAAACATTTCCGACACGCCCCACAGCACGCCCACACTGAGCAGCGCAGCCAACAGCCAGCCGCCGAAGTCGGCCGGCAGGATCCCGGCCACCGGCAGCGTCACCAGGAAAAAGCTCACCGAAAACGCCATCAGGCTTTTCGGCAGGCGCATCCAAGGGCCTTTCGACAGGCGTGACGGCGGGTTACGGCGGCGCAGATAGACAAACGTGGCGCCGACAAACATCAGCACCGAGGCCAACAGCAGGGCATAGCCGAGGATGCGGTTATGCAGGCCGAAACCGTGCACCAGAATCGCCAGCAGCGCTGACAGCACAAAGCCCAACGCCGTGGCGACGTGGGTGTTGGCGATGTATTTGTCGCGGGCAACCACGTGGTGTAAGTCGACCACGTAGCGCTTGGGCATGGCCAGCAGGCCACCGAGCAGGTCGACTTTGGAGGCGCGGCCACGGCGCCACATGTTCACCCGGCGCAGGGCGCCGAGGACGGCAAGGCCAAGGGCTGCGAATAATAAAATGGGAAGCAAGGTGTTCAACATGGTGAAGCTCCCAAAGACCATACAGGTCTACTGTGAAACTGGCCCCCAATGTGGGAGCGGGCTTGCTCGCGAAAGCGGTGGGTCAGCCACCGGATGTATCGACTGACACACCGCCTTCGCGAGCAAGCCCGCTCCCACATTGGGCCGAGTTCACCTCGTCAGAAATCCTTGCACAGGCGCAGGGCGTCGTAGATCGCAGCGTGGGTATTTCGCTGCGCCACACAATCACCAATGCGGAACAGCAAGTAGCCCTCGCCCGCCTCGCTCAGGCACGGCTGCGGCTGGATCGCGAACAAGGCTTCAACGTCGATCTGGCCCTTGTTGCGCGATCCGTCCTTGAGCCCGTAGTAAAGGGCTTCATCCGGACGCACGCCGTTTTCCACCACCACCTGGTCCACCACCCGCTCCTCTTTGGCACCGGTGTATTCGTTCTCCAGCACCGCCACCAGCTTGTCGCCTTCGCGGTAGACCTTTTCCAGCATCATGTCGCCGGTCATGATCACTTCCTTGGGGTACATGCTGCGGTAGTAGGTCGGGAATGACGTACCGCCGATGGCCACACCGGGCTTGATATCGTCAGTGACGATCTCGACCTGGCAGCCTTTGTCCGCCAGGAAATCCGCCACCGACATGCCGGTGAATTCGCAAATGGTGTCGTACACCAGCACGTTCTTGCCCGGCGCAACCTTGCCGTCGAGCACGTCCCAGCTACTCACTACCAAGCCTTCGGCGGCGCCCCAGTGTTCGTTCTGTTCGATAAACGGATGCCCGCCCACCGCCAGCACCACCACGTCCGGGCGCAGGTCGAGGATGGTCTCGGCATCAGCGGCCACGCCCAGGCGCAAGTCGACTTTCAAGCGTGCCAACTCCAGCTGGAACCAGCGGGTGATACCGGCGATCTGGTCACGTTGCGGCGCTTTCGAGGCGGTAGTGATCTGCCCGCCGATAAATTCTTTCTTTTCCAACAGGGTCACATCGTGGCCACGTTCAGCGGCGACGCGCGCGGCTTCCATCCCTGCCGGGCCGGCACCCACGACCACGACTTTGCGCTTGGGCCCGGTGGACTTCTCGATGATGTGCGGCACGCCCATGTATTCACGGGAGGTCGCGGCGTTCTGGATGCACAGCACATCCAGGCCCTGGTACTGGCGGTCGATGCAGTAGTTGGCGCCGACGCACTGCTTGATCTGGTCGATCTGGCCCATCTTGATCTTGGCGATCAGGTGCGGGTCGGCGATGTGCGCACGGGTCATGCCGACCATGTCCACATAACCGCCTTCGAGGATGCGCGTGGCCTGGTTCGGGTCCTTGATGTTCTGCGCGTGCAGCACCGGGACCTTGACCACTTCCTTGATCCCGGCGGCCAAGTGCAGGAACGGCTCCGGTGGATAACTCATGTTGGGGATAACGTTGGCCAGGGTGTTGTGGGTGTCGCACCCCGAACCCACTACGCCGATAAAATCAAGCATGCCGGTGTCGTCGTAATACTTGGCGATCTGCTTCATGTCCTCATGGGACAAGCCGTCCGGGTGGAACTCGTCACCGCACAGGCGCATGCCCACGCAGAAGTCGTCACCGACCTCGGCACGCACGGCTTTCAGGACTTCCAGGCCGAACTTCATGCGCCCTTCAAAGGTGCCACCCCATTCGTCGGTACGTTTGTTGACCCGTGGGCTCCAGAACTGGTCGATCATGTGCTGGTGCACGGCGGACAGTTCCACGCCGTCGAGGCCACCGGCCTTGGCACGACGCGCGGCCTGGGCGTAGTTGCCGATCACGCGCCAGATTTCTTCCGGTTCGATGGTCTTGCAGGTAGCGCGGTGCACCGGCTCACGCACGCCGGACGGCGACATCAGGGTCGGCCAGTTAAAACCGTCCCAACGCGAGCGACGGCCCATGTGGGTAATCTGGATCATGATCTTGGCGCCATGCTTGTGCATGGCGTCAGCCAGGTTCTGGAAGTGCGGGATGATGCGGTCGGTGGACAGATTGACCGAGCTCCACCACTCCTGCGGGCTGTCGATGGCCACCACTGAGGAGCCACCGCAGATCGCCAGGCCGATGCCGCCCTTGGCTTTCTCTTCGTAATATTTCACATAGCGGTCAGTCGTCATCCCGCCGTCGGTGGCATACACCTCGGCGTGGGCGGTACTGAGCACGCGGTTGCGGATGGTCAGTTTGCCGATTTGAATCGGCGCAAACATTGCTTCGAAAGCCATGGCACGGTCCTCGGCTTACAACGGCTTGACGGTGAACAGGCCGTCATCGTGGCCCTCTTCGGAGCCTCCGTAGACTTGTTCGGCGACGGTACGGATTTGGCTGCCACGCGCCTGCAGAATCTGGTCCATGGCACCGGCAAACCAGCCGGTGAACATGTAGTCGACCTTGCGCCCGACCTTGCCGTACACGTAGACAAACGCCGAGTGTTCAAGCGTGACGCTGGCAGTGCCTTTGTCGAGGTCGATGTCCTGGATCTTGAACAGGCCCCAGCCACGCTGCGACAGGCGCTTCATGTAGTGTTCGAACACTGCGACGCCTTCCAGGCCGTGGCATTCGGCTTCTTTTTCACACCAGTGCCAGGCGGACTTGTAGCCGGCTTTGTAAAGGATGTCGGCGTAGGCGTCAGCGCCGAGGACTTCTTCGATACCCATGTGGTTGTTGACGAAGAAATGGCGTGGCACGTACAGCATCGGCAGGGCGTCGGAGGTCCAGACACCGGTTTCGCTGTCGACTTCGATAGGCAATTGCGGGGCGATCTTGGCCATGGAAACTTAACTCCAGAAAATTCGTTGTGTTGATGTTCCGCGACAGTGCGGTGGCTTATTCGCCCCAGACGTCCTTGAGGACGTTGACCCAGTTCTCACCCATGATCTTGCGCACCACACGCTCAGGGTGACCGCGCTTGAGCAGGGTCTCGGTGAGGTTGGGAAACTCGCCCACAGTGCGGATGCCCAGCGGGTTGATGATCTTGCCGAAGCTGGTCAGGCGGCGCGCGTAACCCTTGTCATGGGTCAGCATTTCGAAGAAATCCTGGCCATGGCCCTGGGTGAAGTCGGTGCCGATGCCGATGGCGTCTTCGCCGACGATGTTCATGGTGTATTCGATGGCTTCGGCGTAATCGTCGATGGTCGAATCGATGCCCTTGGCCAGGAATGGCGCGAACATGGTCACGCCGACAAAACCACCGTGGTCGGCAATGAACTTGAGTTCTTCATCGGACTTGTTGCGCGGGTGCTCTTTAAGGCCCGACGGCAGGCAGTGGGAGTAGCACACCGGCTTTTTCGATTCGAGGATGACTTCTTCGCTGGTCTTGGAGCCCACGTGGGACAGGTCGCACATGATCCCGACGCGGTTCATCTCGGCCACGATTTCGCGACCAAAGCCCGACAGGCCGCCATCGCGCTCGTAGCAACCGGTGCCCACCAGGTTCTGGGTGTTGTAGCACATCTGCACTACGCCGACGCCGAGCTGCTTGAAGATTTCCACATAGCCAAGCTGGTCTTCAAAGGCATGGGCGTTCTGGAAGCCGAAGATGATGCCGGTCTTGCCCTGCTCCTTGGCTTTGCGGATATCGGCGGTGGTTTTCACCGGTATCACCAGGTCGCTGTTCTCACGGATCAGGGTCTGGCTGGCCACGATGTTGTTAATGGTGGCCTGGAAGCCTTCCCACACCGACACCGTGCAGTTGGCAGCGGTGAGGCCACCTTTGCGCATGTCCTCGAACAGGTCGCGGTTCCACTTGGCAATAATCAACCCGTCGATAACGATGCTGTCGGCGTGCAATTCGGCTGGGCTCATCAGGCGTCCCCTTATTGGCGATTCATGCGCCGAATCGTCTGCCGGCGCTTTGGGGCCAGCATATGCCCAGGGGCCGACAGAGCCGGGTGCAAAAACGACAGGGGAATTGCCGAAAGCGTCAATCCACGACAAAGGCTGTTAAGAGGTGTCTGACTGGCGGCTGTTATTTGTCTTACGCTTGGGCCAGAATTCAGCCATTACCTGATATGAGACGGCGCAATGAAATCGATTTTCCTGGCTTTGGCACTCATCGCAACCGGCGTCCACGCCGCCGAAGACACCGACAGCACGCCGTGCGACGGCATCGAAAACGACAAGCAAACCCTGGAATGCGCCACTTACAATAAAACCACCGCCGATCAGTTGCTCAAGGATAACTATCAGGGCCTGTTGGAACGCATGGCTTCGACCTACGGCAGCGACAAGACCAAGCTGGCGGACATTACCGCTCGTCTGAAGGATGCCCAACAGAAGTGGGAAAAGTTACGCGACGCCGATTGCGCCGTGGACACCTTTCCGGCGGTGAACGGCACCAAGGCGTACGCGATTGCGCAGAATGACTGCCTGGCGCGGATGAGTGATGAGCGGTCGGAGTTTTTGGAGTCGATTGGGCAGGAATAAGCAGGCTTTATCGTTTAACACCCTTGAAAAGGACTTCACATGTACTACCCACGCGAAGCGCAACGGGACTTCCTGTTCACGCGCGCCACGCTGCTGTTTTTCTTCATGCTCGTACTCTGCCTGATGCTATTTCTGTCCAAGGACCGGGGCGCACCCTACGCCTTGATCAAAGCGGCGCCCGTAGAAACAATGGGGCAGATCACCCAGCTTGAAAGTGTTGGCCCCCGAGCCTCTAGCACCAACGTTTATTACACGTTCACCCATGACGGCCAACGCGAAGAAGGCATGGTGAACAACAGCAGCTACGTTGACGACCCAGGCTACGTAGTGGGCGGCCCGGTGCCAGTGGTGTATTCGAAGTGGTTTCCGACAGTGCATAACATCAAGGCAAACCTCAAATCGAGCTCGCCCAATTTCTACATCATGAGCGCAAGTGCTGGCCTGATGATTTTATGCTTGATGCTAATGTTCTGGACGGTGCACCGGATCTACCAGCACAAAGAAGAAGATCGGCATTACTGACACCCTCTCATCCCCATAGGCTTGAACATGACTATCTGCGGCATCGAAATCAAAGGCAGCGAAGCCATCATCGCCGTCGCCGCCCTGGACAACCAGGTGTTGACTCACATCGCTCTGGCCACGAAAAAAATCGCCCTTGAAGACGACGATGAAGCGGCCAACGTCAAAGCCTTCGCCGCTCAGGTGAAGGCGTTTGTGCAGTCAAATGCTATCGAACGTATCGCGATCAAGAAGCGCAGCAAGAAAGGCGAATTCGCCGGTGGCCCGACCACGTTCAAGATTGAAGGGGTATTTCAGTTGCTGGACGGTGTTGAGGTGACGCTGTTGTCGCCGCAGACCATCAATGCACAGAACAAGAAGCACACCTTTGACTTGCCGGTGACGCTGAACAAATATCAGCATGAGGCGTACAAGGCGGCGTGTTCGGCACTGGTCAAGAAGTAAGCCACACTAAAAATCCACATTTGATCTCTGTGTTCTTCAGGCAGCTGTACGGCGCCGGTGCTGCAGCCAATCCCCGAAGGATTTGTCTTCCAGCGCATAGCCCCCCCGGCTCGACTTCCATACCAGCTCTTTATCGCGCAAGGCCTCGATACAGGCCTGAATGGTCTGGGTGCCCGGCACTACGTCGCTGCCCATGTCTTCCAACGCCTTGCTGACGGCCGTGATGGTGCTGTCGGTAAACGGCGCGAACGGTTCGTTGTTCTGGGAGCGCTCCACCATCACTTCCAGCACCGCACGCTGGGGAATGGTGAGGGCGTTCCAGGCACTTTCGAATTCGGTCCAAACGCCGGCGCGCAGCAGTTCGGCGCGACTGTGCAGCAGTTGGCCGAGATTGCTCGCCTCCCCCAGTTCCAATGCCACTTCACCAATAATGGTGCGCAACATTTCCGGGCGACGGCCCACCAGCTCGAACGCTTCATCGATGTCGGCCGCATTGAACTGGTTGGTCTTGGCCAGAAGGCCGTTGAGGTACACGGTGTAGGCCTGTGTGAATGCTTTGCCCAGCAGTGGAAATGGCGTGATGCTGGACCCGAAGAACGGCTGGCTTTTACCTAATACCAGATGGGCAAGCTTGTCGCGATTTGACCCCGTGAACACCAGGCGCAACCCGCTGCCCTCGCCTTCACGACCTTGGTTGAGCTGGTCTCGGGCGGCCTTGAGGGCAAACATCGCGTTAACACCCGCTTCGGTGGTGAGCGCGTGCTGGGCTTCGTCGATCACCAGCACGACGGTTTTCTCGGCAGCGCTGTGAAGCAGCTCCAGCGCTTGCGTCAGTGTCGCGCCTGCAGGCAATTGCGGCTTGGTGAAATCCCAGGACAAGGTGCGTAGGAAGCTGAGCTTTTCAATGCCGATATTCTTGGCCAGTTTGCGGATGCCCTTTTCAAACGGCACCAGGGCACCGGCAATGGCGCTGGAGATCAGGTCGGCGGGGTCTTTTTCCTTGTCGGCCCACAGGTCGACATACACCGCCAGCCAACCACGCGCCTGGCATTCAGGTACAAGGTCCTCACGCAAAAAAGTACTTTTGCCCGTGCGACGCGGCGCCGCGAGAAACAGGCCAGAGGTGAAATCCTGAATACCAGCCCCCACCAGGCCATCGGCAATGCTGCTTGCCAGGTCGGGGCGGCGGAACACAAAGCCGCTGTTCTTGGACATGCTTTTATACTCAATTATGGAAAGGGCTATAAATTATAGTCACGAGTATAATTGACTATAATCAGCCGTCAAACCACCTCCCGTCGCCGATCCTCCCTCGGGCATTTCGCAAACCGTGCCCGATAACTCCGCGTGAAATACGACGGTGATTCAAACCCGCAGGCAATACTCACTTCCAGCACACTCAGATCGCTCTGGCGCAGCAACTGCCGGGCTTTTTCCAGGCGCAGGCCGAGGTAGAAGTTGCTCGGGGTGTCGTTCAAATGCAGGCGAAACAGGCGCTCCAGCTGACGCCGCGTTACGTTGATCGCGTCGGCCAGCGCCAATGTGCTCAGGGGCGGCTCGGTGTGTTGCTCCATCTCGCCGATCACTTGCACCAGTTTTTTGTTGTTGATGCCGTAGCGCGTGGCGATCTGCATGCGCTGGTGGTCTTTGCGTGGGCGGATACGGCCGAGCACGAATTGTTCGGAAACCTGGATCGCCAGCTCCGAGCCATGAGCCTGGGCGATCAGGTCGAGCATCAGGTCGATGGACGCGGTGCCGCCGGCGCAGGTGATACGGCGACGGTCGATTTCGAAGAGTTCCTGGGTCACTGTGAGCTGCGGGTAGGATTCCTTGAACGCGTCGATGGCTTCCCAGTGCAGCGTCAGGCGGTGACCGTCGAGCAAACCTGCTTCGGCGAGCACGCAGGCGCCGGTGTCGATGGCGCCGAGGGTCACGCCGTCATGGTCGAGGCGGCGCAGCCAGTGTTCCAGCGTGGGCGTGGCGAACTGCAAGGGTTCAAAGCCCGCCACCACCAACAACGTCGCGCCTTTTTTCAGCGGTTCCAACGCGGCGTCGGCGTTGACCGACATGCCATTGCTCGCCAGCACCGCGCCGCCGTCCGCGCTCAATATGTGCCAGCGGTACAACTCGCCGCGAAAGCGGTTGGCCACTCGCAGCGGCTCCAGCGCGGAGATAAACCCGATGGCCGAAAAACCCGGCATCAGCAGAAAGTAGAAATCCTGGGACATGGTGGCGCTCTCGTAGTACGGGCAGCGTGCTCACTGTGATACGCCAGTTCAACGGGCCATTCAAGAGCACAGGTCGCTGCAGTGCAAGAGCGGGTCGCCGCCGTGCGTTTTGTCGCCCCCAAAGCTACGTAACGTGATCCCACGGCGCACAAAGACGCCGGCCCCCACAATAACGACCTGCCGAGGGATCCACCATGAACCGACTGATCCGCCGCTGCGTGCTCGCACTCAGCGCCAGCGCCATCTTGAGCACCCACGTAATGGCCGCCGATGCGGCGTCCTGCCAGAACGTGCGCATGGGTGTGGTGAACTGGACCGACGTAATCGCCACCAGCGCCATGACCCAAGTGTTGCTCGACGGCCTCGGCTACAAGACCAAACAGACCAGCGCCTCTCAGCAAATCATCTTTGCCGGCATCCGCGACCAGCGCCTGGATATGTTCCTGGGCTACTGGAACCCGCTGATGACCCAGACCATCACCCCATTCGTCGACGCCAAGCAGGTCAAGGTCCTCGACAAACCGAGCCTGGAAGACGCGCGCGCCACCCTCGCCGTGCCGACCTACCTGGCGGACAAGGGCCTGAAAACCTTCGCCGACATCGCCAAATTCGAAAAAGAGCTGGGCGGCAAGATCTACGGCATCGAGCCCGGCTCAGGCGCCAACACGCAGATCAAGGCGATGATCGCCAAGAACCAGTTCGGCCTGGGCAAGTTCCAACTGGTGGAATCCAGTGAAGCCGGCATGCTCGCCGCCGTCGACCGGGCGGTACGCCGCAAGGAGGCCGTAGTGTTCTTTGGCTGGGCGCCGCACCCGATGAACGTCAACGTCGCCATGACTTACCTCACCGGCAGCGACGACGCCCTGGGCCCGAACGAAGGCATGGCGACCGTGTGGACCGTGACCGCACCCACCTACGCCGAGCAGTGCCCCAACGTGCACAAACTGCTGACCAACCTCACCTTCACCGCCGCCGACGAGAGCCGGATGATGCAGCCGTTGCTGGATCACAAGGACGCCCTCGAATCCGCCAAACAGTGGCTCAAGGATCACCCGCAAGACCAGGCTCGTTGGCTGGAAGGTGTGACCACCTTCGATGGCAAACCGGCTGCGGCCAACCTGCAATTGACCAGCAAGTAACCCCTATTCAATCACCGTTTCGCAGCCACAAGCGGCTGCGAACGGCACCACTACGCCTGTAAGGAACCGCCCCATGAACCATGACGTCATCATCACCTGCGCACTCACCGGTGCTGGCGACACGACCAGCAGAAGCCCGCACGTGCCGGTCACCCCTAAACAAATCGCCGCCGCTGCGGTGGAAGCCGCCAAGGCCGGCGCCACCGTGGTCCACTGCCACGTGCGCGACCCCGAGACCGGCAAGTTCAGCCGTGACGTGGCCCTGTACCGCGAAGTGATGGAACGCATCCGTGAGGCCGACATCGACATCATCGTCAACCTCACCGCCGGCATGGGCGGCGACCTGGAGATCGGCGGCGGCGAGCACCCGATGGAGTTCGGCCCCAACACCGACCTGGTCGGCCCGCTGACCCGCCTGGCCCATGTGGAAGAGCTGCTGCCGGAAATCTGCACCCTGGACTGCGGCACCCTGAACTTCGGCGATGGCGACACCATTTACGTGTCCACCCCGGCGCAACTAAGGGCTGGCGCCAAGCGCATCCAAGAGCTGGGCGTTAAGCCCGAACTGGAAATTTTCGACACCGGTCACCTGTGGTTTGCCAAACAGATGATCAAGGAAGGCCTGCTCGACAACCCCCTGTTCCAGCTGTGCCTGGGCATTCCCTGGGGCGCGCCGGCCGACACCACCACCATGAAAGCCATGGTCGACAACCTGCCCGCCGACGCGGTGTGGGCCGGTTTCGGCATCGGTCGCATGCAAATGCCAATGGCCGCGCAAGCGGTGCTGCTGGGCGGCAACGTGAGGGTAGGCCTGGAAGACAACCTGTGGCTGGACAAAGGCGTGCTCGCCACCAACGGGCAACTGGTGGAGCGCGCGAGTGAAATCCTCAGCCGGTTGGGTGCTCGGGTCATGACCCCGGCGGAGGGCCGAATCAAGATGGGCCTGACCAAACGCGGCTGACTCCCAAACACCACAAAACCCTGTGGGAGCCGGGCTTGCCCGCGATTGCGGTACGTCAGCCGTCAAATACATCAACTGACACACCGCTATCGCAGGCAAGCCAGCTCCCACAGGTGATCACCGAACTCTTTAGGAATTTCCCATGCGTTTTATCACTGACATCAAAACCTTCGCCGCCCTCGGCAGCGGCGTTATCGGCAGCGGCTGGGTGTCCCGCGCCCTGGCCCACGGCCTGGATGTAATCGCCTGGGACCCGGCGCCCGGTGCCGAAGCCGCCCTGCGCAAGCGCGTCGCCAACGCCTGGGGCGCCCTTGAGAAACAAGGCCTGGCACCGGGCGCGTCCCAGGACCGCCTGCGCTTTGTCGACACTATCGAAGCGTGCGTGAAAGACGCCGACTTCATCCAGGAAAGCGCCCCGGAACGCCTGGAGCTGAAGCTGGCGTTACACAGCAAGATCAGCGCGGCAGCCAAGCCGAATGCGTTGATTGGTTCGAGTACCTCCGGCCTGTTGCCAAGCGAGTTCTACGAGAGCTCGACTCACCCTGAGCGTTGCGTGGTCGGCCACCCGTTCAACCCGGTTTACCTGTTGCCGCTGGTGGAAGTCGTCGGCGGCAAGAACACTGCGCCTGAGGCCATTCAGGCGGCAATCAAGGTGTATGAATCCCTCGGCATGCGGCCCTTGCATGTGCGCAAGGAAGTGCCTGGGTTTATCGCCGACCGCCTGCTGGAAGCGCTGTGGCGTGAGGCGCTGCACCTGGTCAATGACGGCGTGGCCACCACGGGCGAAATCGATGACGCCATCCGCTTTGGCGCGGGGCTACGATGGTCGTTCATGGGCACCTTCCTGACCTACACCCTGGCGGGTGGCGATGCCGGCATGCGGCACTTCATGGCGCAGTTCGGCCCGGCGTTGCAACTGCCGTGGACTTACCTACCGGCGCCGGAACTGACCGACAAGCTGATTGACGATGTGGTCGATGGCACCAGCGATCAGCTGGGTAAACACAGCATTTCTGCGCTGGAGCGCTATCGTGATGATTGCCTGCTGGCGGTGCTGGACGCGGTGAAAACCACTAAGGCCAAGCACGGCATGAGCTTCGCCGAATAACCAATGTGGGAGCTGGCTTGCCTGCGATAGCGATGTAAGCCTCACCACCGCTATCGCAGGCAAGCCAGCTCCCACATTTTTGACCGCGTACATCTTCGGAATTTATGTGATGCCTGCTCTGATGACCTACACGACCAAAATCCAGCCTGACTGGGTGGATTACAACGGCCACCTGCGCGATGCGTTCTACTTGCTGATCTTCAGCTACGCCACCGACGCGCTGATGGACACCCTGGGGCTTACCAGTGAAAACCGCGAAGCCAGCGGTCACTCACTGTTCACCCTGGAGTTGCACCTGAACTACCTGCACGAAGTGAAGCTCGGCGCCGACGTCGAGGTACGCACGCAACTGATCGCCCACGACGCCAAGCGCCTGCACCTCTATCACAGCCTGCATTCAGCCGGGGATGAGAAAGAGCTGGCCGGCAACGAACAGATGTTGCTGCATGTCGACCTCGCCGGTCCGCGCTCGACGCCGTTCACCGAGGCCACGCTGGCGCGGCTCTCATCCCTCATCGCGGCACAGGGCGAGCTGCCCAGGCCTGCCCTGCTCGGCCGCGTCATCGGTTTGCCGGGCCGATAAAAAAGCCCCGACCAGCCGTGACTGGATCGGGGCGCAAGTGCCTTGTGTGAGCGGTACATCTCGAGGGTGACCAAACCGTCAAGCTGTGTGCCTGGGTTCAGTGTGCCGGTAAGTGCCTTCGCTGCATGACCCGAAAACGACACATTCATAGCCATACGAGGCATTCGCGCATTCTGCCCTTGCCGACTGTTTGAGCGACTACCAGAATCAAGGTCGAACCCCGCTTCACTCACCAGGATTAAACGTCATGATGCACGCGGATTTGATTGACCAGGATGACCTGCTGGGCCAACTGCGCTCGCTGGGTTTCGAAGTGTCCAGTGGTGCCACCGCCGAGCAGGCCTGCGAGTGTGCGGTGCGCGGCTTGAGCCCGGCGCGGGCCAAGGCACTCAAGGGCATGGTTGAGCAGATGTACACCGGCAGCGCGACGATCTTGCCGGCGGTGCGGCAGGCGATCGACAAGCAGTTGTTGCCGGCTTTGGTGCAGTTCAAGCAGAACTCGGGCACCTGATAGTTCGCTATCGCAGGCAAGCCAGCTCCCACATTTGACTGTGTTCACAAATCAAAATGTGGGAGCGGGCTTGCTCGCGAATGCAGGCGACTCGGTCTAGAGCCTTACGCTGGCGAAAGTCGACTCGTTCCTGGCCTGGCTCAACGCCGACATCGGCCCCGACAACGGTGACAACACCAATGCCTGCGGAATCGGCATCATCGCCACCTGTTGGGTGGTGTTGGAGCCAACGCGCTCATCCCGTGGCGGAATGCCGAAGTATTCGCGGTAGCACTTGGAGAAGTGCGGCGTGGATACAAACCCGCATACCGACGCCACTTCGATGATCGACATCGGCGTTTGCTTGAGCAACTGCCGTGCGCGAATCAGGCGCAGCTTGAGGTAGTAGCGCGACGGAGAGCAGTGCAGGTACTTCTGGAACAACCGCTCCAACTGGCGACGGGACACGGCGACGTATACCGCCAGTTCGTCCAGGTCGATCGGTTCTTCCAGGTTGGCTTCCATCAGCGCGACAATTTCCTGCAGCTTCGGCTGGTTGGTGCCCAGCATGTGCTTGAGTGGCACACGCTGGTGATCCTGTTCGTTGCGAATGCGTTCGTAGACAAACATTTCCGAGATCGCGGCCGACAGTTCACGGCCGTGGTCGCGGCTGATCAGGTGCAGCATCATGTCCAGCGGCGCGGTGCCGCCGGAGCTGGTGAAACGGTTGCGGTCGAGGGTGAACAGGCGTGTGCTCATGGCCACGCGGGGGAAGGCTTCCTGCATCGAGGCCAGGCATTCCCAGTGCACGCTGCAATCAAAGCCGTCGAGCAGACCGGCGCAGGCCAGGGCCCAACTGCCAGTGCACACCGCGCCCAGGCGCCGGGACTGGCGCGCCTGGCTTTGCAGCCACGACACATGCTCACGGGTAACCGTGCGCTGGATACCCACGCCGCCGCAGACGATCACCGTGTCCAGGGCCGGGGCTTTGTGCATGGAGGCGTCGGGCGTGATTTGCAGACCGTCGCTGGCCCACACCTGGTTTCCGTCGACACTCAGGGTCGTCCAGCGATACAGCTCGCGGCCGGAGAGCTGGTTGGCCATGCGCAGGGGTTCGACTGCGGACGCCAGGGAAATCAGCGTGAAATTGTCCAGCAGCAAAAAGCCGATGGATTGAGGCGCACGGTTCTGGGGTTGGGCCCCTGAGTTGAACGACGTCATCGCGGTATCTCCTCACACAAAGCGGGTGATGGCCTCAGGCGAGGCTCTTGTTATGGCGCTCTTCATCCCTGCCTGTAAAAAACGGAGCGAGAGGCTTTGAATGGATAGAGCAAATGCCATGCCTAAAATTGAATGGCCGTCCAATAACTCCTAAAAACGACCTCATGACGCGTCTAAATAAGCCCGCGCAGCACGTACGGATATAGCCGGAATTAGTCGTAGGAGCGAACCTGCTCAAGGGCTGTGAGCAGTTCGGTAGCACTTGTGGGAAGGCGCTTTGCGGGTGTGGGAAACGTCTGTCACCACAAGCACGGGTGACAGGTGGTCAGGCGCGGAATCGTTTGGAGGCTACTTATCTGTTTGCGACGCGCTAAAAGGTGGCGTTTTTGGTTCGGGTGTTCACTTGTAGTGAGCGGGCTTGCCCCGCGCTGGGTGGCGAAGCCGCCCTAAAATCAGGCGACTCGGTATTAACTGACACTATGTGGTGCCTTTATTGGGGCGGCTTCGCCACCCAGCGCGGGCGGTGCGACGATTCGACAAGCCCGCTCACTACAAAACCATCAACACTCCACAGCACTCACCGCCAACCCACCCCGCGACGTCTCTTTGTACTTGTCATGCATATCCGCTCCGGTATCGCGCATGGTGCGGATCACCCGGTCCAGCGAGATAAAGTGCTGCCCATCACCGCGCAGCGCCATCTGCGCGGCGTTGATCGCCTTCACCGCGGCAATCGCATTGCGCTCGATGCACGGCACTTGCACCAGCCCGCCCACTGGGTCGCAGGTGAGGCCGAGGTTATGTTCCAGGCCGATTTCGGCCGCGTTGCACAGTTGCTCCGGCGTGGCGCCGAGGATCTCCGCCAGCCCGGCGGCGGCCATCGCGCAGGCCGAGCCTACTTCGCCCTGGCAGCCCACTTCGGCACCGGAGATCGAGGCGTTCTTCTTGCACAGGATCCCCACCGCCGCCGCGCCGAGCAGGTAGTCGACCACGTTGGCTTCGGTAACTTCCTCGCTGAACTTCATAAAGTAGTGCAGCACCGCCGGGATGATCCCCGCCGCGCCGTTGGTGGGGGCGGTGACCATGCGCCCACCGGCGGCGTTTTCCTCGTTCACCGCCAGGGCGAACAGGTTCACCCACTCCATGGCGCTCAAGGTCGAGCCGATCACGTTCGGCTTACCCAACTCTTGCAGGCTGCGATGCAACTTGGCGGCGCGTCGCCGCACGTTCAGGCCGCCAGGCAGGATGCCTTCGTGCTTGAGGCCCTGCTCCACGCAATCCTGCATGGCGCGCCAGAGTTTCATCAGGCCGCTGCGGATTTCTTCTTCAGAGCGCCAAACTTTTTCGTTAGCCAGCATCAACTCGGCAACGCGCAGGTTGTGGGTCTTGCACAACTGCAGCAGCTCCACCGCGCTGGAAAAGTCGTAAGGCAACTCGGTACGGTCCATATCGGCCACGCCGCTTTGCGCCTGGGCTTCATCCACCACAAAACCGCCACCTACTGAATAGTAGGTATCGCGGTGCAGTTCGCCGTTATCGCCGTGCACCACCAGGGTCATGGCGTTGGGATGGAACGGCAGGTTTTCGTCGAGCAGGCGCATGTCCCGCGCCCACACAAACGGCACCGGCAAACGCCCGTCCAGCAACAGGGTGTCGGTCTCGCGCAGGGTGTGGATACGGCCGCCGATTTGCGACGGATCAATTGCGTCCGGCCATTCGCCCATCAGGCCCATGATGGTCGCAGTATCGCTGCCGTGACCGATGCCGGTGGCCGACAAGGATCCGTACAGCTGAACTTCGACGCGGCGAACCTGTTCCAACAGTTCACGTCCACGTAATGCCTGGACGAACAACGCCGCGGCGCGCATGGGGCCGACGGTGTGAGAACTCGAAGGCCCGATGCCGATCTTGAACAGGTCGAAAACGCTGATAGCCATTAACGTGGAACTCCGCAGGTGAGCAGGCCGGACACCAAGGAGCTGCTACGCTCAGATCGCCCAGATGGCGGCATCATCAAGCTTTTACTGGCCGTCACGGCGTCTCACACCGACGCACTCATGCTCACGAGCGTCGCTTGCGTACGATCACTGGTTTTGGCCGTTTTTAACGGTGCAGATGGGCAAAAACTGCAGTTTTGCCTCGTGAAAAATCTGTAAGCGACGTCACCGACACTGGATACGACCATCCCTGTACTGGATACGACGCCCCCTGTAGGCGTCAGATTTTCACTGGTACATGATCAGTCTCGACTCGTTTGCAAGGCACCGTGCCAGAGCTGTTGTCGCACGCACCAACCGCAACACTTATAAAGCGCGGCAGATGCCGCCAGAAAAAACACAGGAGTCTACCCAGATGAAAGGTTCACCCCAGTTGTTGTTGGCCGCCATGCTGAGTTTGCCAGTCGTGGCGCATGCTGCAGAACCGGCACAATGTCAGACCGTCAACTTCTCTGATGTCGGCTGGACCGACATCACCGTCACTACCGCGACTACCAGCGAAATTCTCAAGGGCCTGGGCTACAAGCCACGCACCACGATGATTTCGGTACCGGTGACCTACAAGTCACTGGCCGACGGCAAGAACATGGACATTTTCCTCGGCAACTGGATGCCGACCATGGAAAACGACATCAAGCAGTACCGTGATGCCGGCACCGTGGAAACCGTGCGCGCCAACCTGGAGAACGCCAAATACACCCTCGCGGTCCCGGAAGCGCTGTACAACAAAGGCCTGAAGGACTTCGCCGATATCGCCAAATTCAAGGATGAGCTGGGCGGCAAGATCTACGGTATCGAGCCGGGCAACGACGGTAACCGCACCATCCAGACACTGATCGACAAAGACGCCTTCGGCCTGAAAACCGCCGGTTTCAAAGTGGTCGAGTCCAGCGAAGCCGGCATGCTCTCCCAGGTTGAACGCGCGACCAAGCGCGACCAGGCCATCGTGTTCCTCGGCTGGGAGCCGCACCCGATGAACACCCGTTTCAAGATGAAGTACCTGACCGGGGGTGACGATTCGTTCGGCCCCAACTACGGCCAGGCCACCATCTACACCAACGTTCGCAAGGGCTACACGCAGGAATGCAGCAACGTTGGCCAGTTGCTGAAAAACCTGTCGTTCACCCTGAACATGGAAAGCACCCTGATGGGTAATGTCCTGGACGACAAGATGAAACCCGACGCCGCCGCGAAAGCCTGGCTGAAGAAAAACCCTCAAGTACTCGACACCTGGCTCGCCGGTGTCACCACCGTTGACGGCAAACCTGGGCTCGACGCCGTGAAAGCTTACCTCGCCAAATAGCAACCGCTGACCCCGGGGCGGTGCGCTGCCCCGGGATGTTTTCCCTCTTCGCATGTGGACATTCACTACCATGCTGACTGAACAGAAAATCCCACTAGGCCAGTACATCGCTGCCTTCGTTGAATGGTTGACCCAACACGGTGCCAACTACTTCGACGCGATCGCATCGACACTGGAAACGATGATCCACGGCGTGACGTTCGCGCTGACCTGGTTCAATCCGCTGGCATTGATCGGTCTGATTGCGCTGTTGGCTCACTTTATTCAACGTAAATGGGGACTGACTGTTTTTGTCATCGCCTCGTTCCTGCTGATCCTCAACCTGGGGTACTGGCAGGAAACCATGGAGACCCTGGCGCAAGTGCTGTTCGCCACCCTGGTCTGCGTGGTCATCGGCGTGCCGCTGGGCATTGTTGCCGCGCACAAACCGATGTTCTACACCATGATGCGGCCGGTGCTCGATCTGATGCAGACCGTACCGACCTTCGTCTACCTCATCCCTACCCTGACCCTCTTCGGGCTGGGTGTGGTGCCTGGGCTGATTTCCACGGTGGTATTCGCGATTGCCGCACCGATCCGCCTGACCTACCTGGGTATCCGAGACGTACCGCAAGAGTTGATGGACGCCGGCAAGGCCTTTGGCTGCTCGCGCCGTCAGTTGCTCTCGCGCATTGAACTGCCCCACGCCATGCCGAGCATTGCCGCCGGCATTACCCAATGCATCATGCTGTCGTTGTCGATGGTGGTAATCGCGGCCCTGGTCGGCGCCGACGGCCTCGGCAAACCGGTGGTCAACGCACTCAACACCGCGGACATTGCCCTGGGCTTTGAAGCCGGCCTGGCAATCGTATTGCTGGCGATCATGCTCGACCGCATCTGCAAACAACCCGACGCTAAAGTAGGGGGTGATGCATGAGCATTATCCGATTCGACAATGTCGACGTAATCTTCTCCAAAGACCCACGCGAAGCGCTCAAGCTGCTGGACCAGGGCATGAGCCGTAACGAGATCCTGAAAAAGACCGGGCAGATTGTCGGCGTTGAAAAAGCCAGCCTGGATGTCGAGAAAGGCGAGATCTGCGTGCTGATGGGTCTCTCCGGCTCCGGCAAATCCAGTTTGCTGCGCTGCATCAACGGCCTCAACACCGTGAGCCGTGGCCAATTGTTCGTGGAGCATGAAGGACGCCAGATCGACATCGCGTCCTGCACGCCCGCCGAGCTGAAAATGATGCGCACCAAACGCATCGCCATGGTGTTCCAGAAGTTCGCCCTGATGCCTTGGCTGACCGTGCGCGAGAACATCAGCTTCGGCCTGGAAATGCAGGGTCGTCCGGAGAAAGACCGGCGCAAGCTGGTGGATGAAAAACTCGAGCTGGTGGGCCTGACCCAGTGGCGCAACAAGAAGCCGGACGAACTCTCCGGCGGCATGCAGCAACGCGTTGGCCTGGCCCGCGCATTGGCAATGGACGCCGATATCCTGCTGATGGACGAACCCTTCTCCGCGCTCGACCCGCTGATCCGCCAAGGCTTGCAGGATGAATTGCTGGAGCTGCAGCGCAAGCTGAGCAAGACCATCGTGTTTGTGAGTCACGACCTTGATGAGGCGCTCAAACTGGGCAGCCGAATCGCGATCATGAAGGATGGCAAGATCATCCAGTACAGCGTGCCGGAAGAGATCGTGCTGAACCCGGCGGACGACTATGTGCGCACGTTTGTCGCGCATACCAACCCGCTGAATGTGTTGTGCGGTCGCAGCCTGATGCGCACGGTGGACAACTGCACCCACGTCAACGGCTCGATCAGCCTGGACCCGGGCGGTGACTCGTGGCTGGACCTGACTGAAGGCAACGTCATCAAGGGCGCACGCCAGAATGGCACGCCGTTGAACCTGCAGAACTGGGCGCCGGGGCAACCGGTGGAAGGTTTGGGTCGAGTGCCGACGCTGGTGGACTCGAACATCGGCATGCGTGATGCACTGCAGATTCGCTATCACACGGGGAATAAGTTGGTGTTGCGGGACAATGACAAGGTGGTGGGGATTCTGGGGGACAGTGAGTTGTATCACGCGCTCTTAGGCAAAAACCTGGGTTAAGCCACACCGCAAAGCAAATGTGGGAGCGGGCTTGCTCGCGAATGCGGTGTGTCAGTCAGCACATCTGCCACTGATACACCGCATTCGCGAGCAAGCCCGCTCCCACATTTTGATCTATGTACGACATAAGAAAGCGGTGCCAGTGAGGGCGCCGCTCGTTTCAACTATCAGCTATAGACCCGGCCAAGGAGTTGCCGATGGCTTTCAAACTGATCGAGCACATCCCGGGTGATCTGTTCCTGGGTGAAGCCCATCAGGTCGTATTCCTGAGGCCCGTTGTGCAGGTAAACCTCGGCGCGGTAGTAACGCGTACGCTCCTCCTCAGGCACATCGTTGGGCGCCGACGAATAAGCATCAAGGCTCACTTCGTAAACAAACGGGTTGCCCTCCTCCATCTCGATCCGCACCCCGATGCACCGCTTGGATTTACCCAGCAACGTCTGCACTTCCAGCCCCTGATCACGCAACGCAATCGCCGCTTCGTCCAGCGCCGGCGTGACGTGCTTGTCCATAAAGCGTTGCACGGTGCCCTGGCTCGGTTGCAGGTCCAGCGCGGTCAAACGCTCGCTGAAACCACGGCGGCCACGCTCGGCCAATTGCGCCTGCTCCTGTTCCATCGCCACGTCCTGGCGCATGGCTTTGTGCAAGCCGAACATAAACAGGATCAGCACCACCGAGAACGGCAGCCCCGCCAGCACCACCATGGTCTGCATGGCTTCGAAGTTGCCGGCAAACAGCAGGCCGATAGTCACCAGGGTGATCACCGCCGACCAGAAGATCCGCAACCAATGCGGCGCGTCTTCGTCCACATTGCCGCCTTTGCAGGAAAGGTTGGCCATCATCACCGCGCCAGAATCCGCCGGGGTCAGGAACAGCACAAAGCCCACAAAGATCGACACCCCGATGACGATTTTCGACGCAGGGTAATGCTCAAGCAGTTGGTAGATAGCCATCGACGGCTGCTCCAACGCCGTCTTGCCCAGTTCCACCGCACCGTGATTCAGCACCAGGTCCAACGCCGAGTTGCCGAAGATCGACAGCCACGCCAGGGTAAAGCCCAGCGGGATCAGCAACACGCCGGCGACCAGTTCACGCACCGTGCGACCACGGGAAATACGCGCGATGAACATGCCCACGAATGGCGCCCAGGAAATCCACCAGGCCCAATAGAACAGCGTCCACAGGCCCATCCAGCGTTCGGTCTTGTCGGCGTCGCCTTCGTACACGTAGAGGTCGAAGGTTTTCAGGATGATGCCGTTGAGGTAGTCACCGGTGTTCTGCACCAGGCCGTTGAGCAAGTGCAGGGTGGGGCCGAACAACAGCACGAAAATCAGCAACCCGCTGAACAGCACGATGTTGAGGTTGGACAGGCGGCGAATGCCGTTCTCCACGCCCGACACAGCAGCGATGGTCGCCACCGTGCTCATCACGATGATCACGATCAACAGGTTGGTGTTGCTGTGCTGCATGCCGAACAGGTTTTCCAACCCGGACGACACCTGCATCGCGCCGATCCCCAGGTTGGTCACCAGGCCGAGCAGGGTCACGAACATACCGAAACCGTCCACCGCGTGGCCGGCCGCGCCTTTCACCCAACGCTCGCCCACCAGCGGGTACAGCGCCGAGCGCAAGGCCAGCGGCTGGTTGTGACGGTAGGCAAAGTACGCCACGGCCAGGCCGACCAGGGCATAGATCGCCCAGCCATGCAGGCCCCAATGCAAGAAAGTCAATTGCAACGCCTGGCGAGCGGCGCCATTGCTGGCCGCTGCGCCTTCAGGCGGGTTGAAGTAGTGGTCGAGCGGCTCCGAAGCGCCGAAATACAGGAGCGAGATGCCAATACCCGACGAGAACAACATGCCGGCCCAGGCGCCGTAGCTGAAGTCCGGGGTGTCGTCCTTGCTGCCCAGTTTCAACTTGCCATAGGACGAAAACGCCAGGCCGACCACAAACACCAGGTAGGCGGCGATGACCACCATGTAATACCAGCCGAAGCTTTTCGACAGCCAGGCCTGGGCGATGCCGAGCATGCGCCCGGCCTCCTGCGGGGCGATGATCAGGATGGCAGTCAACAGCAGAATCAGCGCGGTGGAGGTGTAGAACACCCAACCGTTGACCCTGACCTTTTCCGGCGGGGTCTTTATAAGAGAGGCAGAACTCATGGCGCAGATGCTCCGGGCAGTGCGAGAGAGAAACACAAGGCAACGGTTATCCCGGAACATCGATTTTTCGGCAGTCGACGGACGGGTGTTATAAAGACACCCCGAAAATCCTTGTGCCCCGCCGAGGCGGTGCCAGGCCCATATATGGCCCGTTTCAGGGGTTTTCGCAGGTGTCAGATGTCGCCGCCCATTTGTAGGAAATACCTGTAGGCAGCGACCATTTGTCGCAGAGCTTATTCTTTGTTGATTGAACGTTCAATCAAAACAAAATAGACTGGCCTTCAAGTCGACGAACGTTCATCGCTCGTCGGCAGGCCTAAGGAGAGGTGCTACATGCCCAAGGTCGGTATGCAACCCATACGCCGCCAGCAGTTGATCGAAGCCACGCTGACGGCGATCGATCAGGTCGGGATGGGAGATGCCAGCATTGCGCTGATCGCCCGTTTGGCCGGCGTCTCGAACGGCATCATCAGTCACTACTTCAAGGACAAGAACGGCCTTATTGCAGCGACGATGCGCTATTTGATGAACGCGCTGATCGAGAACGTCCACGAACGCAGGCTTGCGCTGAAGGACGACAGCCCACGGGCGCACCTTCGGGTGATCATCGAGGGCAACTTCGACGCCAGCCAGGTCAACGGACCGGCAATGAAAACCTGGCTGGCCTTCTGGGCCACCAGCATGCATCACCCGTCATTGCACAGGTTGCAGCGGATCAACGATCAACGTCTGTATTCCAACCTGTGCTGCCAGTTCCGCCGAGTGCTGCCACTGCCGCACGCACGCAAAGCAGCCAGAGGCCTGGCAGCCCTGATCGACGGTTTATGGTTGCGCGGCGCCCTGTCGGGAGACGCTTTCGACACGGAACAGGCGCAACGGATCGCTTACGAATACATGGATTTCCAATTGGCCAAGCAGGTGAGTTAGAGCACACATAACCGCTCAACCCCTGAACTGCTGCCGCTCAGTGTTGCCACACCCTTATGGCTCACTTTTCGGCGGTTAACGCCAACCACTTATGCACTTGCGAGGACTTTATGGCCCGTTTCGAACTGCAAAAACTCTACATTGACGGCGGCTACAGCGACGCTGGCAGCGATGCCACCTTCGAAGCCATCAACCCGGCTAACGGTGAAGTTCTCGCCCAAGTGCAACGCGCAACCAAAGAAGACGTTGAACGTGCCGTGGTCAGCGCCGAAAAAGGCCAGAAAATCTGGGCGGCGATGACCGCCATGGAGCGTTCGCGCATCCTGCGCCGTGCCGTCGACATCCTGCGCGAGCGCAACGATGAACTGGCCGCCCTGGAAACCCTGGACACCGGCAAATCCTTCTCCGAAACCAAGTACGTCGACATCGTCACTGGCGCTGACGTACTGGAATACTACGCAGGCCTGGTGCCGGCCATCGAAGGCGAGCAGATCCCACTGCGCGACACGTCGTTCGTCTACACCCGCCGCGAGCCGTTGGGCGTGGTCGCGGGTATCGGCGCGTGGAACTACCCGATCCAGATCGCCCTGTGGAAATCCGCACCGGCCCTGGCCGCCGGTAACGCGATGATCTTCAAGCCCAGCGAAGTCACCTCGCTGACCACCCTGAAACTGGCCGAGATCTACACCGAAGCCGGCGTTCCGGCTGGCGTGTTCAACGTACTGACCGGCAGCGGCCGTGAAGTCGGCACCTGGCTGACCGAGCACCCGCGCATCGAGAAAGTCTCGTTCACCGGCGGCACCGACACCGGCAAGAAAGTCATGGCCAGCGCTTCCAGCTCCTCGCTGAAAGAAGTGACCATGGAACTGGGCGGCAAGTCGCCATTGATCGTGTTCGAAGACGCCGACCTGGATCGCGCGGCTGACATCGCGATGATGGCCAACTTCTACAGCTCCGGTCAGGTCTGCACCAACGGCACTCGCGTGTTTGTACCCAAACACCTGCAGGCGGCGTTCGAAGCCAAGATCGTTGAACGTGTTGCACGTATCCGCGTTGGCAACCCGGAAGACGACAACACCAACTTCGGCCCGCTGGTCAGCTTTGCCCACATGGAAAGCGTGCTGGGCTACATCGCCAAGGGCAAAGAGCAAGGCGCCCGCCTGCTGTGCGGCGGCGACCGCCTGACCGACGGCGACTTCGCCAAAGGCGCCTTCGTGGCCCCAACGGTGTTCACCGACTGCACCGACGACATGGTCATCGTGCGTGAAGAAATCTTCGGCCCGGTGATGAGCATCCTCACCTACGAGACCGAAGAAGAAGTGATCCGCCGCGCCAACGATACCGACTTCGGCTTGGCTGCCGGCCTGGTTACCAAGGACCTGAACCGCGCCCACCGCGTGATTCATCAACTGGAAGCGGGTATCTGCTGGATCAACGCCTGGGGCGAGTCCGACGCCAAGATGCCAGTGGGTGGCTACAAGCAATCCGGTGTGGGCCGTGAGAACGGGATCAGCTCGCTGAACAACTTCACCCGCATCAAATCGGTACAGGTTGAGCTGGGCGATTACGCCTCGGTGTTCTAAACCCGAGCCTGGTGTTGCCTGCGAGGCCGCCATCGCAGGCAAGCCAGCTCCCACATTTGGAATGCGTTCCCCTGTGGGAGCGGGCTTGCCCGCGATGAGTGCGAAGCCCTCGCCTCTCCTGACCATCTCAATAGAGGGTGCATTTATGTCCCAAGAATACGATTACATCATTGTAGGTGCCGGTTCCGCCGGTAACACCCTGGCGACCCGTCTGACCGAAGACGAAGGCGTCACCGTTCTGCTGCTGGAAGCCGGCGGCCCCGACTACCGTCTTGACTTCCGTACCCAGATGCCAGCCGCCCTGGCCTTCCCGCTGCAAGGCCGCCGCTACAACTGGGCCTACGAGACCGATCCAGAGCCACACATGGACGGCCGTCGCATGGAATGCGGTCGCGGTAAGGGACTGGGTGGTTCTTCGCTGATCAACGGCATGTGCTACATCCGTGGTAACGCCATGGACTACGACAACTGGTCGAAACTGCCAGGTCTGGAAGACTGGACGTACCTGGACTGCCTGCCGTATTTCCGCAAAGCCGAAACCCGTGACATCGGCCCGAACGACTGGCACGGCGGCGATGGCCCGGTCAGCGTGACCACCCCTAAAGCCGGCAACAACCCGCTGTTCCACGCGATGGTTGAGGCTGGCGTACAAGCCGGTTACCCGCGTACCGAAGACTTGAACGGCTACCAGCAAGAAGGCTTTGGTCCGATGGACCGTACCGTGACGCCTAACGGTCGTCGCGCCAGCACCGCGCGCGGTTACCTGGACACGGCTAAAAAGCGTTCGACCCTGACCATCGTCACCCACGCCCTCACCGACAAAGTGTTGTTTGAAGGCAAGCGTGCGGTTGGCGTGCGTTACCTGATCGGCGCAGCCGAAGAGCGCGTTGAAGCCCGCGCTCGCAAGGAAGTGCTGGTGTGCAGCGGCGCAATCGCTTCGCCGCAACTGCTGCAACGCTCCGGCGTTGGCCCGGCCAAACTGCTGGAAAGCCTCGACATCCCGGTGGTACACGACCTGCCGGGCGTCGGCGAAAACCTGCAGGACCACCTTGAGCTGTACCTGCAATATGCGTGCACCCAACCGGTGTCGCTGTACCCGTCGCTGCTCTGGTACAACCAGCCGGCGATCGGTGCCGAATGGCTGTTCAACGGTACCGGCATCGGCGCCAGCAACCAGTTCGAAGCAGGCGGATTCATCCGTTCACGCCCGGAATTCGAATGGCCGAACATCCAGTACCACTTCCTGCCGGTCGCGATTAACTACAACGGCAGCAACGGCGTAAAAGAACACGGTTTCCAAGCGCACATGGGTTCCATGCGTTCGCCAAGCCGCGGCCGCATCCAGTTGAAGTCGAAGAACCCACGGGACTACCCGAGCATCCTCTTCAACTACATGGCTACCGAGCAGGACTGGCAGGAATTCCGCGACGGCATCCGCCTGACCCGTGAAATCATGCAACAGCCGGCGCTGGACCCGTACCGTGGCCGCGAAATCAGCCCGGGCATCGACGTGCAAACCGATGAGCAACTGGACAAGTTCATCCGCGAGCACGCCGAAACCGCGTTCCACCCGTCCTGCTCGTGCAAGATGGGCACCGACGAGATGGCTGTAGTGGATGGCGAAGGCCGCGTGCATGGCATGCAGGGTCTGCGTGTGGTCGATGCGTCGATCATGCCGATCATCACCACCGGCAACCTGAACGCGCCGACGATCATGATCGCCGAGAAAATCGCCGACAAGATCCGTGGCCGCCAGCCGCTGCCGCGCAGCACCGCCGACTACTACGTGGCAGGCGATGCGCCGGTGCGTGGCAAGCCGATGCGTGAAGTGGGCCCGACTGCGCAGTAACTGATACACCGCGGTGCTCCCTTCGCGAGCAAGCCCGCGCCCACATTTGATCGGGTTCACACGGTCAAAATGTGGGAGCGGGCTTGCTCGCGAAGGGGCCCGACCATTCACTGCAAAACCTCTCCTTGATCAGCTACTCTGTCTGCCTGCCCGCGACGAGCCGCCCACAAGGAAGGCCCCATGTTCGACCACCACGCCACACTCAAACAGCATTTCAGTGCCCTGCGCACCACCGCCGAATTTTTCTCCCTGCGTTACGTGCGCGAGTCCGGCCACTACCTGGCCGTACGCAAGAACGTCGCCGAACCACCCCACCTGAACCACGACGAAGGCGCCATGCTCACCGTGCGTCTCAATGGCGTGGAAGCCTACGCCGCGACCCACGACATTTCCCTGCCTGGCCTGCAAGCCGCCCTTGCGCGTGCCGAACAGCAAGCCCGGTTGATCAAGCCCCACGCGCTGCTCGACCTGCGCGACCAGCACGTCTCCAGCGATGTGGCGGACTACCTGTCCCCCGACCTTGACCAACCCTTCCCGTCCTTGAGCGACTGTTACCAACTGCTGGGTGACGAATCCGCCGCCGTGCCCAAGGACGAGCGCCTGGTGAACTGGGAAGTCAGCCTCGGCCTGACCCACGTCGAGCAGATCTACCTCAACAACGCGGGCGCCGAACTGCGTCAGGCCCAGCGCTTCGTGTTCCCCGGCGTCAACGTCACGGCCTATGACGGCAATGACAGCCAGAGCCGCACCCTGGGCGGCAGCAACTTCGGCCAACAAGGCGGCTTTGAGGTGATCAGCCGCTTCGGCCTGATCGGTGCCGCGCCACGCATCGCCGACGAAGCCCTGCAACTGCTGCTCGCACCGAACACCCCCAACGGCCCGCGCGACCTGCTGCTGATGCCCGATCAGATGATCCTGCAGATCCACGAATCCATCGGCCACCCGCTGGAGCTGGACCGCATTCTGGGGGACGAGCGCAATTACGCCGGCACCAGTTTTGTGAAGGCCAGCGACTTCGGCCATCTGCAATACGGCTCCAAATTGCTCAATGTAACGTTCGACCCAGACATCCCCGAGCAACTCGCCAGCTACCGCCATGACGACGACGGCACCCGCGCCAGCAAGCAGTTCCTGATCCGCGAAGGGCGGTTGCTCAAACCGCTGGGCGGGGCGCTGTCGCAATACCGCTCCGGCATGCCAGGCGTGGCCAACAGCCGGGCCAGCAGTTGGAACCGTGCACCCATCGACCGCATGGCCAACCTCAACATCGAAGCTGGCGACAAGAGCCTTGCACAACTAATCGGCGGCATAGAAAACGGCATCCTGATGTCGACCAACCGTTCATGGTCCATCGACGATGCGCGCAATAAATTCCAGTTCGGCTGTGAATGGGGCCAGTTGATCGAAAACGGTGAGCTGAAAGGTGTGGTGAAGAACCCCAACTACCGGGCTATTTCCGCACACTTCTGGCGCAATCTCAGTGCGGTTGGCGATGCCAGCACCTTCAAGGTCCTGGGCACACCGAACTGCGGCAAAGGCGAACCTAACCAGGTGATCCGCGTCGGCCATGCGTCGCCCGCCTGCGTATTCAGTGATGTCGACGTATTTGGGGGAGACGCCTGATGAACAACTTCAAGGCATTGGTGGAGTGGCTCAAGCACGCCATCACCGATCGCGAACAATTCCACCTGGGCTATGCGGATGAAGCGTCCGAGTTCGTACGCTTCAACCACGCCAAGGTGCGCCAGGCCGGCCAGGTGCAACAGGCCAGCGTCAACCTGAAACTGATCAACGACGGCCGCCACGCCGACCTGGGCATCACCCTCGCCGGCGAGCCGGAGTTGGACCGCCAACGCTTGGCCGCTGGCCTGAAACAGCTGCGTGAAACCCTGCCGTTGCTGCCCCAGGATCCGTACCTGTTGCTGAACCACAACGCCTGGCAAAGCAACAACGCACACCCCCGACCGCTGCCGGCACTGGCTCAGGTACTGGAAGAGATCAGCCAGGCCGCGCAAGGCGTCGACCTGGTCGGTTTCTATGCGGCGGGCCCCATCAGCCGAGGCTTCGCCAGTTCGTCGGGCGCCTTCGGCTGGCACCAGGCCAATAGTTTCAACTTCGATTTCAGCCTGTTCCACGCCAATGGCGAAGCGGTGAAAGCCAGCTACGCCGGACACACCTGGGACAGCGCCGAGTTTGCCGCGCGCTTCCAGCAGGCCCGCGAACAGCTTGAGTTCCTCGGCCGCCCACTGCACAAGCTGGCACCTGGACAATACCGCGCTTACCTCGCCCCGGCGGCGATTGAAGAAATCATCAGCCTCATCACCTGGGGCGGGTTTTCCGCCCAGGCCATCGCCAGCAAGGGCAGCTCGCTGCAAAAGCTGTATGCCGGCGAACAGTCCCTGAGCCCGCTGGTGACGGTGGCTGAACAGATCAGCGGTTCCCTGAGCCAGGCGTTTTCCACCGAAGGTTACCCACGCGGCGATGTCACGCTGATCAAGGCGGGGAAAGCCGATGGCCAACTGGTCAACTCACGCAGCGCTGCCGAATACGGCTTGAGCACCAATGGCGCGAGCAGTGATGAATCGCCCAGCGCCTTGCAGATGGCTGCCGGTAGCCTGGCCCAGGCCGATATTCTCAAGCAGTTGGGCACCGGGCTGTACATCAGCAACCTGTGGTACCTGAACTACTCGGACCTGCCGGCGGCACGCCTGACCGGCATGACGCGCTTCGCCACCTTCTGGGTGGAAGACGGCGAGATCAAGGCGCCGGTCAGCACCATGCGCTTTGATGACAGCGTCTACAACCTGCTCGGCTCGCAGTTGGAAGCCCTGACCGCCGATCGGGAACTGCTGTTGTCGGCCAGCACCTATGGCCAGCGCAACACCGCTTCCAATCTGCTGCCGGGCGCCCTGATCAAACGCTTGACCCTGACCCTCTAGACCCATCCCTTGCAGGAACCGGCATCCCGGCTCCTGCAAGGGATTTCTCCTGCATCGAGATATAGGCAAACACCCCTGCATCTCGGAACAGTCTTATTTCAAAATATCCGATCATTCACCTCCGGTAACGCATCACCTCACAGGCAACCGGAACGCATCACTGCCACTGGCCACTGACTGAGCGTCACTCCATCGGTCAGAGAACGCCCATGCACTTAGGAATATCACCGCTCTTCAGCGGCTACTCGTCACAACCCAGTCGCTTTCAGCACGCTCCCATGACTTATCAGCGTTACGCGTCAACTTCAGACACGTCACGGTTTCCGCCAGCGGAAAAAACATTCTTTTCTGATAAAGGCAAACATCAGCCACCCGATGACCTCTGGTCAGGGTTGTATGCAACGTATGAGCATTATCCCTTTATGGGCGCTGACGACCACGATGATTGGGTGGCGGGAATCAAAGCCGCCATGTCGGGACTCGGCCAAAGCCCGTTGAGTGTCTTCGATGAAGTAGCCGCCACCGGACAGGGTTACAACATCACCATGAAGGATGGCTTCAAACTGCATATCTCCCACAAAGAGTTAACGCAGGCAGGAGACTATGCGAAGTTCTCAGGCAATGACGCGGGGATGGTAAAAGACGCACGCTTTATGTTTGCAGTCATGATTAAGCGCAAACACGTCGAAGCCGAACTCGATCAGGAAAAAATTGGCTATCGCATCGACCTGCATAAAAAGAGTTTCGGGGCGACGCTGCAAGCAGCCGACGACGGCATCGGCGGGCATGCGGCCCTGACACTGTTGGGACTCGGCTACCAGCTGCAACACGTGTGGTCTCAGACCGCTGGAAACCAGGTCGCCGTGCCGGCCATGAAAGTGTTCGGGCATAAGCGCGGCATGATAAAGGACGGCGCCATGGAATCGTACGGGCATAAGCAGCCGGTGCCCAAATGGATAGAGAGTTTCATAGTACTCAAGGAGCCGCCCCGCTCACCGCCGCCCCTGGCCCCCACTGCCGCCGTTAAACCGTTCACCTTCGAGCTGGATCCTGAGCCCGATGCCGAGGTTGAGACCGCCAAGGCGCTTCCTGACCTGTCTTCAAAAAGGAACGGACAGAAACCCGATGACCCCTTGCTGGGGTTCCACACACAAAGGCCTTATGGCTTCCAAGGCGAGACAGCCACTCATGCCGATGTCATCAAGCTACTGATGTCCCGATTCGGGCAAAGCCCGACCGATGTCTTTTCACGCGTGACGTTCACAGACAATAGTTACCAGGTCACTTTCAGGGATGGATTTGAACTGCAGCTCTCCCGCGCGGAACTGGAACTTGCCAGTGAGCAGTCGTTATTCCTGGGCAAGGACGAAGGGCTGCTCAAGGATGCACATTTCATCTTCGCTGCGTATATCAAGCGCCAACAACTTCAACCGCCCCGCCCTTCCTTCGGGCTCAGTTTCGAGGCAGCACTGGAGGGCAACCTTCACGGTCGTACCGTCAAAAACATTCTGGAAGGCATGGGCGTCACTCGCTCCATTAAATACGTAGAGCGGGCGGGTGATGCACAGGGCCTGGTGTTGATGATTGGAAGCAACGCCGGCGGGTTATTCCAGGACGGCCTATTGGCCAAAGAAGGGAAAATACTGCCCGAGCAAGGTGCAACCCAAACACATGGGTACCAACTCGTGTAATCAACGGTTATGCCAAGGTCTCTCAATCCAACATCATTCATGGGCCACTCACTTATGCAGCTCAACATCGCTTCGCCTGTTAACTCAAACTTCGCCATCCCCTACGACAATAGTCGCGTCAATAACCGCCACATGAACAACGGTCAGTACGAGGCTTATTACACTCAAGGAGATGAAAACCCAGCCATCCCACCCCGCTCCGTGACCGATTCGGGTATTCGACCCAAAAATATATGGGGCGACTTCTTTCAAGTCGCCGAGGGAAATTGTGTCACCGTCTCTGCCATCAAAGCGGCAATGGTCAAGTTCGGCAGTCACCCGAGGGGGATTTTCAACCAGGTGACAAAGACCCCAGCAGGCTACGAGATCTTGATGAAAGACAACGTCAGTGTCTCCCTCACCCATGAAGAGCTTAGGCAGGCAGGAGACAAAGCAGGATTCCTCGGCAGGGGCACGGTCTTGCAGCATGCGATTTTTTTGTATGCCGCCAGCGCAAAGCGCGCCCAGCTCGAAAATAATGACGGCCGGGCCGTGCGCAGTTTTGACGCCGCGATGCAGACACTCAACGACGGTGAACACCCTGGCGAAGCGTTAACGCGCCTGGGGCTCAAGCAGCACTTTCGCCGGGGCACGGTGGAGGCATTGAAAAACGGTGCAATCGGCACGCTCGCCGACGCCAGGCATTCGGTTGCCGTCGTTGATGGTCATATGGATCTGTGGGGCATTAGGAGACGACTTGCCAACTCGGATTGGGAAAGCGCCCCGGTTGCATTGATCCTGGTTTGAATATCCCCGCTTGCCTGCTGGGGCGTTGTGTCCGACAGGTAATTTCCTTGCGCCTGGAAGAACCGTCTCATCCTCCGAAAATTGGCCGCTTGCCCGGTTGTTCGCCTCCAGATTCCCCGTTATAACGGTTGGTGGCATCCCGCCAACCACCCCACGTGCCCGCACGTGATGCATGACCTTGCCTGGTAAACGGCAAGCTGGAGCGTTGACATGAACCATGGAAGTTTTGTCATTGAAAAGCTGTTCAAGCACTACAACGTTCATGTTGAGCAGCTAGGAAACGATTCGGAAAAGAAGACCGTACTGATGGTAAACGGTGCGCTGTCCACCACGCGCTCATTTGCGCGCACCAGCAAATGCCTGGCGGAACACTTCAATGTGTTGCTGTTCGACTTGCCATTCTCCGGCTACTCACGCGAGCACAACACTGACCTCGACCTGGTGACCAAGGACAACGAGGTGCAAATCCTGCGCGCCCTGGTCGAGCGCTTCCAGGTCAACCATCTGGTGTCGGCCTCGTGGGGCGGTATCTCCACGCTGCTGACCCTGGCGCACAACCCACCCTCCATCGAAAGCTCGGTAGTGATGGCCCTGGCGCCCAACCTCAACCAAGCCATGCTCGACTATGTGGAGCGTGTACGCGTACTGATCGAGGCCGACGACAAGTCTGCCGTCGGCCACTTGCTCAATGAAACCGTGGGCAAATACCTGTCACCTCGGCTCAAGCGCAACAACCATCGGCACCTGTCGAGCATGGCGACCACCGAATATCGCCAGGCGCGTTTTCATATCCACCAGGTACTGGCTTTGGGTGATGGCAACTACCTGCCGGCACTCAAGCAGATTGAAACACCGGTGCACTTCCTCAACGGCGCGCTGGACGAATACACCCCCGCCGCCGAGGCGCAGCTATTCAAGCACTACGTGGGGCGCAGCAGCTTTGCTGTGGCCGAACATACTGGGCATTTGCTCGACCTCGAGTCCAGCGAAGCCGCCGTGGCGGTGCACCGCGAACTGCTGGATTTCCTGGTGGGAAAAGGAGCGACGGATGGCGCATAATCGCCAACACATAGCCTGCTAACAAAAGGTTTTCCATGCCCAACCGCGTTCCGCTTGATGCCAAGACCGCCCGCTGGCTGCCGTGGGTAGTAGCGATTGCCTTCTTCATGCAGTCGCTGGACGGGACGATCCTGAACACCGCACTGCCGGCCATGGCCCGGGACCTCGCGGAAAACCCGCTGCGCATGCAAGGGGTGGTGATCGCCTACATGCTCACCGTCGCCTTGCTGATCCCGGCCTCGGGCTGGATCGCCGACCGCTTCGGCACCAAGAAAATCTTCTTCGGCGCAATCATGCTGTTCAGCATTGGCTCGCTGCTGTGCGCCTTGTCCAGCAGCTTGAGCATGCTGGTGGGCGCACGGGTGATCCAGGGGTTGGGCGGTGCGCTGATGCTGCCGGTGGGACGGTTGGTGGTGTTACGCGCGTACCCCCGCTCCGAACTGGTACGTATCATGGGCTTCATTACCATCCCCGGGCTGCTCGGCCCGTTGCTCGGGCCGACCATGGGCGGCTGGATGGTGCAATACCTGACCTGGCACTGGATCTTCTTGATCAACTTGCCGGTGGGCATGATCGGCTGCTACGCCGTGTGGAAATTTATCCCCGACCTGCGCGGCAGTGAGCGCACGCGATTCGATGGGATCGGCTTCCTGTTGTTTGGCGCCGCGATGGTGCTGATCACCATCGCCATGGAAGGCCTGGGCGAATTGCACCTGCCGCACCTGCGCGTGATGTTGCTGCTGTTCGGCGGGTTTGCCTGCCTCGCGGCGTATTGGCTACGCGCCGGGCATATCGATAACCCGTTGTTTTCGCCGGTGCTGTTCAAGACCCGTACCTTTGCCGTGGGCATTCTCGGTAACCTGTTTGCGCGCCTGGGCAGCGGCGCCCTGCCGTTCCTGGTACCGCTGCTGTTGCAGGTAGCGCTGGGTTATTCGCCGTCGGAAGCCGGGATGAGCATGTTACCCCTGGCGGCGGCGGCGATGTTTGCCAAGTCCGTCGCAAGGCCGCTGATCGAACGCCTGGGCTACCGCATCGTGCTGACCGGCAACACCCTGGCGCTAGGCATCATGCTGGCGAGCATGGGGCTGGTCACTGAAAACACGCCGTACCCGCTGCTGCTGGGGATGCTCGCGGTGCTGGGCGCGATCAACTCCCTGCAATTCACCGCCATGAACACCGTGACCCTGATCGACCTTGATGACGCCCAGGCCAGCAGCGGCAACAGTTTGCTATCGGTGGTGGCGCAACTGTCGCTCAGCCTCGGGGTGGCGTGCGCCGGTGCATTGCTGGGTGGGTTTACGGCCGAAACCGGCAACGATGGTGTGGAAAGCGTACTCGGCGCCTTCCAGCTGACCTTCCTCACCGTGGGCATCATGGCGATGCTGGCGGCGGCGATCTTCCTGCAATTGTCGCCAAAAGACGGCAAACGTGTGGCCAGCCCGGAGCAGCACATCGAGCATTAACAGGCTTCTCGTCTAGAACTTGCAGGGAAATTCCCACGAGGCTGGTACACTGCGCGACATTTTGTTTTGCAGAGCCAGTCCCGTGACTACCATCGCCACCGCTTTTAATACTTTGCCCCTGTCCGCCGCCATGCTGGCTAACCTCGACTCGCTGGGTTATGTCGAGATGACGCAGATCCAGGCGCAAAGCTTGCCGGTGATCCTCAAAGGGCTGGACCTGATTGCCCAGGCCAAGACCGGCAGCGGCAAGACCGCCGCGTTCGGCATCGGCCTGTTGAACCCGATCAACCCGCGCTACTTCGGCTGCCAGGCGCTGGTGATGTGCCCGACCCGTGAGCTGGCCGACCAGGTCGCCAAGGAAATCCGTCGCCTGGCCCGTGCCGAAGACAACATCAAGGTGCTGACCCTGTGCGGCGGCGTGTCCCTCGGCCCACAGATCGCTTCCCTGGAACACGGCGCCCACGTCATCGTCGGCACCCCGGGCCGTATCCAGCAGCACCTGCGCAAGGGTTCGCTGGTACTCGACGGCCTGAACACGCTGATCCTCGACGAAGCCGACCGCATGCTCGATATGGGCTTCTACGACGCCATCGAAGACATCATCAGCAAGACCCCGCCGCGCCGCCAGACCCTGCTGTTCTCGGCCACCTACCCGGTGAGCATCAAGCAGTTGGCCTCGAAATTCATGCGCGCGCCGCAGCAAGTGAAGGCCGAAGCCTTCCACTCCGACGACCAGATCGAGCAGCGTTTCTACGAGATCTCGCCGGAAGAGCGCATGGACGCCGTGACCAAGGTACTGGCGCACTTCCGCCCGGCATCGTGCGTGGCGTTCTGCTTTACCAAGCAGCAAGTGCAGGAAACCGTGGATCACCTGACGTCCAAGGGCATTTCCGCCGTTGGCCTGCATGGCGACCTGGAACAGCGCGACCGTGACCAGGTGCTGGCGATGTTCGCCAACCGCAGTACCTCGGTGCTCGTTGCCACCGACGTGGCCGCCCGTGGCCTGGACATTGACTCGCTGGACATGGTGATCAACGTCGAACTGGCCCGCGACTCGGAAATCCACATCCACCGCGTCGGCCGTACCGGGCGCGCCGGTGAGACCGGCATCGCGATCAGCCTGGTGGCACCGTCCGAAGCGCACCGCGCCCAGGCGATCGAGCAGTTGCAGAAGTCGCCGTTGAACTGGGACCAACTGGACAACCTCAAGCCGCAAAGCGGTGGTCCGTTGCTGCCGGTGATGAGCACCCTGTGCATTGCTGCCGGGCGCAAAGACAAGGTTCGCCCAGGCGACATCCTCGGCGCGCTGACCGGTGATGCTGGCATTCCGGGGGCCCAGGTTGGCAAGATCGCGATCTTTGATTTCCAGGCATTCGTGGCCGTGGAGCGCGGGATCGCCAAGCAGGCATTGCAGCGTTTGAATGACGGCAAGATCAAAGGCCGTTCGTTGCGCGTGCGGATCCTGTAAAGCTCTCAAGCTATATAGAGATCAAAATGTGGGAGCTGGCTTGCCTGCGATAGCGGTGGCACATTCACTGAATAGGTTGAATGGGCCGCCCTCATCTCAGGCAAGCCAGCTCCCACATTTGATTGCATTTCAGATCGATATTTTGTGAGGACATTGCTGTGCGCTCGACCGAAGTTGTGATCATTGGCGCCGGCGCCGCAGGCTTGATGTGCGCACTGACCGCCGCCGGGCGTGGGCGCAAGGTGATGCTGATCGACCATGCAAACAAGGCCGGCAAGAAGATCCTGATGTCCGGCGGTGGCCGCTGCAATTTCACCAATATGTACACCGAGCCGGCCAATTTCCTTTCGCACAACGCGCACTTCTGCAAGTCCGCCCTGGCGCGCTACACCCAGTGGGATTTTATCGGCCTGGTGGCCAAGCACGGCGTGCCGTACCACGAGAAAAAGCTCGGCCAGCTGTTCTGCGATAACAAATCCAGCGACATCCTCGGCATGCTGCTCGACGAGTGCATCCAGACGGGCGTGGAGATGCACCTGGACACCTCGATCCAGGAGATCGCCAAAGTCGACAGTGGTTACCAGTTGCAGACCACGCTGGGTGAGCTGCGCTGCGAGTCGTTGGTGATTGCCACGGGCGGCTTGTCGATTCCAACCCTCGGCGCGACCGGTTTCGGCTATCAAGTCGCCAAACAATTCGGTCATGAGCTGCTACCAACCCGCGCCGGGCTGGTGCCGTTCACCATCACCGACCAGCTCAAGGACTTGTGTGCAGAGCTGTCTGGCACCTCGGTGGATTGCCTGGTCAGCTGCAACGACCAGAGCTTTCGCGAGAACATCCTGTTTACCCACCGCGGCCTGAGCGGGCCGGCGATTTTGCAAATTTCCTCGTACTGGGAGTCCGGCGACACGGTGGAGATCAACCTGCTGCCCGACCACGACGCCCACAGCTGGCTGCAACAGCAACAGACCGAGCGCCCTAACAGCGAGCTGAAAACCCTGCTGGGTGAGATCTTCACCAAGAAGATGGCCAACCTGCTGGCGGAAACCTGGTTTGTGTCCAAGCCGATGAAGCAGTACACCCATGCCGAGATTGCCGATATCGCGCAAAAGATTGGCAGTTGGCAACTGGTGCCGGCGGGCACCGAGGGCTATCGCACCGCCGAGGTGACGCTGGGTGGGGTGGATACGCGGGAAGTGTCTTCCAAGACCATGGAGTCGCTGAAAAGCCCTGGTTTGTACTTTATTGGTGAAGTGTTGGATGTAACCGGTCACCTGGGTGGCTTTAACTTCCAATGGGCGTGGGCCTCAGGTTACGCGGCCGCACAGTACGCCTGACGAAAGGATGTACTCGGTCAAAATGGGGTGTGGCTGGAATAAATTTTGCTGTTAGATGTGATCGCTACGCTTGCCGTGGCGTCCTTGATAGCTCAATTTAACGGCATCGTCCCGGAAGACTCCAGACTTCATGTCATCGACCTCGTTCAAGCAGTCCATGCGGCGCCTGTGGGCGCTGGATAAATTCAGCTACAGCATTCGGGTGTTCATCGCCCTCACCGGCAGCATGGCGTTGTGCTGGTACCAAGATGAAATGACGCTGCTGATCCCGCTGTTCCTGGGGATTATCGCCAGTGCACTGGCCGAGACCGATGACAGTTGGCAGGGCCGCCTCAACGCCCTGGCAGTCACGCTGGTGTGTTTCAGCATCGCCGCACTGTCGGTGGAGCTGCTGTTCCCTTATCCCTGGATCTTCGCGATCTCCCTGGCACTGGCCACCTTCTGCCTGACCATGCTCGGCGCCTTGGGCGAACGTTATGGCGCGATTGCCTCGGCGACATTGATTCTGTCGGTGTACACCATGATCGGTGTGGACCAGCGCGGTGGCGCCGTCTCGGACTTTTGGCATGAGCCGCTGCTGTTGGTGGCCGGCGCCGCCTGGTACGGCGTGCTGTCAGTCCTGTGGCAGGCGCTGTTTTCCAACCAGCCGGTGCAGCAGAGTCTGGCGCGGTTGTTTCGCGAACTGGGGCGTTACCTCAAGCTCAAGTCGTCACTGTTTGAACCGATTCGCCAGTTGGATGTAGAGGCGCGACGCCTGGAACTGGCCCAGCAAAACGGCCGGGTGGTGGCGGCGCTCAATGCGGCGAAGGAAATCATCCTGCACCGCGTGGGCAATGGCCGCCCAGGCTCGAAAGTCAGCCGTTACCTGAAGCTGTACTTCCTCGCCCAGGACATCCACGAACGCGCCAGCTCATCCCACTACCCTTACAACGCGCTGGCCGAAGCCTTCTTCCACAGTGACGTGCTGTTCCGTTGCCAGCGCCTGCTGCGTCAACAGGGCAAGGCCTGCCAGGCCCTCGCCGAGTCGATCCAACTGCGCCAGCCGTTCATCTATGACGACAGCTTCGCCGAAGCGCTGGGCGACTTGAATGCGTCCCTGGAACACCTGCGCATCCAGAGCAACCCCGCCTGGCGCGGCCTGCTGCGGTCGTTGCGCGCCCTCGCGGCCAACCTGTCCACACTCGACCGCCTGCTGGGCGACGCCAGTAACCCCGACAGGCTGGCTGATGCCACCGACAGCAACCTGCTGGACCGTGCGCCGCGCAACCTCAAGGAAATGTGGACGCGGTTGCGCACCCAACTCACGCCAACATCACTGCTGTTCCGCCATGCCTTGCGCCTGTCCCTGGCGTTGACCATTGGCTACGGCACCCTGCATGCCATCCACGCTTCCCAGGGCTACTGGATCATCCTCACCACGCTGTTCGTGTGCCAGCCCAACTACGGCGCGACACGGCGCAAGCTCGGCCAACGGATCATCGGCACCGCCATCGGCCTCACTGTGGCCTGGGCACTGTTCGACCTGTTCCCGAGCCCCCTGGTGCAGTCGATGTTCGCCATCGCCGCCGGCCTGGTGTTCTTTATCAACCGTACGACCCGCTACACGCTGGCCACGGCCGCCATCACCCTGATGGTGCTGTTCTGCTTCAACCAGGTGGGTGATGGTTACGGGCTATTCCTGCCACGCCTGTTCGATACCTTGCTCGGCAGCTTGATTGCGGGCCTGGCGGTATTCCTGTTCCTGCCGGACTGGCAGGGCCGACGCCTGAACAAGGTGCTGGCCAACACCCTGACCTGCAACAGCATCTACCTGCGTCAGATCATGCAGCAATACGCCGCCGGCAAGAGCGACGACCTGGCCTACCGCCTGGCCCGTCGCAATGCGCACAACGCCGATGCGGCGCTGTCCACCACCTTGGCGAACATGCTGATGGAGCCTGGGCACTTCCGGAAGGAGGCGGACGTAGGATTCCGCTTCCTGGTGCTGTCGCACACCTTGCTCAGTTACTTGTCAGGGCTGGGTGCGCATCGCGAAACACAGTTGCCGGCCGAGGTGCGCGAGCATCTGATCGACGGCGCCGGCAATACCTTGGCGGCGAGCATCGATGAAATCGCTACAGGGCTGGCGAACAAACAGCCGATTGCGATTCAAAGCGATGCCGAGGAAGCGTTGGCGGCCGATCTGGAGCAGATGCCGGATGAGATTGATGAAGGGCAGCGGTTGGTGCAGACGCAGTTGGCGTTGATTTGTCGGCAGTTGGGGCCGCTGCGCACGTTGGCGGCGCATCTGATCAAAGATACCAGCGCGGTCTAAACCGCTTGCTCGCGAAGAGGCCCGCGGGAGCCCTACATCCCATGCTGCTTCATCAACCGCGCATAACTCCCATCCGCCTTCATCCTGGCAATTTCCCGATCAAAGCTGGCGACAATCTGCGCATGCTCAGGGTTTTTCAGGCTGACCAGAATATGCAGGCTGTTTTCACTTAGCGGCTTGGGTAAAAACTCCACCGCATCGCGCACCCGTGCCGACTCCCGGGAAAGGAAAAAACGCGCCACATATTCATCCTCCACCGTCATCCGAACCCGCTGCGCCGCGAGCATACGCACGGCCATGGCGAAGTTATGCACTGGGACTTTCTGCAACTGCGCATCCCCATCGAACGCCGCCGAATAGGCATACCCGCGCACCACAGCGATGGGATAGTCGTGCAGCTGCTCTAGGTTCTGGAAATCGATGGGGTCGTCCCGGCGCTTGATGAAACGCACGCGGTTGAGCAGGTACTCGCCGGAGAACTGCCCCAGTTGAGTGCGAGCATCGTCGTACCAGGCGTTGACCAGCACGTCGTAGCGCCCATCGCCCACGCCCATCAACGCACGGGCCCAGGGCACCTGTTCAAAATCACTGGCATAACCCGCACGGGCCAACGCGGTGCTGACGATATCGGTGGCAAGCCCGCCGTTGATCAATGTGGCGTCAGTAAAAGGTGGCCATGCATCCGCTACCAGGCGCAAACGCTGTGCAAATGCAGGCTGGGCCAGCAACAACACTCCAATCAAAGCAACGGCACGAGAGAATCGCGGCATGCTCAAGTCCTAGGCAGGCAGGCGGTGGCCTTAGCTCAGGCAGCGCCTGAGGTTCTAACAGTAGCTCAGATTACACAAAGAAACCGGTGCCGAGCGCACTCAATGATGGCAATTTGATTTCACTCACAAAAATAACGGATTTAGACACACACGGCGGTCGCGCTTACTATCCGGAACAGACATTTATAAGAGAACACGTCATGACAGTTGAATGGGTCTGCAAACATCACGACGACTTGGGCAAGGAGCAGCTTTACGCCATCTTGCGCTTGCGCAACGAGGTCTTTGTCGTGGAGCAAAAATGCCTTTACCAGGATCTTGACGGGCAGGACTTGTCGGGCGACACCCACCACCTGATGGCCTGGCAGGATGATCAACTCGTGGCGTACCTGCGCCTGCTGGACCCGGAGTCCCAGGGCGGCGATGTGGTGATCGGCCGAGTGATTGTGGCGCCCGTGGCGCGCGGCACCGGGCTGGGGCATCGGATGATGGAAGAGACGCTGGAGCGGATTGCCGATATATGGCCGCAGACGCCGATATTTCTGTCAGCCCAGGCGCATTTGCAGGGGTACTACGGGCGGTATGGGTTCGTGGTGGCGGGTGACGAATACCTTGAGGATGATATTCCACACATTGGTATGCGGCGCGCTTGAGGGCCTCATCGCAGGCAAGCCAGCTCCCACACTTGAGTGTACTCACACGTCAAAAATGTGGGAGCGGGCTTGCCCGCGATAGCGTCAGCCCAGTCGCCGCCGACCTTCAGGGATAACCCAACACCTGCTTGATCACCGCCAGATTCTTCTCGATCCAAACCCGATCAATCGCCCCCCAGTTGCGAATCCGATAGTGCCCCGCATGATTGCGCGCACCGTCTTCCTGCTCGAACTCACACACGATATCCAGATCGGCCAACGCCGCAATCGTATCCTGCGCCGTGCGCCGGGGCATGCCGGTGGCGTCGGTCAGCGCCGGGACGTTGCTCGCCTGCCCACTGTCGATCAAGTAGGCCACATACAGGCGGCGGTAAAAGCTGCTCTTGGTCTTGCTCACATCCATGGTCGGTCACCTTGTGCGGTCAGGGTTTGCCCTGCAGGTCGCGGTACGTGAGGTAGACCCGCAGGTCGAATTCCACCTGATGGTAGCCCGGCATCATGTACTCACAGAGTTTGTAGAACGCCTTGTTGTGGTCCGATTCCTTGAAGTGGGCCAGTTCGTGCACCACGATCATGCGCAGGAACTCTGGCGCGGCCTCCTTGAACAGCGCGGCAATGCGGATCTCTTTCTTGGATTTCAGATTGCCGCCCTGTACCCGCGAGATCGTGGTGTGCAGGCCGAGGGCGCGGTGGGTCAGGTCCAGGCGGTTATCGAACAACACTTTGTCGATGGCCGGCGCATTACGCAGGTGTTCCTGCTTCAAGGCCAACGCGTACGCGTACAGGGCCTTGTCGCTCTGCACGGCGTGGCGTTCAGGGTAACGTTGCTCCAGGTAAGCACCCAACTGGTCCTTGGCGATCAGCTGGCGCACTTGCTCTTGGAGAGCTGTGGGATAAGCCTGGAGGTACTTCAGCGCGGTCATGGGGTCTGCAACAGGGTTCGGATGGGCGCCAGTGTAGCGAATTCAGCGCACGCGAGCGCGCGACCAGTTGGCGACTTCCTCGGCCATCAATGGCTGCGCCGCCAATGGGCCCTGGATAAACGTGCACCCATTGGCCTTGAGCCATTGAGCTTGTTCTTGGGTTTCTACGCCTTCGGCGATCACCAGTACATCGAAATGCCCGCATAGCTCGATAATGCTACGGGCCATCACCGCGTCCCGTGCGGAGCCCGGCAGGCGCGCGACCAATTGCGGGTCGAGCTTGAGGGTGTCGAACGCTAAATCGCGAAGATGCGCCAGGGAACAGTTGCCTAAACCAAAATCGTCCAGCGCAGTGCGCACACCGAGCTGGCGCAGCAACTTCAGTTGCTTGGTCGACTCTTCCAGGTTACTCATCAGGCTGTCTTCACTGATTTCCACCTCCAGCTGGCGCCCCTGCAACCCATGTCGTTCGAGTACCTGCTGCAGTTGGGTCGCCAGGTTGGGCATATTGAACTGGTTACTGCTCAGGCTCACGCTCAGCACCAGCTCATTATCAAAGCTGGCCTGCCATGCCTGAAGCTGGGCGGCGACCTGCTGGTAAATCCAGGCGCTCAGTTGGCTGATCAACCGCGCTTCTTCCAGCAATGGCAAGAACAACCCAGGCGGCACATCGCCAACACTCGGATGCTGCCAGCGCAACAGTGCTTCGACACCGCGCAAACGCCCGTCATCCAGGGACACCTGAGGCTGATACACCAAGATGAAATCCTTGTTGTGTATCGCCGTGCGTACGCTGTCTTCCAGCATCAGGCGCGAACGGGCGCGGCCATTCATTTCCTGGTCGTAATAGCGATATTGCTGACGGCCCGCACGCTTGGCCTCGTACATGGCGATGTCGGCGGCGCGCAGCAGGCCATTCAAGTCCGAGCCGCAATCCGGAAAAGTGGCGATACCAATACTGACGCCGAGCATCACTTCCAGGCCGTCCACCTGATGGCAGATCGACACGCGCTCGATCAGTTTTTCCGCAATCTTCGCCGCCTGTTCTGGGAATTCCAGCTCCAGCAGCGCGGTAAATTCATCGCCGCCCATGCGCCCGAGAATGTCGTAGGAGCGCAGGCAACCTTGCAATTGCTCCGACACCCAACGCAGTACCCGGTCGCCTGCGTCATGCCCAAGGGAGTCGTTGACGCGTTTGAAGCCATCCAGGTCCAGGTACAGCAACACCAGGGCCTGGTCAGTTCGCTCGCTGCGCAGCAGGGTGTTCTCCACTGCCTGGTGGAAACCGCGCCGGTTCAGCAGCCCGGTCAACGGATCCGTAACTGCCTGGAACTCCAGTTGCTGATGCAGGTGGCGCACCTCGGACATGTCCAGCACCGTCACTACCATCGCCTTCTGCTCGGCGGGCAACGGCGCGCAAGACAACGCCACCGGCACCTGCTGGCCACGATTGGTACGCAGGAGCGCATCGTGCAGGCGCCAGGTGTCACTCTGGCGGTAAGCGGCATACATCAGCGAGTCCGGCCAGGTCTGAACATGAGGCTTTTGCAGGAACCCCAGGAATTCCTGGCCCTGCAGTTCGTCCATCGGGGCATTGAGCAAACGTGATATCGCCGGGTTGGCGTACTCGATCACGCCCTCCTCACTCACCACTAGGATGCCTTCGGCGGCGTTGTCCAACACCGAGGCATTAAAGGCGCGAGCGGACTCCAAATCATGACTCAGGCGCTGCAAGGCCCGGCGATTGCGCTGATGCTCCAGTAACGCCTGGACCTTGGGCTTGAGGATGTGCGGGTCAAAGGGTTTGAACAGGTAATCGATGGCGCCGATGGCGTAGCCTTCCTGCACGGCGGCAGGCGACTGGACGTTGGCGCTGAGGAAGATGATCGGCGTCATCCGCGTACGTTGGCTGCCGCGCATCAGGCGGGCCACTTCAAAGCCATCCATGCCGGGCATCATCACATCCAGCAACACCAGGTCGACTTCGTGCGCCAGCAACAACTCCAAGGCCTCTACGCCGGAGCTCGCAGTGACGACCTTCCAATCGTCACGCTGTAAAAGTGCACGCATGCTGATCAGGTTTTCCGGATAGTCATCGACCACCAAGAGAACCGAACTGCCATCGCCGTGGTGTGGAGCGCATTCCATGCTACGAATCTTCCTTAGGAGCTGCTCCGGTCACTTCTGGGAAAAAACCCGGACATACAATGAGGCCTCACTCTATCCCCGGTTCCGAAAAATCAGAAGTAACCGCAGTGCCATCATTGCGTCAAAGTTCAGGAAGCCGACTAACGGTCAGTGCCTGGAGGCCACGGCCCATGGGAAACATGGCTTTTTGGCATTCCCCTGGCGCCAATAATTTGCCAGCGTTTAATTAACAAGCGGGTGGCGACCGCCTATAAAGAACCTGTCTGGCCCAAGGGCCATAGCCTACACCCCTCTGTAAAAAGGCCTACGCCCATGATTGACCTTTCCACCTGGAACCTGAGCATCCCCGTCGGCTCCCCGCCCGCGACCATCGACACCCCCAAGCTGATGAGCGGCTTCAAAGACCAATACTTCCAGGCCGAAGGCAGCAACGTGCAATTCTGGACCCCCGTCACCGGCACCCGCACGGAAAACGCCGTGTACCCACGCAGCGAACTGCGCGAAACCTACGCCGACGGGCGTCTGCGCAACTGGACCTACCCGGATGCCGACAACTTTTTGCGTGCCACCCTGACGGTCAACCAAGTGCCCTCCACCGGCAAGGTCGTGATTGGGCAGATCCACGCCTATGACAGCCAGAAACCGTTGATCAAGCTGGAGTACCAATTCAAGGAGAAGACCCAGGCCGGCAACATCGTCGCCAAGGTGCGCATGCGCCCGGATGACGGTGAAGGTCGGGTGATTACCGTCGCGTCGAATGTGCCGCTGGAGAAGAGCTTTACCTATGTGATCAATCTCAACAAAGCCGGGCTGCTCAGTGTGTATGCGGCGGATGGAGAGTGGAATGAACGCATTGGTGCGGCGTGGGGGTCAAAGCCGTTGTACTTCAAGGCCGGGGCGTACGTACAGGACAACAGTGGGAATACCAAGGAAGGCGCGCGGGTGACGTTTGCTAAATTGGATATTGATCACGAGTAAGCATCGACTCCTGTCTTGCAGGCCTAGTCCTAACGAGCCCACAGATCATTCGCACGCTTGAATACGCCAATGATCCGTGTGGGAGCCGAACTTTGGCGAGCGCGACCTGAACAACGTAGCCAATACGGCGCGGATTCTGGTGCAGGACGTGAGTGATGCGTTTCGCGTAATCGAATACCGTGGTTTTGATAAGCCCACCGCAGCCTGATCAAATTCCAGGCAAAAAGAAGCCCGCATCACTGCGGGCTTCCTTTTAAACGCCTAGGCTCAATTCACCTTAGCGTTCAACTCACCTTTCAGGTAACGCTGATACATCGCCTCCAACGAAACCGGCTTAATCTTCGAAGCATTCCCCGCCGTGCCAAACGCTTCATAACGCGCGATGCACACATCACGCATAGCGGTCACGGTGGCACCGAAGAACTTACGCGGGTCAAACTCGCTTGGGTTGGTGGCCATCAGGCGACGCATCGCACCGGTGGAGGCCAGGCGCAGGTCGGTGTCGATGTTGACCTTGCGCACGCCGTACTTGATGCCTTCGACGATCTCTTCAACCGGTACGCCGTAGGTTTCTTTGATGTCGCCGCCGTACTGGTTGATGATCGCCAGCCACTCTTGCGGCACCGAAGAAGAACCGTGCATCACCAGGTGGGTGTTGGGGATGCGTTTGTGGATTTCCTTGATGCGGTCGATGGCCAGCACGTCGCCAGTGGGCGGCTTGGTGAACTTGTAGGCGCCGTGGCTGGTGCCGATGGCGATGGCGAGGGCATCAACTTGGGTCTTCTTGACGAAGTCGGCGGCTTCTTCCGGGTCGGTCAGCATTTGGCTGTGATCCAGCACGCCTTCGGCGCCGATGCCGTCTTCTTCGCCGGCCATGCCGGTTTCAAGCGAACCCAGGCAGCCCAACTCGCCTTCAACCGACACGCCGCAGGCGTGAGCCATGGCGACGGTTTGTTGGGTAACGCGTACGTTGTACTCGTAGTCGGTTGGGGTCTTGCCGTCTTCGCCGAGGGAGCCGTCCATCATCACCGAGCTGAAGCCCAGTTGGATGGAGCGCTGGCACACGTCAGGGCTGGTGCCGTGGTCCTGGTGCATGCACACCGGGATGTGCGGGAATTCTTCGATCGCGGCGAGGATCAGGTGACGCAGGAACGGTGCACCGGCGTATTTGCGCGCACCGGCCGAAGCCTGGACGATCACGGGGGAGTCGGTCTTGTCAGCGGCTTCCATGATGGCGCGCATCTGCTCAAGGTTGTTGACGTTAAAGGCTGGGACGCCGTAGCCGAACTCGGCTGCGTGGTCCAGCATTTGACGCATGCTGATAAGTGCCATTGTGTTGTCTCTCCCGGTCGAGGGTCGTTAATCGTGCAAGCCTGCCGTAGCGGCGGCTGCTATTCAAGTTATTGCGGGTCAGGGTTTGCATGCCTGGCCTGCTGAATCGTTATTGCAGTGTCCGGTTCGCAACTTATGTCACTGTGGAACCGGATTAATGTGCGAGCTGGCTTGCCTGCGATAGCGGTGTATCAGTCAATATTTTTTTTGCTGACCCTCCGCCATCGCGGGCAAGCCCGCTCCCACAGTTGGATCTCATCAAATTTGAGACCTTATTGGGCTTTGCAACCGCGCCCGATCAAATCATCAGTCGCGACCCAGTAAACCAGGCCTTCCTCACCCTTTGTGTGAAACGCCAATTGGTCGTTGGCATACAACACGCCCGAGGCGGCAACGTCCTGTTTGAGGCGGTAGACCTGATCAGAACCGCCGAGGCGTACATCCACCTCACTGCGGGCCTGGTTGGCAAAGCGCCAGTTGACCTCGGCCTTGCTGTCGCAGGTCCAGGTGGTCCACTTATCGGCCGTTTCTGCCTTGTTGAACATATTCATGCTGCTGCAGCCGGCCAACAGGGCCAGGGCTGCCAGGGCGAAAACACCTTTCATTGCCAATCCTCACACGGGGGCCTTGGGCCACCGATGCAGTCGGTTAGTTGATCAGACCCGTCAAGGGCAACCCTGTTCCTGACCGTTGGGCGCGGAGTCGTATTGCTCCAGCCGCTCGTTGCCAAGGCGCTTGTTAATCACCGGCATGGTCTCGGCTTGCCAGTCAGCCTGGTAGCAGCTTTTTTTCGGCTGCGCTCCCGGCTTTCCAGGCTCAGGCGCAGCGCTTGGCGTGCTACCGCAGCCGGCCAGCAGGCCCGCTGCGATCACCAATGCCAACGACTTGATCATGGGAATACTCCTTTTCCGGATCACGCGCCTTAACCTTTGGCTCGGGTTTCCAGCACTTCAACGGCAGGCAGCACTTTGCCTTCGACGAATTCAAGGAATGCGCCGCCACCGGTAGAAATGTAGGAGATCTGGTCAGCAACGCCATATTTATCGATGGCGGCCAGGGTGTCGCCGCCGCCGGCGATGGAAAATGCCGAGCTTTCGGCAATCGCCTTGGCCAGCACTTTGGTGCCGTTGCCGAACTGGTCGAATTCGAACACGCCAACCGGCCCGTTCCACAGGATGGTTTGGGAGGCTTTCAGCAATTCGGCGAAGTTGGCGGCGGTTTGCGGGCCGATATCCAGGATCATATCGTCGTCAGCCACGTCGGCGATGAGCTTGACGGTGGCTTCGGCGCTTTCAGCAAACTCCTTGGCAACCACCACGTCGACCGGCAATGGCACGCTGACTTTGGCGGCAATGGCGCGGGCGGTGTCGAGCAGGTCCGGTTCGTACAGGGACTTGCCCACCGGATGACCGGCGGCAGCCAGGAAGGTGTTGGCAATGCCGCCGCCGACGATCAGTTGGTTGCAGATCTGGCTCAGGCTGTTGAGCACGTCCAGTTTGGTGGACACCTTGGAGCCGGCAACGATGGCAGCCATCGGTTGCGCCGGAGCCCCCAGCGCCTTGCCCAGTGCATCCAGTTCAGCGGCCAGCAACGGGCCAGCAGCGGCGACCTTGGCGAACTTGGCCACGCCGTGGGTCGAGCCTTCGGCGCGGTGGGCAGTGCCGAACGCGTCCATCACGAACACGTCGCACAGCGCAGCGTATTGCTGGGCCAGTTCGTCGCTGTTCTTTTTCTCGCCTTTGTTGAAGCGCACGTTTTCGAACAGCACGATGTCGCCGGCTTTAACGTCGACGCCACCCAGGTAGTCAGCCACCAGCGGTACGTCGCGGCCCAGGGCTTTGCTCAGGTAATCGGCGACAGGCTTGAGGCTGTTTTCCGCGCTGAACTCACCTTCGGTCGGGCGACCCAGGTGGGAGCAAACCATCACGGCCGCGCCTTTTTCCAGGGCCAGCTTGATGGTCGGCAGCGAGGCCAGGATTCGCGCATCGCTGGTGACAACACCGTCCTTGACTGGGACGTTGAGGTCTTCGCGGATCAGTACGCGCTTACCTTGCAGATCGAGGTCGGTCATCTTCAACACGGTCATGGGTCGCAGTTCCTGAATTACTGTTGAGGTTGTTTAGAGGCAATGTGCAGATAATGTTCCGCAACATCCAGCATTCGGTTGGCAAAGCCCCATTCGTTGTCGAACCAGGCCAGGATGTTCACCAGCCTCGGGCCGGAAACGCGGGTCTGGCTGGCATCGACAATCGCCGAATGCGGGTCATGGTTGAAATCACAACTGGCGTGGGGCAACTCGGTGTAGGCCAGCAAACCTTTGAGCGGACCGCTGGTGGCGGCGTCGCGCAGGATTCGGTTGACCTCCGTCGCATCGGTGTCGCTGACGGTCTGCATCGTGATATCCAGACAGGACACGTTCACCGTCGGCACCCGTACGGCTTTGGCCTGGATTCGCCCGGCAAGTTCCGGCAGCAGTCGCTCGATGCCACGCGCCAGGCCTGTAGACACCGGAATCACTGACTGAAACGCAGAACGCGTGCGGCGCAAGTCTTCGTGGTGATAGGCGTCGATCACCGGCTGGTCGTTCATCGCCGAGTGAATCGTGGTGATCGACACGTAATCCAGGCCAATCGCCTGATCCAGCAGGCGCAACAGCGGCACGCTGCAGTTGGTGGTGCAGGAGGCGTTGGACACCAGCAACTCGGCGCCGGTCAGGCAATCCTGGTTGATGCCGTAGACGATGGTGGCATCCACGTCCGCCTCGCTGGCCATCGGCTGGGAAAACAGCACACGCGGTGCGCCGGCGTCGATAAAACGCTGGCCGTCGGCGCGGGTGTGATAGACACCGGAGCATTCCAGCACCAGGTCGACGCCCAGTGCTTTCCAGTCGATGCCTTCGGGGGTGGCACTGCGCAAGACTTGCACGCAGCTGCCATTAATATGGAGACAGTCGTCCTCAACCCGCACTTCGCCGGGGAACCGGCCGTGGGTGGAGTCAAAACGTGTCAGGTATTCGATGCTGGCCATGTCGGCCAGATCGTTGATCGCGACAATTTCAAACCCGGCTGCCGCCCCTCGCTCGAACAGCGCACGCAAGACGCAACGACCAATGCGGCCGTAGCCGTTGAGTGCAACTTTGTAGGGACGCGGTTGAGGCATGGGGTTCTCGATCAATGTGAGTTCGGTGTTGAATGTTCTGACGCCATCGCGGGCAAGCCCGCTCCCACATTAGACCGCGATCCAAATGTGGGAGCGGGCTTGCCCGCGATGGCGCCAGTACAGACAACGCAGACTGACTTAGTCTTCCAGCAGCTCTTCAGCCTGACCCAGGATGTTTTCCAGGGTAAAGCCAAACTCTTCGAACAATGCTGGCGCCGGCGCCGACTCACCGTAGGTGGTCATGCCGATCACGCGGCCTTCCAGGCCCACGTATTTGTACCAGTAGTCGGCGTGCGCCGCTTCGATAGCGATACGCGCGCTGACCTGCAACGGCAATACCGACTGCTTGTAGCCCGCGTCCTGGGCTTCGAACACGCTGGTGCACGGCATGGACACGACGCGTACGTTGCGGCCTTGCTCGGTCAGCTTGTCGTAGGCCTGAACGGTCAGGCCGACTTCGGAACCGGTGGAGATCAGGATCAGCTCCGGCTCGCCAATGCAGTCCTTGAGTACGTAGCCACCACGGCTGATGTCGGCGATCTGCGCATCGGTACGCACTTGGTGTTGCAGGTTCTGACGCGAGAAGATCAGCGCCGAAGGGCCGTCCTTACGCTCGATCGCGTGCTTCCAGGCCACCGCGGATTCGACGGCGTCGGCTGGGCGCCAGCAATCCAGGTTGGGCGTGGTGCGCAGGCTGGTCAGTTGCTCGACCGGCTGGTGCGTCGGGCCATCTTCGCCCAGGCCGATGGAGTCGTGGGTGTAGACATGAATCACGCGCTTCTTCATCAGCGCGGCCATACGCACGGCGTTGCGCGCATATTCCATGAACATCAGGAAAGTCGCGCCGTAAGGCACCAGGCCGCCGTGCAGGGACACGCCGTTCATGATGGCGCTCATGCCGAACTCACGTACGCCGTAGTACATGTAGTTGCCGCTGGCGTCTTCAGCCGAAACACCTTTGCAGCCTTTCCACAGGGTCAGGTTGGAACCGGCCAGGTCGGCGGAACCGCCGAGGAACTCAGGCAGCAGCGGGCCAAAGGCGTTCAGGGTGTTCTGGCTGGCTTTACGGCTGGCGATGGTCTCGCCCTTGGCCGCGACTTCGGCGATGTAGGCCGAGGCTTTTTCCGAGAAGTCGGCAGGCAAGTCACCGGCCAGGCGACGTACCAGTTCGTTGGCCAACTCAGGGAATTCGGCAGAGTAGGCAGCGAAACGCTGGTCCCACTCGGCTTCGGCGGCCAGGCCTTTTTCCTTGGCGTCCCACTCGGCATAGATGTCGGCCGGGATGTCGAACGGGCCGTGGTTCCACTTCAGCGCTTCACGGGTCAGGGCGATTTCCGCGTCACCCAGTGGGGCGCCGTGGCAGTCTTCTTTACCTTGCTTGTTCGGCGAACCGAAACCGATGGTGGTCTTGCAGCAGATCAGGGTCGGCTGCGCGCTCTTGCGGGCGGTGTCGATGGCGATCTTGATCTCTTCCGGATCGTGGCCGTCGACGTTGCGGATCACCTGCCAGTTGTAGGCTTCGAAACGCTTAGGGGTGTCATCGGTGAACCAGCCTTCGACTTCGCCGTCGATGGAGATGCCGTTGTCATCGTAGAAAGCGATCAGTTTGCCCAGGCCCAGGGTGCCGGCCAGGGACGCGACTTCGTGGGAAATGCCTTCCATCATGCAGCCATCACCCAGGAACACGTAGGTGTGGTGGTCAACGATGTCGTGACCAGGGCGGTTGAATTGTGCGCCCAAGACTTTCTCAGCCAGCGCGAAGCCAACGGCATTGGCCAGGCCTTGGCCCAGGGGACCGGTGGTGGTCTCGACGCCTGGGGTGTAGCCGAATTCCGGGTGGCCCGGGGTGCGGCTGTGCAGCTGGCGGAAGCTTTTCAGATCGTCGATGGTGACGTCATAGCCAGTCAGGTGCAGCAGCGAGTAGATCAGCATCGAACCATGGCCGTTGGACAGCACGAAGCGGTCGCGGTCGGCGAACGACGGGTTGCTCGGGTTGTGTTTCAGGTAGTCACGCCAAAGTACCTCGGCGATATCCGCCATGCCCATCGGGGCACCGGGATGGCCGCTGTTGGCTTTTTGCACGGCATCCATGCTGAGGGCACGAATGGCGTTGGCACGCTCACGACGGCTGGGCATCGCTGATCTCCTGAGGTTTGAATATAAAGAAACGGAAAAAAGGACCGGCATTTTCCCTCAGCCACCGCTTGCGGGCAATGACAGATACTCACTTGGGCGGTTTTTCCTGTGCTTTGGGCGCCAATCCCTTGCATAAACCTTTAACCGGTTCGTCTAAAGGTTATAGCGGCTGCTTGTAACCACCACTTATCGACCAATATCAAAACTTTTTGATATTGGCCTTGCGGGGTTATCCACCCATCACTAGACTGCTGGCCTTATGAATCTACCCATGCCCTCACTGCGCCCCGACGACGGCGATGAACTGGCAGCCTTGTGCAAGGCCGCTGGCGATCCGCTGCGTTTGAACGTATTACGCGCGCTGGCCAACGATTCCTTCGGCGTACTGGAACTGGCGCAGATCTTCGCCATTGGCCAGTCCGGCATGAGTCACCACTTGAAGGTATTGGCCCAGGCCGACCTGGTGGCCACCCGCCGTGAAGGTAATGCGATTTTCTACCGCCGCGCCCTGCCCCACACCGAACTGCTCGGTGGCAAGCTGCACGCCGCCCTGCTTGAAGAAGTGGACAGCCTGCTGCTGCCGGGGGATGTGCAGTCCCGCATCGGCCAGGTCCACGGGCAGCGGGCTGCCGCGAGCCAGGATTTTTTCGCACGGGTTGCCGACAAGTTTCGCGCCCAGCAAGACCTGATTGCCGGCCTTGCCCAATATCGCGACAGCGTACTGGCGCTGCTCGACAAGCTGAGCTTCAGTGATGAGGCCACGGCACTCGAAGTCGGCCCAGGCGATGGCGGTTTCCTGCCGGAACTGGCTCGGCGTTTTCACCAGGTCACGGCGCTGGACAACAGCCCGGCGATGCTCGAACTGGCGCGCCAGCTCTGCGAGCGCGAGGCACTGGGCAATGTGCGCCTGCAACTGGCTGATGCATTGAATAGCACAGCGATTAAAGCCGACTGCGTGGTGTTGAACATGGTCTTGCACCATTTCGCCGCCCCCGCCGACGCGCTCAAACAAATGGCCGGGTTGCTGCACCCCGGCGGTAGCCTGTTGGTTACGGATTTATGCAGCCACAACCAGAATTGGGCCAGGGAGGCCTGCGGTGATCTCTGGTTGGGTTTTGAACAGGACGATCTGGCCCGTTGGGCCACCGCTGCGGGACTCGTTCCCGGGGAAAGCCTCTATGTAGGTTTACGTAATGGTTTCCAGATCCAGGTCCGCCATTTTCAGCGGCCGGCTGGCGACACTCACCATCGGTAAAATCAGGAAAACATCGAGATGAGCGAATACTCCCTTTTCACCTCCGAGTCCGTGTCTGAAGGGCATCCGGACAAAATCGCCGACCAGATTTCTGACGCGGTGCTGGACGCCATCATTGCTGAAGACAAGTTCGCCCGTGTGGCGTGCGAGACTCTGGTGAAAACCGGTGTAGCGATCATCGCTGGCGAAGTGACCACCACTGCCTGGGTTGACCTTGAGCAGATCGTTCGTGACGTGATCACCGACATCGGCTACAACAGCTCCGACGTCGGCTTCGACGGCGCGACCTGCGGCGTGATGAACATCATCGGCAAGCAATCCCCGGACATCAACCAGGGTGTCGACCGCGCCAAGCCGGAAGACCAGGGCGCAGGCGACCAGGGCCTGATGTTCGGTTACGCCAGCAACGAAACCGACGTGCTGATGCCAGCACCGATCACCTTCTCGCACCAACTGGTGCAGCGCCAGGCCGAAGCCCGTAAATCCGGCCTGTTGCCGTGGTTGCGTCCGGATGCCAAGTCCCAGGTGACCTGCCGTTATGAAGGCGGCAAAGTCGTCGGTATCGACGCTGTGGTTCTGTCGACCCAGCACAACCCGGACGTGTCCTATGCCGACCTGCGCGAAGGCGTGATGGAGCTGATCGTCAAGCACGTGCTGCCTGCCGAACTGCTGAGCAAGGACACCCAGTTCCACATCAACCCGACTGGCCAGTTCATCATCGGCGGCCCGGTAGGCGACTGCGGCTTGACCGGTCGCAAGATCATCGTCGACAGCTACGGCGGCATGGCCCGTCACGGCGGTGGCGCGTTCTCGGGTAAAGACCCTTCCAAAGTTGACCGTTCGGCCGCCTACGCCGGCCGTTACGTGGCCAAGAACATCGTCGCAGCCGGCCTGGCCGAGCGTTGCGAGATTCAGGTTTCCTACGCCATCGGCGTGGCCCAGCCTACGTCGATCTCGCTGAATACCTTCGGCACCGGCAAGATCGGCGATGACAAGATCGTGAAACTGGTGCGTGAGATCTTCGACCTGCGCCCTTACGCGATCACCACCATGCTCGACCTGCTGCACCCGATGTACCAGGAAACCGCAGCCTATGGCCACTTCGGTCGTACCCCTGCGCAGAAGACTGTCGGCGACGACACCTTCACCACCTTCACCTGGGAAAAAACCGACCGCGCCAACGACCTGCGGACTGCCGCCGGCCTGTAATCGCTCCTGGTACACAAAAGCCCTGCCGGGTTCGCCTGGCGGGGCTTTTTATTGCACGGCAATTCGCGCGACGACCTTCACATTTTTTGGATCCAAACCTTGCAGGCACAATGATGGCGCTCTAGAATCCGCGCCCTCTCGGGCCCTCTACCTTATTTGGATATTGCCCTGCGCCAGCCCGGGATAGACACGTGCGCAGGCAATCGAACATTGAGGTTTTTCATGCGCATCTCCACGCTCGCCCCTGCCGCCCTGCTGCTCAGCCTGTTCGCCCTGCCGGTAAACGCCGCCGACCTGAGCGCACTGAGTGGCGCCCTGGGCGCCCAACTGGGTGGCGGCAATTCCGGCGACTGCCAGAAGCAATCTGCAGACCTGCAAACCAAGATCGATGTCGCCGAAGCCCAAAAGGACAAGCTGACAGTGAAGGCTTTCAAAGCCGCGCAGGACCAGATCAACAAAGGTTGCAACAAACTCTCTGAAGCCCAGGCCAAAGCCGACGCCAAGCAGCAAAACCAGGAGGCCAAGGCCGATAAGCCCGACGCAGTGAAAGCCCTGGGCGGTCTGTTCAAGTAAATAGAAACACCCAGTAAAAAGCCTCGCACTGTCGGGGCTTTTTTGTGCCCGCGAGGATCATTTAGGCTGGGCACCCTTTCCGAGCAAGGATGCTCATGATGCGTTTATTGTTTGCCCTTTTACTCAGCGCATTACCCTTCTGGGTGTGGGCCGAAGGCTGCCCGGACGAAGCCCGCTCGCAGGTCGGCACCCTGGCCGAACAGATCCGCCAGTGGGATGACAGCTACCACCGGCTTGGCCAATCCCCGGTCGGCGATGAACTCTACGACCAGGCGCGCCAGCGCTTGGCCCACTGGCGTCGGTGCTTTCCCGAACCCACTGCGACGCCCAACACCCCTCTCGCGAGTTCACGCGGAACCCTGCCTCACCCCGTTGCCCACACCGGCCTGGAGAAACTGCTGGATGAACAGGCAGTCGGTATCTGGCTGGGTACACGCGAGGATGTCTGGATTCAACCCAAGGTAGACGGTGTGGCAGTGACTGTGGTGTATCGCCAGGGGCGCCTGAGTCAAGTCATCAGCCGAGGCGATGGCGTCAAGGGCCACGACTGGTCTGCCTCCGCGCGAAAAATCCCCAGCATTGTCCAGCAATTGCCAGAGCCTATCGACGTGGTGCTGCAAGGCGAACTCTATTGGCACCTCGACGACCATGTGCAATCGGCAAGCGGAGGGCTTAATGCCCGCAGCAAGGTGGCCGGGCTGATGAACCGCAAACAATTAAGCGACACCGACGCCGCCGGCATTGGTCTGTTCGTCTGGGCCTGGCCCGAGGGGCCGGCAGGGTTCACCGAGCGCCTGGCCACGCTGGCAAGTTGGGGTTTCACCGATAGCCGGCGATACAGCCAGCCCATCCGCGACATCAACGAAGCCACGCACTGGCGTGCCTATTGGTACAACCACCCTCTACCGTTCGCCAGCGATGGGGTGGTGTTGCACCAGGCGCAGCGCGCACCCGCCGATCGCTGGCAGGTCAGCGCGCCCTACTGGGCGGTTGCCTGGAAGTACCCGGCGGCCAAGGCCTTGGCGCTGGTGCGTAACGTGCAATTCAAGATCGGCCGCACCGGGCGCGTGACCCCCATGCTGGAGTTGGAACCGGTGCGATTGGATGACCGGCAGATCAGCCGGGTGAGCGCGGGCTCATTGAGGCGCTGGCAAGCGCTGGATATCCGCCCCGGTGACCAGGTTTCCATCAGCCTGGCGGGCCAAGTCATCCCTCGGTTGGATGAGGTCATTCTGCGCAACACCACAAGGGCGGAGCTGCCAGTGCCCAACCCAGGAAAATTCCACGCGTTGAGCTGCTGGCAACTGGACCCCGGTTGTGAAGAACAATTGCTGGCACGCCTTACCTGGCTGAGCGGCAACGAGGGCCTCGCTTTGCCACACATAGGCCGCGAGACCTGGAACGTATTAATCCAGGCCGGTCTAATCGCAGGCTTTCTCGATTGGTTGACCCTGGATGCGGCAGAGCTTGCTAACATTGATGGCTTCGGTGATCGCAGCCGCGCGCGCGTCCTCGAAAGCCTTCACAGCGCGCGGCAACGGCCCTTCGCACAATGGCTCAAAGCCTTGGGGGTACCGCCTGCGGCACGTAACAACCTGGAAGGCGACTGGCAGACGCTGGTCGCCAGAGATACCCAAGCCTGGCTGGCCATCGAGGGCATCGGCCCGGGCCGCGCAGCGCAATTGAGCGCCTTTTTCCGCGACCCGCAAGTACAGGCCTTGGCAGACACATTACGCGCGGCCGGCATCGACGGGTTTTAGACCGCAGCCGGCCACCAGATTGCGACCTTGGAGCCCCACATGAAATTTCTAGCACCGCTTGCCCTATTGACCGTCGCAAGCTTCATGACCACTCCGCTGCTGGCTGCGGAGGACGTACCGCAGCTCACCGGCTGCGCCGCCAAGCGCCAAGCCATCAGCACCCAGATCGAACAGGCCAAGGCCCACGGCAACAGTGCGCAACAAGCCGGCCTGGAAAAAGCCCTGAGCGAAGTCACCGCCAACTGCACCGACGCATCCCTGAAGAAGGAGCGGGAAAACAAGGTGCTCGACGCCAAGCATGAGGTCAGCCGCCGTCAGGCCGATCTGGACAAGGCCATGAAAAAAGGCGACGCGGACAAGATCAACAAACGTAAGGACAAGCTCGCCGAGTCCCGCAAGGAACTGCAGGATGCCGTGGAGGAGCTCGACCAGTAAAACCGATCAGTGGTCGCGGAACTGCTTATGGCAGGCGCTGCAGGCATCTTCAACTTTTTGCACCGCTGGCCCCAGGTTGCTCGCCTTGTAAGGCTGCACTTGGCTGGCGGTCACCAATTCACCGGTGGCCGCCTCAAGGTCGCGGGCCAATTGCTGGAATTGCGCCTGTTTCTGCCAGACATCGTCCTTGGCGCTGGTGTGATCTTCTTCGCGCACGCTTGGAAAATGCTTCCACGGCTCGTGGGACAACGCATCCAGTTTGACCGCACCTTCGGCAAATTTCGCGCCGTCGAACGGGAGGCGTCCACGCAACATGCCGCCCAGGTCTTCGCCGGTCTTGAGCATCTGCTTGAAGATCGCCTTGCGTTGGCCCAGCGGCGAATTCGGATCAACGCCGCCACAGGCGGACAGTGTCAGGCAGGCCAGCAGTACAACGGTCAGTCTTTTAAAAGTCATGGTGGCTTCGAGGTCACGGGAAACGGCGGCCAGTATCCTCGCCCCGCCCGCAAAGACCAATAGCCCTATTATTAATAAGGGTTGCCAAAAAGCGCTGCGACGTGGGCAATCGCTTCAGGAATTATTTGTATGAATGTCAGCTTGAAACCCTGGAGCCGCCGCCTGGCGTGGGCTCTACCGATGATCGCGCTACTGGCCGGCTGCGACGCGGGCAAAGAAACAGCCAAGGATGAAACGTCCAAGCCTCACGCCGTCGCCACCTATGTCAGTGCGCCGTGGGAAGCCTTGCCAGCAGTGTCCGACAGCGACCTGCTGGCCGGCTTCGAATCCTGGCGCAGCGCCTGCCAACGCCTCAAGGCCGACCCGGTATGGGGCGCGACCTGTGCGGCAGCCGCCACGGTCCCGAGCAACGCAGTGGCAGTGCGCGGTTTTCTAAAAGAGCGCCTGGATGTGTTCGGTCTGCGCTCGGCCGACAACACCCCGAACGGTTTGATAACCGGCTACTACGAACCGGTCTACCCCGGCAGCCTGACCAAGACCGCCAAAGCCAACGTGCCTGTGTACGGCGTGCCAGACGACCTGATCATCGTCAACCTGGAAAGCATCTACCCCGAGCTCAAGGGCAAGCGTCTGCGGGGTCGCCTGGAAGGTCGCGTACTCAAGCCCTATGACGATGCCAGCGCCATCAACGGCCAGGGTTCAACCGCCAAACCGATTGCCTGGCTGACAGACCCGATGGACCTGCAATTCCTGCAAATCCAGGGCTCGGGCCGGATTCAACTGGCGGGCGGGCGCCAACTTCGTGTCGGTTACGGCGACCAGAATGGCTACCCTTACCGCCCGATCGGTCGCTGGCTGGTGGAGCAAGGCGAGTTGAAGAAAGAAGACGTGACCATGGATGCCATCAGCGCCTGGGCCAAGGCGCATCCGCAGCGTATTCCGGAACTGCTGGCGAGTAACCCGAGCTATGTGTTCTTCAGCGCCCGCCCCGATAGCAACGAAGGCCCGCGCGGCTCCTTGAACGTGCCGCTGACCCCTGGCTACAGCGTAGCGGTGGATCGCAAGGTGATTCCGTTGGGCAGTCTGTTGTGGCTGTCGACCACCAAGCCGGATGGCTCGCCGATCACGAGACCCGTGGCCGCACAGGACACCGGCGGAGCAATCACCGGTGAAGTGCGCGCGGACCTGTTCTGGGGCACCGGCGATGCAGCCGGTGAACTGGCGGGCAATATGAAACAGCAGGGCCAGATCTGGATGCTGTGGCCCAAGGGCGCAGCGTTGCCGCAAGTGCCGGATGCACCTGTCGGAAGCTGACAGACACTGAAGATCAAATGTGGGAGCGGCGGTGCGACTTGCTCGCTCCCACAGCAGGATTCGCGTCAACCGTTAGATCGAGACAAAGAAGAAGCTCGCAATCAACGCCATGCCCACCGCCCACACCACCGAGCGCAGCATCGCCCAGTCCGCCAGGTAGCAAATGATGTACAACAAGCGGCTGGTGATAAACAGCACGGCCAGCACGTTAATGGTCACCAATTCAGCCGTACCGGCCAGGTGCGCGACGATAACCGCCGCCGCAAATGCCGGGGTGACTTCAAAGCTGTTGAGTTGTGCACTGTGGGCTCGCTTGGCAGCCCCGTCGAGCGTCTCGAGGAATGCACGCGGGTCGTGGTTGTGGCGCGGCCGAAACTTTCCGCCGCTGAACTTGGCCACGCCGGTACACAGGTAAGGCAGAAAAATTGCGATCAACACACACCAGAAAGCGACCGTCATGACTCATTCCTTTTTTAGTTTTAAACAGCGATTAGAGTTTTAGCGCTAAAAACACCAGGCCGCACCCTACCGCTATGAACCGTAGCGTGTGGAAAGGTTCTATGGCCTTTTACCTCGCAGTTTGCAACATCCCGCCGTCGCGGCGGTCCATCCCCTCACCCACGTTTCCCCCTCAACTTCCAAGGACCCCGGATGCTTGAACTTGTCGCCGCCTTCATTTGCCTCACCAGCCTGCTCACCTATGTGAACTTCCGATTTATCGGCCTGCCGCCCACCATCGGCGTGATGGTCACGGCCCTGATATTTTCCCTGTTCTTGCAAGGCTTGAGCCTGCTCGGCTACCCAGGACTGGAAGAGCGCATCCAGCAGTTGATCGGCCAGATCGACTTTGGCGATTTGCTGATGAACTGGATGCTCTCATTCTTGCTGTTCGCCGGCGCGTTGCACGTCAACCTGAACGACCTACGCAGTTACCGCTGGCCCATCGGCCTGCTGGCGACCTTTGGCGTATTGATCGCCACCGCGGTGATCGGCAGCCTGGCGTATTACATTTTTGCCCTGTTCGGCTGGCACGTCAGTTTCCTCTACTGCCTGCTGTTCGGCGCACTGATCTCGCCCACCGACCCGATTGCGGTGCTCGGTGTGTTGCGTACCGCCAATGCCTCAAAACCGTTGAAAACCACCATCGTCGGCGAATCATTATTCAACGACGGCACTGCAGTGGTGGTCTTCACCGTGCTATTGGGCATCGCACAGCTGGGCGAAACGCCGACCGTGGGCGCCACCGCGATGCTCTTCGCCCATGAAGCCATTGGCGGCGTGGTGTTCGGTGGCCTCATCGGCTACCTGGTGTACCTGATGATCAAGAGCATCGAGCAGCACCAGATTGAGGTAATGCTGACACTCGCTCTGGTGATCGGCGGCTCAGCGATGGCCACCGAGCTACACGTCTCCGCTCCAATTGCGATGGTGGTAGCCGGCCTGATCATCGGCAACCTGGGCCGCCAGTTGGCGATGAACGACATGACCCGCCGCTACCTCGACGGTTTCTGGGAATTGCTCGATGACATGCTCAACGCCCTGCTGTTCGCCTTGATCGGCATGGAGCTGCTGTTGCTGCCCTTCAACTGGCTGCACGTGTTCGCTGCCAGCTTGCTGGCGGTGGCAATCCTGTTGTCACGCCTGTTGACCGTGGCCCCGGCGATCCTGTTGCTGCGGCGCTGGCGCACGGTGCCACGCGGCACCATCCGCATCCTCACCTGGGGTGGTTTGCGCGGCGGAGTTTCCGTGGCACTGGCATTGGCCTTGCCGCTGGGCCCGGAGCGCGACCTGCTGCTGAGCATCACCTACATCGTGGTGCTGTCATCAATCCTGTTGCAGGGTTTGAGCATCGGCAAGCTGGTCAAGCGCGTAACCCGGGACGAGCCCCAGGCTACGCCTGACGCTCACTGATCCTTGTTGATCTGCTGCGGATGCCTAGGGTCCGCAGCTTTCTTGCCCGGCAGGCTGCCTTCGCTGCGAATCTGCGCATGACTGATCAGCGCAAAGATAAAGCTGCCACCAATGATGTTGCCGGCCAGGGTCGGCCCGGCAAACACCAACCAGAAATCCTTCCACGGCAACTCGCCTGCAAATACCAGATACGAGACCTCTGCCGAACCCACGACGATGTGAGTGAAGTCCCCCAGCGCCATGAGATAGGTGATCAGGATAATGATGAACATCTTGGCGCTTTCCATGGAGGGGATCATCCAGACCATGGTGGCGATCATCCAGCCGGAAATGATGCCCTTGGCAAACATCTGACCGGCATCGTTTTCCATGATCTTGCGCCCAATGTCGAGGAAGGCCATGTCGGTCTTGGTGTCAAAGATCGGCAGGTGCAACATCACGTAAGCCACCAGCAAAGTGCCACACAGGTTGCCCACCAGCACCACGGTCCATAACCGTAACAGGCGTCCCGCGTTGCCGAGGGTGGGCTTGCTCATCACGGGCAGCACGGCGGTCAGCGTGTTTTCGGTGAACAGTTGCTGGCGCGCCAAAATGACCGCCAGGAAGCCCGCGCAGTAGCCGAAGCTGGCAATAACCTTGAATCCTTCGCCGTCCGGCAGGCGCGAATTGAGTAGCCCCATCGCCATCAATGAAAGGCCCATGGTCAGGCCAGCAGCCAACGCCGACCACCACAACGCAGCCACATTACGCTCCAGCTCCTGGTCGCCCTGAGTGCGGATGATTTCATGCAGCACCGCCGCACGGGGCGGCTGGTTTTTGTCGACGTCCTGCTGCTCTTCCTGCGACAGATTAGCGGTTTTGCCTGATTCGTCAGTGGCCATGATTATCCAGAGTCCAAGGGGTGCCTGTAGCTACGACACGCCGCCACAGTGGCTGTTCAGTGGCCAAGCAACTAAACCTGCACACGCCAGGCCTTGGCCATCTCCACAGTGGTCGAACTGGACGCCTTGTCCCAGGGTTTGTTACGCGCTTTGTAGCCGTCACTGAGGGTATCGAGCACCCGGTTGAATTCGGCGGGCGTGTCTGCCCGCGCCAGGTCTTGAGCTGTGCGGTACAACAGCTCCACGTTGGACTCGGGTTGGCCCGGCCGAAACAACGAGGGATAAATGACTTCCCGTGTGAAGTTCTCAGCCTTCATCGCTATATCACGCAGTTTCATCTCGGCGACAGCGCCGCCGATGACGTTGGACATCGGCACCGCATCGCTTGCGATCTGCCTGGCCGCCACTTGCAGCAACTGCTGGAAATTGCGCTGGCCTGCAACATTGAGGCGCCGCGCCAACCAATCGATCTGCTCAGGCCGTTGGGCGAGGGCATCCAGATTACGCAATGCCGTTGATATTTTCGGCGTGAACACCAACACGACCTGTGACTGATTGGCCTCGCCAATCGCGTCATCCAGGGTTTTCAACACCTGCTGCGCGCTCTTTCGAAACATGAGGACATCAGCAGCGGCCGGGTCCTTGTGCAGTGTCGGTTGCACACTGGCGAGCATTTCATCATCCATGGCCAGCACTGCCTCATCCAGCGAATGGAACGCGTGATGCTCAAGTGCCGTCGTGCGACGTTCCAAATGTGCCCCCACCGCTTGACGCGCCTTTGCCTGCAGGTGTTGCTTCTGTTCATCCAGCATAGTGAAGTTGACCGTGCCCGTGAGCAGGCCACGAAAGTCACCTTTTTCGGTCTTGAGGGGCAATGTCACAATCTGATCGGCAAACGCTTCGAGCTTTTTGTCTTGAAAGGCGCCAGCGGCCGAATGCGCAACGCCTGTAATGCGGTCGGCCACACGGCTGAAAAAACTGCCACTGCGCACTGGCGCATCAGTGATGCCAGCCTCGAACTTGACGATCAACGATTCAGATTTGTTCAAGGGGCTATCAGGAAATAACCGTTCCACCACGCCTGGCGCCGGGGTATTGAGCAGCAAGCCGCCGTCTTTGAACGCGGTGGTTTCAGCTGACGCCTGGAAACCATGACCTTGCTCCACCGGGTTCTTGAACAGCACCGGCAGCGCACCCGAAATATGCGCCGCCCTGGCGATGTCCATCTGCGGGGTCAGACTGGCATTGAACATCACCAGCTGCGGGCGGCCGCCAAACATGCCGGTACCGGTGATATTGAGTTGCTTGATCGCAGGAATATGCCGGCTCAACACCTCGAGATCACCAAACGTGGGAGCGCCACCGGCACTCAGTTTGTCAGCAATGTCGATGACTTCGGCGGGCCGGGTTTCCCGAGGGGTTTGCGCGATGTGGCCAAGAATCGACTCGCGCGTCTCTTTGCGGATCAATTCTTCCAGGGGCAAGGCTTCAGTCTGGAAGCGGGGCAGCAAGGTCATCAACAACTGAGAAACAGTGCCGACGGAGCCGGGCAAGTGGCCAGCGAGTTTGCCAAGTGTCGTACTGACCTCCTGCATCCAGGCTGTCACGGCACCTTTGCTGTTCAACAGGCTTGGCAAATTGATGCTGTCCGACAACCTGTCGAACGCCGCAGCCCCCATTCCGCTAGCAATCAGCGCCGCTGAAATCGCACCGGCAGATGAGCCGGAGGTCGATTGGATACCTTGCAGCTGTCCGACGTCCTCAAGTGCCTGCACCACCCCCGAAAAAGCGATGCCCTTGGCCCCACCACCACTGAGCACCAAGCTCGTGACGGGCGGTGCCGATAAAATCACCTCTACCCGTCCCTGGTTATCACGCAGGAGCGTCAGGTTGCGCTCGCCAACGCCCTCCACCAGAGGCGTCTTCTCAGCTTGATGGGGCGGGAAATGACCCTCTTCACCCAATGAGGGATGAATCTGCGCAATCGAATTAAACACTTTCATCCACGGGCTCTCTCTACAGGGTGTGGTCCTGAGTGATGAGCGCGCCGCGCAACGATCCATGCGGAATGATTTGGTAAAGCAAATCAAACCGCGGCGTGGTTATTCGGGAAGGCTGTCGTCCTGAAACTGATCCTTCACGTATTTGATCTCGGTGCGGCCGTGAGGTGCAGGCAACCCATCTTCACCGAGGTTGACGAAGACCATTTTCTCGACCGTCAGGATGCTTTTGCGGGTGATCTTGTTGCGCACTTCACAGGTCAGGGTGATGGAGGTGCGGCCGAACTCGGTGGCGGTGATGCCCAGTTCAATAATGTCGCCCTGGCGCGAGGCGCTGACGAAGTTGATTTCGGAGATGTACTTGGTCACGACGCGCTGATTGCCCAATTGCACAATGGCGTAGATCGCCGCTTCTTCGTCGATCCAGCGCAGCAGGCTGCCGCCGAACAGGGTGCCGTTGGGGTTGAGGTCTTCGGGTTTTACCCATTTGCGGGTGTGGAAGTTCATGGTCACTCCAAAGCGTGTTGCGAAATGATGGGCAACATCATGGCAGAGCCCGCCCCCAAGCTCTATGAGCCATTGCCTATCAACCCCATGAGCGATCTTCATATGGCCGACAGAAAGGCTTGGGAAGTCTGGCGCACACAGCTATAATCGCCTCCGTTTCAAAACGGTCATCTCTGGTTGATACCGTTCTCCCGCCACCTGTCCGAGGGGCGCTGCAGCAGGTTCAACCTGTCAGGCTCGGATGGGGCGTTGTCCGGCCTGGTTTATTCGGCCTGATACTAAACGCACAACGGCGCCCATTCGCACACTACGAATGGAGGCTCTTCATGAGCGCTGTCAACACGCCTGCAGATTTCACCGACTACAAAGTCGCCGACATGTCCCTCGCCGCCTGGGGCCGTCGCGAAACCTTTATCGCCGAATCCGAAATGCCTGCCCTGATGGGCCTGCGTCGCAAGTACGCCGCTGAGCAACCGCTCAAAGGCGCGAAGATCCTCGGCTGCATCCACATGACCATTCAGACTGCCGTGCTGATCGAAACCCTGGTAGCCCTGGGTGCCGAAGTGCGTTGGTCGTCCTGCAACATTTTCTCGACTCAAGACCAGGCCGCTGCCGCTATCGCTGCTGCCGGTATCGCGGTTTACGCCTGGAAAGGCGAGACCGAAGAAGAGTACGAGTGGTGCCTGGAGCAAACCATCCTCAAAGATGGCGCGCCTTGGGATGCCAACATGATCCTCGACGACGGCGGCGACCTGACCGAGCTGCTGCACAAGAAGTACCCGCAGATCCTCGACCGCGTCCACGGCGTGACCGAAGAAACCACCACCGGCGTACACCGCCTGCTGGACATGCTGGCCAAGGGCGAGCTGAAAATCCCTGCCATCAACGTCAACGACTCGGTGACCAAGAGCAAGAACGACAACAAGTACGGCTGCCGTCACAGCCTGAACGATGCCATCAAGCGCGGCACTGACCACCTGCTGTCGGGTAAGCAAGCCCTGGTGATCGGCTACGGTGACGTGGGCAAAGGTTCGTCCCAGTCCCTGCGCCAGGAAGGCATGATCGTTAAAGTCTCCGAAGTTGACCCGATCTGCGCCATGCAAGCCTGCATGGACGGCTTCGAAGTGGTTTCGCCGTTCATCGATGGCGTCAATGACGGCACCGAAGCAAGCATCGACAAAGCCCTGCTGGGCAAAATCGACCTGATCGTGACCACCACCGGCAACGTGAATGTTTGCGACGCAAACATGCTCAAAGCCCTGAAGAAGCGCGCCGTTGTCTGCAACATCGGTCACTTCGACAACGAGATCGACACTGCTTTCATGCGCAAGAACTGGGCATGGGAAGAAGTGAAGCCGCAGGTGCACAAGGTTCACCGTACCGGCGCTGGTGATTTCGACCCGCAGAACGATGACTACCTGATCCTGCTGGCCGAAGGCCGTTTGGTTAACCTGGGTAACGCCACCGGCCACCCAAGCCGCATCATGGACGGCTCGTTCGCCAACCAGGTACTGGCGCAGATCTTCCTGTTCGGCCAGAAGTACGCCGACCTGTCGCCAGCCCAGAAAGCCGAGCGCCTGACCGTGGAAGTACTGCCGAAGAAACTCGACGAAGAAGTGGCCCTGGAAATGGTCCGTGGCTTCGGCGGCGTAGTGACTCAACTGACCAAGACCCAGGCCGATTACATCGGCGTGACCGTTGAAGGTCCGTTCAAGCCGCACGCTTACCGCTACTGAGTCACAGCCCCCTGCTTTGCTGGGGGCGGGCTTGTTGTGGCGAGGGAGCTTGCTCCCTCGCCACATCAAGCTCGCTCCTACAGGGGGGCACCGTCGGCCTTCTGAGTTTCAAAGGGTATTACCATGTCCCAAGACCGTCGCTACAGCTTCGAGTTCTTCCCGACCAAGACCGATGCTGGGCATGAAAAACTGATGGCGACTGCTACGCAGCTGGCCAGCTACAACCCCGACTTCTTTTCCTGCACCTACGGCGCCGGTGGCTCGACCCGTGATCGCACGATCAACACCGTGTTGCAGCTGGAAAGCCAAGTCAAAGTTCCCGCCGCGCCGCACTTGTCGTGCGTGGGCGACAGCAAGAGCGACCTGCGCGGCCTGCTGACCCAATACAAGGCAGCCGGCATCAAGCGCATCGTTGCCCTGCGTGGCGACCTGCCGTCCGGCATGGGCATGGCCAGCGGTGAGCTGCGCTACGCCAATGACCTGGTGAGCTTCATTCGTGAAGAAACCGGCGATCACTTCCATGTCGAAGTGGCGGCTTATCCGGAGATGCACCCGCAGGCACGCAATTTCGAAGACGATCTGCAAAACTTCGTCCGTAAAGCGAACGCCGGTGCCAATAGCGCAATCACCCAGTACTTCTTCAACGCCGACAGCTACTTCTACTTCGTCGAGCGGGTACAGGCCATGGGTGTGAACATCCCGATCGTGCCGGGCATCATGCCGATCACCAACTACAGCAAGCTGGCGCGCTTCTCTGACGCCTGCGGTGCCGAGATTCCACGCTGGGTGCGCAAACAACTGGAAGCCTATGGCGACGACGTCAAGAGCATCCAGGCGTTCGGCGAACAGGTCATCACCAATATGTGTGAAGATTTGTTGCAAGGTGGCGCGCCAGGCTTGCACTTCTATACCCTTAACCAGGCTGAGCCGAGCCTTGCGATCTGGAACAACCTCAAGCTGCCGCGCTGAGGTCGTTTGAGTAGCATCCAGGCCCTCGTTCATACGGGGGCTTTTTTTGTTCAAACATCCTTGGAATGGAAGCCCGCAGTAAATGAATACAGCGTCCCCGACACCTCGCCCGCAGTTGGTTTACCTGGTATTCGGCGCCGAGACCTACCATCAGGAAGCCGTATTCAGCATCGCCAGCGCGCTGTCTCATTTGGGCGGTGCCCAGGACATGCCGCTGGACATTCAGGTGTTCAGCGACAACCCGGCGCCCTACGTGGGCTTGCCGGTGCAGGTCCGCACACTAGACGAAGCCACGCGCAAACAGTGGAGCGAGCCCCACGGCTACCACTTTCGAACCAAGCATGTGCTGCTGCGCCAGGTACTGGAAACGGCGGAACAGGCGCTGTTGATCGACACCGACACGTTTTTCCACGACTCGCCCATGGCGCTGTTCGAACGCGTCGCACCCGGCACCTTGTTGTGCAACGCCTTCCACGCCAAGTACGGCGATAACCGCGAAAGCGTGCTGTATGAAACCCTGGCCAAACACCTCGCAGAACAAGGCGCAGCCGACGATGAGATGTGGCTGCTCAACTCCGGCGTCATGGGCATGGCCCGGCAGGATGCGTACCTCCTTGACCGCTCGATCGCGCTGATGGACGAGCTGTTCCCGATGGCCCGCGGCGCCTACACCTTGGAAGAGTTCTGCCTGTCGGTGGCCGCGTACCGTGCGCTCAACGTACGCCAATGCCCGGACCTGATCCATCATTACTGGAGCCGCAAACAGCTGTTCCGCGCCAAGGTCCTGGCGTGGGTCGCCAAGCACGCCGCCGCCCCCACCAGCGCCGTGGCACTGGCCGATACCCGCAAGGTATCCGCCCACCTGCCACGCCCGCCGCGCCTGCAACGCCAAATGTACAAGCTGATCACCCTGGCTTTGCCCAAGCGTAAGCAGCAGTTCATCCGCGAGATTCTCTACGGCTGCTACGAGCACGAAAACGAATTCGACCAGGCGTGCGGCCCGGTGTGGTGGGACAAGGCCCTGCAAAATCAGGAAGAACGCCAGAAATGCCCGGTCGACGCGCACCAACTGGAGCACTGGTTCGCCAACCCCCTGGTGCGCTTGATACTTGGCAAGCGGCGCTCGGCCATCTACGAACACCTGATGACCTCAGAGGCCAAATAGCAGCGTCCGCAGATGCGTGTGCCAGAGCTTCTCTTTAATGCAGGAGCGTCGTAACCTCAGGGCATGTCCATCATTTTGAAGCTTGCGACCGCTGCCCTTTTTACTTGCCTGAGTCTGGCCGCTTATGGCGAGAAATTGCGCATTGTGACCGAGCCCTGGGCACCCTACGTGTATGAGGAACACGGCAGCATGCAGGGGCTGGACTACGAAACCACAGTCATCGTGTTCCAGCGCCTGGGGGTCGAGGTGCAATGGCAATTCCTGCCCTGGAAGCGCTGCCTGGCGATGCTGGACCAGGGACAGGCCGATGGCGCCTTGGACATTTTCCACAGCCATGAGCGCGACGCCTTGCTGCTCTACCCCAGCGAACCGCTGTCGGAGGTGGAGTTCGTGCTGTTCTACGCCAATGAGCGCCCTCATCCCGCCGAAAGCCTCGAAGCGCTGCGCGGCCTTACCGTCGGTACGTCACCGGGCTACCTGTACGGCGCAGAATTCAGCGATTCGACCCTGTTCAACCGCGAAGCAGCCCCAAGTCATGAGGCCAACTTCGGCAAATTGATGCTCGGGCGCATCGATCTGCTGATTACCGATCGCCGGGTGGGTCAGCATGTGATCAAGGCACTGGGCCTCGAGGGCAAGGTCAGCCAGGCGCCGGCAGTGGTCAGCCGCCAGCAGCAGTACCTCGCCGTGCGCCGTGGCGCGGGCATGGACCTGCTGGTACAACGCTTCGCCGCAGAACTTAAACGCTTCAAACAAGAGCCGGCCTACACCGCCTTGAGTGCAAAATATGGTGGAATCCAAGCGATTACGGGGTCTGTACACACCGTTGAGCAGCAGGAAAGCAGCGCGCAGTGATTGCTCTGTTATACTCCGGCCTTTCCGCCAGGCTTACGCCCGGCCGCTGAGGTCTTGAAAAAGGCACCCAACCCCGCTACTGCGCAGCTTTCAGCCCGCGCGAGCCGGTGGAGTGCCCGCCAGACGCAGCAGGACCGGACGGGATTGCGCTCCCCTAAGCGCCATTCACGCCCGGCAAGATTATCCCTTTGGGCCAAGCCCTAACTAAAACAGGATTACTCATGTCCTTTGCTTCCCTCGGTCTCTCCGAGGCTTTAGTCCGCGCCATCGAGGCAGCGGGCTATACCGAGCCTACTCCGGTGCAACAGCGGGCCATTCCCGCCGTGTTGCAAGGTCGCGACCTGATGGTTGCGGCTCAGACAGGTACTGGTAAAACCGGCGGTTTCGCCCTCCCGATTCTGGAGCGGTTGTTCCCCAACGGTCACCCGGACAAATCCCAGCGTCACGGCCCGCGCCAACCGCGCGTACTGGTCCTGACCCCAACCCGCGAACTCGCCGCCCAGGTGCACGACAGCTTCAAGCTGTATGCCCGCGACTTGAAGTTCGTCAGTGCCTGCATCTTCGGCGGCGTTGGCATGAACCCACAGGTTCAGGCCATGTCCCGTGGTGTAGACGTGCTGGTGGCGTGCCCGGGTCGTTTGCTCGACCTGTGCGGCCAAGGCAGCGTCGATTTGTCCCACGTGGAAATCCTTGTGCTGGACGAAGCCGACCGCATGCTCGACATGGGCTTTGTCCATGACGTGAAAAAAGTCCTCGCCCGCCTGCCGGCCAAACGTCAGAACCTGCTGTTCTCGGCAACGTTCTCCCAGGACATCACCGCCCTGGCCGGCAAGTTGCTGCACAACCCGGAGCGCATCGAAGTCACGCCGCCGAACACCACGGTCGAGCGTATCGAGCAACGCGTATTCCGCCTGGCCGCCAGCCACAAGCGTTCGCTGCTTGCCCACCTGATCACCGCCGGCGCGTGGGAACAGGTGCTGGTGTTCACCCGCACCAAGCACGGCGCCAACCGTCTGGCCGAGTACCTGGACAAGCACGGCCTCACCGCCGTCGCCATCCACGGCAACAAGAGCCAGAACGCGCGCACCAAAGCCCTGGCCGACTTCAAGGCCGGTAGCGTACGCATCCTGGTTGCCACCGATATCGCCGCTCGCGGCCTGGATATCGACCAGTTGCCACACGTGGTCAACTTCGAGCTGCCAAACGTCGACGAAGACTACGTGCACCGTATCGGCCGTACCGGCCGCGCCGGTCGCTCGGGTGAAGCCATTTCCCTGGTTGCACCGGACGAAGAAAAACTGCTGAAAAGCATCGAACGCATGACCAAGCAGAAAATCGCCGACGGCGACCTGATGGGCTTCGATTCCAGCGCCGTGGAGGCTGAAAAGCCTGAAGCGCGCGAGCGCCCAGACGTGCGTAACCCACGCAACCCTCGCGGTCCGAAGGGCGATGGCCCGAACGGCGGCGGCGGTGGCGGTGGTCGTCGCGACAAGGGCAAAGACAAAGGCGGCAAGGAAAAAGCGCCAACCAACGGCCGTGGCGAGCGCCCAGCCCGCGAGCAAAAGCCCCGTGAAGGTACCCCAGCCCGCGAACAGCGCCAGCCGAGCCAGCCGCCACGCGCCGCTGCCGATCGCGCCCCGGACGAGTTCCTTGACGACGATATCGATAACTTCGGTAACCGCGCTGACTACGTACCTCAGGCAAAACCCGCCCAAGGTCGTGGCCGTCGCCCAGGTGCTCCGGCACAGGGCGCAGGTACCGGCGCACCACGTGGCGGCCAGCCTCAGGGCGGTCGTCAGAACGGCCCGCGCAACAGCAGCGGCGGTACCACCGGCACGCCACCTGCCAAGCGCAGCGGCCCGCGCAATGGCGCACCGCGTGACGGTCAAGCCCGTCGCGAAGACTCGCGCAGCAACAACCGCCGCCCAGCCCGTGACGACCAGCCTCGCTCGTCCGAACCAGCCGTGCAGAACCCGCGCGGTGGCCCGGCGCCGAAGATCATCCACAAGGAGTCGAAAGCGGATCGCTTCCCGACACCTGAGCAGTTGGATCAACTGCCAGGCCGCCCTCGTGGTGAAAAACCAGCGCTGCTGACTCGCAACCGCTGATTTTCAAAGCCTCATAAAAAATGCCCTGCATCGAAAGATACGGGGCATTTTTTTGGACGTCACATAAATCGAATGTGCCTTTCTGTGAGAGCTGGCTTGCCTGCGATAACCATAGGTATCTCCACGTCTAGAACGAGCCCTCTGCGTAGCAGCTGTCGAGCCCTGGCGAGGCTGCGTCAGCGGTGTGTCAGACAGGCCGCCAACGCAGCCTCGCCGGGGCTCGACAGCTGCTACGCACTCTCACATTGAAAATGTGTAGATACCTATGCTGCGATAGCGGTATCGCAGGCAAGCCAGCTCTCACACTGACCACATTCCAGGCATAAAAAAACCGGATACTGAGATCCGGTTTTTTTTGTGCAGGCAAAAATTACTTCTGCTTAACACCTTCCAGCGAAATTTCCAGGTCTGCCGTCTGGGAAGTCGGACCTGGGCCTTTGATCCCGAAGTCGTTCAGGTTCAGCGTGGTGGTGGCGTTGAAGCCAGCACGTTCGCCGCCCCACGGGTCCTTGCCTTCGCCGTTGAACGTGGCCTTGAAGGTCACAGGCTTGGTCACGCCGTGGAAAGTCAGGTCGCCCGTCACGTCAGCGGTTTTCGCGCCGGTGGACTTAACAGCGGTGGAGACGAACTTGGCGTCGGCGAACTTGGCAACGTCCAGGAAGTCTTTGCTGGCGATGTGCTTGTCACGCTCTGCGTGGTTCGACCACAGGCTGGCGGTTTTCACGTCGACCGCGATTTTGCTGGCTTCTGGCTTGGCGGCATCCCAGCTGAACGTACCGTCCCAATCCTTGAAGGTGCCGTGAATGTAGCTGTAGCCCAGGTGGCTGATTTTCCAGTCGATGAAGGCGTGCTGGCCTTCCTTGTCGATCTTGTAGTCAGCAGCCATCACCTGGCCTGCGGACAGCAGGGCAGTACCGATTGCCAGAGCGGCGAGGGTCTTTTTCAACATGCTTTCTATTCCTTGTGAGTCGAGGTTGAACATCAGGCTTTGCGCCCCAGCATTCGCGTGAGGGTCACATCACGATCGATAAAGTGGTGTTTCAACGCAGCCACGCCATGCAAACCGGCGAAGACCACCAACACCCAAGCGAGGTACAGGTGTACCAAGCCGGCGTTATCTGCCTGGTCCGGTAGCCCGGAAACCACGGCAGGAATCTCAAACAGGCCAAACACCGGGATACCGACACCGTCTGCGGTGGAAATCAGGTAACCGGCGATCATCACGGCAAACAACCCGAGATACAGGAACGCGTGGCCAAACGCGGCACCCATACGCGTCATGCGGCTGTAGCTGGTCAACGGTGGTGGTGGTGGGCTGACCAAGCGCCAGACGATACGCACCAGCATGATTGCGAATAGCGTGATGCCAATGCTCTTGTGCAGGTCCGGAGCCTCTTTGCGCCAGGCGCTGTAGTAGTCGAGGCCGACCATCCACAAGCCCAGAGCGAACAGGCCGAACACCACCAAGGCCACGCCCCAGTGCAAAACGATGCTGACCCAGCCATAGCGGGCCGGTGAATTGCGTAACTGCATGTACTTAATCCCGTAATAGCTGCGCCCAAGACTAGCGATTTACCTATCGAATTAAAGCGGAAAATCCTGCTTTGAAATATCGAGAAATACGATCTTGAGGGTATGAAGAGTAAATTAACAACGGATTAAGGACTATCCAGAAGAAACGTGACAGACCGTCCTGCGTTTACAACCAATTCACAGGTAATGTCTTGTGACACAGCCGCCCATTGCATAGGCTTGCGCGATTGTTTTACCTGCGCCAGCCGCAGGACCGCTTCGAGGAGATAACCGATGGGCTTGAACAACCAGTGGATGCAACGCGACCTTGCGGTGCTTTGGCATCCCTGCACCCAGATGAAAGACCATCAGCAATTGCCGCTGATCCCGATCAAGCGCGGTGAAGGGGTTTGGCTGGAAGACTTCGAAGGCAAGCGCTACCTCGATGCCGTCAGTTCCTGGTGGGTCAATGTGTTCGGCCACGCCAACCCACGCATCAACCAGCGCATCAAAGACCAGGTCGATCAGTTGGAGCACGTGATCCTCGCCGGTTTCAGCCACCAGCCGGTGATCGAGCTGTCCGAACGCCTGGTGCAGATGACGCCTGAAGGCCTGACACGCTGCTTCTATGCCGACAATGGTTCGTCGTGTATCGAAGTCGCGCTGAAAATGAGCTTCCACTATTGGCTCAACCGCGGCCTGCCTGACAAAAAGCGTTTCGTCACCCTGACCAACAGCTACCACGGCGAAACCATCGCCGCGATGTCGGTGGGCGACGTGCCGCTGTTTACCGAGACCTACAAGGCGCTGCTGCTCGACACCATCAAGGTGCCCAGCCCGGATTGCTACCTGCGCCCCGAGGGCATGAGCTGGGAAGAACACTCGCGCAACATGTTCCTGGCCATGGAACAGACCCTGGCGGACAACCACGACACCGTCGCCGCCGTCATCGTCGAACCGCTGATCCAGGGCGCCGGCGGCATGCGCATGTACCACCCGGTGTACCTCAAGCTGCTGCGCGAAGCCTGCGACCGCTACGGCGTGCACCTGATCCACGATGAAATCGCCGTGGGCTTCGGCCGCACCGGAACGATGTTCGCCTGTGAGCAGGCCGGTATCCGCCCGGACTTCCTGTGCTTGTCCAAAGCGCTCACCGGCGGCTACCTGCCGTTGGCCGCCGTGGTCACTACCGATGACGTGTACGACGCCTTCTACGACGACTACCCGACATTGCGCGCGTTCCTGCACTCCCACAGCTACACCGGCAATCCGCTGGCGTGCGCGGCGGCGTTGGCGACGCTGGATATTTTCGAAGAAGACAACGTCATCGAAAACAACAAGGCCCTGGCCCAGCGCATGGCGACCGCCACTGCGCACCTGGTGGACCACCCTCACGTCTCGGAAGTGCGCCAGACCGGCATGGTGCTGGCCATCGAGATGGTCCAGGACAAAGCCACCAAGACCGCCTACCCGTGGCAGGAGCGCCGTGGCTTGAAGGTGTTCGAGCACGCCCTGGAACGTGGCGCCCTGTTGCGACCATTAGGCAGCGTGGTGTATTTCCTGCCGCCGTACGTGATTACGCCGGAGCAGATCGACTTCCTGGCTGAAGTCGCCAGTGAAGGGATCGACATCGCCACCAATAGCAACGTCAGTGTCGCTGTGCCAAAAGACTTCCACCCAGGCTTCCGCGATCCAGGTTGATTGCCTAACCCACCTTTCCAGAGAACAGAAATGAGACTGTCCCGCTTTTTCACCGACACCCCGCTGAGCCTCGGCGACCACGAATTACCCGAAGCCCAGGCGCATTACATCAGCCGCGTGCTGCGCATGGGCGAAGGCGATGCCGTGCAACTGTTCGACGGCTCCGGCCAGGAGTTCCTCGGCAGCTTGCTGGAAGTCGGTAAGAAACGCGTCACCGTGCAACTCACCGAGTGCTTCGCTGGCCAGACCGAATCACCGCTGCATATCCACCTGGGCCAGGGCCTGTCCCGGGGCGAGCGTATGGATTGGGCGATTCAGAAAGCCACCGAACTGGGCGTTAATGCGATCACGCCGATTTTCAGCGACCGCTGCGAAGTACGCCTCAAGGATGAACGCGCCGACAAACGCCTGCTGCACTGGCGCCAGGTGGCCATCAGCGCCTGCGAGCAATGTGGTCGCTCAACGGTGCCGGTGATTCACCCGCCACTGTTGCTGGCGGACTGGTTGAAACAGACCGAGGCGGATTTGAAGCTGGTGCTGCACCCGGTGGCCGAGCCGATGGTCAGCCATGCCAAGCCCTCGAGCCTGGCCTTCTTGATCGGGCCTGAGGGTGGGCTGACCGACCAGGAAGTCGAAACCGCGCAAGCGGCCGGCTACCACGCCGCCCGTCTGGGGCCGCGGGTGTTGCGTACCGAAACGGCGCCGGTAGTCGCGCTGAGTGTGGCCCAACAACTCTGGGGCGATTTTTAAACCTCTTCCGTTGCAACCCCAATCAAAACTGTGGGAGCTGGCTTGCCAGCTCCCACATTTGGAATGGGTTACCACGCCATTACATCACTCCACCGGGTCGCTGACTGGCTTGGCAATAATCGCCTTCAACTCACTGGTCATCGGGAATTCCAGGTTCAAGCCCTTGGGCGGAATGGGGGACTCAAACCAGCGCTGGTAAATCCCGTTGATCTCCCCACTGCGATAAAGGTCGCCAAGTGTCTCGTTGACCACTGCAAGAAACTGCGGGTCGTCCTTGCGCACCATGCAGCTGTAGATTTCCCGCGACTGCTCCTCCCCCACCACCACCCAATTGTGCGGGTCCTTGGCCTTGGCGCGCTCGCCGTAAAGCAACGCGTCATCCATATAGAACGCCGCTGCACGGCCGGTCTCTAGCATCTTGAAGGCTTCGCCATGGTCCTTGGCGCTGATCACGAACATATTGGCCTTGTGCTCGGCGTTGTAGCTTTTGAGGAAACGCTCGTTGGTGGTACCCGCGGTGGTCACCACGTTCTTGCCCGCAAGATCAGCAAAGCCTTGGATACCACTGTCCTTGGCGGTCAGCAATTGCCCCTTCACATAGATAAACCCGTAGGAAAACGCCACCTGCTTCTGCCGCTCGGCCGTCACCCCGGTAGAACCGCATTCCAGGTCGACAGTGCCGTTCTGCACCAGCGGGATACGGGTTTGGGAGGTCACCAGGTTGTACTTCACATTGAGCGTGCCCTCCCCGATTTTCTGCTGAATGCGCTCGACGATCTTATCTGCCAGCTCCACCGAGTAGCCCATGGGCTTGCCACTGTTATCCCCCACGTAGGAAAACGGCACCGACGCATCGCGATAGCCCAAAGTGATGGACTTGGCGTTAGCGATCTTGCCCAGCGTGCCGTCCAACGGCGCTTGGTTCGCATGGGCTTGTGCGCCCAGCAAAAGCGCCAGGGTGCAGCCGGTCAACAGGATTTTTTTCATTGTTATTCTCCGTTGGTTTTTCGATTATTTACGTACAGCAATCACGCTGATTTCCACCAGCACACTCGGCCGCGCCAGTTCCGCTTGAAGGGTCGTGCGCGTCGGCGCCATGCCCGGTGACAGCCAGGCGGACCACACCTCGTTCATCGGTGCAAAACCGCTGCCGATATCTTTCAAATAGATCGTTGCGTTGAGCAGATGATCCTTATCGCTGCCCGCCTGGGCCAGCAGCGCATCGATCCTGGTCAGCACCTCCTGGGTTTGTGTCGCCACGTCCTTGCCATCACCGGGCACCTGGCCCGAGAGGAACACCAGGTCCTTGAAGGTCACTGCGCCCGAGAGGCGCTCATTGCTGCGGATTCGGCTGATGGTCATCCATACATCCTCATGCGGCGCGGGGCGCAAGGCCCTGCATATCAATGGAAGGCGCGTGTTGCCCAATCAACTCAGCCAGCAACTGGCCGCTGCCGCAGGCCAGGGTAAAACCAAGGGCGCCGTGGCCCAGGTTCAGCCACAGGTTGCGATACACACTGGCACCAATCAGCGGCACGCCAGTGGGGGTGGCCGGGCGCATACCCGCCCACTCCACCGCATGGGCGTAATCGCCGGCCTGCGCAAATGTCTCCAGTGCCTGGCGTTTCATCAGCGCCAGGCGCTTGGGTTCAAGGCTGGCGTCGAAGCCGACGATGTCCACCATGGCCGCCACCCGCAGTTGTTCGCCGATGCGCGCATAGACGATCTTGCGGTCGTAGTCGGTAATGCTCACGTTCGGCGCCTGGTGCTGCGCGCCAATCGGCACACTGAGGCTGTAACCCTTGAGCGGGTACAGCGGCAGCGACACACCCAACTCGGCGCTGCGATAGCCGGCCGCCAGTACCAGATGCTCGACCGGCACCACCTCAGCGCCCAGTTCGATAGCCTGCACCACACCGTCAGCGTGGCGAATGCCGGTGACTTTGCGCCCCAGCAAAAAGTGGCAGCGGCCGGACGCTTCCAGGCGCGCCGCCAAGCGCTGGCAGAAAGCATGACAATCAGCCACCTCCTCATTCGGCGTGTAGATCCCGCCGACAAAACCACCGCCCGCCAGCGCCGGCTCCAGGCGTGCGCAATCGGCGGCCGACAGCACCTGCTGTTGAAGGATATCGGTGACCTTGCTGCGGGCATGCGCAAAGGAGCTGGCGTTGCGGAAGGTGACCAGTTTGCCGTTGCGCCGCCAGTCGAAGCCGTCCAGGTGATCATCCTCGCGCCATTGCTGCAACGTGTCCTGGCTCAGGGAGGCAAGTCGCAGCAGGTGGGCGGCATTGCGTTTGTTCACCGAGCTACGGCATGCACCGAGGAACGCGGCCATCCAGCGCCATTGCTGAGGGTCGAGGCGTGGGCGCAGCTTTAACGGCGAGTCACCGCGCAACAGCCAACCGATGGCCTGAAGCGGCACGCCGGCATCGGCCAGCGGCGCCACGTAGCGATAGGACAACTGCCCGCCATTGGCAAAGCTGGTTTCACTGCCCAGGGTCTCGCGTGCGTCGATCACCGTCACCTCGTGGCCCGCACGCACCAACGCATACGCGCTCGCCAGACCAATCACCCCACCCCCAATGATGTGCACCATTCCCGCCGCCCGCCGCTGAATCAAGAAGCCACAAGCCTAGGGGCAGGTGACAGGCCACCGACAATGAATAAAGATGGGTCACCCATAAACAAAGGTTATGGACTTGCCATGCGTTTGCGTCATATCGAAATCTTCCAGGCCATCCGCCAGACCGGCTCCGTCAGCGCCGCCGCGCAACTGCTGCATGTGTCGCAACCGGCGGTGACCAAGGTGTTGCAGCACGCCGAATTGCAGCTGGGCTTCCCGCTATTTCTGCGCGTGCGCGGCAAGTTGCAGCCCACGCCGGAAGCCCTGGCGCTGGAAAGCGAAGTGGAAAAAGTCACAGAAAGCCTGCAAGGCGTGCGGCGCCTGGCCAAGAGTTTGCGCCGTGCACCGGGCCAGAGTGTGCGCATCGGCGCGATCCCGGCGTTGGCCTTGTCGCTGCTGCCGCCAGCCATTCTTGAGTGGAAGCGCGATTACCCGGACATGGCCTGTGAGTTGTCCAGCGACCACAGCCGCGAGCTGGTGCAGAAGCTGCTGATGCGTGAGATTGACCTGGCGCTAACCCTCAACTTTTCCGGCCATCCAGGGCTGACCACGCAAGTGCTGGCCAACGGGGTGTTGGTGGCATTGGCGTCCAAAGGCTATTGGTCTGATGCGGAGCTGAGCAGCCCACTGCCCCTGGCTGATCTGGCGGGTACGCTGCTGATAGGTCTTTCCAGCGCCGACCCGCTGGCGGCTAAACTCGACAGCTACCTGGAAAACGTCGATCCGCCGCCAAGGGTGACGATCTCCGTACAAACCTACTCCCTGGCCCGTGCGATGGTGGAATCCGGCGCCGGCCTCACGGTGATCGACCCCTTCACCGCGCTCGGTGCTTCGACCGCCACCACCTGCATCCGCACGCTCACTCCGCCGCTGCCGATCACGCTGTACGCCCTGACCCGCGCCGATGAACCGCCGCCGCATATGTTGGCTAATCTGCTGGAGATTTTCGGCCACCGCGCCCGAGAGCTGCTGGAACGGCTCTAACAGCGTACCGATGATCAAATGTGGGAGCTGGCTTGCCTGCGATGAGGGAGTGTCAGTCACAAGGTTATTGACTGAAACACCGCAATCGCAGGCAAGCCAGCGCCCACAGGGTTACAGCACGTAATGCATGATCGCCACAAAGTGCAGCAGGCTGCCGCCAATCACAAACAAATGCCAGATCCCATGGGAGTGCCGCAGGCGGTCCTCCAACGCAAAAAAGATGATGCCGACGGTGTACAACACCCCGCCCGCCGCCAGCCAGGTAAACCCTGCCGTGCCCAGCGCGGCGATCAGCGGCTTGACCGCCACCAGCACAATCCAGCCCATCACCGCATAAATCACGATCGACAGGATGCGCGCCTCGGAGCGCGGCTTGATCTCTTGCAGGATGCCGATCACCGCCAGCCCCCACACGATGCCGAACAGCGTCCAGCCCCACGGCCCTCTCAAGGTCACCAGACAAAACGGCGTGTAACTGCCGGCGATCAACAGGTAGATCGAAAAGTGATCAACCTTCTGCATGATTTCTTTACGGCGGCCCTGCACGCTGTGATACACGGTGGACGCGCTGTACAACACCAGCAGCGTAAAACCATAAATTGCCACGCTCACGATCTTCCAGGGACTGCCATCCAGGCTCGCCACCACCAACATCCACACTGCGCCTACAAACGCCGCGATTGCACCGAGCAAATGGCTCCAGGCGTTGAATCGTTCCCCGTGGTACATCGTTCATCGACCTCCCGTAACCGTTATGGGTTGGCCGCCAAGCGTCCAGCCTTGCGCATAAGAGTGCAAGCGGCTTATGACGTTCCGGGGACGCCGGGCGGTTTTGCGGGCACAATTGTCGGCATTCGAACAAGAGCCCACGGCCATGCTGATCGACGAAGAATTCACCCTCAAAAAGCTCGAAATCTTCCTGGCGTTCATGCGCACCGGCAACCTGGCCCGCGCCGCCGCCGAGCTGCAAACCAGTAACGTCAGCGTGCACCGCGCCATCCACTCCCTGGAAAATGCGCTGCGCTGCCCACTGTTCAAACACGAAGGGCGCAACCTCACCCCGCTGGAAAGCGCCTACGTGTTGGAAGAGCGCGCACAGAAACTGGTGGCCGATGTGGTCGACAGCGTGCGCCTGACCCGCGAGGCCGCAGGTTTCTCCGCCGAACGCTTCAAGCTCGGCTCGCTGTATTCGCTCACGGTGAAGACCGTGCCGCAGCTGATCATGGGCCTGAAAATCCGTCGCAGCGAACTCAACATCGACCTGATCCTGGGCTCCAACTTCGACCTGCTCTACAAGCTCAAAAACATGGAGGTGGACGCGATCCTCATCTCGCTGGATGAGCACGCCAACGACCCCGACTGCGAACAGATCGCGCTGTTTACCGACGACATTTTCCTCGCCACTCCGGCCGAATCACCGTTCGACCGCGAGCAGGAAATTGACCTGGCCGATGTGCGCGACGCCACGTTCATCACCCTCACCCAAGGCTTCGCTACCCACCAGGACGGCAATCGGGTGTTCAAGCAGGCGGGGTTCGAGCCGAAGGTGGCGATGCAAGTGAATGACATCTTCACCCTGCTGAGCATGGTCAGTTCAGGGGTGGGCTATGCGTTGCTGCCGGGCAGGATTGCGGCGGTGTATGAGAACCGCGTGAAGCTGATACCGCTGCAACCCAGGTATCGGTTGCAGCAGCAGATTGGCGTGGTGTTCTTGAAGGCCAAGGAGCGCGACCCTAACTTGCTCGCGCTGTTGGCGGAGTGTCGGATGTATGCCAACCGGGGCGCTAACCCACCAGCCCGCGCATGATCAGAAACAACAGCGAAGGCCCCAGCAAACAGCCCAGCGCGGTATAAAACGCCGCGGTCAGGCAGCCGTAGGGCACCAGTTTCGGGTCGGTTGCGGCCAAGCCGCCAGCCACACCGCTGGAGGTGCCCATGAGCCCGCCGAAAATCACCGCGCTACGAGGGTTATTCAAACCGATAAGCGGGGCAACGAACGGCGTCATCACCATCACCAGAATGGCCTTGATCAACCCGGCGGCGATCGACAGCGCCATCACTTCGGAACTGGCGCCAATCGCCGCACCGGTCACCGGGCCGACAATGTACGTCACGGCGCCGGCGCCGATGGTGGTCAGGCTCACGGCATCGGTGTAGCCAAACGCCATGGCCACCCCGACGCCCGCGATGAACGATGAGCCCACGCCCACGAACAACGCCAATACCCCGACGTATCCTGCCCGTTTCAGCTCATCGACACTCACGCCAAACGCCGTGGCAACAATGGCAAAGTCGCGCAGCATCGCCCCGCCCAGCAGGCCAATACCCGACAACAACGGAATATCCACCACCCCCTTGGAGCCACCGGTAAACGCACCGCCGACGTAAGACAGCACCAGACCCAACAGAATAGCGATGGCCGAGCCGTGCAGGCGGCCTTTGGTGAAGGTGTCAGAGATCCAGTAAGAGACCCACATGGTCAGCCCGATTACCGCAAAGCCACTGATCAGGCCGTAGCCAGTGATCACTTTCATCATTGATTCGTACATGGCAATCACCCGGCTTCTTTGGTGGGGACAACCGCGCTTGGCTCACGGTTGCCGATGCGCACCAGCACTGGCACCAGGGCAAAACCCAGCACCACCGCGAGTGTCCCAGCCAGAATCGCCATCGGGCCGCCACTGATTGCACCGTAGACGTTTTGCTGGGCAGCCATGGCCACCACGATCGGGATATAAATGGCCGCCCAGAAGCTCACGCCCTGCTCCGATTTACCGGTGAACAAGCCGCGCTTGGCGAGGTAACTGCCCAGCCCGATCAACAGCAACATAGCGATACCCACCCCGCCGACGTTGGCCGGAATGCCCATCCATTTGCCCAGCAGTTCACCGACGAACAGGCCGGCCAACGTACAGAGCGCCAAAAACGCCACACCGTAAATAATCATTGTTGTTGTCCTCAAAGTGCTCGATCGAAATTGTTGTTTTTGTGCTTCGACAGCCTTGGGTGGTGCTTTATCGGTGGCGGCGTTCCTCCTCTTGCAGCAGGGCCTGCAAGGTATCCAGGCGGGCGCCTTCATAGGCGATCACCGTGCCTTGTTCAAACACGCGGCGCGACAGGCCGGTGAGTACGGCGCCGGGGGGTAGTTCGATTTGCAGGCGCACGCCGCGCTCATAGGCGCTTTGCACGGTGCCGCGCCAGTCGACGACGCGGCACATATTGAGGGCCAGGTCGTCGCGTAGCTGTTCCGGGTTGTGAATAGGCCGCGCGCGCGTGCTGCTCAGGTAGGTAATGCGCGGCGCCTTGAGCGTAACGAATGCCTCGGCCAGCTCCTGCGCCGGTTGCTCCAGCAGCGCGCAATGGGACGGCACGCTGACGGCCAGGCGTTTGGCGATGCCGTTGCCTTTGATGCGGCTGGCGACCTGCCTCATGGCGGCGTCGCTCCCGGCGATCACGGTTTGGTTGTCGGCGTTGATATTGGCCAGGTACACCGGGGTTTCGGGGCTGTGGATATCGGCCAACAGATGTTCGACTGTGGATAACTCCGGGCCAATCAGGGCGGTCATTCCGTAGCCCTGTGGATAAGCGTTTTGCATCAGCTCACCGCGCAGGCTGACCAGTTTGATTGCGTCGTTGAAGTCCAGCGCGCCTGCGATCACCGCCGCCGGATAGGCACCGATGGACAGGCCCGCGACATAATCCGGGGTGTGTTGCAGCAGGCGCGCGTGGGCCACGCCAGCGATCAGCAGGCAAAGCTGAACAGCGCGGGTATTCACCAGGGCTTGCGCCGAATCCAATGCGCGAACGTCCTCACCCAAGGCATCGCTGGCTTGCTCCAACACAGCGGCCGGCAACGCCTGGAGCATGCCTGGGCGTTGGGCGCCCTGGCCGGGGAAGACGAGAAGGCTGCTCATGCCACGGCCTGCCAGGGATCAAGCACGAGGTGCGCACCGCTGACGGTTTTGAGCAGCACACGGCGTGACCCGCTCGCCCATTCGCGCAAGGCGACTGCACCGAAAGGGGTTTGCAGTTGCAGGTCCACGGCGCACTCCGCCGTTTCAAGAATCGCCAGCAAATCTTCGGCATCACCTCGCGCCAATGGCTCGGGCGTGCGCACAATCAAATCCAGGTCGCTCTGGGCATGCAGCGCTTCGATACCCGTGGCCAGTTCGAAACCGGCGCTGCCAGTGACGCCCCAAGTTTCGTTCGCCAGCACCGTCTGCAGCGCCGCAAGTGCTCGCAGTGCGGGCAAGTTCCGTGGCGACACCACGGCGCGCAAAGCTTCCGGTACTACGCACCGCTGCACCGCCGCGAAGGGCATTTCAGCAGTAAGCCGCTGCTCACGCAAACGCCCGCGCACACCCACTGCAACCAGGCCCGGCTCGACGATGGCGCGACGCACCACCACCGGGTGACCGGCACCAATCACCTCCACTGCCCAGGCCGGCGCATCAGCAGGCAGGTGCGCCGGGGTCATGCCCCAGAGCAGGTCGTGCGCGTTCACCATTGTTCCCGCAGCAGTTGGCGAACATGGCTGGACGCAGCGCGATTGGTTGCACCAAGGCGCCCGCTCAAATCACTGCCCCCGATATCCTTGATCGCACTCACCAGGCAATCGCTGACGCGCGCCACGTCTTCCGCCGTTGGCTGTTCGATCTGGCTGACCGACAAGGTCTCCCAAAGCAAACCGAGGCTGGCATAACTGTCGATGTCATAGGCCATCGGCGGCACGCTGGCGGCCAAGGCTTCCAGTTCTTCGACACTGCGCAGGGTCACCCGCGCCGCCGACGCCTTGCCCATGGCGTGCACCATCACACCGGGGTCGCGCAGGGCGATCAGGCGGTTGGCCTGGTACCCGTGGGCGAGGAATGCACCGGACATGGCTTTACCTACCAGCAGCGCAATCACCGGATGCCCGGCCAGTCGCGCGCGGGCGTAGCTGTCAGCGGCGGCGGCCAGCGCCTGGTGGATGCCGAGGGCTTCTTCGCGACGGCCGTAGGCTTGGCTCGGCACATCGACGATGGCGATCAGCGGGCGTTTGTCGCCTTTCTCGATGGCTTCATCCACCGCCTTAGCGAGCCCCCAACCTTCCAGCAACCCGACTTCACCACTGCGTGCGCGGGGGAACCGATTGTGTTCGTCGGTGACCACGGCCAGAAAGCGCACGGCGTGTTCGCCCACTACGCCGTCGGCCACTTTCAGAGAATCCGGCAAACCCGAAACAGGCGTCGCGCCGACGCTCAATGCGTTGAACCACTGCAAACCTCTCATGAGCGTTCTCCTTGATACAGCTCGCGCACCGCCGCCGGGTCGATTTGCGGTGTGGTGTCCAATTCGGCCAGGCGCGCCAGGTAATATTCGGCCTGACGGCTGCGTTGCTGGGCGGGCAGGCCTTGTTCCAGCAGTGCGCTGACGGTCTGCTGAATCTGCGCCACATCGTCTGCCACATAACGGTCGGCCAGGCCGCTGTTGAAGCGCTGCTCACCGCCGGTAAGGCTCCAGATGAAAGGCCGGTCGCGGGAGTCATATTCTTCAAGCCCCGCTTCCTGTTCGATCACTTGCGGGCCATTCAGGCCCAGACGCGCTTCACGGGTGACCACGAGATAACTGCACAGCCCGGCCGCAATCGACATACCGCCAAAGCAACCGACACTGCCCGCCACCACGCCAACTACCGGCTGGTATTGGCGCAGGTCGACAATCGCCGCATGGATATCCGCAATCGCCGCCAGGCCCAGGTTGGCCTCCTGCAAGCGCACGCCACCGGTTTCCAGCAGCAGGATTGCGCGGGTCGGAATGCCCTTGCGATTGTCTTCAGCCGCCAGCTCCAGAGCGCCTGCGATTTTTGCACCGCCGACTTCACCCAGGCTGCCGCCCTGGAAATTGCCTTCGATCGCCGCGATCACCACCGGCAAGCCAGCGATGCAGCCCTTGGCGATCACCACGCCGTCATCGGCTTGCGGCACCACGCCTTGACGGCTGAGCCACGGCGACATAACGCGCTGGAACGGGTCGATCAATTCGCGATAGGAACCTGCATCCAGCAGCGCCTTGGCCCGCTGCCGCGCACCCAATTCAACAAAGCTGTGTTTAGCGAGCAAGTCAGTCATGACCAACCTCCTCGAAGCCTTGTTCCAGACGCAAACGCACCACGCCGGGGGTCGCGCCGAAATCGTGGATATCAATCTTCAACGCCGGTGGCGTCTGCTCCTGGAAGATGCGTTCGAACAGATGCTGCCAGCGTTGCTCGGCGCCCTTCACCGAAGTCTGCACCTGGATGGTCAGCGTGCCCGGCGTGCCTGGTTCCAGCAGCACTTCCAGGTCGCCCGAGCCGACACAACCCACCAGCGCGCGGCCTTTTGGCGGCTGCCCGGCGGGGAATTCAAAGGATAAGGTTTCCATCAAAACGCTCCGTCGAGACGATCGATAAACAGGCAGGCGGCCAACAGGTCAGCGGCGCCACCGGGGGAGGCATTCAGGGCCAGCAACTGGTTGTCCAGTTCGTGCAAGCTGCGACGCCCAGCGAGGCTTGCGCTGCCACCGGCGTCCAACACCTTTTGAGCGCCTTTTTGCATGGCGTTCAACCCCTCGATACCCGCGCGGTAGAGCACGCAGGTGTCGGCCAGGTCAGTCATGATCGCGAGCAAGGCATCCAGGCGAGCGTTCTGTTCGCCGGTATTTTGCTGACGGCTTTTGCGCAGTTGCGGCAGGCCACGTTGCATCACGGAGGGGAAGCCGAGTTGCGCTTCCTCGCGGGCGCCGCGGGCGCCGTAGCGTTGGGCAACCTGGGCGCCATGGCTCATGGGTTGGGGCGCGAAGCGGTCGTTGAGCAAGGCTAATCTGGCGGCGGTCAGCGTTATGGCGCGTGGTTCCAGAGCGGCGGCGGCGGTCAGCAAGCCGAGCGCCCAGATGGCACCACGATGGGTATTCACGCCGTTGGTGGTAGCGAGCATCGCCAACTCCCCTTCCCGGCCAATGCGCCCAAGGGCTTCGCGCAGGGGTAAACCGACCTCACCGAATTCGATAGCCGCCTCGGCCATCTCCTTGAACATCGGCCACAGCGACAGTGCCGAGGCGTGCATCAGGCCCAGGTGCAGATCGCTGTGGGCGCCGTTGCCACGCCGGTCCACCAACGCAGGTTTGGGTGACAGGTCCGCCTCGTCGATCAGCGCATCGACGGCCATATCCGCCAGGCGTTCAGCCAGGCTCAGTTCATGCAGTTTGAGGGCGCGCATTTACCAGCTCCTGAATTTGGCGGGCGGGTTGTACAGGCCACCGGACCACTCCACCAAGTCAGCCACGCTTTTGGCGGCCAACAGTTCGCGGGTGGCGTCGGTGCGACGGATGCCTAAGTCTTCGGGCAAGGCGATCAAGCCTTCGCGGCGCATGCGTGCGGTGTCCTTGGGGTTGTGGCGCATGCCAATGGCAGTCACCCCCGCAACGGCGGCGATCATCGCCTGGCGCTCCTCAAGGGAACGCGCCTTGTACAGGTAGGCAATGCCTTCTTCGGTGAGCAGGTGAGTCACGTCGTCGCCGTAGATCATGATCGGCGCCAGCGGCATGCCGCTTTTGCGCGCCACTTCCACCGCGTCGAGGGTGTCGACGAAGGTCGGTTTACCGCCTTCCTGGAAGGTCTCGACCATTTGCACGACAAGCTTTTTGCCGCGTTCTAGCAAAGCTTCCGGGGCGTCGCCGTGGCGCATATCGAGCCAGGCTGGCGTGCCATGGCGACGGCCGCGCGGGTCGTGCCCCATGTTCGGCGCGCCACCAAAACCGGCGAGGCGGCCACGGGTCACGGTGGAAGAATGGCCGTCGCCGTCGACTTGCAGGGTGGCGCCGATAAACAGGTCCACCGCGTATTGGCCGGCGAGTTGGCAGAACATCCGGTTGGAGCGCATCGAGCCGTCGCGTCCGGTGAAGAAAATGTCTGGCCGTGCGGCGATGTAGTTCTCCATGCCCAGTTCAGTGCCGAAGCAATGCACGCTTTCCACCCAACCGCTTTCGATGGCGGGGATCAGGGTTGGGTGCGGGTTGAGGGTCCAGTTGCGGCAGATCTTGCCCTTGAGGCCGAGGGATTCGCCGTAGGTCGGCAGGATCAACTCGATGGCGGCGGTGTTGAAGCCGATGCCATGGTTGAGCGACTGCACATTATGTTTTTCGTAGATGCCGCGGATCGCCATCATCGCCATCAGCACGTGGACTGGCTTGATGTGACGCGGGTCGCGGGTGAACAGCGGTTCGATGTAGAACGGCTTGTCGGCCACCACCACAAAATCCACCCAGCTCGCCGGGATGTCGACGCGGGGCAAGTCGGTGACGTCGTCGACCAACTGGTTGACCTGCACGATGACGATGCCATCGCTGAACGCGGCGGGCTCGATCAACGCCGGAGTGTCTTCGGTGCTGGCACCGGTGTAGATATTGCCGGCGCGGTCGGCCATGAAACCGGCGGAGAGCACCACGTTGGGGATCAGGTCCACCACCAGCCGTGCGTAGAGTTCGATATAGGTATGGATCGCACCGATTTCCAGCAGACCGTCTTCCAGCAGCTGGCTGATGCGCAGGGATTGGGTGCCAGCAAAGGAGAAGTCGAGCTTGCGTGCGATACCTTTTTCAAACAGGTCCAAGTGCTCGGAACGGCCGACACTGGGCATGATCATGTGCAAATCGTGGAGCTTGGCCGGGTCGGCCTTGGCCAGGGAGCGCGAGAGAAAATCCGCCTGCTTTTGGTTGTTGCCCTCCAGCACCACGCGGTCGCCGGGCAGGATCAGCGCCTCAAGCGCCTCGACGATCCTGTCGCTGGGCAACACCGCCCCGTCTGCGTATTTTTTGACCAGCCCGAGCCGCCGTTGCTTCTCGTCGCGCCGCCGCGTCCAGCGCGAGTCGGGGGTGATTGTTGTTGTCATGGTCGCTCCACGGAGGTTGCTGTCGTGGGGCTTACCTTAGGAGTGATCCGGAGGACCATCAATCAAGCTGGATGTTGGACTGTTACGTCTGGGTTAATGATAAGCCAATGAACGCGGGTTCAGGTTCTGCGCCACTCGACCCGGTGGAACCATAGGGTCCTGAACAATGCCAACGCCGCAAAAACGTGCAGCCCCAACACGGCTGCCCAACTCCAACTCCACAGGCCCGAGAGCGACTGCGCGTAAACCGGCAATAGCAACAAGAGCAGCGCCACCATCGCACAGGCCCCCAGTTGCTCCCAGTTTTTCAAGCGACTAGGATGGGACCCTATCGCGTAACCCAGCAATGCGCCCAGGCACACAAGCAGCAGGCTCAGCAGGTCATGCTCGCCGACGGGAGGCCACCCCAGCAGATTGAGAGGCAGGCAGACCGCGAACAACGTGAACGAGCAGATCGCGACATACACAAAGGCGTACTCAAGCGCATCCAGCAGACGATCACGGATAAACCCACGGGCCTGTTTGTCTTCATCCGGAGTCGGCCCCCGGGATATCGCAACCGCCAACAGACCTGACCCGAGACCACCCAGGGTCATGACCACTAAGTTGCTGACTACGCCCTTGATCGCCTTATCGTCATCGATCAGCTTGAGGCTTTCTAGATACATCAAAATAAACACCGCACCTGCGGAAGTGATTACGAACCCCCACAGCTTCCCACGATTGGACTGCACGTTCATGGTTACAGCCGCCGTGAGCACCAGCACCCCAAACCACATCAGCAACGCGCCAGTGAAACGGTTGAGGTCGTACATCCAGGCAAACCCATCCAAAAGCCACATTGCGTCGATCTTCTGTCGAAAAATTCCCCTCGCTATCGGCAGTGGAGCGGGGATCTTTACGATGGGGAAGCAAGTGTTCCGTGGCTCGTCGCAATTCCCCAAGACGTCCTCCCCACACTTTGACCCAGTCACCCCCACTGATAGCTAGCCAACAGGTCCTCCACATTTCCCAGCAAGGTAGTGCCGCCGTCAATCAAAATGTGGGAGCGGGCTTGCTCGCGAATGCGGTGGGTCAGTAATAGTTGCATGGACTGACACCCTGCCTTCGCGAGCAAGCCCGTTCCCACATTTGCCCGGTGTTGTTTGTTAGATAGCAGTCCCATTAAGGGACCGATCAGTCCCTTTTTGGGACCACCTCCGGCGACGGGCTGACTTGCTCCAACGCCCTTTCGACCAACAATTGTCCGAACTCAGCCATTTGCTGAATCCCCAGCATGACTGCGCGCTGGGAAGCGTCCAGATCGAAAGCCAGGTTGCAGGTGAGTGCGTTGAGGGAGGATAGGGTTTCGCTGGCATTGACCAGCAGGGTTTCGGTGTTTTGGGCGGGGTTTACAGTGAAGAGGGGCGGATTGGGGGGTAGGTTTGACCATGATTTACAGCTCCGATATGTGATGGAGACTGCCCTCTTTCACTTGCACGCAAATTAAGGTGGCAGCCGTGCGCAGGTGTGCAAGACCGGGCATATCGGACCCCGGCAGACCCCGAAGGATCTCCCACGCACAGCCGCCATAACAAATACAGCAGGCATAAAAAACGCCCGTTGGTTGGCTGGGCGTTTGCACGCCTAAACAGTTTCGTCGGACTTGCACGTCCGTGTCACCGTTTTTTGCGATGACGGGACGAAGACTAGGTGCGCTGACCGCACACGACAAGTTCACGCACTGCCCAAAATCTTGCAGGAAAAATCCGAAGCCAGCCGCTCTACAACTTCATGTCTATGCTCACAGCCCCCAAACCTTCAAGCGGATAGCTGCGGTACTCATAAACCTCACCACGAACAATGAGGTGGATGACGCCATCCTGCCGGATCACTTGAACATCCGGCGCGTTGGTTTTCAGAAAAGGATATTTCGAGACCAGCCCGGTAAGTATCTCCTGATCAGTATCCATGTCCTCATGAATGTAATACCTGTAGGAAAATCCGACCGTCGCACCACCCTGACCATCCCGAACCCCGTAGATCGACTTGCCGTTACTCAGAGAGTACTTGAGCACCACCTCATCCAACTCCGGCGCTCCAGGGCTCATCAGCCAACCAAAGCCCAAATAGCCCAGACACACCACCAACAGCCCATTGAGCAGACCTTGCACCATCCACTTAGTACCCTTGGGCCCTGGCATATTCGATACCCTCCTTTATCCAGTGCTGGTCACTATGATCGTCGCCATAAGGCGCATCACCCCACCAGTCTCCAAACTCTACCCGAGACGTACCCGCCGCTTTTTGCGCTGCTCCTGCCGCTCGTAACAACACACCCTCGGGAATACCCAACACCGTTCCGGTAACGCCATAGTTGAAGTTACCGAATGCCTCGTACTCACGGCTTTTCTGTTTATAGTCCCAAGGACCGCGCCCCCTGACCTGTGAGTAAAACCACGAATAGGTGAACGCCGAGCCCGGCTTAAGATGCATCCTACGGTTGTTGGCCAAGGCGATGTTGTCTTGCAGCGAAACGCCCGAAGGCATGGGAGGGACGGCCATTTGCGAATCCTTGCTGATGGGGTTGAGCGATAAAAACTAGCACTCAAAAATCAGTAAAAATACGGAGGTGAGACTTACAGAAATTTCAGACACGCTATCAGTCCGAGCCCTACATTGATGGCGCACGATAAGGAACGATCAAACAAAAGCGGCGGTAGGTTTTGGGGCCGCTTCGCGCCCCAGCGGGAGCAAGCTCCCTCGCCACAAAAGAGGTATGCAGGAAGCGGTTTGCGCGGATTGAGTGAATATCTGAGACGAGCGCAATCCAGTGTGGGAGCGGGCTTGCTCGCGAATGCGGACTGACAGTTGATACTTGTGTAGCTGACCCACCGTATTCGCGAGCAAGCCCGCTCCCACATTTTGATCTCCACAGGGTTTGAGGGTGGAGGCTCAGGCCAGGCCGGACTCTACCAATAGCGCTTCAAGCCCCATCAAATCCGGCACCTTCGCCACATGTTCCCCCACTTGCACCGCCGCCAACTCCAGCGGGCACAGCGGCACATCCACGTAGCTCAACTCGCTGTCGAGCTTGTAGGAGCGCGGAATCCCCTGGATCACCAGCGCAATAAACTTCAATGTCGGCCGGCCGCCCAAGGCATTCAACACCACAATCCGTGAGCGTTCGCCGGTCACACTGGCTTCACCGCACACCGCTTCAAAGCTGATCAATGGGATTTGCCGGTCCCGCCACGTCACTTGCCGCAAATACCACGGCGGCGCATCGCTGGCCGGTTCGCCGCGCTGGAAGTCGATCAACTCGGCGATGGCGACGTTGGGCAGCACCAGGTGGCGGTCGGCCAGGGGCAGGAGCAGGCCGGTGAGTTGGCTGGTGCGGTGGTCAAGCATGGGACTTGCTCCAGTAGGCGATGCTTTCCAGCAGCACCGACTCTTGATACGGCTTGCCGAGGTAGTCATTCACGCCGATGGCCATGGCGCGGTCGCGGTGTTTCTGGCCGGTGCGCGAGGTGATCATGATGATCGGCAGGCGCATCAGCCGCGGGTCATTGCGCACCTGGGTCGCCACTTCGAAGCCGTCCATGCGCGGCATTTCGATGTCGAGCAGCATCAGGTCCGGGGTGTGTTCTTCAAGCACAGCGAGCGCGTCGATGCCGTCTTTGGCAGTGAGCACGTTCATGCCGTTGCGCTCCAGCAGGCGACTGGTGACTTTGCGCACGGTAACCGAATCGTCCACCACCAACACCAGCAGCGGGCGCTTTTTCAGGGGGTCGTTGAGGATCAGCGGCACGTCAGCCGCTTGAGCCGGCAACGCGGGTTGACGGGCGCGGATAGGTGCCAGCAAGTCGATGATCAATACCACACGCCCATCGCCCAGAATCGTCGCGCCGGACAAGCCCTGTACACCTGCAAACTGCGGGCCGAGCCCCTTGACCACGATTTCCCGCGTGCCGGCCATGGCGTCCACATGGATGGCAACGCGCCGCTCATTGCACTGCACCAACAGCACCGGCACCGGCTGGTACTGGCCTAACAGTTTCGGGCGGCTGACGGTCTGCAACAAGTCGCCGAGATAGAACAACTCATGGCGCTGGCCGGCGTACTCATAACACGGCGGATCCTGCTGATAGTGCCCGGCCAACTCATGCGGCAGCACGCGCACCAGGCCTTCGATGGTGTTGAGCGGGATCGCGTATTGATCGTCCGCACACTGCACCATCAGCGCGCGGTTGACCGACACGGTAAATGGCAGGCGAATGCGGAAATGCACACCCTCGCCCGGCGTCGAGTCAATGACCATCGAGCCACCCAACTGACGCACTTCCTCATGCACCACGTCCATGCCCACGCCGCGCCCGGAAATCTGGGTGATCTTCTCCGCCGTGGAGAACCCAGGCTGCAGGATGAACTGCAACACGTCGCGGTCGCTGATCTCTTGATTGGGGTCGAGCAAGCCACGCTTGATCGCCTTGCGCCGCACCGCTTCCAGCGGCACACCGGCACCGTCGTCACGCATGTCGAAGACAATGTCGCCGCCTTCATGGGTCAGGTCCAGGGTGATGCGACCCTTTTCCGGCTTGCCGGCCAGCAGCCGCACATCGCGGGGTTCCAGGCCATGGTCGACGGCATTGCGCAGCATGTGTTCCAGCGGCGCCGCCATGCGCTCCAGCACGTTGCGGTCCATCTCGCCCTCGGCGTTGCCGACGATGAACTCCACGTCCTTGCCCAACTCGCCCGCCACCTGGCGCACGATGCGCTTGAGGCGCGGCAGCATGCGTTCGAACGGCACCATGCGCGTGCGCATCAGGCCTTCCTGCAACTCGGTGTTGATGCGGGCCTGTTGCTGCAACAGGTCGTGCGCATCCTCGTTGCGGCGCTCAAGGGTGTCCTTGAGGTCGAGCAGGTCGGAGGCGGATTCGGACAGCGCACGGGACAGCTGCTGCAACTGCGAATGGCGGTCCATTTCCAGCGGGTCGAATTCTTCGTAGCCCAGGCGTTCGGCCTCGGCTTGCTGACGGCTGAGGATGCGGCCCTGGGTTTCGGTGTCGAGACGGCGCAGTTGATCGCGCATGCGTTCGATCGTGGTTTCCACTTCCGTCAGGGCAATGCGTGCGTCGTTGACTTGCTGCTCGATTCGGCCACGGAAGATCGAGGTTTCACCGGCCAGATTGACCAAGTCGTCGAGCAGCTCGGCGGAGATTTTCACCATGTCGGCCGCCGGGTCGACGACTGCTTCCGTCTTGCCGGCTGGCAACGCCACGGGCGTTACCGGCTCTACGTTTGGGTGCACCAGGCCTTTGATGCGTTCGATGAGTTTGTCCACCGAGCCTACAGGCAGGCCATCCGCCACAGCGTCGATCATCTGCGCCAGGCGGTCATGGCAACCTTGCAGCAACGCGAACAGCTCCGCAGAGGGCGCGAGCAAGCCGGCGGACAGGCCCTCGTAGAGAAATTCCAGCTCATGGGCCAAGTCGCCAATGGGCGCAATTTCGACCATGCGTGCGCCGCCCTTGAGGGTGTGCAAGTCGCGCAGCAAAGTTTCCACTTCCTGTCGATTACCGGGCTCGGCCTGCCAGCGCAGCAATGCGCTGCCTGAGCTGTCGAGAATGTCGGCGGCTTCTTCGAGGAAAATATCCAGTAATTCAGGATCAGCGCCCGACGCTTGAGGCGCCTCGGCCGGTGCGGAAGGTGTGCTGTTCTGGCGGAACTCACGCAACGGGGCGATCAGCTCATTGGCATCGCTCAGGGGCTGGTGCTGTTGCAGTTCTTCAAGCTGCAAGGCCAGCCGCTCATGACTGGCCATCAGCAACAGGGACAGCTCGGGGGAGTAGCTGTAGCGGCGGTCCACCAACCCTTCGTACAGGCACTCCAGCTCATGGGCCAAGTCACCCACCGGCCCGATTTCGGCCATGCGCGCACCGCCCTTGAGGGTGTGCAAATCGCGCTGCAACGACGACAACGGTGCGGCGCTGTCGGGCTCCAGCAACCAGCGTTTGAGCGACTGCCCGGCGCTGTCGAGGATGTCCACGGCTTCTTCGAGGAATATTTCGACAATCTCGTCGTCTATCGCCGTTTCATGCTCCAACTGCTGCGTGGCGGCGCCCAGCTCGGAAATGCTCAGCGTGCGGCTGCCGTCGCTTTTGATCAGGCCGGTGGCGGACGGATCGAGGGCTTCGTCCAGCAGACCGCGCAGGGCGTGGACCCGTGCCGGGGCCGGGCTGACTTCCTGGCCGGCGGCCAACTGGTCGAGCATGCTGATCAGCGCTTCATGGGCTTGCTCAGCTTCTTGGAAAAACCGCTCGCTGACGGCCAGGCTGCTCTCTTCCACGGCACCATAGAGGTCGAGCAGGGCTTCGCAGAGTTCGTCGATGGCGTGCAGGTCGGCAACGTGCGCGCCCTCCCCCAACGTGGTCAATTCGTCCAGCAGCGCGGTGAGTTCCTGGCGCTCGCCGGGGTGCTCTTGCCAGCGGCGCAGCAGGCTTTCGGCGTCGAGCAGGATGTCCATGCCCTGGGCCAGAAAGTTGGCGATCAGTTGCGGGTCACGCTTGATGTGCAAGCCGGTACTCGGCGCGTCGAGCAGTGCTTCGAGCTGGTGATCCAGCAGGCGTTGGGTGCGGCTGATCAAGTCCTCTGCGCCTTTGATCGGCGCCAAGGGATCGCTGCCCAAATCACGCAGCCCGCGTTGGAACAGGTCTTCGGCTTCCAGCAACAACTCCACTTCGTCCAGGTCCAGCGGCAGGCGGTGAGCTTTATATTCGCGGGTCAGGTGGTCGAGGGGGCGCACCAGTTCGGCGATGGGCAACACGCCGGCCATGTAGGCGCTGCCCTTAAGGGTATGCAAGGCGCGTTGCAGCTCATCGCTGACTTGCAGCGGCACATGCTCGGCAGCCTGTTGCAGGAAGTGGTTGAGGCTGTCCAGATGGCTTTGGGCTTCGTTGCGGAAGATCTCCAGCAACATCGGGTCGTGGGACTCTGCGACCGGCGCTTGCGTACCGCTGGCGAAGGCGTGGGCACGTGCAGCCAGGGCGTCGACTTCATCGCGCTGGTGTTGGTCGTCGGTGGCGAAGTCGGCGATCAGCTCCGGCAGCAAGGCCACCGCTTCATCAAGCACCTGTTGCACCTCGGGGCCCAGGACAACGCTGCGTTCCAGCACGCGGTTGAGCAAGTTTTCCACGGCCCAGGCCAGCTCCGCCAGGACCAAGGCGCGCACCATGCGGCCACTGCCTTTGAGGGTATGGAAAGCACGGCGCATTTCGCCCTGGGCGGTTTTGTCGGTGCTGTTGGGCAGATTGCGGTGCAGCGCCTCGAGGACTTCGTCGGTTTCTTCGAGGAAGACTTCGCGCAGCTCATCGTCGATGGGTTCTTCATCGGCCGGTGGCGGCAACAGGCTGCCGGGGCGTTGCAGGGCCGGCGGGTTCAGGCGCGACGTTGGACTGGCCAGTGCATCGAACTGGGACTGGCTGGGCGTTATCTCACCCGAGAGTGCGCCATCCGGTGCAGCCAAGGCTTGGCGCCAGGGCTTCTCGGCGGGCAGGTAACCCAGTGCGGCCAGGCCTTGGGTGGCCAGTTCCAGCACCCGTTCGCCGACGGCGTCCGGGTCTTGGAGCATACGTTCGAGGTAGTACTCCAGGCTGCTGATCACGTCAGCAAAATGCGCAAGCTGCATCTCGGACGGCGGCGCATCGGTGCCCATCAATTGCTCGTCGACGTAATCAGTGCATCCGCGCATCAGGCTCGCCGCGCGGGGCAGCGGGATCATCGCAAGGGCGCCGCGCACCTGACTCAGCAGTTCCGGTAGGGACTCAAGGCGCTGGCGGTCCCAGTCGGCTTCGATGCAGTCGATCACCAGTTCCTTGGCTTGCTTGAGGCACTGGCAGGACTCGCGGATCACCAGTTGGTGGATCTGGGTCAGGTCGGTAGTCGGCAGGCGGCTTTCTTCGCGGCTTTCCGGCTCGACGGTACCGACCATGCCGGCCAGTGTGGCTTCGACATAGAGCAAGGCTCCAGCGACGTCCATCAACACGGCATCGTTGGGCTCGCGCTGACCTTGAGCCAGGCTCAGCACCACAGCAAGCTGGTCGATGATGACTTTGCGCGGTTGGCCGAAGCCCAGCACGGCCAAGGTGTCGGCGATCTGCCGCAGCGGCGCGAGCAGCGCATCCAAGTCATTGGTGTGCTGGCGGTCGCTGCGTACGAACAAGTCGAGGCGTTCTTTTACCCGTACCAACTCCTCACACAACGCGCCGAGTACCGAGCCCATCGCATTGCGATCCGGCCCGGCCAGGCGGGCGCGCTCGGCGTCGACCACCGCGCTGTCAGGCAAGGCCTCATCCAAACCGTAGCGTTCCTTGAGGCTTTGCATGCGCGGCGTCGGTCGGGTGACCTTGGCGACATAGAACAGCAAGCTTTTGAGCAACTCATCCGGCGCCGGCTGGTTGACCCCGCCGATCCCCTGGGCGAGCAGGCGCTTGAGCTGTTTGTCGCTGGCCTTGAGCAAGCTGCGCAGGGCCGGGCTGTTGGCGATCACACCGGTGAGCATCCCTTCGACCAAGGCCGAGGTGACTTGCCACAGTGGCAACAGCGGCGCGCCCTGGCACAACGCTTCAAGACGCGCGAACACTCGCGCCATGTCTTCCAGGTTGCTTGGGCCGTGGTCTTCGCGCAACAAACCCGCCAAGGCTTGTTGCAGCAGTTGGTGCCACCGGCGCAGTTGCTCTTTCAGGTCAGGCGCCGCGCGTTGCGCCAGCGTTTCGTCGGGCAGCGGCGCAATCGACAGCAGTTGCGGGCTGAACAGGCTGGTCTCCGACAGCAGGCTTTCGCCGCGTGCGCTGCGCAGGTCGTTGAGCAGCGGCAACACCACCAGCGGCAGGTCGCGTCGGGCGCTGTGCACACGCTCCAGATACAGCGGCAATTGGTTGAGGGCCTGTTGCAGCAGACGGATGCTTTCATCGTGCTGGCTGACGCGCCCGGCTTGCAGGGCCAGGGCGAGTTCTTCGATTTCCTCAGCCAGCAGCGCTGCGCCGTAGAACTCGACCATTAGCAGCGCGCCATGCACCTGGTGGATGCCGGCCAGGCACTCGCTTATTGCGTCGCCGTCAGTGGTTTCGACATACGCGTCCAGCGCCGAACGGGCCTGTTTCAGGGTTTCGGCAATGTCGCCCTTGACCCATTCGAGGGCCACGTAGTCGTGCCGATCAACCATAACTGCTCCGCTTAGAATTCGTGGGTTGCTGGTGCTGCCAAGAACAATGGAGATCAACTGTGGTGTTCTTTAGAAAGCATTTCAATCGTCGACTTGCTTGGGGGGCGGGAGGGTGAAACCCGACACCGACCGGCGCAACTGGCTGGCCATTTTTGCCAGGTTACCGATACTTTCGGCCGTAGCCGTGGAGCCCGACGAGGTCTGCGTAGTGATCTGCTGAATCACATTCATCGTCAGCGAAATCTGCCCCGCCGACGAGGTCTGTTGCTGCGCCGCGTTGGATATGCTCTGGATCAGCGCCGCCAGGGTCTTCGACACGCCTTCGATTTCTTCCAGCGCCACCCCGGCGTCTTGCGCCAGCCGCGCGCCGCGCACCACTTCGGTGGTGGTCTGCTCCATGGAGATTACCGCCTCATTGGTATCGGCCTGGATCGCGCGCACCAGGGTTTCGATCTGCCGGGTCGCGGCCGACGAACGTTCGGCCAGGCGCTGAACTTCATCCGCCACCACGGCAAAGCCGCGCCCTGCATCCCCAGCCATGCTCGCCTGGATCGCGGCATTGAGCGCGAGGATGTTGGTCTGGTCGGCAATGTCGTCGATCAGGCTAACGATGTCGCCAATCTCCTGGGACGATTCGCCCAGGCGCTTGATGCGCTTGGCGGTGTCCTGGATCTGCTCGCGAATGTTGTCCATGCCGTGGATGGTGTTGTGCACCACCTCGTTGCCTTTGTTGGCAATCTCCACCGAACGCTCCGCCACTGCCGACGATTCGGCGGCGTTGGCCGAGACCTGATCGATGGACTGGGCCATCTGGTTGATCGCGGTGGAGGCTTCGGCGATCTGCTGGGCCTGATGCTCCGACGCCTGGGCCAGGTGCATGGCGGTGGCCTGGGTATCCTGCACCGCTCCGGCGACTTGCCCGGCGGTGAGGTTGATGGTGGCGACGAGATCGCGCAACTGATCCACGGAATAGTTGATGGAGTCGGCGATGGTACCGGTGAAGTCTTCGGTCACCGATGCGGTCACCGTGAGATCGCCGTCGGCCAAGTCTTCGATTTCATCCAGCAGACGCATGATTGCGTTCTGGTTGCGCTCGTTCTTCTCGGCGGTTTCATGCAGTTGACGGTTGGTCTCTCGCACCATCACCAGGCCGATCAGGATGATCGAGGTCAGCGCCAGCAAGCCCAGCACATAGCCACCGATGGTGTCCAAGCTGCGCCCATCGGCGAGATTTTCAAACCCGGTGGCCAGGTGTGAGGCTTCATCGAGCAGGGTTTGCGACAAGTTGAAGATGTTGCTCGCCGATGCGCGCACTTGGAACAGTTGCGGCGAGGTCTCAAGAATTTCATCCACGGAGCCGGAGACAAACTCAAACAGCTCGGCAATTTCCGCCAGCCGCGCGCGGGCGTCGCGGTCTTCGACCTGGGTGATGCGCAGGCCGGGGTTGCCCTGGAGCATGCCGTTGAGCACCTGCCCAAATCGGTTGGCATCGCGGCCAAAGGCGTCGGCGGCCTGCGCGGCGGTTTCGTCGCCGGCGAGCACGGTGTTCACCGCCCCCAGGATACGTTCAGCCAGCAATGACTGGCGCTGGGCCAACGCCACTTGGCTGGCCGGGGCGCCACGTTGCAGCAGGATGTCGACGACCTTTTCCGACTCGATCTGCAATTGCGGCACGGTCTCGGCCAGCGTCGCGGCAACTTGATGCAACGACAGCACGGTCTGTTCGCTGGCGAGAATCGCATCGGTATTTTTCAGCAGCGCCTCCCAGTCGGTCTGTACGGCGCGCATTTCGGCACGTACCGCACTGGGCGCGGCGGGCAGCCCGGTTTGCGGGTCGCCTTTTTTCAGGTAGCCCCAGCGCTGGGCGAAATCGTTGCGCGCCTCGCCCAACAGCTTGAACGCAGCCGCCTTGCCGGCGGCGGCTTCGGTGGCGTTCTTGGCAATGCGCTGGGACAGCACGCGCAATTCACCGGCGTGGCCGATGTACTGTTTGTCATAGGTCGACTGGGTGTTGAGGTACGCAAAGTTGGCGAACAGCAACATGATGAACACGATCAGTGCAATAAACAGCACGATGATCTGCGAGCGGCTGCGCGAGCCGGCCTGGGGTTTGGGCGTGGTGGCGGTGGTCATGCGGCAACGTCCATGAAGCCTGGGGCCTGGGCCAGGGCGAAGGGGCTGAAAACCTGCCACTGCTGGTCGCCGTCGAACCAGCCTTGGATATACGGTGCGTCGGGTGCGGCGTTCGCCAGCCACGCGTCTTGTGCAAAATGCTGCATCCCCACCACCTCGTCCACCAGCAGCCCGACAAACAGGTCGTTACATTCCACCACCAACACCCGCCGCTGTTTGCGCGCCTTGGACAGTTCAAGGCCGAGGAACCCACCCAGGTCCATCACCGGCAATAATCGCCCACGCAGATTAGCCACGCCTTTGACCCAGGCCTTGACCCCGGGCATTAAAGTGCAACGCGGCTCATGCAGGACTTCGGCGACTTCACCCATGGGCGCCACATACCAGTGCTGCCCCAGGCGAAAGCCGATACCGCTCCAACGTTGCAGGCGGGTTTCCTGGGACGGCAGGTCGGCGGCCAGCAGGCGGCAGCGGCGGTCGATGTCCAGCAACAGCTCAAAGGCGGTTTGCGACTCGGTCATGATGACGTGCCGTCAGCCGGCCAGCACCTTGTTCAGGGTGGCGATCAGGGTTTCTTCATCCACCGGCTTGGTCAGGTAATCCTTGGCGCCCTGGCGTGCCCCCCAGATCTTGTCGGTTTCCTGGTCCTTGGTGGTGATGATGATGATCGGGATGCCGTTGGTTTCCGGCTCCTTGGACAGCTGGCGCGTGGCCTGGAAGCCATTGAGGCCCGGCATCACGATGTCCATCAGCACGGCGTCGGGTTTTTCCTGGCGGGCCAGAGCCACGCCGTCCGCACCGTTTTCAGCCTTGAGGACTTGGTGGCCATGCTTTTCCAGCATGCCGGTGAGTTTGTACATTTCGGTCGGCGAATCGTCGACGATCAGAACACGTGCCATGGTTTTCCCCACTACATAGGTGGACACCGGCCCTTGTGAGGCGGTGTCAGTGTGCTTGTTCTACTGCGGCGAAGGCAGGCACGTAGGCCTTGATTGCGCCCAGCAGTTCTTCCTTGCTGAAAGGTTTGGTCAAAAACTGATCGACACCCACGGTACGGCCCTTGGCCTTGTCGAACAGGCCGTCCTTGGAGGACAACATGATCACCGGGATCGACTTGAACGCCGGGTTGTTCTTCACCAGCGCGCACGTCTGATAGCCATCCAGGCGCGGCATCATGATGTCGACAAAAATAATGTGCGGGTGATGATCAACAATCCGGGCCAGGGCATCAAAACCGTCGATGGCCGTGATGACATCGCACCCCACGTTCTTCAACAGGGTCTCGGCGGTGCGGCGGATCGTCTTCGAATCGTCGATCACCATCACTCTCAAGGCGTTGGATTGCTGTTCCATATCTGCTCTGCCATCGCCACAGCGAATCGGTTTTCGGTGTGTACTGCCTGATGTTGCACAGGATGAACGCCGCAAGCCTTGGAATTCAAGGGCTGCTGCGCTGTGGCAGTCTTTTTAGCACAGTCTCCGGGCGCAATCTATCGAGCAACCGGCCGGGTGGTTTTTCCTTGACCCACAACAGCCGCAGCGCCACTCTGACGCCACTTTTGTGTGCCCTTATTTGCTAGAGGAAATCCCCCATGAGCGTTCGCGTCGGCATTGTCATGGACCCTATCGCCAGCATTTCCTATAAAAAGGACAGCTCGCTGGCCATGCTCCTGGCCGCCCAGGCCCGCGGTTGGACGTTGTTCTATATGGAGCAGCGCGATCTTTACCAGGGCGACGGCGAAGCCCGCGCACGCATGCGCCCGCTGCAGGTGTTTGCCAACCCGCAGAAGTGGTTCGAGCTGCAAGATGAAATCGACAGCCCGTTGAGCGATCTGGACGTGATCCTGATGCGCAAGGACCCGCCGTTCGACATGGAATTCGTGTACTCCACCTACCTGCTGGAGCAGGCCGAACGCGCTGGCGTGCTGATCGTCAACAAGCCGCAGAGCCTGCGCGACTGCAATGAAAAGCTGTTCGCCACGCTGTTCCCGCAGTGCACGCCGCCGACCGTGGTCAGCCGCCGCGCCGATGTGCTGCGTGAATTTGCCGCCAAACATGGCGATGTGATTCTCAAGCCGTTGGACGGCATGGGTGGCACCTCGATCTTCCGTCACCGCGCGGGCGACCCGAACCTGTCGGTGATCCTGGAAACCCTGACCGCCCTGGGCACCCAGCAGATCATGGGCCAGGCCTACCTGCCGGCGATCAAGGACGGCGACAAGCGCATCCTGATGATCGACGGCGAGCCGGTGGATTACTGCCTGGCGCGTATCCCGGCAGCCGGCGAAACCCGTGGCAACCTGGCGGCCGGTGGGCGCGGCGAAGCACGGCCTTTGTCGGACAAGGACCGTTGGATCGCCTCCCAAGTCGGTCCAACGCTGCGTGAAAAGGGCTTGCTGTTTGTCGGCCTGGACGTGATCGGTGAGAACCTGACTGAAATCAACGTCACCAGCCCGACCTGTATCCGCGAGATCGACAATGCATTTGGCACGAACATCGGCGAAATGCTGATGGCCGCCATTGAGCGCAAGCTACAAGCCAAGTGACATAGAACAGCCGGACACATACCAACATTGCGTTATCATGCGCCACCTGTGAAACGCGCGATGTTGGTTTTTTTGTCATGACACTCCCGTCCGAACTGCCCCCCGAACTCTCCCATAGCGGCGTGCGCCCGGCTGATCGGCTCGGATTTACCCTGTTCCTGGCGGCCTTGATTCACCTGGCCCTGATCCTCGGCGTGGGGTTCACGATGGTCGAACCCAAGCAGATCAGCAAAACCCTGGAAATCACCCTCGCCACGTTCAAGAGCGAAAAGAAGCCCGAGAAGGCCGACTTTCTCGCCCAGGACAACCAGCAAGGCAGCGGCACCCTGGACAAGAAAGCCGTGCCCAAGACCACCGAAGTGGCGCCGTTCCAGGACAACAAGGTGAATAAAGTCACCCCGCCGCCGACGCCTAAGCCCGAGGTCAAGCAAGCCGCACCCAAGCCTGCGGTGACTACTGTCGCACCCAAACCGCAAAAAGCCCCGACCCAGCGCGAAAAGGCCAAGACCGAACCCACGCCCGAGCCCGTAAAGCCAGCACCGACCTTCGACAGCTCGACCCTGTCCGACGAAATCTCCAGCCTCGAAGCCGAACTGGCCAACGAACAGCAGCTGTACGCCAAGCGCCCGCGCATCTACCGGCTAAACGCCGCCTCGACCATGCGCGACAAAGGTGCCTGGTATAAGGACGAGTGGCGCAAGAAGGTCGAGCGCATCGGCAACCTCAACTACCCCGAAGAAGCCCGACGCCAGCAGATTTACGGAAATTTGCGACTATTGGTATCAATCAACCGTGACGGCACGCTATATGAAGTGCAGGTTCTGGAGTCCTCCGGCCAGCCATTGCTGGACCAGGCTGCCCAGCGCATCGTGCGCCTGGCGGCACCGTTTGCCCCGTTCAGTGGGGATTTGAACGACGTCGACCGCCTGGAAATCATCCGCACCTGGAAGTTCGCCAAGGGCGATCGGCTTTCCAGCAATTGATGACAATTGCCGGATGCGGCACATCCCCACCTTGTCAGTTCGCCCCTCCAACGCCACACTAGCGGACATGAAAAATGTCAGCCCGACCTACCTCAAGCACCAATTCCTGATCGCCATGCCCCATATGGCCGACCCGAACTTTGCGCACACCTTGACCTACATTGTCGAGCACACGGCCAATGGTGCTATGGGACTCGTGGTAAACCGCCCGCAAGAGCTGAACCTGGCGGATATCCTCGAACAACTGCGACCAGACGTCGACCCGCCGGCCCGTTGCCAGGACGTGCCGATCTACATCGGCGGGCCGGTGCAGACCGATCGCGGTTTTGTACTGCACCCCACCGGGCCGAAGTTCCAGGCCACGGTTGATCTGGAAGGCGTGTCGCTGTCGACCTCTCAGGACGTGTTGTTCGCCATCGCTGACGGCGCTGGCCCCGAGCAAAGCGTGATCACCCTGGGCTATGCGGGCTGGGAAGCCGGGCAACTGGAGGCTGAGTTGGCGAGCAATGCCTGGCTGACCTGCCCCTTTGACGCCGACATCCTCTTCAACACCCCCAGCGAACTGCGCCTGGAAGCCGCGGCGGCGAAGCTGCGGGTCAACCTCAGCCTGCTGACCAGCCAGGCGGGGCACGCCTGATGGCCTTGCGTCTGATCCTCGGCTTTGACTACGGCACCAAGCAGATCGGCGTAGCCGTCGGCCAGGTGATTACCGGGCAGGCCCGCGAGCTGTGCACCCTCAAGGCCCAGAACGGTATCCCGGACTGGAGCCAGGTCGAGGCCCTCATTAAAGAGTGGAAGCCCGACGCCGTGGTGGTCGGCTTGCCTTTGAATATGGATGGCACGCCCAGCGACATGTGCCTGCGCGCCGAAAAGTTCGCACGCCGCCTCAATGGCCGCTACAACATCCCCTTCTATACCCACGACGAGCGCCTGACCACTTTTGAAGCCAAGGGCGAGCGGCGCGACCGTGGCGGGCAGAAAGGCAGCTACCGCGACAACCCCGTGGACGCCATTGCCGCCGCCCTGCTGTTGCAGGGTTGGCTGGACGAAAACACTGCTTTATTTGAATCCTGACTGACGCGGCTTGCCGCGTCTTTTTACGTTTACGCCCGGACCTTGCCCCCGCCAAGGCCTTGAAGGAGCCACCATGAGCTTGCCGAACCCCGCCGAACTGATCAGCCAGATGGCCAAAAGCCTCACGACCCATCTGCAACACCGCGCCATCAGCGAACCGCGTTTCATCGGCATTCGCACGGGCGGTGTGTGGGTGGCTCAGGCACTGCTGGAGGCGCTCGGCAGCGATTCGCCCCTGGGCACCCTGGACGTGTCCTTCTACCGCGATGACTTCAGCCAGAACGGCCTGCACCCGCAAGTACGCCCCTCGGCCCTGCCCTTCGAGATCGAAGGCCAGCATCTGGTGTTGATCGATGACGTGCTGATGAGCGGCCGCACCATTCGCGCCGCCCTGAACGAACTGTTCGACTACGGCCGCCCGGCCAGCGTGACCCTGGTGTGCCTGCTGGACCTGGAAGCCGGCGAATTGCCGATCAGCCCGGATGTGGTCGGCGCCACACTGTCGCTGGAAGCCCACCAGCGGGTAAAATTGTCCGGTCCCACGCCGCTCGAACTCGAACTGCAAGACCTTGCCCTTTAAACCGCCTTGTACAGAGTCCCCGCGATGACGCCTCTAGATGCCAAGCGCCCGCTGCAGCTCAATGCTCAGGGCCAGTTGCAACATTTCTTGTCCCTCGACGGTTTGCCCCGCGAACTGCTCACCGAAATCCTCGACACCGCCGACTCGTTCCTCGAAGTCGGCGGCCGCGCGGTGAAGAAGGTCCCGCTGCTGCGCGGCAAGACCATCTGCAATGTGTTCTTCGAGAACTCCACGCGCACCCGTACCACCTTTGAGCTGGCCGCCCAGCGACTGTCGGCCGACGTAATCACGCTGAACGTGTCGACCTCGTCGGCGAGCAAGGGCGAAACCCTGCTCGACACCCTGCGCAACCTGGAAGCCATGGCCGCCGACATGTTCGTGGTGCGCCACGGCGATTCCGGCGCTGCGCACTTCATCGCCGAGCACGTGTGCCCGCAGGTAGCGATCATCAACGGCGGCGACGGCCGTCACGCCCACCCGACCCAGGGCATGCTCGACATGCTCACCATCCGTCGGCACAAGGGCAGCTTTGAAAACCTCTCGGTGGCCATCGTCGGCGACATCCTGCACTCGCGGGTGGCGCGCTCGAACATGCTGGCCCTGAAGACCCTGGGTTGCCCGGACATCCGCGTGATTGCACCGAAAACCCTGCTGCCGATCGGTATCGAGCAGTATGGCGTGAAGGTCTACACCGACATGACCGAAGGCCTCAAGGACGTGGACGTGGTGATCATGCTGCGCCTGCAACGCGAGCGCATGGCCGGCGGCCTGCTGCCGAGCGAAGGTGAGTTCTACCGCCTGTTCGGCCTGACCACCGCGCGCCTGGCCGGTGCCAAGCCGGATGCCATCGTGATGCACCCGGGCCCGATCAACCGCGGGGTGGAGATTGAGTCGGCGGTGGCCGACGGCAACCAGTCGGTGATCCTTAACCAGGTGACCTACGGCATCGCCGTGCGCATGGCGGTGTTGTCCATGGCCATGAGCGGACAAACCGCGCAACGTCAATTCGAGCAGGAGAACGCCCAGTGAAGCTCAGCATTCTCGGCGCCCGAGTCATCGATCCAGCCAGTGGCCTGGATCAAGTTACCGATCTGCATCTGGAAGCCGGCAAGATCATCGCCATTGGCGCTGCCCCTGCTGGCTTCAGCGCGGTTGAAACCATCGACGCCAAAGGCCTGGTGGCCGCGCCTGGCCTGGTGGACCTGAACGTCGCCCTGCGCGAGCCGGGTTACAGTCGCAAGGGCAACATCATCAGCGAAACCCGCGCCGCTGCGGCCGGTGGCGTGACCAGCCTGTGCTGCCCGCCGCATACCAAGCCAGTCCTGGACACCTCGGCGGTGACCGAACTGATCCTCGACCGCGCCCGCGAAGCCGGCAATTGCAAAGTGTTCCCCATTGGCGCCCTGAGCAAAGGCCTGGACGGCGAACAACTCGCCGAGCTGATCGCCCTGCGCGACGCCGGTTGCGTAGCCTTTGGCAACGGTTTGGAGAGCTTTCGCAGTACCCGCACCCTGTGCCGCGCCCTGGAGTACGCAGCCACCTTCGACCTGACGGTGATCTTCCACTCCCAGGATCGCGACCTGGCCGAAGGCGGCCTGGCCCATGAAGGCGCCGTGGCCAGCTTCCTCGGTTTGCCGGGCATTCCGGAAACCGCCGAAACCGTGGCCCTGGCCCGTGACCTGCTGCTGGTGGAACAAAGCGGCGTGCGCGCGCACTTCAGCCAATTGACCAGCGCACGCGGTGTCGCCCTGATCGCCCAGGCCCAGGCCCGTGGCTTGCCGGTGACGGCGGATGTGGCGTTATATCAGCTGATTTTGACCGATGAGGCGCTGATCGACTTCTCCAGCCTGTACCACGTGCAACCGCCGCTGCGCACCCGTGCCGACCGTGAGGGTTTGCGCGCGGCGGTGAAGTCGGGTGTGATCTCGGCGATTTCAAGCCACCACCAGCCCCACGAGCGCGATGCCAAGCTGGCACCGTTCGGCGCGACAGAGCCGGGTATCAGCAGCGTTGAGCTGTTACTGCCGTTGGCGATGACGCTGGTGGAAGAGGGTTTGCTGGACTTGCCGACATTGCTCACACGACTGAGCGCCGGCCCGGCCGAGGCATTGCGCTTGCCGGCGGGTAAGTTGGCGGTAGGTTCGGCGGCGGACTTGGTGCTGTTTGATCCGGCCAGCTCCACGGTAGCTGGGGAGCACTGGCTGTCCAAAGGTGAGAATTGCCCGTTCATCGGGCATAGCCTGCCGGCGACGGTGCGCTACACCTTGGTGGATGGGCGGATCAGCTACCAGGCCTGACGCTGGCCTAGGGGTGGGCACAGTAAGTGTGGGAGCGGGCTTGCTCGCGAATGCGGTGGATCAGTCAGCATATTCGTTGGCTGACACACCGCTTTCGCGAGCAAGCCCGCTCCCACATTTGGCTTTGTATCGACCTCTAGGGACTTATCGCCCGTTATTGCGCTCCGCATTCCGAATCGAAATCTGCGTATTCAGCGTCCAGAAGTCATACAGCACGCCCACCAGGAACAAACCGCCGGTCAGCAGGTAGATCAGGCCGGAGATCCATTTGCCCTGATACATACGGTGCACGCCAAATACGCCCAGGAACGCCAACAGGATCCAGGCCACGTTGTATTCGATAGGCCCGGCGGTAAAACGCAGGTCCGCTTCACGGTCCATGGCCGGGATCAGGAACAGGTCGATCAGCCAGCCAATCCCCAGCAAGCCCAAGGTGAAAAACCAGATCGTGCCGGTCACCGGCTTGCCGTAATAGAAGCGATGCGCGCCGGTAAAACCGAAAATCCACAACAGGTAACCGATCACCTTGCTGTGGGTGTCTTGTTGCTGGCCAATCTGTTGATAGGTGTTCATCGCGTACCTCTTTTGCCTCGATAGAAAAAAATTTTCACTTTCTTTGTGACTTTTTTACAGGCGCCCGACGTACGGCAAATGGTATCTTCCCTGCCCTGAAAGCCTTATGCCACCTGCCTTGTGTAGGACAATTGCGGCGAATCGTCGCGTTTTTCCTGATTTTGACGTCAAGGTTCAGTCGACAAACGGCCTGAGAACGACACTAAAACCTGTTATAAAGTTGCGCGCAAACCCATAAGAGCCACGCCTAATGCGACCATTTTTCAAGACATGGCTAACCATTTGCCTATTAATGCCACTGGCCGCCCACGCCACCAATCGTGAGCAACGACTTCCTAACGTTAACGGTTTCACCCCTAAAGTCCACAGCACGCCAGGTACTACCAAGTCGGTAAAGCTGACTGTCAACCGCCCGACTCAACTGAGCAAGGCCCACAACGGCAAAGCAGTACCGGGCCTGGTAGGCGTCAACACCAAGCAGAGCAGCACCGTCCTCAGCCGCGCCGTCAACGTGCTCGGTACTCCTTATCGTTGGGGCGGTAGCAGCCCAAGTAAAGGGTTCGACTGCAGTGGTTTGGTGAAATATGCGTTTAATGATGTTGCAGCGGTGGACTTGCCGCGCACGTCCAATGCCATGGCCGCCGGCCACGGGCAGAAGGTTGATCGCAAGGACCTGAAACCGGGTGACCTGTTGTTCTTCAAACTGAAGAGCCGCCAGGTGAACCACGTTGCCATCTACCTGGGCAATGACCGTTTTATCCACGCACCGCGCCGTGGCAAATCGGTGAGCATCGACACGCTGAAAAAGCCGTTCTGGGATAAGAACTACGTGATTGCCAAGCGGGTTCTGCCGAAAGAGCAGAACAACTTGCGGATCGTTCAGCGCTAAGTTCAATGCCACCAGACTCCCCATTTGGAATGCAGCCAAATGTGGGAGCTGGCTTGCCTGGGATAACGGTGTGTCAGTCGCAAAAATATCGTCTGACAGTGCGCTATCGCAGGCAAGCCAGCTCCCACACTGATCTCACTGCTCTCTAGATATCTGCAGGCACCCTCGCCTTCTCCCGCGCTTCCTCCCTGCTGATCACGCCCTCCCCGACCAACGCCTTCAAACTCATATCCAGCGTCTTCATCCCCAACGCGCCACCCGTCTGGATCGCCGAGACCATCTGCGCCACCTTGTCCTCGCGGATCAAATTCCGAATCGCCGGCGTGCCCAGCATGATCTCGTGAGCCGCCACCCGCCCGCCGCCCATCTTCTTCACCAGCACTTGGGACACCACCGCCTGCAACGACTCCGACAGCATCGCGCGGACCATGGCTTTTTCCCCGGCCGGGAACACATCCACCAGCCGGTCTACGGTCTTCGCCGCCGAGCTGGTGTGCAATGTGCCAAACACCAGGTGCCCGGTCTCCGCCGCCGTCAGCGCCAGGCGGATAGTTTCCAGGTCGCGCAGTTCACCCACCAGGATCACGTCAGGATCTTCCCGCAGCGCCGAGCGCAGTGCGGTGGAAAAGCTATGGGTGTCGCGGTGCACCTGGCGTTGGTTGATCAACGCCGTTTTCGGTGTGTGGATAAACTCGATCGGATCTTCGAGCGTAAGGATGTGCTGACGCCGATGCTGATTGAGAAAATCGATCATCGCCGCCAAGGTTGTGGACTTGCCCGAGCCAGTGGGGCCAGTCACCAACACCAAGCCGCGTGGTAGCTGGGCGATACGCTGAAATACATCTCCCAGGCCAAGGCTTTCCAGGCTCTGCACCTCAGAGGGGATGGTGCGAAACACGGCGCCCATGCCACGATCCTGCTGGAACACATTCGCCCGGAACCGCGCCACGTCGGGTAGCTCGAAAGCAAAATCCGTTTCAAGAGATGTTTCGAAATCCTTTTGTTGGTGCTGATTCAGTAAGGGGCTCAATAAGTCCGCAACTTGCGTAGGTGAGAGCACCGGCCAATCCAGCGGCCACACCTCGCCATCCACCCGCAACATCGGCGCCAGGCCAGCCGACAAATGCAGGTCGGAGGCGCCACGGCGCACGCTGGCCGTGAGTAATTCAGTGATATCCATAGGGCTTTCCATTTCCAGTAGAATGCCGCGGACTCCATATCCACGGGCGCATCTTGAATGTCGACGATAGCAGACAACATCGGCCTGGTTAGCCAGCGCATCCGCGCCGCAGCCGACGCCGTGCAACGTGACGCAAGCAGCATCCACCTGCTGGCCGTGAGCAAGACCAAACCCGCACTCGCAGTGCGCGAAGCCTATGCCGCCGGGATGCGCGATTTTGGCGAAAACTATCTACAGGAAGCGTTGGGAAAACAGGCGGAATTGACCGACCTGCCCTTGAGTTGGCACTTCATCGGCCCCATTCAATCGAACAAGACTCGTGCGATCGCCGAGAACTTCGCTTGGGTGCATTCCGTGGACCGTTTGAAAATTGCTCAACGTTTGTCCGAACAGCGCCCGGCCAACCTGCCGCCGCTGAATATCTGCATTCAGGTCAACGTCAGTGGCGAAGCCAGCAAGTCCGGCTGCACACCCGCCGACCTGCCGGCCCTGGCCAATGCGATCAGCGCCCTGCCGCGCCTGAAACTGCGTGGCTTGATGGCGATCCCCGAGCCGACTGAAGATCGGGCGGCCCAAGATGCGGCGTTCGCCACCGTACGCGAGCTGCAAGCCCGTTTGAATCTGCCGTTGGACACACTTTCCATGGGCATGAGCCACGACCTCGAGTCGGCCATTGCCCAAGGCGCCACCTGGGTGCGGATCGGTACCGCCCTGTTTGGCGCCCGCGACTACGGCCAGCCTTGAAAATGGCTGACTTCTATTTAACCAAGGACCTGTCATGACAGACACGCGTATAGCTTTTATCGGCGCCGGCAACATGGCGGCCAGCCTGATCGGTGGCCTACGGGCCCAAGGCCTGGGCAGCGCGCAAATTCGCGCCAGCGACCCGGGCGCCGAGACCCGTGCCCGCGTCAGCGCCGAGCACGGCATTGAAACCTTTGCCGACAACGCCGAGGCCATCCAGGGCGTCGATGTGATCGTGCTGGCAGTCAAGCCGCAAGCCATGAAGGCCGTGTGCGAAAGCCTGCGCCCGAGCCTGCAGCCGCAGCAACTGGTGGTGTCCATCGCCGCCGGGATCAACTGCGCCAGCCTGAAGCAATGGCTCGGCGCCCAGCCGATCGTGCGTTGCATGCCCAACACCCCTTCGCTGCTGCGCAAAGGCGTGAGCGGCCTGTATGCCACCGCCGAAGTCAGCGCTGCCCAGCGTGACCAGGCCCAGGAGCTGCTGTCCGCCGTGGGCATCGCCCTGTGGCTGGAACAGGAGCAGCAACTGGACGCGGTCACCGCTGTGTCCGGCAGCGGCCCGGCGTATTTCTTCCTATTGATCGAAGCCATGACCGCCGCCGGCGTGAAACTGGGCCTGTCCAAGGACGTTGCCGAGCAACTGGCTGAACAGACCGCCCTGGGCGCCGCACATATGGCGGTGGCCAGCGACGTGGACGCGGCCGAGTTGCGCCGTCGCGTGACCTCCCCTGGCGGCACCACACAGGCAGCCATCGAGTCGTTCCAGGCCGGGGGCTTTGAAGCCCTGGTTGAAAAAGCATTGGGCGCCGCTGCGCACCGCTCGGCCGAACTCGCCGAACAACTTGGCAAATAAGGAGCCAACATGATTGGTTTGAACACCGCAGCCGTCTACGTGCTGCAAACCATCGGCAGTCTGTACTTGCTGATCGTATTGATGCGCTTCGTGCTGCAACTGGTGCGCGCGAACTTCTACAACCCGCTCTGCCAGTTCATCGTCAAGGCCACCCAGCCGCTGCTCAAGCCATTGCGCCGGATCATCCCGAGCCTGTTCGGCCTGGACATGTCATCGCTGGTACTGGCGATCCTGGTGCAGTTGGCCTTGATGGCGCTGACCCTGCTGCTGACCTACGGCACCACCGGCAATTTCGTCCAGTTGCTGGTCTGGGCAATCATCGGCGTGACCGCGCTGTTCCTGAAGATCTTCTTCTTTGCCCTGATCATCAGCGTGATCCTGTCCTGGGTTGCTCCGGGCAGCCATAACCCTGGCGCTGAGCTGGTGAACCAGATCTGCGAGCCGGCCCTGGCGCCGTTCCGCAAGCTGCTGCCGAACCTGGGCGGCCTGGATATCTCGCCGATCCTGGCGTTCATGGTGCTCAAGTTGCTGGATATGCTGGTGATCAACAACCTGGCGGCCATGACCTCAATGCCGGACATCCTGCGAGTGCTGATCTAACACTTGGCGCAGCAACGTGTGGGAGCTGGCTTGCCAGCGATAGCGGTGTATCAGTCAACGGATTGGTCGACTGGCACACCGCTATCGCAGGCAAGCCAGCTCCCACATTTTGTATCTGGGTATCGAATTCAATCCGTGCAGGCCTTTGCTTGCCGCTAGGTGCAGCGGTCTTTAGACTTACGCCTCATTTAAACGAGAGCAGGGTCGATGCCAACTGCCTTTCCCCCCGATTCTGTTGGACTGGTCGTGCCCCAAGTGGCGCACTTCAGCGAACCGCTGGCCCTGGCCTGCGGCCGTTCGCTGCCTGCCTATGACCTGATCTACGAAACCTACGGCCAACTGAACGCCACGGCGAGCAATGCCGTGCTGATCTGCCACGCCTTGTCCGGCCATCATCATGCAGCCGGTTTCCACTCCGTCGACGAGCGCAAGCCTGGCTGGTGGGACAGTTGCATCGGCCCTGGCAAACCCATCGACACCAACAGATTCTTTGTCGTCAGCCTGAATAACCTCGGCGGCTGCAACGGCTCCACCGGCCCCAGCAGTATCAACCCGGAAACCGGCAAGCCGTTCGGCGCCGACTTCCCGGTGCTGACCGTGGAAGACTGGGTGCACAGCCAGGCGCGCCTTGCCGACCTGTTGGGTATCAATCAATGGGCAGCGGTGATCGGCGGTAGCCTGGGTGGCATGCAGGCGCTGCAATGGACCATCACTTACCCGGATCGCGTGCGCCATTGCCTGGCTATCGCTTCGGCGCCCAAGTTGTCGGCGCAGAACATCGCCTTCAACGAAGTGGCGCGCCAGGCCATCCTCACCGACCCCGAGTTCCACGGTGGTTCGTTCCAGGAAGCGGGTGTGATTCCCAAGCGCGGCTTGATGCTGGCGCGCATGGTCGGGCACATCACCTACCTGTCCGATGATTCCATGGGTGAAAAATTCGGCCGTGGCCTCAAGAGCGAAAAGCTCAACTACGACTTCCACAGTGTTGAGTTCCAGGTGGAAAGCTACCTGCGTTATCAAGGCGAGGAATTCTCGGGACGTTTCGACGCCAACACGTACTTGCTGATGACCAAGGCCCTGGACTACTTCGACCCGGCCGCCAACCACGACGACGACCTGGCAAAAACCTTCGAAGGCGCCACGGCCAAGTTTTGCGTGATGTCCTTCACCACCGACTGGCGCTTCTCGCCGGCGCGCTCGCGTGAGCTGGTGGATGCGCTGATGGCTGCGCGCAAAGACGTCTGCTACCTGGAGATCGATGCTCCGCAAGGCCACGACGCCTTCCTGATCCCGATCCCACGCTACTTGCAGGCCTTCAGCAATTACATGAACCGCATAACTTTGTGAGAACGCCATGAGAGCCGACCTGGACATCATCCAAGACTGGATCCCCGCCGGCAGCCGCGTGCTCGACCTGGGCTGCGGCGATGGCGAACTGCTGAGTTGGCTGCGCGACCACAAGCAAGTCACCGGCTACGGCCTGGAAAACGACCCGGACAACATCGCCCAGTGCGTGGCCAAGGGCATCAACGTGATCGAACAGGACCTGGACAAGGGCCTGGGCAACTTTGCCAGCAACAGTTTCGACATCGTGGTGATGACCCAGGCGCTACAGGCGGTGCACTACCCGGACCGCATCCTTGACGAAATGCTACGCGTGGGCCGCCAGTGCATCATCACCTTTCCCAACTTCGGTCATTGGCGTTGCCGCTGGTACCTGGCCACCAAGGGCCGCATGCCGGTATCGGACTTCCTGCCCTACACCTGGTACAACACGCCGAACATCCACTTCTGCACTTTCGAAGACTTCGAAGCCTTGTGTAGCGAGCGTGAAGCCAAGGTGATCAACCGCCTTGCCGTCGATCAACAGCATCGCCACGGTTGGGCGAGTAAGCTATGGCCCAATCTGTTGGGTGAAATTGGTATTTACCGGGTCAGTAGTCCTGGCCTGACCGACCACAAAATTGCCGTCTAATCATCTTTCAAGAGGGACGTTCATGAGTCGTTTGGCTGTTTTTCTATTGACCGCTTGCCTGGGTGCCAGCGCCATGGCCGCGGACGCTATCGACGCAAATCGCAAGAAAGACTTCGGCGATATCACTGTCCACTACAACACCTTCACTTCCAGCTTCCTGCAGCCGGAAACCGCCCAGAAGATCGGCGTGGTGCGCAGCAAGGAGAAGGGTTTGATCAACGTCACCGTGATCAAGGGCGTAACCCCGGTGGCGGCGCAAGTAACGGGCACCATCAAGGATTTGGGCGGTAAGAGCGAGATACTGACGTTCAAGCAAATCGAAGAAAAAGGCGGGATTAATTACCTCGCGCCTTACTCCGTGACGCAGCGCGAATACAAGACGTTTACCATCAATGTTGAAACCGGTGGCAAAGCCCATAGCTTCCAATTCAACCAGGAACTGTTTCCGGCGCAATGATGAACCTAACCCAACTCGTACTCGCCAGCCACAACGCCGGCAAGCTTAAAGAACTCCAGGCAATGCTCGGCGAATCCGTGCAATTGCGCTCGATTGGCGAGTTCAGCCAGGTGGAGCCGGAAGAGACCGGCCTGTCGTTCGTCGAGAACGCCATCCTCAAGGCACGCAATGCGGCACGTATTTCCGGCCTGCCGGCGCTGGCGGATGACTCGGGCCTGGCGGTGGACTTCCTCGGCGGCGCCCCCGGCATTTACTCGGCACGCTACGCCGACGGCAAAGGCGACGCGGCCAACAACGCCAAGCTGCTCGACGCCCTCAAGGATGTACCGGACGCGATGCGCGGCGCGCAGTTCGTGTGTGTGCTGGCCCTGGTGCGACATGCCGATGATCCATTGCCGATCCTGTGCGAAGGCCTGTGGCACGGGCGCATTCTGCATGCGGCCAGCGGCGAGCATGGTTTTGGCTATGACCCAGTGTTCTGGGTGCCGGAACGTAATGTCTCGAGCGCCGAGTTGAGCCCTGCCGACAAGAACCAGATCAGCCACCGTGCTCGCGCAATGGATTTGCTGCGCCAACGCCTGAGCCTGAAATGACCCAGAACACCTCCGCGCAGCCGCTGATCCATGGCGGCGCGCAAACACCCCGGGCGGCCCTGCCTGTGCTGCCGCCCCTGGCGCTGTATATCCACATCCCGTGGTGCGTGCGCAAATGCCCCTATTGCGACTTCAACTCCCACACCGCCAGCAAGGTGCTGCCGGAAGAAGAGTATGTGGACGCCTTGCTGGCCGATCTCGATCAGGACCTGCATGCGGTTTACGGTCGCGAACTGAGTTCGATCTTCTTTGGTGGTGGTACGCCCAGCCTGTTCAGCGCCGCAGCGCTGGGCCGCTTGCTTGAGGGCGTGAAAGCGCGCATCCCGTTTGCCAGCGATATAGAGATCACCCTGGAAGCCAACCCCGGGACGTTCGAGCAAGAGAAGTTCGTGGCTTATCGCAAGCTGGGGATCAATCGCCTGTCCATCGGCATCCAGAGTTTCCAGCAGGAAAAGCTCCAGGCCTTGGGACGTATCCACAATGGTGATGAAGCCGTGCGTGCAGCGGGCATGGCGCGCCTGGCCGGGTTTGATAACTTCAACCTGGACTTGATGCACGGTTTGCCCGATCAGTCCCTGGACGACGCGTTGAGCGATTTGCGCCAAGCCATCGCGCTCAAACCCACGCACTTGTCGTGGTACCAACTGACCCTGGAGCCCAACACCGTATTCTGGAACCAGCCGCCCGCGCTGCCGGAAGACGATACGCTGTGGGATATTCAGGAAGCGGGCCAGGCGCTGCTTGCTGAACACGGTTACGCGCAATATGAAGTCTCGGCCTATGCCCAGCCAGGTCGTCCGGCGCGGCATAACCTGAACTACTGGAGCTTCGGTGACTTTATCGGCATCGGCGCCGGCGCCCACGGCAAACTCAGCCATCCGGACGGGCGCATCGTGCGCACCTGGAAGACGCGAGCGCCGAAGGACTATCTCAACCCGGCTAAAAGCTTTCAGGCTGGGGCGAAAGAGCTGACTAACGAGGAACTGCCGTTTGAATTCCTGATGAACGCTTTGCGCCTGACCGACGGTGTCGAAGCCAAGCTCTACGCCGAGCGCACCGGCCTCGATCTGGCAAGCCTGGATGACGCACGCACGGATGCAGAACAAAGCGGCTTAATGCAGGTCGAACCGTCACGCCTGGCGGCGACCGACCGCGGGCAACTCTTTCTCAATGACCTGCTGCAAAAGTTTTTGAGCTGACGCTCTAAGGAAATCGAATGGATTTGGTACTCGACCTGCTCGCCACCGTATCCCGCTGGAGCCGCAGCAACCTGTCGGAAATATCCTTGGCCCTTGTCGGCTGTTTGCTGGTGCTGTTTGGCGCTGATATCAAAGGCTGGGTAGAAGCCCGCCTGGGCAGCGTCGCCGGCGCATTGCGCGTACCGTTGATGGCGCTGCTGTGCATGATCGGCAGCGGCGCAGCGTTGATCTATGCCACGCCGTGGATTGTGCGAGGGTTGAGCCAGTTCAATAACTACAGCCTGGCACCGGTGTTGGTGGTGGTGCTGGTGTTGATTGGCGTGGTTGCCGACCGTCGCTGACCTCAGCTACAACACAAAAGCAAATGTGGGAGCGGGCTTGCTCGCGAATACGGTGGATCAGTCGACATTTTCAGTGACTGACACACCGTATTCGCGAGCAAGCCCGCTCCCACATTTTTGACTGCATTCCAAGCTAGTGGCCTGTCAGTCAACCTTCTCGAACTTCAAATCCCAAACCCCATGCCCCAATCGCTCGCCGCGACGTTCGAACTTGGTGATCGGGCGTTCAGCCGGGCGTGGCACGCATTTGCCGTCTTCGGCCAGGTTGCGGTAGCCAGGGGCCACGCTCATGACTTCAAGCATGTATTCCGCGTAAGGTTCCCAGTCGGTGGCCATGTGCAAGATGCCGCCGACTTTGAGCTTGCTGCGCACCAGCTCCGCGAAGGACGCCTGGACGATACGACGCTTGTGGTGACGGGATTTATGCCAAGGATCAGGGAAGAACAGCATCAGGCGATCAAGGCTGTTGTCGGCGATGCAGCGGTTGAGCACTTCGATCGCGTCGCAGTCGTAGACCCGCAGGTTGGTCAACCCTTGGGTCAACACGCCGTTGAGCAGCGCGCCAACACCCGGGCGGTGCACTTCAACACCGATGAAATCCTGTTCTGGCGAGGCTGCGGCCATTTCCAGCAGGGAGTGGCCCATGCCGAAGCCGATTTCCAGGGAACGCGGGGCCGAACGGCCGAATACCTGGTCGTAATCCACCGGCGCGTCGGCCAGGGGCAGCACAAACAATGGCGCGCCTTGCTCCAGGCCCTTTTGCTGGCCTTCGGTCATGCGACCGGCGCGCATCACAAAACTCTTGATGCGGCGGTGCTTGGACTCGTCGGCTTCGTCCAGAGTGTTCGGCGTTTCGTTTGATTCAGTCATCAATGGCTCTTACTTGATCAGACCATCCAGCGGCGAGGAGGCGCTGGCGTAGAGTTTTTTCGGCATGCGACCGGCGAGGTACGCCAGGCGGCCCGCGACGATGGCGTGTTTCATGGCTTCGGCCATCATGATTGGCTGTTGGGCATGGGCGATGGCTGAGTTCATCAGCACCGCGTCGCAGCCCAGTTCCATGGCGATGGTAGCGTCGGACGCAGTGCCTACGCCCGCGTCCACCAGTACGGGAATCTTGGCTTCTTCGAGGATGATCTGCAGGTTGTACGGATTGCAGATACCCAGGCCGGAACCGATCAGACCGGCCAGCGGCATTACGGCGATACAACCGATTTCGGCCAGTTGGCGCGCGATGATCGGGTCATCGCTGGTGTAGACCATCACGTCGAAGCCTTCCTTGACCAGCGTTTCAGCAGCCTTGAGGGTCTCGATCACGTTGGGAAACAGGGTTTTCTGGTCGGCCAGCACTTCCAGCTTCACCAGATTATGGCCGTCGAGCAGCTCACGGGCCAGGCGGCAGGTGCGCACGGCTTCGATGGCGTCATAGCACCCGGCGGTGTTCGGCAAGAAGGTGTAGCGATCCGGCGAGAGGACTTCGAGCAGGTTCGGCTCGCCTTCTATCTGGCCGAGGTTGGTGCGGCGCACGGCGAAGGTGACGATCTCGGCGCCCGAGGCTTCGATGGCCAGACGGGTTTCTTCCATGTCGCGGTACTTGCCGGTACCCACTAACAGGCGGGACTGGTAGGTACGACCGGCCAGGACGAAGGGCTTGTCGCTACGAACGATGCTCATGGGAAATCCTCGAAATGGGGGTGAGGTTCTGCAGAATTCAGCAAGCTGCGCGACTAGCCGCCGCCGATGGCGTGGACCACTTCGACCTGGTCACCGTCGGTGAGCGCGGTCTCGGCGTGCTGGCTACGCGGGACGATATCCAGGTTGAGTTCCACTGCGACGCGACGCCCGGTCAGGTCCAGACGGGTCAGCAGGGCCGCAACGGTTTCACCGTCGGGCAGTTCAAGGGATTCGCCGTTCAACTGAATGCGCATGCCAGGGGCCGCCATCGTTTTTAGGGGCCAGCATTCTAGCCCGATTGACGTAGCGGGCCCAAGTCCCTCGGTCAGATCGCCTGCAAACGCCAGGCAGCCAAACCAAGGAAGAACCAGCCGAGCAGAAAAGCCAGGCCACCAAATGGCGTGATGATGCCGAGCTTGCTGATACCGGTCATCGTCAGCACATACAGGCTGCCGGAGAACAGCAGGATGCCAATGACAAAGGAGATGCCCGCCCAGGTGACCAGCCGACCCGGAATGTGCGCAGCCAACAGTGCCACGCCAAACAGGGCCAGGGTGTGCACCAGTTGGTAGGTCACGCCGGTATGGAAGATCGCCAGGTATTCGGCGCTCAGACGATTCTTCAGGCCGTGGGCGGCGAAGGCGCCAAGGGCGACACCGGTGAAGCCGAAAAAGGCAGCCAGCATCAGAAAGCTACGCAGCATGAGGAACTCCAGTCAGACTCATCGGGCAGGGTCTGTATAATGGCCCGCTCAACGGGTTCGGCCAAGCCATCTCTATGCTGCGTGTCCTCTTCAAACGCTTTCTCAACGTCGTCAAATGGTTCGCCATCGGCAGTGTGCTGTTGGTGCTGCTGTTTCGCTTCGTCCCGCCGCCCTTCACTGCGCTGATGGTGGAGCGCAAGGTCGAATCCTGGTTTGACGGCGAGCCCATCGACCTGCAGCGCAGCTGGGTGCCGTGGGACGAGATCTCCGATGACCTCAAAATGGCGGTGATGGCCGGTGAAGACCAGCGTTTCCCGCAGCACTGGGGCTTTGATTTCGGCGCAATCCAGGCGGCGATCCAGCACAACGAGCGCGGCGGTTCGATACGCGGCGCCAGCACATTGAGCCAGCAGGTGTCGAAAAACCTGTTCCTGTGGGCCGGCCGCAGTTATTTGCGTAAAGGCCTGGAGGTTTGGTTTACCGGGCTGATCGAGGTGTTGTGGCCCAAGCAGCGGATTCTTGAGGTGTACCTCAACAGCGTTGAGTGGGATGAAGGGGTGTTTGGCGCAGAAGCGGCAGCGCGGCATCACTTTGGGGTAAGTGCCAAGGGGCTTTCGCGTCAACAGGCCAGCTATTTGGCCGCCGTACTGCCTAACCCTCGGGTCTGGAGTGCCAGCCACCCGACGGCGTATGTGGCAAGGCGCGCGGCGTGGATTCGGCAGCAGATGAGCCAGCTGGGTGGGGAGGGTTATCTGGTTGAGTTGAATAACTCGCGCAAAGCCCCCTGGTCCGACTGACACCACACGGTTCCTGTGGGAGCTGGCTTGCCTGCGATAAGGGCCTGCCAGATAACCCTTTGGAAACTGACACACCGCTATCGCAGGCAAGCCAGCTCCCACAGTGAACCGCGTTGAGCTTCAGGTTTTCTAATACATACAAAAATGCCCCGATCTTTCGATCGGGGCATTTTTTTGGCTTTTCGCAGCGTTTTAGGCGGCGATCGACAACTTTAGCTTATTCATCGCGCTTTTCTCAAGCTGACGAATCCGCTCGGCCGACACGTTATACTTCTGTGCCAGGTCGTGCAGCGTGGCTTTTTCTTCTGCCAGCCAGCGCTGGTAGAGGATGTCACGGCTGCGGTCGTCCAGCACTTCCAACGCTTCGTGCAGGTTGTGGTTGGAATTGTCGCTCCAGTCCGCATCCTCCAGTTGACGCGCCGGGTCGTACCGGTGGTCTTCCAGGTAATTGGCCGGCGATTGGAAAGCGCTGTCGTCGTCCGCTTCGGCGGCCGGGTCGAAGGCCATGTCATGGCCGGTCAGGCGGCTTTCCATCTCGCGCACTTCACGAGGTTCCACGCCGAGGCTTTCGGCCACGCGGTGGACTTCCTCGTTGTTCAACCACGCCAAACGCTTTTTCTGGCTGCGCAGGTTGAAGAACAGCTTGCGCTGGGCCTTGGTGGTCGCGACTTTCACGATGCGCCAGTTGCGCAGGATGAACTCGTGAATTTCCGCCTTGATCCAGTGCACAGCAAACGACACCAGACGCACACCCATCTCAGGGTTGAAGCGCTTTACAGCCTTCATCAGGCCGACGTTGCCTTCCTGGATCAGGTCAGCCTGGGCCAGGCCGTAGCCACTATAGCTACGGGCGATATGTACGACAAAACGCAGGTGGGCGAGCACCATCTGCCGAGCCGCCCCCAAATCCTGCTCATAGTAGAGACTCTCGGCCAGTTCACGCTCCTGCTCAGGCGTCAGCAATGGAATGCTGTTCACCGTGTGCACATAGGCTTCCAGGTTCGCACCTGGCACCAAGGCATAAGCAGGTTGCAAAGAAGTGGTCATACGAAAAAACCTCCGACTCACATAACTCGTGCAGTTCAGCACTGCGAAAATTGACCGGGAACCGTAGGACAAGTTCCCTAAACCACTGATACGGTCAATACAACGTAACCACATTAATCTGACATTAACTACTTCGGTGCCAACTCACGTAAGTGCCGCGCAACCGCAATCCACGCACCGATATACCCCAACAATACTGCGCCAAGCAAGAGGCTCAAACCATCGGCGACCGGCACACCGGCCAAGGCGAAATCACTGCCATACAGCCCAGCAAGCCCGACAACCGCGTCGTTCAGCCAATCAAGGCCAAACGCCAGTACGCCCCAGGACAAAATCCCGGCACCGAAGCCATAAAGCGCGCCCATGTACAGAAATGGACGACGCACATAGCTGTCCGTGCCGCCGACCAGTTTAATCACTTCTATCTCGGTGCGACGGTTTTCAATATGAAGACGAATGGTATTACCTATCACCAAAAGTAATGCAGAGACCAACAGCACCGTCAAACCGAACACAAACCGGTCGCCCAGCTTAAGGATCGCCGCCAGCCGCTCAACCCAGACTAGATCAAGTTGCGCCTGTTGCACCTTGGGCATCTCTGCGAGTTTTTGTCGCAGGGCTTCCAGCGCTGGCTTATCGACTTCATTCGGCGTTACCAGAACCACGCCCGGCAGCGGGTTCTGCGGCAGCTCCTTGAGCGCCTCGCCCAGGCCGGACTGCTGCTGGAACTCCTCAAGGGCCTGATCGCGGCTGATGTACTCAGCCTCTGCCACGCCCGGCATATTCTTGATGTCATCGCGCAAGGACTCGCCGTCTTTGGCGCTGGCGTCGATGTTCAAGTACAGGGAAATCTGCGCCGCGCGCTGCCAGGAACCGCCCAGGCGCTCCACATTGTTGAGCAACAACGACAAACCCATCGGCAGGCTCAAGGCCACGGCCATCACCAGGCAGGTGAAAAAGCTGCCAATCGGCTGCTTGCCCAGGCGACGCAGGCTGTCGAGCAAGCTGGCGCGATGGCTTTCGATCCAGGCACGCAGCAAGGTGCTGAAGTCCGGGCCGTCATCGTCGTCGTGTTTTTTCTTCTTCTGCGGTTGCGGGTCGGCCGGTTTCGGCGCCACGCGCTCGGAGACTTTAGGGCTGCGTGTCGCACTCATACGCCGGCCTCCCCGTCACCGATCAGGCGGCCGCGTTGCAGGGTCAGCATGCGATGGCGCATGCGTGCGATCAGCGCCAGGTCATGGCTGGCGATCAGCACGCTGGTGCCCAGGCGGTTGATGTCTTCGAATACCCCCATGATCTCGGCCGCCAGTCGCGGGTCGAGGTTACCGGTGGGCTCATCCGCCAGCAGCAAGGCCGGGCGATGCACAATGGCGCGGGCGATACCGACGCGCTGTTGCTGGCCGGTGGACAGGTCGCCGGGGTAGAGGTCGGTCTTGTCCGACAGCGCCACGCGCTCGAGGGCCGAATCCACACGTTTGACGATCTCGGCCTTGGACAGCCCGAGGATCTGCAACGGCAGCGCGATGTTATTGAACACCGTGCGGTCGAACAGCAACTGGTGGTTCTGGAACACCACGCCGATCTGGCGGCGCAGGAAGGGAATCTGCGCATTACTGATGGTGGCCAGATCCTGGCCCGCCAGCAGCAGTTTGCCGGTGGTTGGGCGCTCCATGGCCAGCAGCAGGCGCAGCAAGGTACTTTTGCCTGCACCGGAATGGCCGGTGACAAACAAGAATTCGCCGCGACGCACTCGAAAACTCAGCTCATGCAAGCCGACATGCCCGTTGGCATAGCGTTTACCGACCTGTTCGAATCGAATCATGAACGCTCCCGCTCGGCAAACAGTGCCTGTACAAAGGGTTCGGCTTCAAAGGTGCGCAGGTCGTCGATGCCTTCACCGACGCCGATGTAACGAATCGGCAACCCGAACTGTTTGGCCAGGGCGAAGATCACACCGCCCTTGGCCGTGCCGTCGAGCTTAGTCAATGCCAGGCCGGTCAGTTGCACCGTCTGGTTGAATTGTTTGGCTTGGCTGATGGCGTTCTGGCCGGTACCGGCGTCGAGCACCAGCAGCACTTCGTGCGGGGCGTCTGCATCGAGCTTGCCGATCACGCGGCGCACTTTCTTCAGCTCTTCCATCAAATTGTCTTTGGTGTGCAGGCGACCGGCGGTATCAGCGATCAGCACGTCGATATTGCGCGCCTTGGCGGCTTGCACGGCATCGAAGATCACCGAGGCGGAATCGGCGCCGGTATGCTGGGCGATGACCGGGATCTTGTTGCGCTCGCCCCAAACCTGCAATTGCTCCACCGCGGCAGCACGGAAGGTATCGCCCGCGGCCAGCATGACCTTCTTGCCTTCCGACTGCAGTTTCTTGGCCAATTTACCAATGGTGGTGGTCTTGCCGGCGCCGTTGACGCCCACGACCAGGATCACGAACGGCTTGTTCGGGGTGATCACCAGCGGCGCTTCCACCGGCTTGAGCATGGCGGCCAGCTCGGCCTGCAGGGATTTGTACAGCGCGTCGGCGTCGGTCAGCTGCTTGCGCGCGACTTTCTGGGTCAGGCTCTGGATGATCACGGCGGTGGCTTCGACACCCACGTCGGCGGTGAGCAGACGGGTTTCGATGTCTTCCAGCAGTTCGTCATCGATGACTTTTTTGCCGAGGAACAGGCTGGCCATGCCTTCGCCGATGCTGGCGCTGGTTTTGCTCAGGCCTTGCTTGAGGCGGGTGAAGAAGCCGGCTTTGCTGGTTTCTGCAGTGGCGGCGACAGGCTCGGGCTCGACGGCGGCAGGCGCGGCAACTGCAACGGCAACAGGCGCGGGTTCGACGACCACTGGCGCAGGCGCTTCAACGACGGGCGGCGCTTCGACCACAACGTCAACCGGCTCAACCACGGCCGGAATCGGCGGTGCCACATGCTCGGCCTGCACATCTTCAACCAACGCCACAGGCTCTTCGGCCACCGGCAACTCAGGCCACGGCTTGTGCTCTGGCTCGGGTTCCACCTCTGCCACCGGCTGCAACACCGGCTCAGCCATCGGCAATACCACCGGCGCTGGCGTTTCAGCGACCGGCTCGGCTTCTACTATAGGGTCGGGGATCGGTTCAGCTGGAACCTGCGGCTGTTCGACGACGGTTTCCTGCGGCTTTTTGCGCAGCCATCCGAACAGGCCTTTCTTCTCGCCAGCCGCAGCTGGGGTCTTCTTGTCGTCGTTGGAACCAAACATGGAGACGGCTATCTCAAGGTAGCGACGCGCCAAGGGGCGCTTCGGTAAATAAAATTCGATGCGTAACAGACTGTTTTTTAGCCAGCTCGTTCATGCGCAACATTTTGTAAGGCCTAAATAGGGCCTCATCAGGACCGCCGCAGTGGCCGTCCCTTAGTCGGATCAGTATCCTAGCACCTCCTCGCCCGCCGACGCTAAGACCAAGCGGGCAGCCCAACAGGTTTAAAAACGAATGAATGCTCTAGCCCGCCGCGCCGCAGGCCTGCTGTTCGGTACAGTTTGTCTGCCTCTTTCAGCCTTGGCTGCCGATCCACAACCCACCCATGAATTCACCCTGGATAACGGCCTCAAGGTGGTCGTGCGCGAAGATCATCGCGCGCCAGTGGTGGTTTCCCAGGTTTGGTACAAGGTCGGTTCGAGCTACGAAACCCCGGGCCAGACTGGTTTGTCCCACGCCCTGGAGCACATGATGTTCAAGGGCAGCGCCAAAGTCGGCCCTGGCGAAGCCTCGCTGATCCTGCGCGACCTCGGCGCCGAAGAAAATGCGTTCACCAGCGATGACTACACCGCCTACTACCAAGTGCTGGCGCGTGACCGCCTGGGCGTCGCCTTCGAGCTGGAGGCCGACCGCATGGCCAGCCTGCGCCTGCCGGCCGACGAGTTCAGCCGCGAGATCGAAGTAATCAAGGAGGAGCGCCGTCTGCGCACCGATGATAATCCGATGTCCAAGGCCTATGAGCGCTTCAAGGCCATGGCCTTCCCGGCCAGCGGTTATCACACGCCGACCATCGGCTGGATGGCCGACCTGGACCGCATGAAGGTCGAAGAGCTGCGCCACTGGTACCAGTCCTGGTACGTGCCGAACAACGCCACCCTGGTGGTGGTCGGCGACGTCACCCCGGACGAGGTAAAAAACCTTGCCCAGCGCTACTTCGGCCCGATCCCCAAGCGTGACGTACCACCGGCCAAGATCCCGATGGAACTGGCCGAACCCGGCGAGCGCCTGCTGACGATGCATGTGCAGACCCAACTGCCGAGCGTGATCCTGGGTTTCAACGTCCCTGCCCTGGCTACCGCCGAAGACAAACGCTCGGTACAAGCCCTGCGTCTGATCTCGGCCTTGCTGGACGGCGGCTACAGCGCACGCATCTCGGAACAGTTGGAACGTGGCGAGGAACTGGTCTCCGCCGCCTCCACCAACTACGACGCCTACACCCGTGGCGACACCCTGTTCATGCTGACCGCCACCCCCAACCAGCAGAAAAAGAAAACCGTGGCCCAAGCCGAAGCCGGCCTGTGGCGCCTGCTGGAAGAGCTGAAAGCCAAACCACCGACCGCCGAAGAACTGGAACGCATCCGCGCCCAGGTCATTGCCGGCCTGGTCTACCAGCGTGATTCCATCACCAGCCAGGCTACGGCCATCGGCTCGCTGGAAACCGTCGGCCTGTCCTGGAAGCTGATGGACAGCGAACTCGCCGACCTGCAAAGCGTGACCCCGGAAGATATCCAGAAAGCCGCGCGCACCTATTTCACCCGCGAACGTCTCAGCGTCGCCCATGTCCTGCCCCAGGAGACCGCTCATGAGTGATCGCAAAAACAGCCGCCTGATCTTTCCCGGCCTGATCGCTGTCACCTTGATCGCCGCCAGCGCCGTGTACTTCCTGCGCCCGACTGAATCGGTTGCGAGCCCGGCGCTGGAAAAAGCCCAATCGGGCAACACACTGCAATCCCTGGCGGAACTGGACGGCAAGGCGCCGACCAACCGCAAGCTCGACGTGCAAACCTGGAATACCGCCGAAGGCGCCAAGGTGCTGTTCGTCGAAGCCCACGAACTGCCGATGTTCGACGTGCGCATCCTGTTCGCCGCTGGCAGCAGCCAGGACGGCGACGTGCCTGGCCTGGCGCTGATGACCAACGCCATGCTCAACGAAGGCGTGCCGGGCAAGGACGTGAGCCAGATTGCCCGCGACTTTGAAGGCCTGGGCGCGGACTTTGGCAATGGCGCATTTCGCGACATGGCGCTGGTTTCCCTGCGCAGCTTGAGTGACAGCGACAAACGCGACGCAGCCTTGACCCTGTTTGATCAAGTGATCGGCAAGCCCACTTTCCCGGCCGATTCCCTGGCGCGGATCAAGAACCAGATCCTGGCCGGCTTTGAGTACCAGAAGCAAAACCCAGGCAAGCTGGCGAGCCTCGAGCTGTTCAAGCGCTTGTACGGTGACCACCCTTACGCTCACCCGAGCGAAGGCACGCCGCAAAGCGTGCCGAAGATTACCCTGGCGCAGTTGCAGGCGTTCCACGCCAAGGCTTATGCAGCGGGCAACGCAGTGATTGCGGTGGTGGGTGACCTGACCCGCGCCGAAGCTGAAGCCATGACGGCCAAGATTTCCTCATCGCTGCCCAAAGGCCCAGCCCTGGCAAAAATCGCCCAGCCGACCGAGCCCAAGCCCGGCCTGACCCGTATCGAGTTCCCGTCCAAGCAGACGCACCTGCTGTTCGCGCAACTGGGTATCGACCGCGCCGACCCGGACTACGCAGCCTTGTCCTTGGGCAACCAGATCCTCGGCGGCGGCGGTTTCGGCACTCGCTTGATGAGTGAAGTGCGTGAAAAGCGCGGCCTGACCTACGGCGTGTACTCTGGTTTCTCGCCGATGCAGGTGCGCGGACCGTTCATGATCAATCTGCAGACCCGCGCCGAAATGAGCGGCGGCACCCTGCGCCTGGTTGAGGATGTGGTGGCCGACTACCTCAAGACCGGCCCGACGCAAAAAGAACTGGATGACGCCAAGCGTGAGCTGGCTGGCAGCTTCCCGCTGTCTACCGCGAGCAACGCCGATATCGTCGGGCAGCTGGGCGCGATGGGTTTCTACAACCTGCCGCTGAGCTATCTGGAAGATTTCATGAAACAATCCCAGGCCCTGACCGTAGAACAGGTCAAGGCTGCAATGAATAAACACTTGAGCGCCGACAAGATGGTCATCGTGACCGCCGGCCCGACGATTGCGCAAAAGCCACTACCGCCCCCCACTGATAAACCCGCCGAGCAGCCGCTCGGGGTTCCGGAGCATTAATGGCCAGTTCATCTCGCCCGAAAAAACCTGTCCACAACGTGCATAACGGTGTGGGCCAGCTGCGCATCATTGGCGGCGAATGGGGCAGCCGCAAGCTGAGCTTCCCCGACGTCGTAGGCCTGCGCCCGACGCCGGATCGCGTGCGCGAAACCCTGTTCAACTGGCTCGCGCCTTACATCGCGGGAGCCAAGGTGCTGGACCCGTTCGCGGGCAGCGGCGCGCTGTTCCTGGAGGCGCTGTCCCGTGGTGCCGCCCAAGCGCAGGCACTGGACGCCAGCAATGTGGCCGTCTCCAGCCTCAAGGAACACTTGGGCACCCTGCGTTGCACCAACGGCCAGGTGCAAACCGCCGACGCGCTGCGCTACCTGGAAACCCAAGCCGCCAGCGAGTACGACGTGGTGTTTCTCGACCCACCGTTCAACCAGAACCTGCTGCCGACCGTGTGTGCGCTGCTGGAAGAACGCCAATGGCTGGCGCCGGATGCGTGGATCTACACTGAAAGTGAGACTGCGCCGTCGACGCTGGGCTTGCCGGGCGCGTGGCGCCTGCACCGGGAGCAGAAGTCCGGCCGGGTGTATTACGCGTTGTGGCACCGTGTGGTCGAAACCGCCGCCTGATCTTTCTGGCTGGATTCAATTGGGGTGAAAGGGCTTGTTGTGGCGAGGGAGTTTGCTCCCGTTGGGCTGCCCAGCAGCCCTAATACCTGCAACTGAGTTCTGACTGAAGAACCGAGGTGTTCTTGATGGGGCTGCTGCGCAGCCCAACGCGAGCAAGCTCGCTCGCCACCGTTAAATGTGCCTGCCGCAGAGAGTGTCATGACCCCTTCCGCCGACCCGTTCACCCCCGCCTTCGGCCTCGGCAACCCACACTTGCAAACGCTGTGGGGGCCGCTGTGCCGCCCCACCACTCATATCGAACGCCAACGCGAACGCCTGTGGCTGGACGACGGCGACTTCCTCGACCTCGACTGGCACGGGCCTCATGACACGCAAGTACCTCTGGTGCTGGTGCTGCACGGGCTGACCGGTTCGTCCAACTCACCCTACGTAGCGGGCTTGCAAAAAGCCCTCGCCGCTCAAGGCTGGGCCAGCGTGGCGCTGAACTGGCGCGGTTGCTCGGGTGAGCCGAACCTGCTGGCACGCAGTTACCACTCTGGCGCCAGCGAAGACCTGGCGGCAGCGATTGCTCATCTGCGCGCCAAGCGGCCTTTGGCGCCGTTGTACGCGGTGGGTTATTCCCTGGGCGGCAATGTGCTGCTCAAGCATTTGGGCGAAACCGGAAAGGCGTCGGGGCTGCAAGGCGCGGCGGCGGTGTCGGTGCCGTTTCGCCTGGACCAATGTGCAGACCGGATCGGCCTGGGCTTTTCGCGGATTTATCAAAAGCACTTCATGCGTGAAATGCTCGCGTATATCCGCGTCAAGCAAAGCCGTTTTCTACAGGATGGTCGGGCTGACGGGCTTAAAACCCTGGAAGCCCTGGGCTCACTGGAGAAGATGCGCACATTCTGGGACTTCGATGGCCGCGTCACCGCGCCGCTGCACGGCTACCTGAGTGCAGAGGATTATTACCGCCGCGCATCGAGCCGTTATTACCTGGGCGGTATCCGCACGCCGACCCTGATTATCCAGGCGGCGGACGATCCGTTTGTGTTTGCCCATAGCCTGCCAGAGGCCGGCGAACTGTCGGACTGCACTGAGTTTGAGCTGACGGCCAAGGGTGGGCATGTGGGGTTTGTGGAGGGTTCGCTCAAACGCCCAAGCTACTACCTCGAGCGCCGCATCCCCCAATGGCTACTGACACAACACAGTTAAAAAATGTGGGAGCTGGCTTGCCTGCGATAGCGGTGGGTCAGCCAACCCACCGGTGACTGACACTCCCTCATCGCAGGCAAGCCAGCTCCCACATTTTGATTGGGTTACATCCCAACAGGCTCAGTCGCCGGTAGCAATCGCCCGCTGCGGATCCGTAATCCACTCACTCCAAGACCCCGCATACAACTTACCTAACGGGTAACCCGCCAGGCTCAGCGCAAACAAGTTATGGCACGCCGTCACCCCCGAACCGCAATACGCCACCAGCTCATCCGGCGAGCGGCCTTGCAGGTGTGCGGCGAAACGCTGCTTAAGCTGATCAGCCGGCAGGAAGCGACCGTCGCTGCCCAGGTTTTCGTTAAACGCCGCGCATTGTGCGCCAGGGATGTGCCCGGCAATCGGATCGATAGGCTCCATTTCGCCGCGAAAGCGCGGTTGAGCGCGCGCATCGATCAGCGTCAATCCCGGCTGGCCCAGGCGTTTTTGCAGGTGTTCGGCATCGAGCAGCAGGCGATTGTCCGGCGTACCCGCGAAAGTCCCAGCTTCAACGACCGGCGCATCCAGGCTCAACGGGAAACCCGCGGCGTGCCAAGCCTTAAGGCCACCATCCAGAATAAACACGCCATCACGCTTGCCCAACCAAACCAACAACCACCATGCCCGCGCGGCGTAGGCGCCAGGACCGTCGTCATACAGCACCACATCGGTGTCAGCGCTGACGCCCCAGGCCCGTAATTGCCGAGCGAATGTCTCCGCCGCCGGCAACGGATGACGCCCGGTCACGCCCTTGGTCACCGGCCCGCTCAGATGCCGTTCCAAGTCAGCATACTGCGCGCCCTCGATATGCCCTTCGGCGTAGCTGCAGCGCCCGTAATCCGGGTCTTCCAGGGCAAAGCGGCAATCCAGGATCACCAACCCGCCAGCCTTCTGGCGCTCGGCCAGTTGCTGGGGACTGATCAGTTGGGCAAGCGGCATGACGGCCTCCTATGAATAGATTCGAGAAAGGTCCTACTTCACTTCTTCCAATGCCTGATTCAACGGCACGTAAAACTCTTTGAATAAGGCGTCCACGGCTTCTTTCGCCTGGGGCGTGACAAACCCAGCCTCCAGCACCAACACCTGATACACCCCGCGCTTGATGGCCTCGGCGCTCAAGTGGGCGGAATTTTCGTTGGTCGTGCACAAAAAACGCACCCAGGAGGTCAGGATAATCCACGCATTGAGGGTCAGCGCCTCGGTTTGCACCGGGTCCATATTCAGGATGCCGGCATCGACAAACCCCTGGTAAATCGCGCCGCCCTGGATCAGGCAGCGCTGGGAAAAACGCCGATAGCCGGTGGCCAGTTCTGGATCGCTTTCCAACAGGTGTTCGAGGTCGCGGTGCAGGAAACGATAACGCCACATGCCGGCCAATACGGCTTGCAGGTAGAAGCGCTTATCCGCCACGGCCATGGCGCGACCTTGAGGCGGGCGCAAGAAACTGTCCACCAGGGCTTCGTATTCGCGAAACAGTACGGCGATGATCGCCTGCTTGTTGGGGAAGTGGTAGTACAGGTTGCCCGGCGAAATTTCCATATGGGCGGCGATGTGGTTGGTGCTCACACTGCGCTCGCCCTGCTGGTTAAAAAGCTCCAGGCTGGTTTGCACAATGCGCTCGCTGGTCTTTACTCGTGGTGCCATAGGGGATCAGCTTCTGTACACGTGATGGGGCATCTTACGGCCTATCCTTGCCAGGATAAATCTGCATGTGGCTGCAATGTTATTTGACAATTTAGAGTAATGACTCTAAAAACCCAGGCAGACCTATAACAATCGGGAACGCCGCCATGTCTGCCAACGTTGCCTACTTGCAAGATTCCCAGGCGCTGGATCAACTCCAGACCCTGTTCGATGCGCAACGCTGCGCCTACGCCGCCAACCCGATGCCACCGGCCGCACAGCGCCAACAATGGCTGAAGGCGCTGCGTGATTTGCTCAGCGACGAGCGCCAGGCGTTGATCAACGCGATCAGCCAGGACTTCAGCCACCGCAGCGCCGACGAAACCCTGTTCGCCGAACTGATGCCCAGCCTGCATGGCATTCACTATGCCAGCAAACACCTGAAGGGCTGGATGAAACCGTCCCGGCGAGCTGTAGGCATTGCCTTCCAACCGGCTTCGGCCAAAGTTATCTACCAGCCCTTGGGCGTTATCGGCGTGATCGTGCCCTGGAATTACCCGCTGTACTTGGCCATCGGTCCGCTGGTCGGCGCGTTGGCGGCGGGTAACCGGGTGATGCTCAAGCTCAGCGAATCTACCCCCGCGACCGGCGAACTGCTCAAGGCGCTGCTGGCAAAGGTCTTCCCGGAGGATTTGGTGTGCGTGGTGCTGGGTGAAGCCGAAGTAGGCATGGCGTTTTCCAAGCTGCCCTTCGACCACCTGTTGTTTACCGGTGCCACCAGCATCGGCAAGCATGTAATGCGTGCAGCGGCCGAACACCTCACGCCGATCACACTCGAGTTGGGCGGCAAGTCGCCAGCCATCGTGTCCGCTGATGTACCGCTCAAGGACGCTGCCGAGCGCATTGCCTTCGGTAAAGCGTTGAACGCCGGCCAGACCTGCGTGGCGCCCGACTACGTGCTGGTGCCGGAAGATCGTGTCGAGGGTTTCGTCGAGGCCTACACCCAGGCCATTCGCGGGTTTTATCCGACCCTGGCCGACAACCCGGACTACACCGCCATCATCAACGAGCGACAACTGGCCCGGCTCAACGCTTACGTGAAAGACGCCACCGACAAGGGCGCCACCCTGATCCCGCTGTACGACCAGGGCCAGGCGCGGCGCATGGCTCACAGCCTGCTGCTGAATGTCAGCGATGATATGACCGTGATGCAGGACGAAATCTTCGGCCCGGTGCTACCGATCGTGCCGTATCGCGGCATCGACCAAGCCTTTGCCTACATCAACCAGCGCCCTCGCCCACTGGCCCTGTATTACTTCGGCTACAACAAGGGCGAGCAAAACCGCGTGCTCCACGAAACCCATTCCGGTGGCGTGTGCCTGAACGACACCTTGCTGCACGTGGCCCAGGACGATATGCCGTTTGGCGGCATCGGACCGTCGGGCATGGGCCATTACCACGGTCACGAAGGTTTTCTTACCTTCAGCAAAGCCAAGGGTGTGTTGGTGAAACAACGCCTGAACGCGGCGAAGTTGATCTACCCGCCCTACGGCAAATCAATCCAGAAGTTGATCCAGAAGCTGTTCGTTCGCTGATACCGCCACCCACGGGATAACAATAACAATGAACCCTAGCCTGACTGATTCACCTGCGCTTTCACGGCGCGGCGTCTTGAAAATCGGCTTGTGTGCCAGCGCCTTCCTGGCCACCGCCGGGCTCGGCGCCAGCCTCAGCGGTTGCTCCAGCAGCACGCCGGCCAGCGGCTTTGCCATGTTGCGCAGCAGTGACTTGCCCTTCTTGCGCGCGGTTATCCCAGTGCTGCTCGAAGGCGTCGCCAGCGCCCAGGAAGTCGCCCGCGGGATTGAAGACACGCTTAAGAAGCTCGACTTCAGCCTGCAGCGCCTGTCGCCGGAGATGTTCAAGCTCACCCAGCAACTGTTCGACGTGCTGGGCATGGGCATTACCCGTGGGCCGTTGACCGGGATCTGGGGCAGTTGGGAAAACGCCAGCGGCGAACAGATCCGCAACTTTTTGCACCGCTGGGAAAACAGCTACCTGAACCTGCTGCGCATGGGCCAAGGCTCGCTGCTCAAGCTGGTGATCATGGCCTGGTACTTCCAGCCGGCGTCCTGGGCGCATTGCGGCTATCCGGGCCCGCCGAAGATTTAGCCTTGATAACCCAATCAAATGTGGGAGCTGGCTTGCCTGCGATAGCGGTGGATCAGCCATAAATGCACTGCCAGACAGACCGCCATCGCAGGCAAGCCAGCTCCCACATTGACCGCAACTCCGTACAAAAATAAGAGTGCATACCTATGCCCGTACCTGATCTGTTCCGCGACGGCATGGCCCGTGGCTGGAAAACCTATAACGGCGCCGCCCTCGACAGCGACCTGACCCTGGAAGCCGACGTGGCGATCATCGGCAGCGGCGCAGGTGGCGGCACCACCGCCGAAATCCTCAGCGCTGCTGGCTACAAAGTGCTGCTGATCGAAGAAGGCCCGCTCAAGACCAGCAGCGATTTCAAGCTGCTCGAGGACGAGGCCTACACCAGCCTGTACCAAGAGGGCATCGGCCGCATGAGCAAGGACGGCGCGATTACCATCCTGCAGGGTCGGGCGGTAGGTGGCACCACCTTGATCAACTGGACGTCGAGCTTTCGCACCCCGGACGCCACCCTCGCCCATTGGGCCAGCGAATATACGGTGAAGGGTCACAGCAGCGCCGAGATGGCGCCCTGGTTTGAAAAGATGGAACAACGCCTGGGCATCGCGCCCTGGGCCCTGCCGCCCAACCCGAACAATGATGTGATCCGCAAAGGTTGCGAAAAGCTCGGCTACAGCTGGCACGTGATCCCGCGCAATGTGCGCGGCTGCTTTAACCTGGGCTATTGCGGCATGGGCTGCCCGGTCAACGCCAAGCAGTCGATGCTGGTGACCACTATTCCCTCCACCCTGGAAAAGGGCGGCGAGCTGCTTTACCTGGCACGCGCCGAACGCCTCGTCTACAACGGCGACACCATCAACAGCCTGGAGTGCGTAGCCCTGGACGACCTGTGCGTGGCGCCGACCGGACGTAAGATCACGGTAAAAGCCAAGCATTACGTACTCTCGGGCGGTGGTATCAACAGCCCGGCACTGCTGATGCGCTCAAGTGCTCCGGACCCGCATTCGCGGTTGGGCAAGCGCACCTTCCTGCATCTGGTGAATTTCTCCGCGGGTCTATTCGATGAGGTGATCAACCCGTTCTACGGCGCCCCCCAGTCGATCTATTCCGACCATTTCCAATGGCAGGACGGCACCACCGGCAAAATGTCCTACAAGCTAGAGGCGCCACCCTTACACCCCGCGTTGGCGAGCACCCTACTCGGCGGCTATGGCACCCAGAACGCTCTGGATATGAGCCAATTGCCCAACACCCACGCGATGCTGGCGTTACTGCGCGACGGCTTCCACCCCGACAGCCCGGGCGGCCGCGTGGAATTGCGCGGCGACGGTACGCCAGTGCTCGACTATCAGGTCTCGGATTACGCCTGGGACGGCCTGCGCCGCGCGTTCCACAGCATGGCCGAGATCCAGTTCGCGGCGGGCGCCAAGTCAGTCAAGCCGCTGCACCACGACGCGCGCTACGTGAAAACCCTGGCCGAAGCGCGCAGCCTGATCGACGGCCTCAACCTGGAACTGCACCGCACCTGCCTGGGCAGCGCCCATGTGATGGGCGGTTGTGCCATGGGTGAAGACCCGAAAAACGCCGTGGCCGACAGCCTCGGTCGTCATCACCAACTGCGCAACCTGTCGATCCACGATGGCTCGCTATTCCCCACCAGTATTGGGGCCAATCCACAATTATCGGTGTACGGTTTGACCGCGCAACTGGCGACGGCTTTGGCCGAACGTCTGAAAACAGCATGAAAAAACGCGCGATAAGCGGCATGTATCTACATAAGTCGACTTGGCCGACCGGGATGGCTGCGATACCATCCGGTTCCCCAACGGACTCCGCCAGGACGACGCGATGAACCGAGTGTTGTACCCAGGTACCTTCGACCCGATTACCAAAGGCCATGGCGATCTGGTCGAACGCGCCTCACGCTTGTTCGACCACGTGATCATCGCGGTCGCGGCCAGCCCCAAGAAAAACCCGCTGTTTCCCCTGGAACAGCGCGTGGAGCTGGCGCGTGAGGTCACCAAACACCTGCCCAACGTGGAAGTGGTGGGCTTTGCCACACTGCTGGCGCACTTCGCCAAAGAGCAGAACGCCAATGTGTTCCTGCGTGGCCTGCGCGCGGTGTCGGACTTCGAATATGAATTCCAGCTGGCTAACATGAACCGCCAATTGGCGCCGGACGTGGAAAGCCTGTTCCTCACGCCGTCGGAACGTTATTCGTTCATTTCCTCGACGTTGGTCCGTGAAATTGCCGCTTTGGGCGGCGATATCACCAAGTTCGTGCACCCGGCCGTGGCCGATGCGCTGACACTGCGCTTCAAGAAATAAGACCGCTGAATCGGCGCCTGCTCGCACTGCGGGCGCCAATGCGGCACAATTGCGCGCATTAGTTTTCAGATGCCTTGGCTGACAGCCCTGGCAGGAGTTTCCATGTCCCTGATCATCACCGACGATTGCATCAACTGCGACGTCTGCGAACCCGAGTGCCCGAACGCCGCGATTTCCCAAGGCGAAGAGATCTACGTGATCGACCCTAACCTGTGCACCCAGTGCGTCGGCCACTATGACGAACCTCAGTGCCAGCAAGTGTGCCCGGTAGATTGCATTCCGCTGGATGAAGCCCATCCGGAGACGGAAGAGCAGTTGATGGAGAAGTACCGGAAGATTACCGGTAAGGCTTGAGCTTTTTCAGGGCCTGGAAGGGCCTCATCGCAGGCAAGCCAGCTCCCACATTGGATGTGTGAACACATTCAAATGTGGGAGCAGACAGGCCTGAGATGGCGATTTCAGCCATCACACAGGTTCAGCGCTGACACTTGGGGCAAAACACACTCGCCCGCTGCCCCAGCACCACATTGCGCAACTCAGTCCCGCAGACCTTGCACGCCTCGCCGCCGCGGCCATAAACGAACAGCTCCTGTTGGAAATACCCCGGCTGCCCATCACCGCCGATAAAGTCCCGCAGCGTCGTACCACCGCGCTCGATAGCGGCGGCCAGGATGCGCTTGATCTCAATCGCCAGCTTCAAATAACGCGCTCGCGAAATGCCGCCCGCCTCGCGACGCGGATCGATCCCCGCTGCAAACAGCGCTTCCGTCGCGTAAATATTGCCCACGCCCACCACCACCGCGTTGTCCATGATGAACGGCTTCACCGCCATCGACCGTCCACGGGACAGTTGAAACAAGCGATCGCCATCAAACAGGTCCGTCAGCGGCTCTGGCCCCAGGCGAATCAACAGCTCATGGTTGTGCGGGTCCTGGCTCCACAGCATCGCGCCGAAACGCCGCGGGTCGGTGTAACGCAGGGCCAGGCCGGATTCGAGCTCGATATCCACATGCTCATGCTTGGCGGCCGGCATGCCGACTTCCACCAGGCGCAGGTTGCCCGACATGCCCAGATGGCTGATCAGGGTGCCCACTTCGGCATTGATCAACAGGTACTTGGCCCGCCGCTCCACCAGCACGATGCGCTGCCCGGACAGGCGCACATCAAGGTCTTCCGGGATCGGCCAGCGCAGGCGCCGTTCACGCACCACCACACGGCTGACGCGCTGGCCTTCCAAGTGCGGTGCAATGCCGCGCCGGGTGGTTTCGACTTCTGGTAACTCGGGCATGTGTACCTCGTGAAGGAAGGGTCAGTGCGCGCCCAGCTCGCGGATCGACAACTTCATGCTCTCGAAGTCGTAGTCCGACAGCCCCACGTAGTCCAGCACCAGGTGGCCGATGGTATTCCACTCATGGTCGACCGCCTGGTTGCCCAGCACGCGGTAGGACGAGCAGACGTGCTCGGCCATTTTCAGGATCGCCAGCAGGTTTTTCAGTTGGGAATTGCGCGACGACTCATCGCTGAAAATCGCCAGGGCATTGTGGTGGTTGGCGATGGCATCGGTTACATGTTCCGGCAGGCGCCAGGACTTGGCGGTGTAGTAACCCACCACCGCATGGTTGGTGTTGAACGCGTTGTTCTCGGTGTCGACCACGCGGGAGTCGGGGCCGGCGTTGGCGTATGCCTGTTCCAGCACCGTCATATAGTTGGGGAAGCGCTTGAGCATCAGCGGCACGCCGCAATCGTGGAACAGGCCCAAGGCATATGCCTCGTCTACGGCTTGCGACCCGGTGCGCTTGGCCAGAGTGAGGCAAGTCATGGCCACATCCTGGGCGGTGTCCCAGAAGCGGTTGAGGGTGACGATGGTGTCGTCGCTCATCTCGCCTTTGATCGACAAGGCGTTGATCAGGTTGATGATCGAACGGCTGCCCAGCAGGTTCACTGCGCGCTGGATCGAGGCGATCTTGTTGCTGAGGCCGTAATAGGACGAATTGACAATCTTCAGCAGCGCGCCGGACAGGCCCGGGTCCTGGGAGATCAACCGCGCGATCACCTCCAGGTCCGGGTCGGGCATGTACTGCTCCATCTGCAAATCCACCATGATCTGCGGTTGAGGCGGCACGCTGATGCCTTGCAAGGTCTGCTGGATCTGTTCGGCGGAAAGCTCTTGGGACATAAGTACATACTCCGGGCTAGGCGGGGATTCTAACCCCTATGAAGACTTGACCGACACCTCAAAAACCCGAACTGAAACCCGATTCAATGTGGGAACCGGGTTATGTGGGAGCTGGCTTGCCTGCGATAGCATCTCCTCGCAGTAACAGACATACCGAGTCGCCTGCATCGCGGGCAAGCCCGGCTCCCACAGGGGCATCACAGCCCACATGTCCGGCGGCGTCACAGAGTCCTGTGCAACACGGTATACTCCCGCTCTTTTTTCCGGAGCGACGTCATGTCCCTGCCAAGCCTGCGCCTCAAACCCAACGCTGATCGCCGTTTGCGCAACGGCCACCTGTGGGTCTACAGCAACGAAATCGACGTGGCGGCCACCCCACTTCACGGCTTCCAGGCAGGCGACCAGGCTATCCTGGAAGCAGCCGGCGGCAAGACCCTGGGCATCGTGGCCATGAGCCCGAACAACCTGATCTGCGCCCGCCTGCTGTCGCGCGACATCAAGCTGCCTTTGGACAAGTCGCTGCTGGTGCACCGGATCAACGTGGCGCTGTCACTGCGTGATCGCCTGTTCGACAAGCCGTTCTACCGCCTGGTCTACGGCGATTCCGACCTGCTGCCGGGCCTGGTAGTCGACCGTTTCGGCGACATCCTGGTGGTGCAGATCGCTTCGGCGACCATGGAAGCGCATAAGGAAGACGTGATCGCTGCGCTGACCCAAGTGCTCAAGCCGAGCGGCATCCTGTTCAAGAACGACTCCGCCGCGCGCGACGCCGAAGGCCTCAACCGCTACGTCGAAACCGTGTTCGGCCTGGTACCTGAATGGGTCGCCCTGGAAGAAAACGGCGTGAAATTCGAAGCCCCGGTCATCCAGGGCCAGAAAACCGGCTGGTTCTACGACCACCGCATGAACCGCGCCCGCCTGGCCCCGTATGCCAAAGGCAAGCGTGTACTCGACCTTTACAGCTACATCGGCGGCTGGGGCGTGCAAGCAGCAGCTTTCGGCGCCAGTGAAGTGTTCTGCGTCGACGCCTCCGCCTTCGCCCTCGACGGCGTGGAGCGCAACGCGGCACTGAACGGCGTTGCCGAGAAGATGACCTGCATTGAAGGCGACGTCTTCGAAGCCCTCAAAGAGCTGAAAGCCAGCGAAGAACGCTTCGACGTGATCGTCGCTGACCCACCGGCCTTCATCAAACGCAAAAAAGACATGAAAAACGGCGAAGGCGCCTACCGCCGCCTCAACGAGCAAGCCATGCGCCTGCTCAGCAAGGACGGCATCCTGGTCAGCGCGTCGTGCTCCATGCACTTGCCGGAAGACGACCTGCAAAACATCCTGCTGACCAGCGCCCGCCACCTGGATCGCAATATCCAGATGCTAGAGCGTGGTGGCCAGGGTCCGGATCATCCGGTGCACCCGGCGATTGTCGAGACGCGGTATATCAAAAGCATTACGTGCCGGTTGTTGCCCAATAGCTAAGTAACACGCAGATCAAAGGTGGGAGCGGGCTTGCCCGCGATAGCGGTGTATCAGTTACAGATTTTTAATCTGTTACACCGCTATCGCAGGCAAGCCAGCTCCCACATTTTTTTGTGTTGTGCCAGAAGGATTTTTCCTACCGCCGCAAACCACGTGGATCCAAGAGGCCTCCCACAATAGTTTTAATTGAATTCCATTTTTCGCAGACTAGTATCGGTTTCTGGTGTTACTCCGGAAAACAAAAACAATGTCTGGCTCCATGCGCTCCCGCTTCATCCTGATCACCTGCATTTCCCTGATCAGCTTCTTCCCGATCAATATCCTGCTGCCCTCATTCCCCGCCCTGGCCGCCAGGTTCGACACACCTACCGCAGACGTCGCACTGTCCATCAGCCTGTTCACACTGGTCTTTTCGATCTCTCAATTGGTCGCCGGCCCGTTATCGGATAAATGGGGCCGCAAGGAAGTCCTGATCGGCTGCATCACCCTTTCTATCCTGGGTGCTATCGGTTGCGCGCTGGCGCCGGACTACCTGACCTTCCTGCTGTTTCGCAGCGTCCAGGCAATGGGTTGTGGCTTCTTCGTACTCGGCCACGCACTGGTAGAAGACCTGTTCGACGAACAAGACCGCGCTCGCGTACGACTCTATTACATGACCCTCAGCGGCTCATTTGTCGCGCTGTCACCGCTGATCGGCTCATGGCTGCAAACCACCTTCGACTGGCAAGGCAGCTTCTACGGCTTTGCGCTGATGGCGCTGGGCATGTTGATCCACGCGTTCTGCATCCTGCCGTCCAAGTCCGCCAGCCCGCACCGCGCGCCTGTATCGATCTTCGGCACGCTGAAAGCCGTCGCACGTCATCGCGACTTCCTGCGCTACTGGTGGATCGCAGCGCTGGTGTTTGCCTGCTACTTCGCCCTGATCAGCGTGACACCGCTGATTTTCATGGATGCGTTGAAGCTCTCCGAATACCAGTACGCGCTGGTGCTGATGGTGTACGGCGTGGCCTATTTGCTCGGTGGCGTGGCGGCCTCCTATCTGCAAAAACACATTCCATTGGCCCGGCAAATCAATATCGGTCTCGGATTGTTACTTATCGCGGGGGTGCTGCTGACGCTGATCGTCAGCCTTGATGCCATCAACACCGTGAGCCTGTTGATCCCCATGCTGATCAGCGCACTGGCCGTGACGCTGGTTCGGCCCGCGGCGATTTCAGCGGCGATGCTGCTGTTTTCCAGCAGCGCAGGGACGGCGGCATCGGCGGGGAACAGCATCATGTTCCTGACCGCAGCCGCCAGCAGCGCTGCGCTGGCGCAAACCGGGACTCATTTGTTGTTGACCATCGGCGTGAGCTTCATTGTCTTCAGCCTGTGGGGTTGGATGACAAATGCGCGCTCCTGCGGGTAGACGGCCATTCCCTCCAGCCGCCAGCGGTGTAGAATCGGCCTATTCATCGCCAGTCATCCCCCGGCGGGTTTATGAGCTCAAGGCCAATGCGCACGGCGATCCCGTCACGTTTGCGGCAACTTCCGGACACCAGTGCCATTTTTCGGGTGTTCCAGACGTCAATAGAAGCTCACTCCCCTTTGATACCGATTAGCCGCCCGGAGTGCTCCAATGCCTGATTACCGCTCGAAAACATCCACCCATGGCCGCAACATGGCCGGCGCGCGCGCACTGTGGCGTGCCACGGGGATGAAAGATGACGACTTCAAGAAGCCGATCATCGCGATTGCCAACTCGTTCACTCAGTTCGTACCCGGCCACGTCCACCTCAAGGACTTGGGCCAACTGGTCGCCCGCGAGATCGAGCGCGCTGGCGGCGTAGCCAAGGAATTCAACACCATCGCCGTGGATGACGGCATCGCCATGGGCCACGACGGCATGCTGTATTCCCTGCCGAGCCGCGAGATCATCGCCGACTCCGTGGAATACATGGTCAACGCTCACTGCGCCGACGCCATCGTGTGCATCTCCAACTGCGACAAGATCACCCCTGGCATGTTGATGGCCGCCCTGCGCCTGAACATCCCGGTGATCTTCGTCTCCGGCGGGCCGATGGAAGCCGGCAAGACCAAACTCGCGTCCCACGGCCTCGACCTGGTCGACGCCATGGTGATCGCCGCCGATTCCAGCGCTTCTGACGAGAAGGTTGCGGAATACGAGCGCAGCGCTTGCCCAACGTGCGGTTCGTGCTCCGGCATGTTCACCGCCAACTCGATGAACTGCCTGGTGGAAGCCCTGGGCCTGGCCTTGCCGGGCAACGGTTCGACACTGGCCACCCACAGCGACCGCGAGCAGCTGTTCCTGCAGGCCGGCCGCACCATCGTCGAGCTGTGCAAGCGTTACTACACCGAGAACGATGAATCGGTGTTGCCGCGCAATATCGCGAACTTCAAGGCGTTCGAAAACGCCATGACCCTGGACATCGCCATGGGCGGTTCCACCAATACCATCCTGCATTTGCTGGCCGCGGCCCAGGAAGCCGAGATCGATTTCGACCTGCGCGACATCGACCGTCTGTCCCGTCACGTGCCGCAGCTGTGCAAAGTCGCGCCGAACATCCAGAAGTACCACATGGAAGACGTGCACCGCGCCGGCGGGATCTTCTCGATCCTTGGCTCTCTCGCCCGTGGCGGCCTGCTGCACACCGACCTGCCAACCGTGCACAGCAAGACGCTCGCCGAAGGCATCGCCAAGTGGGACATCACCCAGACTGACGATGAAGCCGTGCATCACTTCTTCAAGGCAGGCCCAGCGGGCATCCCGACGCAAACCGCGTTCAGCCAGTCGACCCGTTGGGACACCCTGGATGACGACCGTGAGAACGGCTGCATCCGCAGTGTCGAGCACGCCTACTCCCAGGAAGGCGGCCTGGCCGTGCTGTACGGCAACATCGCCCTCGATGGCTGCGTGGTGAAAACCGCCGGTGTGGATGAATCCATCCACGTCTTCAAAGGCCGCGCCAAGATCTACGAAAGCCAGGACAGCTCGGTTCGCGGCATCCTCGCCGACGAAGTGAAGGAAGGCGACATCGTGATCATCCGCTACGAAGGCCCGAAAGGCGGCCCGGGTATGCAGGAGATGCTGTACCCGACGTCCTACCTGAAATCCAAAGGCCTGGGCAAAGCCTGCGCGCTGCTGACCGACGGTCGTTTCTCCGGCGGCACCTCGGGTCTTTCCATCGGCCATGCTTCGCCAGAAGCCGCTGCCGGTGGCGCGATTGGTTTGGTGCAAGATGGCGACAAGGTGCTGATCGACATTCCGAACCGTTCGATCAACCTGTTGATCAGCGATGAAGAACTGGCGGCACGCCGGGTCGAGCAGGACAAGAAAGGCTGGAAACCGGTGGAGAAGCGTCCGCGCAAAGTCACCACGGCGTTGAAGGCGTATGCGTTGTTGGCGACCAGTGCCGACAAGGGCGCTGTGCGTAACAAAGCGATGCTCGACGGCCTGTAAGCCTCGCGCATACAAATGCCCCGCCATGTGCGGGGCATTTTTTTGCCTGGCCGAATCTCCAATCTACCGGAGATCAAATGTGGGAGCTGGCTTGCCTGCGATGCAGACACTGCGGTGTACCTGATACACCGGGGCGATGCCATCGCAGGCAAGCCAGCTCCCACACTGACCGCACTTCGACTGAAGACGCTTACTGAATATCCTCAGGCTTCACAATCACCCAATTCTTGTCCGCCGTCACCGGCAACCCTTCCTTGGCCTGCGCCGCTGCGTGCTTGGCGATCATGCCGTTAAGCTGCGTCATGTACTTGTCCTTGCGGTTGATCCACAGGTGGATGCCGCCTTTGGCTACGTCCACATCGTGAAACAGCATGTAGCCGTCGCTGGTCGGGGTATCGCCGCCGACGATCACCGGTTTTTTCCACTCATCGATGTAGGTGAGGATCGCCGCGTGCTTACCGGCCATCCAGGTGGCCGGGGTCCACAGGTAGGGGGTCAGTTCCAGGCCGAGGTTGGCCTTCTCGTCATACTTACCGGCGCTGATCTGTTTGCGCGCGGTGGTCAGCTCGCCGGTCTTGCGATCCTTGAGCAAAGTGGTCACGCCGATGACGTTCTCGGGTTTGACGTTGTAGCCGTACTTCGGATCGGCGGCGACCATGCGCACCAGCTCTTCCGAAGCCGCGGTCATCACATACACCTCGATGCCATTTTCCATCAGTTTGTTGTACAGCTCGGCCTGGCCGGTGAAGACTTTCGGCGGTTGCACCTCGGATTTCTTCACCACGTCGCCTTCGAAATAGCTGACGGGCACGGGCTTGCCGGAGGCCATCAGCTCATCGACCTGCACCTTGAGCTCCTTGAGGGTAAAACCCGAAAACACTTGGGCGACCCATGGGTAGCAGACCATGTCGTCCACTTCGCAAAGGCGATAGTAGTAACTGAACAGGCTTTCCTTATGGTCGGCCGTGTCTTTGAACGGCATCAGTTTGAGCGATGGATCAAGGCTGTCACGGGTGATCAGGCCCTTGTTTTCCATGTAGGGCAGCAGGGATTCTTCGAGGTCGTAGCGGTAGCTGGTGTTGTCCATGTCGAACACCGCGAAATTACCCTTGTTGGCGTTGGCGGCGATCATTTCATTCAGTTGCTTGGCCGCCGGCGCGGGCCAGTGCTTCAGCTCGGTGGCGGCGAACGCCTGGCTGACGAGTCCGAGGCAGAATGCGGCGGCGAGTAATTTCGGCACGAACTTCATAGGCGTTGTCTCCCTGAGTGAAAGACGTCGACGCTAACAAATCCCTGTGACAGTTCCCACTTCGAGCACGACCGTGCGCGTCCTGATCCCGTCACACTCATACGCCTGAGCGGCAAATGCTTATTCCAAAAACGACACTGACCATTCCATATCGGTATTAAATCAATATATTTCAAGCTGTTAGGCTTGCCGGTTCGCAATCGCAGGCTCACGCGATTGGCTGCCTTCTCAACGGAGCTCTAATGAATCTGCCCCTGATTCTCAACTTACTGGTGTTCGTGGCCCTGTTGCTGGGCCTGGCACAAACCCGTCGCACACACTGGAGCCTCGCCAAGAAGGTTCTATTCGCCCTGGTTCTCGGCGTGGTGTTCGGCACCGTGCTGCACACGATCTACGGCGATGGTAATCCGGTACTCAAAGCGTCCATAGGCTGGTTTGACCTGGTCGGCAACGGCTACGTGCAACTGCTGCAAATGATCGTGATCCCGCTGGTGTTCGCCTCGATCCTCAGCGCCGTGGCGCGTCTGCACAATGCCTCGTCCCTGGGCAAGATCAGTTTCCTGACCATCGGCACGCTGCTGTTCACCACCGCGATTGCCGCGCTGATCGGTATTGGCCTCACCAACCTGTTCGGCCTCACCGCCGAAGGCCTGGTGGCCGGCACCCAGGAAATGGCACGCCTGCAGGTGATCCAGAGCGATTACGCCGGCAAGGTCGCCGACCTGAATATCCCGCAATTGCTGCTGTCGTTCGTGCCGGCCAACCCGTTCGCCGACCTCGCGCGCGCCAAGCCGACGTCGATTATCAGCGTGGTGATTTTCGCGGCCTTCCTGGGCGTTGCCGCGCTGCAGCTGCTCAAGGATGACGTGGAAAAAGGTCAAAAAGTACTCAACGCCATCGACACCCTGCAAGCCTGGGTGATGCGCCTGGTGCGCCTGGTCATGAAGCTGACGCCCTACGGCGTATTGGCGCTGATGACTAAAGTGGTCGCCGGCTCCAACCTGCAAGACATCATCAAGCTCGGCAGTTTTGTGGTGGTGTCGTACTTGGCGCTGGGCCTGATGTTTATGGTGCACGGCCTGCTGCTGTCTTTAGCCGGGATCAACCCGCTGCGTTTTTTCCGCAAGGTGTGGCCGGTATTGACGTTTGCCTTCACCAGCCGCTCCAGCGCCGCGTCGATCCCGCTGAGCATTGAAGCGCAGACCCGTCGCCTGGGTATCCCGCAGTCTATCGCCGGTTTCGCCGCCTCGTTTGGCGCGACCATTGGCCAGAACGGTTGCGCGGGCCTTTATCCCGCGATGTTGGCGGTGATGGTCGCGCCAACCGTGGGCATCAACCCGCTGGACCCGCTGTGGATCGCGACGCTGGTGGCGATTGTGACCTTAAGTTCGGCAGGTGTTGCAGGCGTGGGCGGCGGGGCGACATTTGCCGCGCTGATCGTACTGCCGGCCATGGGGTTGCCGGTGTCACTGGTGGCGCTGCTGATTTCCGTGGAGCCGCTGATCGACATGGGCCGCACGGCGTTGAACGTGAACGGTTCGATGACGGCGGGGGCAATTACCAGCCAGATCATGGGCCAGACGGATAAGGAATTGTTGAATGCGGATGAGCATGCGGAATTAGCGCAGGCCTGAAGCCAAGAACTGTAGTGAGCGGGCTTGCCCCGCGCGGGGCGGCTTCGCCACCCAGCGCGGGGCAAGCCCGCTCACTACAAGAAGTTAGATTTTTTCCCAGACCTCGAAGTTGTACGCTGGCTTATCGCCTTCAGCTGGGTTCTCCAGATTTGAAACCAGCTTCCACTGGTCCGCATCAAACTCCGGAAACCATGCGTCCCCTTCCGGGCTCAACGCCACCCGCGTCAAATACAACCGATCCGCCTGCTCCAGCCCCTGCGCATACAACTGCGCCCCACCGATCAGCATCAGCTCATCCACGCCCTGCTCCAGCGCCCACGCCTCAGCGCGTTCAACCGCAGCCTCCAATGACGGAAAAACTTCCGCACCTTCAAGCGCCAGATCGGTCTGACGGCTAACCACAAGATTCAAGCGCCCCGGCAGCGGTCGGCCCAGAGAATCCCAGGTCTTGCGCCCCATGATGATCGGCTTGCCGAGCGTAGTGGCTTTGAAATATTTGAAATCCCCCGGCAAGTGCCAGGGCATGCTGTTGTCGACGCCGATCATGCGGTTTTCACCGAGGGCTGCGATCAGGCTTAAAGGGAGAGTTTTTTTCATGGCGACGAGAATACCAGAGGCGCAGGCCAGCGGTTATGCTCCACGTTCACTTGCTCAACAGGACGGCGCGTGACTGCACTGAACCCCCTGCAAAAACTCTGGCTGACAGAAACCGTGCGCCTGCGTGAAGAACACGCCGGCCCGCTGGAAGACCTGGAAGCCAACCGCCTGGCCCGCTCGGCCGGTGGCGACTTGCCGACGCGCATTCAACAGCGCGCCCTGCACCTGGCCGAGCGTGATGGCCTGACCGCCGCGCTCACGCGCTGGCTGCAAGGTGCGCGACTGGCGCTGGTGCTGCTGGTGATCGTCGCCGTGATCAGTGGCGCCGGCCTGGCCTTTGCGGCAATGGGCAACGGCCTGACCCCGGTGAATGTGTTCTGGGCCTTGGGCAGCCTGCTTGGTTTGAACCTCATCCTGTTGATCAGTTGGGCCCTGGGCCTGCTGTTTGCCGGCGAACACAGCGCCAGTCTTGGGCGCCTGTGGCTGTGGCTCAGCGAGAAGCTCGCGCGTGACGCCAAGGCTGCACAGCTGGCACCAGCGCTGTTGCTGCTGTTGCAGCGCCAGAAACTCAATCGCTGGGCGGTCGGTGTGCTGGTCAACAGCCTGTGGTTGTTGGCGTTGCTCAGCGCCATGGTGATTCTTCTTACGCTACTTGCCACCCGCCGTTACGGCTTCGTGTGGGAAACCACCATTCTTGGCGCCGACACCTTCGTCGCCGTCACCCAGGCCCTCAGCACCTTGCCGGCTATGCTGGGTTTCAACGTGCCGACCGTCGATATGATCCGCGCCAGCGGCGATTCCGCGCTGAATATCGAAAGCGCCCGCCAAGCCTGGGCCGCCTGGCTGGTGGGCGTGCTGCTCGTCTATGGCCTGCTGCCTCGCTTGGCCCTCGCCCTGCTGTGCCTGTGGCGCTGGAAACGCGGGCGCGCCGCCCTGCGCCTGGACCTCAACCTGCCCGGCTACAGCCAGCTGCGCGAACGCCTCATGCCGAGCAGTGAGCGCCTCGGGGTCAACGACGCAGCGCCGGAACAACTGCACCACGTCAGCGGGGGTGTCAGTGAATTGGAAAGCGAAGGCGCGCTGCTGGTCGCCATCGAACTGGACGACCGGCACACTTGGCCGCCCAAACTGCCCGCCAGCGTGAAAAACGCCGGCATTCTCGACAGCCGCGAATCACGCAACAAGCTGCTGGAGCAGCTCACGCGCTTCCCTCCTGCACGCCTGGCCATCGCTTGCGACCCGCGCCGCTCGCCGGACCGTGGCAGCCTCGCGCTGATCGCCGAACTCGCGCGCAGCGCCACCGCCACCCGCGTCTGGCTGCTGCAAGCACCGCCCGGCCAGGCGCTGGACGCCGAGCGCCTGGGCGATTGGCACGCCGCACTGCAACAACTTGAACTGCCCTTCGCCGACTGCGCGCCGCTGAACTGGCTGGAGACCGGTCATGACTAAGCCACTGAAACTCGCCGTGGTGGGCCACACCAATGTCGGCAAGACCTCGCTGCTGCGTACGCTGACCCGTGATGTCGGCTTCGGCGAAGTCTCCCATCGCCCCAGCACCACGCGGCATGTCGAAGGGGCGCGCTTGTCGGTGGATGGCGAAGCCTTGCTGGAGCTGTACGACACGCCCGGCCTGGAAGATGCCATCGCCCTGCTCGACTATTTGGAACGCTTGGATCGCCCCGGCGAACGCCTCGACGGCCCGGCCCGGCTGGCGCGCTTCCTGGAGGGCAGCGAAGCCCGCCAGCGTTTCGAACAGGAGGCCAAGGTGCTGCGCCAACTGTTGGCGTCTGACGCGGGCCTGTATGTGATCGACGCCCGCGAGCCGGTGCTGGCCAAGTACCGCGATGAGCTTCAAGTACTGGCCAGTTGCGGCAAGCCGTTGCTGCCGGTGCTCAACTTTGTCAGCAGCAGCGACCACCGCGAGCCGGATTGGCGTGAAGCCCTGGCCCGCCTCGGTCTGCATGCGCTGGTGCGTTTCGACAGCGTCGCGCCACCGGAAGACGGCGAACGGCGACTGTATGAAAGCCTCGCCCTGCTGCTGGAAAACGCCCGGCCACAATTGGAACGCTTGATTCTTGATCAGGAGGCCCAGCGTCAGGCCCGCCAGCAAAGTGCTGCCCGCTTGATCGCCGAGCTGTTGATCGACTGTGCAGCGTGCCGACGCAGCGTGGTGACTGAAGATGAGCCGCAAGCCATCGGCGACCTGCGCAAAGCCGTGCGTCAACGTGAGCAGAAGTGTGTGGAAGCGCTGCTCAAGCTGTTCGGCTTCCGCCCGCAGGACGCCGCCGCCAGCGACTTGCCGCTGCTGGATGGCCGCTGGGGCGATGACCTGTTCAACCCGGAAACCCTCAAGCAGCTCGGCGTGCGCGTCGGCGGCGGGATCGCCGCAGGCGCGGCGGCGGGTGCAGGCGTGGATTTACTGGTCGGAGGGTTAACGCTGGGCGCCGCCGCACTGGCCGGTGCAATTGCTGGTGGTGCACTGCAAACCGCACGTAGCTACGGCAGCCGCCTGTTGGGCAAGATCAAGGGCCAGCGTGAGCTGACCGTCGACGACGCCGTGCTGCGCTTGCTTGCCCTGCGCCAACGCCAGTTGCTCAAGGCCCTGAACCTGCGCGGCCATGCGGCTATGCACAGCATCAAGGTCGACACGCCCCAGGACAAAACCTGGCGCGAAGGCAAGCTGCCTGACGCGCTGCACAAGGCTCGCGCGCATCCGCAATGGTCTTCTCTTAACCCCCACGCCAAACTCAGTCAGGCCGAGCGTCAGGACCTGGTAGAAAGCTTGGCCACGCAGCTCTGATTTGCGCCAAGGGGTAATTGCTCGTACCACAGCATGGCCAGGAAAGAAGTGGCAAGCGCCCGAACCCACTCTTTGTCCGCTTTGTCTGCGACACCATTTCTATCGACATCACTGTTGGTGAATGACTCAAGCACCCCATTCCCATCAGCGTCATAAGCGGCTGCACTGTAAGCCAGGCTTTGCTTGCGGATAGCGCCCAGCACATCGTGAAACTCCAGTTTTACGGCGTTCGGTGAGCTGGTCTTACCGTAATGATCAACATACACAGACAAACTCCGTTGAGCACTTTCACCCTGGTTAAACCAGTTAAGCTTCAAGAACGTATTCGCAAACTCCTTCAGTAATTGCTTATCCCGAATGTTGCACCGCCCATCACGGTTGATGTCTCCCGCGCACTGCATATCAATAACACCATCGGCGTTCATATCAACGGCCAAGGCCTCGTGACTTAACTCATCCGGCCCGCCTTCATGGCTCTCATAAAAATGCAATATGACCGTATCGGCCCTGCAGTTTCCGCTACGGTCCTGAGCGATCGCTTTTAAATAACGCATACGCCTGTCTCAATAAAGGGATGAGACAAGAACTTAAATCACCCCCATCGACCGGCACAGGTAACAACACCACAGCACACTGTCAGAAATCGCGACGCGGCATCAGTAACTTGCGCGCCTTGGCCTTGAGCACTTCAAGGTCGAGCACCGGCACATGGATTTTCTTGGCCTGCTCATCCCAATAACGCATACGCAAGCTCACCGCGCACAGCGGATCCTGTTCGAAAGCCACGGCCTCTTCGGCGTTCATCACCCCGCCCTGGTAAGCCAACGTACGGCGGCTTGCGTCGCTCAGGCGGGCGTAATAGCCCGGCTGGCTGAAGGTCAGGTAGCGCTTGGCCTGCACGTGATACTCCACCAACCTGGTCATGCGTTCGCTGAACCCTGCACGGCGCAGATAATCCGCCCCCAGCCGCTCATGGCTGACCACGCCATAACCGCCCATGTTCGCGTCGCCCCTGCCGCAGAGATGGCCGATGTCATGGAAAAACGCCGCCAGTACCACTTCGTCATCAAAGCCTTCGGCCATGGCCAGTTGCGCGGCCTGGGACATGTGTTCGATCTGCGACACCGGCTCGCCGATGTAATCCGCCGTGCCGTGCGCCTCGTACAGGCCGAACACTTCGGCTATCGCCTGCTCCGGGCTCATCACGCCGCGCCCCACAATGCAGTGATATTTCGCTCGGCCATCGCCGGCCCCACGCTCATGCCGACACCGGTGTGCATCAATGCCGCACTCACTCCAGGCGCCGCGCGCAGGAACGAGAACGGCGCCGGCCCCCGCGAGCCGTACACACCCTGCCAGCGTTCCAGCACCTGGATCTTGCAGCCCAGGGTCTGCTCAGCCAGTTCGATCATCCAGTCATCGACCTGCTCGGCATTGAACGGCGAAGCATCGCTGCCGTAGTCATGGGAGTCGCCGATGATCAGCTCGCCGTGAGGCGTCGGGCTGATCAGCAGGTGAATCCCGTGTTCATGCAGGTGCGGTGCTTCACGCAGGATCTGCGCCTGTACCGGCGCGGCTTCCGGCAGATCGGCGAATGCGCCGTAGTGCACGCAACTCAGGCCGGTGAGCAACGCGTGTTGCAGGTTCAGATTCACGGCTGGCCGCGCGCGCAGCATTTGCAGGCGGCAGATACTCGGGTTGAGTTCGGCCATCGCTTCGGCCAGCAAGGTTTGGTAGTCGTGACCGGAACAGACAATGATCTGCTCGCCACGAAAGCTGCCCGCCGTGCTGTGCAACTGGCCCGGTTCGACGTCGCGCACCAAGGTGGAAAAGTAAAAATCCACGTTCAGTTCCTGCGCCAGGTAGTTGATCAGCGCCGGGATCGCTTCGCGGGAATACAGTTGCTGATCGTCCTTGCCATGCAGCGCGGCGCGGTGATGGCGGAACTGGCCGCCGTACAGATCCCGCATTGCTGAACCTTGCAGCAGTTCGACGTTGTAGCCGTATTGTTTTGCACGACCGGCGCAGAACGCTTCCAGCAGATGCTCCTCGGCTTCGGTGCGAGCGAACAGGTACGAACCGTTGCGCTTGAGTTGCAGCCCGGCTACCTGGGCCCAATGCCCCCAGATGTCTCGGCTTTCCCGCGCCAGGTCGAGCATCGGTCCCGGCGGTTGGCCGGTGACCAGGGCTTGGCCGAAGTTGCGCACCGAGGCGCCCAATGGTGTGGCGCTACGTTCGAAGACTTTGACCTTGAGGCCGCGCTTGGCGGCAGCATAGGCGTGAGACAGGCCGAGGATGCCGGCACCGATAATCAGCAGGTCGCTGTGGTGTGTCATTGAATGATGTCCTGAATTCGAGACCGCTATCGCAGGCAAGCCAGCTCCCACACGTTGACTTGCGAACACCTTCAAATGTGGGAGCGGGCTTGCCCGCGAAGAGGCCATCAGCCCAAACGAAAATATTACTGACCCGCCACCTTCTCCGACTTGCCGTCATAGCGCTTGCGCCACTCAGCCAAAATGCTGTCGCGGTTTTTCGAGGCCCAGGCAAAGTCGTTCTTGATCAGGCGCTGCTCGTAATCGGCCGGCAATTCAGTCTGCGGCTTGGCAATTCCCGGCTGGGCAAGGACGGCGAAGTTGTCCTTGTACAGGTCCATGGCAGCAGGGCTGGCCGAGAAGTCGGCGAGTTTTTTCGCCGCGTCGGCATGGGCAGAGCCCTTGAGCACGGCGGTGGCTTCAATGTCCCAGCCCAGGCCTTCTTTGGGCAGGATGATATCCAGCGGCGCACCCTGGCGTTTCAGTTGTACGGCCGGGTACTCGAACGAAATCCCGATCGGGAACTCACCCGACGCCGCCAACTTGCACGGCTTGGAGCCGGAGTGAACGTACTGGCCGATGTTCTGGTGCAGGTCGTCCATGTACTGCCAGCCCTGTTTCTCGCCGAAGGTTTGCAGCCAGGCGCTCACGTCCAGGAAACCGGTGCCGGACGAGGCCGGGTTGGGCATGACGATCTTGCCCTTGTATTCAGGCTTGGTCAGGTCCTGCCAGCTCACCGGCTTGGTCAGGCCCTGTTTCTCGGCTTCGACGGTGTTGAAGCAGATGGTCGCGGCCCACACATCCATACCGACCCAGGCTGGTGGGTTGGCAGCGTCGCGGTAGTTTTTGCCAATCTTGTCCAGGTCCTTGGGCGCGTAGTTATCCAGCATGCCCTGCTGATCGAGGATCGCCAGGCTCGACGCGGCCAGGCCCCAGACCACATCGGCTTGCGGGCGGTCTTTCTCGGCCAACAGCTTGGCGGTGATGATCCCGGTGGAATCACGCACCCACTTGATTTCAATGTCCGGGTTGGCCTGTTCGAAGGCTTTTTTGTAGGTCTTCAACTGCTCGGCTTCGAGGGCCGTGTACACCGTCAGCTCGGTTTTGGCGAAGGCATTCAGACTGAATGCGGTCAGTACGGCAGCGACCAGCGCCAGGGGCTTGAACATGGAGCACCTCCTTCAGGGATGTTTATTGGCCGGGCGCGGTCTGGCGCCAGGCTTGGGACCGGCGCAACGCGCTACGTGAGGCCCACGCCAGCAGCAGCGAGACGCCGGCCGACGTGAACAGGATCAGGGTCGACATGGCCGCCGCACCGCCCACGTTGCCGGCGTCGTCCATGTTCAACACGGCAACGGCGGCAAGGATGGTGTCGGGGCTGTAGAGGAAGATCGCGGCGGACACGGTGGTCATCGCCGACACAAACAGGTAGCGCACGATGTCCAGCAGCGCCGGCAGGCAGATCGGCACCGTGACGTTCAAGTAATGGCGGTACAACGGCGCCTTGAGCGACAACGCAGCGGCTTCGAATTCGGCGTCGAGCTGGCGCAACGCCGTGGTCGCGGTCATTTGCGCGGTGGTCAAATAGTGAGCAATGGTGCACACCACCAGCAGGGTCATGGTCCCGTAGAACACATGCAGCGGGTTGCCGTTAAGGTTGAAAAAGAACACGTAGCCAAGGCCCAGCACCAGCCCAGGCACCGCCATCGGCACAAAGCTGAGCATGCGCAGCGCCAGGTTCAGGCCCTTCTGGCCCTTGGTCTTTTCCATCAAATACGCGCCCGTGAAGATCAGCACGCTGCCGATCAACGCGGTGCACAGCGCCATGGTCAGGCTGTTGCGATAGGCCAGCCAGCCGCCGCCGGCGGTATCTTCGAACTGGTAGTGATTGAGCGACAGCGACAGGTTGTACGGCCAGAACTTCACCAGCGAGGAATACACTGCCATGCCGAATACCAGCAGCAACACGGCGCAGATCAGCAGCACGATGGCCAGGTAGCAGCCATCTCTTGGGCGCGATGGCAACGGTTGGAAGACTTGGGCACGACCGCTCATGGAATCGCCGTGGCGACGGCGTAGCCAGGCATCCACACCAAAGCTGAACAGTGCTGGCAGCAGCAACACCATGCCGATCAGCGCACCGCGGCCGAACTGTTGTTGACCAACCACAGCCTTGTAGGCTTCCAGGGCCAGCACCTGATAATCGCCGCCGACCACGACGGGCACGCCGAAGTCGGTGATGGTCAAGGTGAACACCAGACAGAACGCAGCGAACACCGCCTGGCGTGTGGCCGGCCAGGTAATGCTGCGGAACGCCCGGGCCGGGCTGGCCCCCATGCTCGAGGCCGCATCAAACAGCCGCGCATCCGCCAAGGACAGCGCCGACAGCAGAATCATCAAGGCCTGTGGGAAGGTGTAGATCACCTCGCCCAGCACAATGCCCCAGAAGCCGTAGATATTGTCCGAGAGCAGCCCGCGCAACATGCCCTGGTTGCCGAACAGATACACCAGCGCAATGCCCGGCAACATCGACGGCGCCATCAGTGGCAGCAGCGACATGCCGCGCCAGATCGCCTTGCCGGGAATCAACGTACGCTGCAATGCGTAGGCAAACAGGTAGGCCAGCGGTACGACGATGGCCCCGACGCTGAGGGAAACTTTCAAGCTATTGCCCAGCAGCCAGTGGAAGTTGTCACTGGTGAGCAGTTCCCGCGCCGCCACCAGGCCGCCGCCCTGCCCGGCTTCGCTGCTGAAACCGCGCCAGAAGATCGCCAGCAATGGCAGCAGTACGGCAACACCCAACAGGCACAGCCAAAGCAATTTGCCGCCGACCACAAAAACACGATCACCCAGCTCGGCGCGGGAGACCTGACGCGGCTCAGGCAATGTCATGACAGCAGCCATCTCAGGCAAACACCTGCAGGCTGCGCGGCGGCAAGGCGACCCAGATATGCTGAGCGCCCAGGCGTGGCATGGCTTCCGGAGCCACTTCGGCCAGCAGCGGATGGCCGGGCAATTGCTCCAGCTCGAAGCTCATGCGGCAGCGGTTGCCGAGAAAGGTGATCTCGCGGACCTTGGCCGGGAACAGGTTTTCTTCGTGCACTGGCGGGTTGACGCTGATCGCTTCCGGGCGGCAAAACAGACGGCCGGACTTGGCGATGCCAGCATCGTCGGCCAAGCGCATGTTCATCCCGCCGACCTGCGCGTGGCTGGCACTGTTGCGACTGAACGGCAGCCAGTTGCCCTGACCGACAAACTCCGCCACGAACGGGGTGGCCGGGCGGTCATAGATCTCCTGGGGCGTGGCGTATTGCTCGACCTTGCCGTTGTTCATCACCGCGATGCGGTCGGCCATCAGCATGGCTTCGTCCTGGTTGTGGGTGACCATCAGCGTGGTGATGCCCAGGCGGCGTTGCAGTTGGCGCAGCTCGGTGCACAGATGTTCGCGCACGCGGGCATCGAGGGCCGACATCGGTTCGTCCAGCAACAGCAATGAGGGCGCCGGCGCCAATGCCCGGGCGAGCGCAACGCGTTGCTGCTGGCCGCCGGAGAGTTGGCCCGGGTATTTCTTTTCACTGCCGACCAGGCCGACCAGTTCGAGCATCTGCCCGACGCGCTTGCGCACTTCATCGCGGCCGCTGCCGGCGAGGCCGTAGCCGATATTCGCTTCGACAGTCAGGTTGGGAAACAGCGCGTAGGACTGGAACAGAATGCCGTAGTCCCGCGCCTGGGGTGGCAGCAGGGAAACATCGCGACTGCCCAGGTAAAGTTCGCCGCTGTCCTGGCGCTCCAGGCCGGCGATGCAACGCAACAAGGTGGTCTTGCCGCAGCCGGACGGGCCCAGCAGGCACACCAGCTCGCCAGCGGCGACGTCCAGGGAGACGTTATCCAGCGCGGTAAAAGCGCCGAAGCGTTTCTGGATACCGCGCACCTTCATTGGCGCGCCGGGTTGGGTCAGGGCTGTGTTCATGGAGGCACCTCATCAAACTGATGAAGGCCATGCTAGGCAGGCAATGCGTCGCTGGTGTGGCAGGAAGGCAAAAGGCAGTGATAGTGGTATTCGTGGATTTGTGTAGGACTGATGGAGATGGGCTGCCTGGGCAGGCCTCATCGCGGCATGGGTATCTACACATTCTAAATGTGATATCGCGTAGCAGCTGTCGAGCCTTGGCGAGGCTGCGTTTGCGGTCTGTCTGACACACCGCTGACGCAGCCTCGCCAAGGCTCGACAGCTGCTACGCAGAGGCTCGCTCTAGATATGTAGATACCCATGCTCATCGCGGGCAAGCCCGGCTCCCACAGTGTTGATCGGTGAACACATTCAACTGTGGGAGCTGGCTTGCCTGCGATGGCGATTCAAAGGCCACCACACAACCTTAAATCGGTGACATTTCCTGCGCCAACCCCAGAAACGCCGCCGGCAGCCGCGCGCCTTTGCGCTCCTTGAGGCAGTACAAATACTCCGGGATCTGCGGCGCATTCTCGATGGTCAACACCCGCAACTGCGGATCATGCGGCACTTCCTGGCGAGCAATGATGCTGATGCCAATATTGCGCAGCACCGCCTCGCGAATCGATTCCCGGCTGCCGATTTCCAACAGCGGGCCGTAACTTACGCTTGCGCCCTGTAGCATTTCTTCGGTCAGGCGCCGCGTGGTGGAGCCGGCTTCACGCATCAACAAGGTATGCCCGGCCAACGCAGTGAGCGGTACATGATCGAGCTTGGCCAGTGGATGATTGCGATGCACCGCCAGCACCAAAGGGTCGGTGCCCAGCACGCGGCGAATAAGGCGCGGGTCTTCCAGCAGCTGCGACGACGCAGCGACATCAACGCGGTAATCGTCCAGCGCTTCAAGCACCTGCTGGGAGTTGCCGATTTCCACCGACACCTCCACCTGCGGCAGGCGTTCGCGAAAGGCTTTGACCAGGTCGAGGATGTAATACGGCGCCGTCGCGGCGATCCTCAGCGCACCCTGGACCTGGCCACTGTTGCGCAGGAAAAACTCGATGTCCGCTTCCTGCTGCAACAGCGCCTTGACCATCGGCAGCAGGCGCGCACCTTCGTCGCTGACAGTGAGGCGACGGCCGCCCCGGTAGAACAGCTCAACACCGTATTGGCTTTCAAGGTTGCGGATCTGGGTGGTAACGGTGGGTTGGCTCAGGCCGAGTTTCTTCGCCGCCTGGGTAATACTGCCCAGGCGGGCGACCATGAAAAAAGCCTTCAACTCGGCACTCAGCACACCACCCTCACCTCAATTATTTGCGCAACAGGCGCAGGCCGTTGAACACCACCAGCAGGCTCACGCCCATGTCGGCGAACACCGCCATCCACATGGTGGCCATGCCCAGGAAAGTGACCGCGAGGAAGATCGCCTTGATCACCAGCGCCAGGGCGATGTTCTGCTTGAGGATACTCGACGTTTGCCGCGACAGACGAATGAATGCCGGAATCTTGCGCAAATCATCGTCCATCAGCGCCACATCGGCGGTCTCAATGGCCGTGTCGGTGCCGGCTGCAGCCATGGCAAAACCGATCTCGGCGCGAGCCAGGGCTGGCGCATCGTTGATACCGTCGCCGACCATGCCCACGCGGAACCCTTGGCCATACAGGGCTTCAATGGCTTGCAGCTTATCCGTAGGCAACAGGTCGCCCTGGGCCTGGTCGATGCCGACCTGGGCAGCAATCGCCTGGGCGGTGTGGGTGTTGTCGCCGGTGAGCATCAGGGTTTTGATGCCCAGGTCATGCAACTGCTGGATCGCTTCACGGCTGCTGTCCTTGACCGTGTCGGCGACGGCGAACAGCGCCAGCGGGCCGGACTTGTCGAGCAGCAGCACCACGGACTTGCCCTGTTTTTCCAGGGCGAAGAGTTTCTCTTCCAGCTCCGGTGAGCACAGGCCCAGGTCTTCTACCAGGCGGTGGTTGCCCAGGTGGTAGGTTTCGCCGTTGATATCGCCACGCACGCCACGCCCGGCCAAGGCTTCGAAGTTATCCACAACGTGCATCGGCAGGTTTTTATCCACAGCCGCGTTGGCAATCGCCAGCGACACCGGGTGATCGGAACGCACGGCCAAACTGGCGGCCAGCGCCGGTGCGCTGTCTTCGATGTTGGGGAAGAGCGCCAAGTAATCGGTTTGCACCGGTTTGCCGTGGGTGATGGTGCCGGTCTTGTCGAGGGCCAGGTAGTCGAGCTTGTAACCACCCTCCAGGTACACGCCGCCCTTGATCAGGATGCCTTTGCGCGCCGCCGCCGCCAGGCCACTGACGATGGTCACAGGCGTGGAAATCACCAAGGCACAGGGGCACGCAACCACCAGCAGGACCAGGGCGCGGTAGATCCAGTCGAACCACACGCCGGCCATGAACAGCGGCGGAATCACCGCTACGCCCAGCGCGAACAGGAACACGGCCGGGGTGTAGATCTTCGAGAAGCGGTCGACGAAACGCTGGGTCGGTGCCCGTGCGCCTTGGGCCTGTTCCACCGCGTGAATGATACGCGCCAAAGTGGAGTTGTTCGCCGCTGCGGTGACTTTGTATTCCAGGGAGCCGGCCTGGTTGATGGTGCCGGCGAAGACTTTATCGCCCACGGTCTTTTCAATTGGCAGGCTTTCACCGGTGATCGGTGCCTGATCGATGGTGGATTGGCCAGCGGTGACTTCACCGTCCAGGCCGATGCGCTCGCCGGGCTTTACCCGCACGATTGCACCCAGATCAATGCTTTTGACCTCTTTTTCAGCCCATGATCCATCAGCCTGCTGCACCGTGGCCTGCTCTGGTGTCATCTGCATCAAGCCACTGATGGCGTTACGCGCTCTGTCCAGGGACTTGGCTTCGATCAACTCGGCCACGGTGAACAGGAACATCACCATCGCCGCTTCCGGCCATTGGCCGATCAGGATCGCGCCGGTCACGGCGATGCTCATCAGGGCATTGATGTTCAGGTTGAGGTTTTTCAGGGCAATCCAGCCCTTTTTATAGGTGGTGAGGCCGCCGCTGAGAATCGAGATCAGCGCCACCACCGCGATCACCCACGTGGGCGCGGCATTGGTGAAGTGCAGCACTTCGGCGCCCAACGCGCCCACACCGGACAACGCCAGCGGCCACCAGGGTTTCTTGGCGGGCGGCGCGGCGGCCGGAGTGCCTTCCTCAATGGGATCAGCCTGCATGCCGATGGATTTGATCGCGTCGATGATCGGTGCAGTGCTCGGCAGGTCATGGGTGACGCCAAGGATGCGGTTGATCAGGTTGAATTCCAGCTGCTGCACACCGGCCAGCTTGCCCAGTTTGTTCTGGATCAGCGTCTGCTCGGTGGGGCAGTCCATGGCTTCGATGCGGAAAGTGCTCAGGCGCGAGCCGGCGGTGGGCGCTTCGCTCAGTTGCACCCGCGCAGGTGCGGGTGTACCGGAGCAGCACGCGCCGCCGTGGCCATGGTCATGCACAGGCGTGAGTTTTTTCGGGCCATGATCGTGGTCATGGTCGTGTTTATGCGGGGTGTGGAGGGAATCGCTCATTCTGTCGCGTCCATAAAGGTGCCTGTTGCCAAGTAAAGACCCTGTAGCCACTATAGGGTCAAGCACCCATTTGGAGATTGCCGCAATGAAGATCGGCGAACTGGCCAAACTGACCGACTGCCCGGTTGAAACCATCCGTTATTACGAGAAGGAAGGCCTGTTGCCGCCCCCGGCACGCACCGAGGCCAACTACCGTGTGTACACCCAGGCACACACCGAGCGGCTGATCTTTATCCGCAATTGCCGCAGCCTCGACATGACCTTGGAAGAAATCCGCAGCCTGCTTGGGCTACGCGACAGCCCCCAAGACCAGTGCGAAAACGTGAACGCGTTGATCGATGAGCATATCCACCACGTGAAAGCGCGGATTGATGGGTTGTTGGCATTGCAGGAGCAGTTGCTGGACCTGCGCCAACGCTGTGGCGGCGGGCCGGAATGCGGGATTCTGCAGCGGCTGGAAGTCAGTGGGAGTGTGGCGGCGAGCGAGGCTGAGCCCTCACATGTGGGCAGAAGCCACGGCCATTAACTCAAGTGAGCACGGACCAAATGTGGGAGCGGGCTTGCTCGCGAAGGCGGTGTGTCAGTAACTGAATGTGTATCTGATGTACAGCTTTCGCGAGCAAGCCCGCTCCCACATTTGATCGAGATAATCTTTAGATCGCGACGTCGGCCTTGATGCTTGGGTCGGCGTCGTAGCCCACGATCTCGAAGTCTTCGAACTTGTAGTCATAGATCGACGCAGGCTTACGCTTGATCACCAGTTCCGGCAGCTTCTTCGGCGTGCGCGCCAGTTGGGTCTTGATCTGCTCCATATGGTTGCTGTACGCGTGAGTGTCGCCGGTGGTGACGATGATCTCGTGGGGGATCAGGTCGCATTGCTGGGCCAGCATATGGGTCAGCAATGCCAGCGCGGCGGTGTTGTACGGCAGGCCGAGGAATACGTCGGAACTGCGGATATACAACTGCATCGACAGGTGACCGTCGTGCACGAATGCCTGGTACAGCAGGTGGCACGGCGGTAAGGCTTGTTTGCCATTGCGCGCGTTTTCCTGCGGGCTCTTGGTCTCGTCCGGCAGGTACTCGACGTTCCAGCCGTGGAACAGGATGCGGCGGCTGTTCGGGTTGGTCTTGAGCGTGTGGACCATGTAGTCGATCTGGTTGATCGTGCCGCCATCCTTGGTCGGCCAGGCGGTCCACTGCTCGCCGTACACCGGGCCCAGGTCACCTTCTTCGGTCGCCCATTCGTCCCAGATCTTTACGCCGTTTTCGTTGAGCCACTTGATGTTGGTGTTGCCACTCAACATCCAGATCAGCTCGTTGGCGATGCTTTTGAAGTGAAGCTTCTTGGTGGTCAGCAGCGGGAAGCCGTCGGCCAAGTTATGCCGATACTGACGGGCAAACACGGCCTTGGTGCCGGTGCCGGTGCGATCGCCCTTGGTCAATCCATTGGTCACGACGTCGTTCAGTAGTTCGAGATATTGCTTCATTTGTTTACCCGTATCGTTGAAGCCGAGACCTTGCAGGCCTCGGCATTCGAATTTAAAGCGCGGTGTTCTTCAAAGGCTGCGGGCGATTGTACGCCCACCACAGCAAGCCCAGGCCGCCCAGGATCATCGGCAGGCTGAGGATTTGACCCATGGTCACCCAACCGAACGCCAGGTAGCCCAATTGCGCATCCGGCACGCGCACGAACTCGACGATGAATCGGAAGATCCCGTAGAACAACGCGAACATGCCGGACACGGCCATGGTCGGGCGCGGCTTGCGCGAGAAGAGGTACAGGATAAGGAACAGTGCCACGCCTTCCAACGCGAACTGGTAGAGCTGCGACGGGTGGCGCGGCAATTGCGCCGGGTCGCTGAACGGCGGGAACACCATCGCCCACGGCACGTCGGTCGGCTTGCCCCAGAGTTCGGCATTGATGAAGTTACCGATACGCCCAGCGCCCAGGCCGATCGGCACCATCGGTGCGATGAAGTCCATCAGTTGGAAGAACGACTTGCCGTTACGCCGGCCAAACCACCAGGCGGCGATCATCACGCCGATAAACCCACCGTGGAACGCCATGCCGCCCTTCCACACTTCGAAAATCAGCGTCGGGTTGGCGATGTACGCGGAGAGGTCGTAGAACAGCACATACCCCAGGCGCCCGCCGACGATAACGCCCATCGACAACCAGAAGATCAGGTCGGAGAGCTTCTCCTTGGTCCAGGTCGGATCGAAACGGTTCAGGCGTCGGGAAGCCAGAAACCAGGCACCGCCGATGCCGATCAGGTACATCAACCCGTACCAGTGGATTTTCAGCGGACCGATAGCCAAGGCCACCGGGTCGATCTGCGGGTAAGGCAGCATTGCGACTCCTCGTTAAATCATTCGTTATAGCGCCCGGACCATGCCCGGGCGCGATTAAGCCTGCATTACAACAAAAAGTTTAAACCGACACAGAACAGCAGCCCGGCGAACAACCGCTTGAGCAAACGCGGCGACAACCGATGCGCCAGGCGTGCGCCGAAACGGGCGAACACCATACTGGTCAGGGCAATGCCCAACAGTGCCGGCAAATACACGAACCCTAGACTATGAGCGGGCAACAGCGGGTCATGCCAGCCCAGAATCATGAAACTTAATGCACTGGCCAGCGCAATCGGCAGGCCACAAGCCGATGAAGTGGCCACAGCCTGCTGCATCGGCACGCTGCGCCAGGTCAGGAACGGTACGGTCAGCGAGCCGCCGCCAATCCCGAAAATCGCCGAAGCCCAGCCGATAAATGTGCCGGCGATGGTCAGGCCAACCTTGCCCGGCACCGTTCGGTTGGCCTTGGGCTTGACCTCCAGGGCCAGTTGCACGGCCACCAACAAGGCAAACACGCCGATGATCTTTTGCAGGTGGGGGCCGGAAATCGCCTCGGCGGTCAGTGCACCAAAGCCTGCGCCGATCAGGATACCCACGGTCATCCACACAAAGATCGGCCAACGCACCGCGCCACGCCGATGGTGCTCACGCACGGCATTCACCGAGGTAAAGATGATCGTCGCCAGGGAAGTGCCCACGGCCAGGTGGGTCAGCACTTGCGGATCAAAGCCCTGCAAGGTGAAGCTGAACACCAGCACCGGCACGATGATAATCCCGCCGCCCACGCCAAACAGCCCGGCGAGCACGCCCGCACAGGCGCCGAGCAGCAAATACAGCAGAAATTCCATGGGAGCCCCCAGACCAAGTCCGGCATGTTAACGGATGGAAGGCATGCAACCCAACTGGATACGATGGAACGCCTGCGTTGCTGCCGGTAGAGTGGCAAAAAACACAAAAGGGAATCGCCTGATGTGCCTGATTGTTTTCGCCTGGCGGCCGGGCCACGCCCAACCGCTGATCGTCGCGGCCAACCGTGATGAGTTCTACGCCCGCCCCAGCCTGCCGCTGGCCCAATGGCCGGACGTGCCCGAAGTCTTCGCCGGCCGCGATCAGGAAGCAGGCGGTACCTGGCTGGGGGTGAATGCCGACGGGCGCTTTGCCGCCTTGACCAATATCCGCGACCCGCACCAGCCGCCGGCACGTAAGTCGCGCGGGGAGTTAGTGGCGCGGTTTCTCAGTGGTTCGTTGCCGATTGAAGCGTATCTGGCCGATGTTAACGGTCGATCGATTGAATATGCCGGGTTTAACCTGCTGGTGGGTACGCGCAATGAGTTGTGGCACTACAACGCTAATCACACTGAGCCGACGCGTTTGGAGGCCGGGGTGTATGGGTTGTCCAATGCCGGGCTGGACACGCCGTGGCCCAAGCTGATCAAGGCCAAAGCGGCGTTGAGCGAGATGCTGGAGGACCCGCAGCCTGAGGCGTTGTTGGATATTTTGAGTGATCCGCAGACGGCGCCGTTTGCGGATTTGCCGGATACCGGGGTGGGCTTGGCGACTGAGAGTTTGTTGTCGAGCGTGTTTATTGCCAGCCCGAGTTACGGCACGCGGGCGAGTACGGCGTTGATTGTGAATGCAGATGGGTCGCGGCGGATGGTGGAGCGCAGTTTTGGGCCGCATGGTGGGCGACTTGGCGAGGTAGAACTCAGCTTGTAGTGAGCGGGCTTGCCCCGCGCTGGGTGGCGAAGCCGCCCCAAAACCAGCTAACCGGCTCTATCTGAAAGCATGCGGTGATTGTATTAGGGCTGCTTCGCAGCCCAGCGCGGGGCAAGCCCGCTCACTACAAAAGCCCACCATCTGAAGTCAGAGGCTCTTCGCGGAGCCCGGGTTGATCATCCGCGTCAGCCCCAGGTTCTTCAGCGCCAGTTGCAGCGAGCTGTGGATAACTTGCGGGTTATCGATGGTCATCAGCTCTGCCAGCAGATCCTTGGCCATGCTCAGTTCGACCTGACGCAGCATCCACTTCACCTTCGGCAAGTTGGTAGCGTTCATCGACAGGCTGTCAAAGCCCATCGCCATCAACAGCACCGCCGCCGCGGGGTCGCCGGCCATTTCACCGCAGATGCTCACCGGCTTGCCTTCGGCATGGGCGTCGCGCACCACGTGTTGCAAGGCTTGCAGCACCGCCGGGTGCAGGTAGTCGTAGAGGTCGGCCACCCGTGGGTTGTTACGGTCCACGGCCAGCAGGTATTGGGTCAGGTCGTTGGAACCCACCGAAAGGAAATCCACCTGCCGCGCCAGCTCTTTAGCCTGGTACACCGCCGCCGGGATTTCGATCATCACGCCAATCGGCGGCATCGGTACGTCGGCGCCTTCATCGCGCACTTCGCCCCACGCACGGTGAATCAGGTGCAGCGCCTCTTCCAGCTCATGGGTGCCGGAAATCATCGGCAGCAGGATGCGCAGGTTATTCAGGCCTTCGCTGGCCTTGAGCATGGCGCGGGTTTGTACGAGGAAAATTTCAGGATGGTCGAGCGTGACGCGAATGCCGCGCCAGCCAAGGAAGGGGTTGTCTTCCTTGATCGGGAAATACGACAGTGACTTGTCGCCGCCGATGTCCAGGCTGCGCATGGTCACCGGTAGCGGGTGGAAGGCCTGCAGTTGCTCGCGATAAATCGCCAGCTGCTCCTTCTCGCTCGGAAAACGCTGATTGATCATGAACGGCACTTCGGTGCGGTACAGGCCCACCCCTTCGGCGCCGCGCTGTTGCGCACGGGCTACATCCGCCAGCAAGCCCGTGTTGACCAGCAGCGGCACACGATGCCCATCGGTGGTCACGCACGGCAGTTCGCGCAATGAGTCGAGGCCCAGCGCCAGCTGTTTCTCTTCTTCAACCACTTCGGCGTATTGCTTGCGCAGCACGTCGCTGGGGTTGGTAAACACTTCGCCGCGATGGCCATCGACGATCATGTCGATGCCATCCACTTTTGAATACGGCAGGTCCACCAGGCCCATCACCGTCGGGATACCCATGGCACGGGCCAGGATCGCGACGTGGGAGTTACCCGAACCGAGTACCGAGACCAGGCCCACCAGCTTGCCCTCCGGCACTTCGCCGAGCATGGTGGCGGTCAGCTCCTCACTGATCAGGATGGTGTTGTCGGGGTAGACCAGGTTGGTGGTGCGGTCTTCCTGCAGGTAGGCCAGCAGACGGCGACCGAGGTCACGCACATCCGAGGCGCGCTCGCGCAGGTAGGCGTCGTCCATCATTTCAAAACGGTTGACGTGATCGGTGACCACTTGGCGCAACGCGCCCTGGGCCCACTGGCCGGTCTTGATCACAGTCTTGACTTCGTTACCCAGGGACGCGTCATCGAGCATCATCTGGTACACGTCGAACAGCGCGCGCTCTTCGGGCCGCAGCTGGGTCGCCAACTTGGTCGAGAGGTTGCGCATGTCGGCGCGCACGCCTTCCAGGGCGGTCTTGAACAGTTTGATTTCGGCGTCGATGTCTTTGACGGTCTTGTCCGGCACCACATCCAGGTCCGCCGGCGGCAACATGACCACCGCCGTACCAACCGCAGCGCCCGGCGAGCCCGGCACGCCGACGAACTTGGCTTCCTGGATGCCCTTGCCTTCACGCCCCAGGCCGCGAATCGAGCCCGTCGCCTCGGCGTGGGCGATAACTCCGGCCAATTGCGCACTCATCGTCACCAGGAAGGCTTCTTCACCTTCGTCGAACTGACGGCGCTCTTTTTGCTGGATGACCAACACGCCCACAACGCGGCGGTGGTGAATGATCGGTGCGCCGAGGAACGAGGCGTAACGCTCTTCGCCGGTTTCGGCAAAGTAGCGGTAACGCGGGTGATCGGCTGCATGTTCGAGGTTCAGGGGTTCTTCACGCGTCCCCACCAGGCCCACCAGACCTTCATTGGGCGCCATGCTGACCTTGCCGATGGAGCGCTTGTTCAGGCCCTCGGTGGCCATCAGCACAAAACGGTTGGTCTCGGGGTCCAGCAGGTAAACCGAGCAGACCTGGCTGCCCATGGCTTCCTTGACGCGCAACACAATAATCCCCAACGCCGCCTTGAGATCCTTGGCGGAGTTAACTTCCTGGACGATCTTGCGCAGCGTATTGAGCATGGCTCGGGGTCGAACTCCGTCGTCAGTCGCGCGCTAAAAGGCGCGGGGCAAGCTCTTTGAGAGCGCGACGATACACTTCGCGCTTGAATGTCACCACCTGGCCCAACGGGTACCAATAGCTGACCCAGCGCCAGCCATCGAACTCCGGTTTACCGGTCAAATCCATCCGCACCCGCTGCTCGTCGGAGATCAGGCGCAGGAGAAACCATTTCTGCTTCTGGCCGATGCACAGCGGTTGGCTGTGGGTACGCACCAGGCGTTGCGGCAAACGATAGCGCAACCAGCCACGGGTACAGGCCAGAATCTGCACATCTTCACGCTCAAGGCCGACTTCTTCATTCAACTCACGGTACAAGGCGTCTTCAGGGGTTTCGTCGGGGTTGATTCCGCCTTGAGGAAACTGCCAGGCATCTTGGTTGATTCGGCGAGCCCATAGCACCTGTCCGGCATCATTCGTAAGAATAATCCCGACATTAGGACGGAAACCATCGGGGTCGATCACGGCAACAACCTCGCAAACGCATGTCGCCGCATTGTTCCACAAAGGTTGTTCCAGCGGCAACGAGGCTTCTTACCTTATGTGCACTCTTGTGAAAAGACCGTATTCTGGACGCCTTTTTACAGACTTTTCAGCGAGTAACTGCAATGCGCCTGGCTTTATTCGACTTGGACAACACCCTTCTTGGCGGTGACAGCGATCACGCCTGGGGCGATTACCTCTGTGAACGCGGGATTCTCGACCCCATCGCCTACAAGGCGCGCAACGACGAGTTCTACCAGGATTACCTGGCCGGCAAGCTGGACAATGCCGCCTACCTGAACTTCAGCCTGGAAATCCTCGGCCGTACTGAGATGGCCCAACTGGATGAGTGGCACAATGACTTCATGCGAGACTGCATTGAGCCGCTGATGCTGCCGCTGGCCGCCGAACTGCTGGCCAAGCACCGCGACGCCGGTGACACGCTGGTGATCATCACCGCCACCAACCGTTTCGTCACCGCGCCGATTGCCGCACGCCTGGGCGTGGAAACCCTGATCGCCACCGAGTGCGAGATGGAAAACGGCCGTTATACCGGGCGGAGCACCGACGTGCCGTGCTTTCGCGAGGGCAAGGTGACACGTTTGAATCGCTGGCTGGCAGAGACCGGGTTCAGCCTGGAAGACAGTTACTTCTACAGCGACTCGATGAATGATTTACCGCTGCTGGAGCAAGTGACTCATCCGGTGGCAGTGGATCCGGACCCGAATTTGCGGGCCGAGGCCGAGAAGCGTGGCTGGCCGGTCATCACGTTGCGCAGCTGACCTGTAGTGAGCGGGCTTGCCCGCGCTGGGCTGCGAAGCAGCCCTAATACAGACAATACCGAATTCCAGATGAATCCAATTCGCCTGGTTTGGGGCGGCTCCGCCACCCAGCGCGGGGCAAGCCCGCTCACTACATAGGCTTGGCCACCATCAAGTAGAAAATCGCCATAAACGCCAGGAACGCCGGCCACCCCAGGCCAAACCACCAGCGCATATAGGTCGTGGCCTTGATCGGCATCGCCGTCCCCTCCCGCAACGCCCGCTCCGCCATCTTGTGTACGCGAATCTGCAACCACACCACCGGCAGCCAGCAGATCCCCGCCAGCACATACAAACCGAACGTCCACTGCAACCAACTCTGCTGCAGCGACCAGCCCGCCAGATGCATCAAGCCAATCCCGCTCAACGGCTGGAACACCGCCGTGGTCGCGGTAAACGCCCAATCGGCGAACACCAAGTGCTTGAAGGTCACGGCGATCACTTCCACGTTGCCGGTGCGCCAGGCGCGTAACGCGTAGTAAGCCGAGCCCGCGCCCAGCCCGAACAGTACGGTCGACGAGAGAATATGCAGGGTTTTCAGCAGCAGGTAGGCACTCATTCAGACAGGCTTGGCACCCATCAAACCGGCAATCGCCACAAACCCCACCAGGCTGATTACCGCCAGCACCAACGTGAAGTTCAAGCTGCCGCCCTCGCCCTTACGCAGGCGATTAAGCCGCGCCACCAGCCAGAACCACGCCAGCGCCGCCACGGTGTAGAGGATGCTGGAACCGAGGATCCAGGTCTGGCCCAGCGGCCAGCCGGTCAGGTGCACCAGCCACCAACCGGTAAACGGCATGCTGACGACGCAAATGCCCATCAACAACCAGACAAACGCCCACGGGCGTTGCACGGTCACCGCCGGGCCGGCGCTGCGCTTGCGCCAGGCCAGCAACGCCAAGCCCAGGCCGCTGAGCAGCAGCAATACGGTGGCCGCGATGTGGATAACTTTCAGGGTGGTCAGGGTTTCCATGTGTCGTCTTCCTTAAGGCCGCCCCAATCAGCGTAGTCGCTCATCCGAGGAACAGTGTGTAGGCCGGGTTATCGCTTTCATCCCAGTACGGGTAGCCGATGGCTTCCAGGGCTGCCGGTACCAGGTGGCGCTCGTCCGCCGGCACTTGCAGGCCGGCGACCACACGGCCGTCTGCTGCGCCGTGGTTGCGATAGTGGAACATCGAGATGTTCCAACGCCCGCCCAATTTGTTAAGAAAGTTGAACAAGGCGCCCGGACGCTCCGGGAATTCGAAGCGAAACACCACTTCATTGCTGACGTGGGCCGCATGGCCGCCGACCATGTGGCGGATGTGCAACTTGGCCAGCTCGTTCTCGGTCAGGTCCAGCACCGGGAAACCCTGGCTGGTGAGGCTGGTGATCAGCGCGCTGCGCGGGTCGGTTTCCGGGTGGGTCTGCACGCCGACAAAAATGTGTGCCTCACTGCCGGAGTGGAAGCGATAGTTGAATTCGGTGATCTGGCGCTTGCCCACAGCCTCGCAGAACGCCTTGAAGCTGCCGGGCTTTTCGGGGATGGTCACGGCGATGATGGCTTCGCGGCCTTCACCCAACTCCGCGCGCTCGGCCACATGGCGCAGGCGGTCGAAGTTGACGTTGGCGCCGGAGTCGATCGCCACCAGAGTCTGCCCGGTAACGCCACGGGTCTCGACGTATTTCTTGATACCTGCCACGCCCAAGGCGCCCGCTGGTTCGGTGATGGAGCGGGTGTCGTCGTAGATATCCTTGATCGCCGCACAGATTTCATCGGTGCTCACGGTGATCACTTCATCGACGTAGTCCTTGCAGATGTCGAAGGTGTGCTGGCCGATCTGTGCCACCGCCACGCCATCGGCAAAGAGGCCCACGGTCGGCAGCACCACGCGCTCACCCGCCGCCATCGCGGCTTGCAGGCAATTGGAATCGTCCGGTTCGACGCCGATGATTTTGATCTCTGGGCGCAGGTATTTCACATAGGCCGCAATACCCGCGATCAGCCCGCCGCCGCCCACCGGTACAAAAATCGCGTCCAGCGGCCCCGGGTGCTGGCGCAGGATTTCCATCGCCACGGTGCCCTGCCCGGCAATGGTGTGCGGATCATCGTAGGGGTGAATGTAGACGTAGCCTTTTTCGTCGACCAGTTTCAGCGAGTAGGCCAGAGCTTCCGGGAAGGAATCGCCATGCAGCACCACTTTGCCGCCACGCGAGCGCACGCCTTCGACCTTGATCTCCGGAGTGGTCTTGGGCATGACAATAGTGGCTTTCACCCCCAGTACCTTGGCCGCCAGGGCCAGGCCCTGGGCATGGTTGCCCGCCGACGCCGTGACCACACCGCGCGCACGCTCTTCGGCGCTCAGTTGGGTCAGCTTGTTGTAGGCGCCGCGAATCTTGAACGAGAACACCGGCTGCAAGTCTTCACGCTTGAGCCAGACCTTGTTGCCCAGCCGCTCGGAAAGCTGGCGGGCGGTCTGCAACGGGGTTTCTACGGCAATGTCGTAAACGCGCGAGGTGAGGATCTTTTTGACGTACTGTTCAAGCATCGGCGGAAATCACTGGGCGGGATGGGCAGGGCCAAGGAGTCTAACCCAGCGTTCGGCCGGGCGACCACACGAATCCAGAGGTTTTGTTGGGTTATACTCGCGCCCCTCTTTACTCCCCGCCCGTTCCGGAGCCCGCATGACCCAGGATCAACTCAAACAGGCAGTGGCCCAGGCCGCCGTCGATTTAATCCTTCCTAAACTCGACGACAAGAGCATCGTCGGTGTCGGCACCGGCTCCACCGCCAACTGCTTTATCGATGCACTGGCTCAGCACAAGGGCGCATTCGACGGCGCCGTGGCCAGCTCCGAAGCCACCGCCGCGCGCCTCAAGGGCCATGGGATTCCGGTGTATGAGCTCAACACCGTGAGCGACCTGGAGTTCTACGTTGACGGCGCCGATGAAAGCGACGAACACCTGAACTTGATCAAAGGCGGCGGCGCAGCCCTGACCCGCGAGAAGATCGTCGCGGCCGTGGCCAAGACCTTTATCTGCATCGCGGACGCCAGCAAGCTGGTGCCGGTACTCGGCGCGTTCCCGTTGCCGGTTGAGGTCATCCCGATGGCCCGTAGCCACGTGGCCCGCGAGTTGGTGAAACTGGGCGGCGACCCGGTGTACCGCGAAGGCGTGTTGACTGACAACGGCAACATCATCCTCGACGTGTTCAACATGCAGATCACCAATCCGGTGGCGCTTGAGACGCAGATCAACGCGATCGTTGGTGTAGTCACCAATGGTTTGTTCGCGGCGCGTCCGGCGGATGTGTTGTTGCTGGGCACTTCCGACGGTGTGAAAACCCTCAAGGCCTAACCCCACCGGCTGTGCTTTATGTGGGAGCAGGCAAGCCAGCTCCCACATTTGGTTCTGTGGTGCTTCAGGGATTTGGCTTCTTGAACACGTAGAACAGGTTCGGCTCGCTGGTCAGGTACAAGTTACCGTCATCATCCATCGCGATCCCTTCCGCCTGGGGCACGCGCTTCTTCAGGCCATGGCGCCCGTTCAGCAGCGACAGACTGCTCAACGGGCGACCGTCGATATCCAGTTCCAGCACCAGAAACGACTCATCCGACAGCGCCAAGAGATGGCCGCTGCGCTCGTCGTATTGCAGGCTCGAGAGGTCACGCACAAACAGCCCGGCGTCACGCTTGGGGTTGTTGATCACGTGCACCGAGTAGGTTTTTTCCGGTTTGAAATGGGGAAAGCCATGGACCTCATAGATCAGCATCGGGTCGCGCTCCTTGGCGACGAACAGGCGCTTGCCCACCGAGTCGTACGCCAGGCCTTCAAACCCCTTATTGCCGCCAACGTGCAGGCCCAGCGTCATTTGCTCCGCATCGGCGGCGTCGAGGAATTGGGTGTCGTCATCCACATGGACCTTGATCAAGCGCTGCTGGCGCTCATCGCTAATGACATAAGTGTTGTCGCTGATAAATTCCACCGCCTCGGCATCGCCAAATCCCACCAAGGGAATACGCCGCAGGATCTTGCCCTCCAGCGACAACTCGATCAGTTCGGCGTTTTTATTGGTGACGGTAAACAGGCTTTTGCGCACTGGGTCGTAGGTAAGAGCCGAGACGTCGTCGTTGAGCCCCTCGATCACCTGGGCCTCCAGGGCTACCCGATAGTCCGCCAGGCCGATGGAGCGCTCATTCACCGGCTTGCGCCACACTTGCCAGTTGAACCAAGCGCGCTCGAACAGGCGAAAATGCTGCGCAACGACCCCGGCGCTGACCAGGGCGATCAGTGCAAGAATAAAGAACATAGGTTTGGGGCGGGCTAGTCGTCGCATCGGAGGGGCTCAAGTTCAAAAGTAGCGAATGAATATCACGCCTGTCTGAATTTAAACTTAAACGCAGCCCAGTGTCTGGCGAATGCCGCTGATAGAGAAATATCCGACGCAATCTGTCCGTTATTTCTGTTTTTCGAAGCGATAGAACAAGTTTGGCTCACTGACCATGTACAGCGTGCCGTCGTCGCCCATGGTCACGCCCTCTGCACGGGGAATGGTGTTTTTAAGGCCGTTGAAACCGCCGAGCAAGGTCATGAAGCTGACTTGCCCGCCCTTCTCGTCCAGCTCCAGCAACAGGTGGGAATCAGCCGACAGCACCAGTAAATGGCCGGTCCGCGGGTCGACGGCCAGGGCCGAGAGGTTACGCATATCCAGCTCGGTGCTGGCGAGCTTTTGCTTGCTGCCGACCAGGGCCTGGCTGCCGTCGCTTTTCCAGGTAAACAGTGCCGGCGGGCGTTCCTCACCGAACACCAGTTGCTGGTTAGGCTTGTCCCAAGCCACGGCCTCAAACGCTTTGTTTTGATCCTTGGAGGGGCCCAGGTCGTAACTCGGGAAGTCAGCCTTGTTCAATTGCTGGGTGGTGGCGACGACCTTGACGAGGGTCACCGTGTGCTGGCGCTCATCGACCACCGCCATCAAACCGTTTTCCATCACGGTGATACCTTCCGGGTTATCCCAGCCATTGAGCGGCATCTTGCGCAACACATCGCCTTGCAGGCTCAACTCGACGAGGAATGGGTTTTTGCCCATCACGGAAAACAGGGTTTTGGTCTGAGGGTTGTAGGAGACGTCCGAAGCCTCGTCCTTCTCCATCCCCGGCAAAAGCTTGCCATCGATGACGGCATGATAGTCCGGCAGCCACACGCTCTCTTGGCGCTCGGCGGGGGTTTCGAAGCGTTCCAGCATCCACAGTACGCCGCGATCATCCCAGTGCATGGCCCAGGCAACGCCGTACACAATCACGCCCGCCAGCAATAGCCAGGAATACCAGCGCAGGGCAAGGCGGGAACGCAGCTTGGGGGTGACGGTAGGCAGGGGCACGGCCATTGGGTGCTTTTTCCGGAAAGTCAGCGTTAGGTGATAGCACAGGATCGAGGTGCCCGTGTGCAAGTGGCTGAGGATTATCCGGATGATGTGTGAAAAAAATGCAAAAAACTGGAAACTCCAGGCGCACACAAAACCCTGTGGGAGCCGGGCTTGCCCGCGATGCAGGCGACTCGGTACGTCAGATGACCGAGGTGCCTGCATCGCGGGCAAGCCCGCTCCCACATTTTTAACCGCGTTTCGCCAGGGTTTAGCGAACGCTGCTTTCGAAGCGATTCACACCCGACAGCTCCAGCACCAGCTCATCACCCACATTCAGCGGGCCCACGCCGGCCGGGGTGCCGGTGAGGATCACATCACCCGCTTGCAGCGAGAAGCAGCCGGCCATGTGCTGGATCATCGGAATGATCGGGTTGAGCATTTGCGCGCTGTTGCCATCCTGGCGCACTTCGCCATTGATGGTCAGGCGGATGCCGATATCGGTCACGTCCGGGAACGTACTGCCCACCACGAACGGTGCGATGACTGCCGCGCCGTCGAAAGACTTGGCGATTTCCCACGGCAAGCCCTTGGCTTTCAGCTCGGCCTGCTTGTCGCGCAGGGTCAGGTCCAGGGCCGGGGCGAAGCCGGAGATGGCGTCGAGCACTTCTTCACGGCTGGGCTTGTTCGACAAAGGCTTGCCGATCAATACCGCGATTTCCGCTTCGTAATGCACCGAGCCGCGCTCGGTTGGAATGCTGAAACCGCCTTCCAACGGCACCACGCAACTGCCCGGCTTGATGAACAGCAACGGCTCGGTAGGCACCGGGTTGTCCAGTTCCTTGGCATGTTCGGCGTAGTTACGCCCGATACACACCACTTTACCGACCGGAAAGTGGATGTTGGTGCCGTCGACATACTTGTGCTGGTAGCTCATGAAACGACTCCTTCAGGGGCGGTTAAACAGCGAAAATCTTGCCGGGGTTCATGATCCCGTTCGGGTCGAACACCGCTTTCACTGCTTTCATGTATTCGATTTCAACCGGCGAGCGGCTGTAGGTCAGGTAATCGCGCTTGGTCATGCCCACGCCGTGTTCAGCGGAGATTGAGCCGTTGTACTTCTCGACGGTTTCAAACACCCACTTGTTCACGGTGGCGCACTTGGCGAAGAACTCATCCTTGCTGAGGTTTTCCGGCTTGAGGATGTTCAAGTGCAGGTTGCCGTCGCCAATGTGACCGAACCAGACAATTTCGAAATCCGGGTAGTGTTCGCCGACGATCGCGTCGATTTCCTTCAAGAAAGCCGGTACTTTGGAGACGGTGACCGAGATGTCGTTCTTGTACGGCGTCCAGTGGGAAATGGTCTCGGAGATGTACTCGCGCAGTTTCCACAGGTTGTGCAGTTGGGTTTCGCTCTGGCTCATCACGCCGTCCAGCACCCAACCCTGCTCGACGCAGTGTTCGAACGTTTCCAGCGCATGGTTGGCGACTTCTTCGGTGGTGGCTTCGAATTCCAGCAGCGCATAGAACGGGCATTCGGTTTCGAACGGCGCCGGCACGTCGCCACGGCCGAGGACTTTGGCCAGGGCTTTGTCGGAAAAGAACTCGAAGGCGGTCAGGTCCAGCTTGCTCTGGAACGCGTGCAATACCGGCATGATCGAGTCGAAATCGGTGGTCCCCAGCACCATGGCCGTCAGGTTTTTCGGCGCACGGTCCAGGCGCATGGTGGCTTCGACCACAAAGCCCAAGGTGCCCTCGGCGCCGATAAACAGCTGGCGCATGTCGTAGCCGGTGGCGTTCTTGATCAGGTCGCGGTTCAGTTCAAGCACATCACCCTTGCCAGTGACGACCTTCATGCCGGCCACCCAGTTACGGGTCATGCCGTAGCGAATCACCTTGATCCCGCCGGCATTGGTGCCGATATTGCCGCCAATCTGGCTGGAACCGGACGAAGCGAAGTCCACCGGGTAGTACAGGCCTTTTTCTTCGGCGACGTTCTGCAATTGCTTGGTAACCACGCCCGGCTGGCACACGGCGGTGCGGTCAGTGAGGTTCATGTCGAGGATCTGGTTCATATAGTCGAATGACACAACCACTTCGCCGTTGGCCGCCACAGCGGCTGCCGACAAGCCAGTACGCCCACCGGACGGCACCAGCGCCACCTTGTGCGCATTGGCCCAACGCACGATGGCCTGGACCTGCTCAATGGTCTTGGGAAAGACGATGGCGGTCGGCGCGGGTGCGAAATGCTTGGTCCAATCCTTGCCGTAAGCCTCCAGGGAGTCTGCATCGGTCAGCACTTTGCCGGGCTCAACCAGGGTCTTCAGCTCATCAATCAGGGCAGGATGGGTCATCGACAGAACTCTCGAACAATTCATGGTCATCCTGAGAACGCTTCACGTCGCAGGAATAGGTGTTTAGCGGGGCGCGTATGCTAGCATACCGCCCCCGCAGGACAGAGCCCAAGGGCGTTTCTGCGGTGACGGCTTTCCTGCCGTCCGGGTCAGCTTACTCGATCCGATTCCCTGCCATTTTTCTCCGGGATACAGGTTTACGCAGATGAGCAAGACTTCTCTCGATAAGAGCAAGATCAAGTTCCTTCTTCTGGAAGGCGTCCACCCATCGGCTGTCGACGTTCTGAAAGCTGCCGGGTACACCAGCATTGAGTACATCACCAGTTCTCTGCCGGAAGCCCAGTTAAAGGAAAAGATCGCCGACGCGCACTTTATCGGCATTCGCTCCCGCACTCAGCTGACCGAAGAGATCTTCGACCACGCCAAAAAGCTCGTGGCTGTCGGTTGTTTCTGCATCGGTACCAACCAGGTCGACCTCAACGCAGCGCGCGAGCGCGGCATCGCGGTGTTCAACGCACCGTACTCCAACACCCGTTCCGTTGCGGAGCTGGTGCTGGCCGAGGCCATCCTGCTGCTGCGTGGCATTCCTGAGAAGAACGCTTCCTGCCACCGTGGCGGCTGGATCAAGAGCGCAGCCAACTCCTTCGAAATCCGCGGCAAGAAGCTGGGTATCGTCGGTTACGGCTCGATCGGTACGCAGTTGTCGGTACTCGCGGAAGGCCTGGGCATGCAGGTGTTCTTCTACGACACCCTGACCAAGCTGCCATTGGGCAACGCCACGCAAGTGTCGAGCCTGACCGAGCTGCTGGGTATGTCCGACATCGTGACCCTGCACGTTCCGGAAACCACTGAAACCCAGTGGATGATCGGCGAGAAGGAAATCCGCGCTATCAAGAAAGGCGGCATCCTGATCAACGCAGCGCGCGGCACTGTGGTCGAGCTGGACGCCCTGGCCGACGCGATCAAGGACAAGCACCTGATCGGCGCCGCTATCGACGTGTTCCCGGTGGAGCCGCGCTCCAACGACGACATCTTCGAAAGCCCGCTACGTGGCTTGGACAACGTGATCCTGACCCCGCACATCGGCGGTTCCACCGCTGAAGCCCAAGCCAACATTGGCCTGGAAGTGTCGGAAAAACTGGTCAAGTACAGCGACAACGGTACGTCCGTGTCCTCGGTCAACTTCCCGGAAGTGGCGCTGCCGGCCCACCCTGGCAAGCACCGTCTGCTGCACATCCACCAGAACATTCCTGGCGTGATGATGGAGATCAACAAGGTCTTCGCTGAAAACGGCATCAACATCTCCGGTCAGTTCCTGCAGACCAACGAGAAGGTCGGCTACGTGGTCATCGACGTCGACGCCGAGTACTCGGACCTGGCGCAAGAGAAGCTGCAGCACATCAACGGCACGATTCGTAGCCGCGTGTTGTTCTAAGGTTTCGATCGCACCACGAGAAAGGGAGCCCCTCGGGGCTCCCTTTTTTTCATCTGAACAAATCTTACTTAACGTTAACCGTGATGACTTTCGACGCTACAGTCGGGTTGAACTGCATGTGCAGTTTGTCGCCGGCCACCAGTTGCAAGGTGTGCTTGCCTGGGGTGAGGGTCAGTTCGGTTTCGGTCTGGGCCTTGCCGTAGTGGATCACGGTGTCGGTGGCCGGGATGGGCACGCTGGCGTCAGGCAGTTCTTTTTGGTCGATCAGCAGATGGTGGTGGCCAGTGCCTGGCGCCTGGTCAGTGGCAGGCGCGAGTTTCAAACCTTCCATGCCGAATTTGACGGTGAAGGTTTTATCGACAGTGGCGCCGTCTTTTGGCGACACGATGAATACTTTGGCGCCTTCAGGCGGCGCACTGCGCGGAATGCCGTCTGCGGCGGTAGCCAACATAGACGCACCCAGCATCAAGGAGGCCAGGGTGGCACGGGACAAAAAGGCTTTCATTCGCTTCTCCAGTTTTTCCATGAAATCTGTAGGTTGATGACAACTTCGCGACAAATTGCTGTCCAAGGCACTCAACACCATAGCAAAGCGATGCTGAACGGCGCCTCGCACATTCGAATTCTCTAGGAGTGACCATGCGCTTTTCGCCTGGCCTGTTACTTTTGCTTCCCCTTCTGAGCCCTTTGGCTCATGCCGAACTGATCGACGACGTCAATGACCGTGGCGAACTGCGCATCGCCCTTGAAGCCAATACCCCGCCCTTCAACTTCAAGGAAGGCGACAAACTCACCGGCTTCGAAGTGGAACTGGGTGAACAACTGGCTAAAGAGATGGACGTGCGCCCGTCATTTATCACCACCGATGATGCCGACCTGTTGCCAGGTGTGGAAAGCGGCAAGTACGACGTAGCGATCAACCATATCGCTATGACTGCCGAGCTGCAGGATCGGTTCGATTTCAGTGAGCCTTACAGCGATAAGCCTGAGTTGGCGATCCCGTTCCAGAAAGGTAACCCGGCATTCAAGGCGAGTCTGGATAAGGCGCTGGGGCGGGTGAAGGCAGATGGCCGATTGAAGGCATTGGCCCAGAAGTGGCTTGAGAGCGAGACCCCGGTAGCCAAGGCACAGTGATTTTTCGGATTTGACTCGGTCAGCCCCCACATTTTGACCTACACAGGTTTCGATAGCTGCGCCAGCGCTACTAACGCCTCAGGCAACTCCAACTCACTGAACACCTGCACGCCATGCTGTTTGAGCAGCGCTGCCGTCACGCCTTCGCCGCTCACCTTCACGCCGCTGAAGGTGCCGTCGTACGTCAGCAAGTTTCCACAAGACGGACTATTCGCCTTGAGCACGGCGATGCGGATGTCATGGCGCTGCACCAGCGCCAAGGCCTGGCTCGCGCCATCGAGAAAGGCAGCGCTGAAGTCTTCGCCCTCGGCGGTCAACACCTGGGCGCGGCCTTCCCACACCTCTGCACCCTGCCCGCCCGAGATCTCGGCGGGTGGGCGCGGCGTTGGCAAGCCACCGGACACTTCCGGGCAGATCGCAACCACTCGCCCTTCGGCTTGCCACGCCGCCAGTTGGTCGAACGGCCCGCTCGCCGCGCCGTCGTAGCGCACCTTGTGCCCAAGCAGGCAACGGCTGACCAGAATCTTTTGCATGCTCAAAACGGCTCGTTGCCCCGCCGGCGAAACCAGCCAGTGAGGGACAGGCGTTCGCGCGTAGCGGGCATGACTTCGTGGGGCACCTCGCCCGACAGGAACACCACCAGGCTACCACCGGTGGGCACCACATCGTATTCGACGCCGTCCTTGAGGTACATGCGCAACTGGCCGCCATGCTCGGGCAGCCAGGCGTTGTTCAAGTAGATCACCGCCGAGACCATGCGCCTATCATCGTCACGGAACCGGTCCAGGTGCTTGAGGTAAAACGCGCCCGGCGGGTACATCGCGAAGTGGCTTTCGAAGTCTTCGAGGCCGAGAAACAGGCCACGGTTCATTGCCAGGCGCAGGCTGTCCATCAACGCCATATAGGTGTCGCAGACTGGTGCATCGCCCTCTTCCAGCCATTGGATATGGTCACCGCGAATACCTTCGCGAATCTCTTGGGCCGGTCCGCGCCCGACCGCCGCCGGGGCCAATTCACCTTCGGCCGCACGTTTACGGCACTCAGCCGCCAGTTCCAGGGTCAGAGCCTGGGGCAGAAAGCCGTCTTGTCGGGACCAGCCTTTTTCGGCCAGGTCGTCGACAATGCGTTGCAACAGCGGGTGATCGAGGGGTATTTGCATGGCGCGCATAGTATCCATACGCCTGTGAATCCGACAGAGCCGCCGAGCGTCTGAATACACTTTAGTCAGGTGACCGATAGGACTTCTCGACAAATCCTACGCCCGACACGGACAATAGTGGCCGACTGACAGGAGTCCATATGCGTCGTTTGTTTTTTTCCTTGCTGATGTTCTGCGTTTTGCCCGCCTGGGCAGACGGCCATGACCAGTTGTACAAGGTCGCCGGCTGGGCCGAACAACGTGCGCATTTCAATGACGCCCTCAGTGCGGCCCAGCAGCGCTACCGCAACAGCCTGCCGCCAGCGGTGTATCAGGCGCTGGTGGACAACAGCAATAAACGCTTTGCCGCCCAGGCCATGGACCAGCGTGCCGAGGCGCAATTGCGCAAGAACCTGGCGGACCCGAAGCCTGCCCTGGCGTTTTTTCAATCGCCCTTGGGCCGCAAGATTGTCGCCGCCGAGTTGCTGGCGACGCGCCGCGACCAACTGGCGAAAAACGCTCAGGGCCTGCCAAAAATCCAAGCCGACGCCACCCGCAGCCTGATCATCGGCCACCTGGCCCAGGCCTTGCCAGCCCGTGAGGCCGGTGCGGAAGTCAGCCTGGCGATTGCCGGCGTGGCGGCCGACAGCCTGAGCCAGATGATCCCCGGCCTGTTGGGCGGCGGTCAGGCCCAGGGCATGTTGAATGGCCAGCGTGAGCGGTTGATGCAGCAGATCGACAAGGATCTGAACAACACGCTGCTGTACGTTTATCGGGATTTATCTGACCCGGAGTTGGAAGAATTCGCTACGTTTGCGGAGTCGTCGGAAGGTAAGGCGTATTACCAGGCGGCGTTGGCGGCGATTCGTGCAGGGCTGGCAGTCGGCCAAAGCACTTCAAGCTTGGCACCGTAACAAGTGTGGGAGCTGGCTTGCCTGCTCCCACATTTGCATCGCGTTACTTCAGGTGGTCCGTTAAATAGCGGAAGTACGCCTCACGAATCTCCGCAATCTCATTCGCCAAATGATGCCTGCCACGCGGCAGCATCAACACCTCGGGCCTGTCGAACTTGCCGCGCAGCACCTGCAGGTTGTGCTGCCAGTCCACCGTCATGTCTTCCTCACCCTGCACAATCACCGGGCGCCGCAAACTGCGCGGTGCAGCCTCGATACGCTTGATCCAGCGCGCCAATGCACCGACCCAGGCGGTAGGCAGTTGGCGCGGCTGTAGCGGATCAGCCTCAAGAAACGGCTTGAACTCGGGATCGTGGGTGTTCTCGCTGAAGCGCCGCGCAATGCCTTTGACGAACGGCCGCAGCACGTAATAGCTGACTTGCGACCAACCCCAGGCACGCGGTCGCACCAACGGTGACAGCAGAAAGGTCTTGCCCTGGGCCGGGCTGTCGGCGCCATGGTTGAGCAAGTGATCCACCACCACCGCCCCGCCGGTGCTTTGCCCGAACAGGTGCCAGGGTTGCGGCAGTTGCAGCGCTTGGGCCTCGACGAACAGTGCCTGCACCACATGCTGGTACACCGCAAAATCATCAATGCTGGCGCGCTCGCCACTGGACAACCCGTGGCCCGGCAAATCGCACGCGATCACCACAAACCCCTGGTCCAGCGCCCAGTCCACCACATGGCGATACAGCCCCATATGGTCGTAGAAGCCGTGGAACATAAACATCGTCGCCACAGGCTTGGGCGGCCACCACACCTGCGCGACCACCTGAAACCCATCCACCTCGAAACGCCCCAGACGGCTGACCGCCGGTACTGCGCGCGCGGCCAGATCCAGCCCGTAGAAACGCTGGTAGACCCGCGCCTCAGCTGAAAGCGGTTGCGCATCCACCAGGGGCCGCAAGCTTTCGCGCAGATGATCGGGGTCAAAGGTCACAGGCATAAAGGGTTCCAGACTTACGGCAGAGATGAATATCGAGCTGCGATATTCATCTGTCAGGACAAGCATGGCAAGCTACGCGACCTCTGAGGATACATCTGAATGCGACAGCCCTACCGCACCGCCCTGTTCGCCAGCCTTATCGTGGTTATCTGCACCGGCGTGCTGTGGGCCGCGTATGACTGGTTCCAGGGCCGCTACCTGCGCGCCTTCAGCGAACACACGGCGGTGTTTTCCGGCGACCCATTGAAGCTGCCGGCCGAGCTCGCCGGCCCAGGCCCGATCCGCTTGGTCCACTTTTGGGACCCGGCCTGCCCGTGCAATGTCGGCAACCAACAACACCTGGGCGAACTGATCGAGCACTACGCCCCCCAAGGCGTCGAGTTCTATGCGCTGCAAAAACCCGGCAGCCACGGCCAACTGCCTGACAACCTGCGCACAATGAAAACCCTCACCGCCCTGCCCGGCGCCGACCAAGTGCCCGCCAGCCCGGCGGTGGGCATTTGGGATCGCAGCGGCAAACTCGCGTATTTCGGGCCCTACAGCGAAGGCCTGACGTGCAATTCCAGCAACAGTTTTATTGAGCCGATCTTGAAGGCCCTTGGAGCGGGGCGCGAGGTGAATGCCACGCACACCCTGGCGGTGGGCTGCTATTGTTCCTGGCCAAAAGGCTCGTAACTCGCCACCCCTCTCTTGGTAAGGAATGTTCATGAAGCGCGTCTTGCGGACTCTCGCGGTTCTTGTAGTGCTGGCGGCTCTCGGCGCCGGCTGGTACGTGTACAGCAAGCAGCCAACCCGCCAGGGCACGGTTGAGCTGGCCAACCTGCAAGGCTCGGTCACCGTGCGCTACGACGACCGTGGCGTGCCGCATATTCGTGCCGAGAACGAAACCGACCTGTATCGCGCCCTGGGCTACGTGCACGCCCAGGACCGCTTGTTCCAGATGGAGATCATGCGGCGCCTGGCCCGTGGCGAGCTGGCCGAGGTGCTTGGGCCCAAGCTGCTGGAGACCGATAAGCTGTTCCGTAGCCTGCGCATTCGTGACCGCGCCGCCACTTATGTGGCGCAGCTGGATCATGATTCGGCGCACTGGAAGGCCCTGCAAGCCTACCTGGACGGGATCAACCAATATCAAGACAGCCACGCCCGCCCGATGGAGTTCGACGTGCTGGGCATCCCCAAGCGGCCGTTCACCGCCGAGGACAGCATCAGCGTCGCCGGGTATATGGCCTACAGCTTTGCTGCCGCATTTCGTACCGAGCCTCTGCTGACTTACGTACGCGATCAACTGGGCAGCGACTACCTGAAAGTCTTCGACCTCGACTGGCAACCTCAGGGCGCCCTCAACCTCGCCGCCAGCGATTGGCAAACCCTCGGCGCCATCGCCGCCCTGAGCGAACAGGCCTTGGCCGACAATGGCTTGCCGCAGTTCGAAGGCAGCAACGCCTGGGCCATCAGCGGCAACCGCACCAAGAGCGGTAAACCGTTGCTGGCCGGTGACCCGCATATTCGCTTCTCGGTGCCGTCGGTGTGGTACGAGGCGCAGCTGTCGGCGCCGGGCTTTGAGCTGTATGGCTATCACAACGCGCTGGTGCCGGTGGCGTTCCTGGGGCACAACCTGGATTTCGGCTGGAGCCTGACCATGTTCCAGAACGATGACCTCGACCTCATCGCCGAGAAGGTCAACCCGGAAAACGCCAATCAGGTCTGGTACCACGACCAGTGGGTCGATATGACCAGCACCGAGCAACAGATTGCGGTGAAAGGCCAGGCGCCCGTCACGCTGACCCTGCGCCAATCACCCCACGGCCCGGTCATTAATGACGTGCTCGGCGAAAGTGCCGGCAAGACGCCGATTGCCATGTGGTGGGCGTTCCTCGACACCCAGAACCCGATCCTCGAAGGTTTCTACCAGCTCAACCGCGCCGACACCCTGGCCAAGGCGCGCGCGGCGGCGTCGAAGGTGTCTGCGCCGGGGCTGAATATTGTGTGGGCGAATGCCAAGGGCGATATCGGCTGGTGGGCGGCGGCGCAATTGCCGATTCGTCCGGCCGGTACCAATGCCGGCTTTATCCTCGACGGCAGTAGCACACAGGCCGACAAGCTGGGCTTCTACCCCTTCAGCGCCAACCCCCAGGAAGAAAACCCCGCGCGTGGCTACGTGGTGTCGGCCAACGCGCAACCCGTCTCGCCCACCGGCATGGAGATCCCCGGTTATTACAACCTGGCCGACCGTGGCCAACAGTTGAACGCGCAGTTGAGCGACAAGAGCGTGAAGTGGGATGTCGACAACAGCCAGGCCTTGCAACTGGGCACCGCCACCGCCTTCGGCCCGCGCCTGCTGGCGCCGCTGTTGCCGGTGCTGCGTGAAGTGGTCAAGGACCCGGCGCAGTTGAAACTGGTGGAGCAACTGGCCGCCTGGAAAGGTGACTACCCGCTGGACTCCACCAGCGCCACGCTGTTCAACCAGTTCCTGTTCAACCTGGCCGACGCCGCCTTCCATCCGAAACTCGGCGACGCCATGTTCAAGACCCTGCTCAGCACCCGCGTGATCGACGCCGCACTGCCACGCCTGGCCGCCGCGCCAGATTCGCCGTGGTGGGACGGCAAGCGCGCCGACACCGTCAAGCTCGCCTGGGACAACAGCCTCGCACACCTCAAAGCCACTTTCGGCGATGACCCAAGCCAATGGCAGTGGGGCAAGGCCCACACCCTGACCCATGGCCACCCGCTGGGCTCGCAGAAACCGTTGGACCTGATCGTGAATGTCGGCCCGTTCCCGGCGCCGGGAACCCACGAAGTGCCCAACAACCAGTCGGCCCCTATCGGCCCGGCACCGTGGCCCGTGACCTACGGGCCTTCCACCCGCCGCCTGATCGATTTCGCCGATGCGGCTCACGCACTGACCATCAACCCGGTCGGGCAAAGTGGGGTGCCGTTCGACAAGCATTATGGCGACCAGGCAGAAACCTACATCGAAGGTGGCTATGAGCAGGCGCATTTCAGTGATGAGGAAGTGACGGCGAATATGCGAGGCACTCTTAAATTACTCCCTGCGAGATAGCGGCCTGTAAACCCGATCAAGCCAGCTCCCACACTTTGACCGGTGGTGCGGCGGCTACCGTGCCCGCACCCGCCCCGGCGCCTCACCATAGGTTTCCTTGAATTTCTTGCTGAACGCCGCCTGGGACTGGTAACCCACCTGGGCGGCGATATCCAACAGGCTCAGGCGTGACTGGCGCAGCAGGTTGAATGCCCGCTCCATGCGCAACTGGGTCAGCAACACCCAGGGCGATACGCCCGCCACTTTTACAAACGCGCGCATGAACGTAGCGCGCGACATCGTCGCGGCGGTGGCCAGGCTGTCGATGGTCCACTCGTGCCCGGGGTCGGCCAGCATCGCCTGCCAGGCCTTGCTCAGGCGCTTGTCGGCAAGCAGCGCGAAGGTGCCGGCAACTGGCGCCTGGCGGTTCAGCCAGGCACGCAGGATCAGGGTGAACAGCGCTGAAGAGAGCGCATCGATAAACGAACGTGCGCCGAGTTGCTCGCCGTCCGCTTCGCTGCGCAGCAACGCAATCAACGCAGCCAATTGCCCATCAGCCTGCCATTCGCGGCTGGACACCACCAGGTAATCGGGTAATGCACCGAACAACAGCGATTGGCGGTTGTAGTGAAAGCTGCCGCAGAGCATGTCCAAATCCGGCTGGTCACCGCCCAGGCGGTGCACCTTGAGTACGCCGCCTTCGATCACCCGCGGCTGCATCGGTCTGATACTCGCGCCCTGGCTGCGCAGCAAGTGCGTGGCGCCGCCAGGCATCAGCAGGATGTCACCCTCTTCCAGAGTCACCTGCTGGCCGCCCGACAATTCGGCGCGGCAGGTGCCTCTGAGCACGATGTGATACGGCGCCACACCGAGATTCTCGGGTGCATGCTCCAGCGCCCAGTCGCCCTGGAACTGGCACCGCAAATCCAGACTGCCGCGCAGGTTGGCCAGCGCGATAAGGGTGTCGATCGAATTCATTTGCGAGCATCGGTCAAAAAGATGAGCGGATTGAACAATTACCCCAACCTCAAACAGAACAGACTGGCTTCACACCCAACCTGTTGAGGAGTTACCGCAATGTTCAATAACTGGTCCGACTTGCTGCCCACCGTGAAGAATGCCTTTGGCGCGCTGGGCAAGAGCAACCCGAAGATGGTCAAAGCCTACATGGCACTGGGCGAGGCTGCCGAGGAAAACAATGTACTCGACGCCAAGACCCGTGAGCTGATTTCTATTGCCGTGGCCATCACCACCCGCTGCGACGGTTGCATCGGCGTGCATGCCGACGCCGCAATCAAGGCCGGCGCGACCCGCGAAGAGGTAGCCGCTACATTGGCCACCGCGATTTCGCTGAATGCCGGCGCGGCATACATCTACTCGCTGCGTGCGCTGGAAGCCTACGACACGCTCAAACCGGCGCCGCAAAGTTAAGCCGGAACTGTTGTGGCGTCACGCCCAGCCGGCGGTTGAACACACTGCGCATGTGCTGGGCGTCGCGAAACCCGCATTGATAAGCCACCGTCTTGAGAGGTGCGTGGCTGCTTTCGAGCAGCACCCGCGCCGCGTCCACCCGCGCCCGCTCGACAAACTCCGCCGGCGTAATCCGCGCCTCACGGGCAAACACCCGAGAGAAATTGCGCGGGCTCATATTGGCCGCCTCGGCCAGGTCGGCAATGCTCAGGTCGCCGGTCAGGTTCGCCAATACGTACAGCTGCACCAACGCCACCGCCGAGGTGGTTTCGGCGTGGGGCGTGAGGAACGGGCTGAACTGCGACTGCCCGCCCGAACGCTGGGTAAACACCACCAAGCGCTTGGCCACGCTCAGCGCGACTTCCGGGCCGTGGTCCTGAGCCAGCAAATAGAGCGACAAGTCGATACCCGCCGTGACCCCGGCCGAGGTGTAGAGGTTGCCGTCCTGCACGTAGAGGCGGTCGGCCTCAACCTGGGCGGTGGGGCACAGGCGCGCCAGATCAGCCGCGTCGTTCCAATGGGTGGTGACGGTTTTCCCATCCAGCAGCCCGGCTCGGGCCAGCATGAACGCGCCATTGCAGATCGAACCGAAGCGTTGTGCCCTTGCAGCGGCGCCCCGCAACCAATCATCGAACTGCGTGCCGAAGTCTTCGAAGGGTAACTGCGGGCCGCCAGCGACCAGCAGCAGGTCATAGGCGTGCAGGGCTTCGCTGTAGTGCCGGTGGGCCTGCAATGACAGACCGTTGGAGGCGGCCATGGTGCCGAGGCCAAGGCCAATCACTTCAAGCTGGTAATGGTCCTCAGGCGCTAGAAACCGGTTGGCCTCGCAAAACACATCCAAGGGGCCGGTCACGTCCAGTGACTGGACGCCGGGGAAAATCAGGATGGCAACGGTTTTGCCCATGAACAACACACCTTTGATTGGATGAACACAAGCCCGCTCCCACATTTTTGATTTTCGCAGGCTTCAAAGGATCAATCGCCTGCTACACCCTAGCTGATTTTGCCTTGGCACGATGTGGCTGCACATTGGCCGACATCGCTCCCTCGCCGTGCTAGCCCCTCCACGGGCACACGACCAGACTGGATGCTTCCCAGAGGAGAACGACCATGACCACCACCATCGCCGGCATCCAGATCCCTGACAGCGCCCTGGCCAAGGCCACCACCGAATACATCCGCGACGTCGAATCCGACCTGCTCTACCACCACTCTCGCCGGGTGTTCCTGTTTGGCGCATTGAGCGGTGAACGCAAGCAACTCGCCTACAACCCGGAGTTGCTCTACGTTGGCGCAATGTTTCATGACCTTGGCTTGGTCGAAGGCCATCGCAGTGACAACGAGCGCTTTGAAGTGGACGGCGCCAACGCAGCCGCGGCCTTCCTCAAGCCTTACGGCCTGAGCGATGACGACATCGAACAGGTGTGGTTATCCATCGCCCTGCACACCACACCGGGCGTGCCGCAGCATCTGCGCCCGACCGTGGCGCTGGTGACGGCCGGCGTGGAGATGGACGTGCTGGGCATGGACTACGCCGCGTTTTCCAGCGTGCAGCGCGAAGCCGTGGTGCATGCGCATCCACGTGGAGAAGGGTTCAAGGAGTGCATCATTTGCGCGTTTGCCGACGGCTTGCGCCATCGCCCGCAGACCACGTTTGGCAACGTGAAGACTGACGTGTTGGTGGATCAGGAGCCGGGGTTCAAGCCGATGAATTTTGTGGAGGTGATCCGCAAGTCGCCGTGGGTGGCTTAGTTGACCTGAAATGCAATCAACTGTGGGAGCTGGCTTGCCTGCGATAGCGGTGTATCAGTCGACAGATGAGTCGACTGGCACGGCCTCATCGCAGGCAAGCCAGCTCCCACATTTTTTACCGCGTTCCGTCAGTTAGACCGGTGCAGGCGCCCGGCGCTTGTCCGGCTGTTTCCAGCCATCCGCCGCCGCTTCTTCAATCGCTTGCTGGATAGCCTTCTTGCGGTGTTCTTCGGCACGGCGGCTGAAGAACCACACCAGGAAGGTCACCAACGACACCGCCAACAGGATCAAGCTCGCCACGGCGTTAATCTCGGGCTTAACCCCAAGGCGCACCGCCGAGAACACTTCCATCGGCAAGGTGGTCGAACCCGGCCCCGACACAAAGCTGGCCAGTACCAAGTCATCCAGCGACAGCGCGAACGACATCATGCCGCCCGCAGCCAGCGACGGTGCAATCATCGGGATGGTGATCAGGAAGAACACCTTCCACGGCCGCGCACCCAAATCCATCGCCGCTTCTTCGATCGACAGGTCCAACTCACGCAAGCGCGCCGACACCACCACCGCCACATAGGCTGCGCAGAACGTGGTGTGGGCGATCCAGATGGTGACGATGCCACGCTCTTGCGGCCAACCGATCATCTGCGCCATCGCCACAAACAGCAGCAACAGCGACAGACCGGTGATCACTTCCGGCATCACCAACGGCGCGGTCACCAGGCCGCCGAACAGCGTGCGGCCCTTGAATTGGCTGATGCGAGTCAGCACAAACGCTGCCAACGTGCCCAGCGCTACCGCAGCCACCGCCGTGTAGCAGGCGATTTCCAGGGAGCGGGCCACCGAGCCCATCAACTGGGTGTTGTCGAGCAGGCCCACGTACCACTTGATCGACCAACCGCCCCACACCGTCACCAGCTTGGATTCGTTGAACGAGTAGATCACCAGGATCAGCATCGGCAGGTAGATAAACAACAACCCCGCTACCAGCATGAAACTCGAGAAACTGAAGCGCTTCATATCTTGCCCTCCAACTCTTTGGCTTGGCTGCGGTTGAACAGGATGATCGGCACAATCAGGATCGCCAGCATCACCACCGCCAGGGCAGACGCCACCGGCCAGTCACGGTTGTTGAAGAACTCTTGCCACAACACTTTACCGATCATCAGGGTTTCCGGGCCGCCCAGCAGTTCCGGGATCACAAACTCGCCCACCACCGGGATGAATACGAGCATGCAGCCGGCGATGATGCCGTTCTTGGACAGCGGCACGGTGATTTTCCAGAAGCTATTGAAGGTGCTCGAACCCAGGTCCGATGCGGCTTCCAGCAGGCTCTGGTCATGTTTCACCAGGTTGGCATACAGCGGCAGGATCATGAACGGCAGGTACGAATAGACCACGCCGATGTACACCGCAATGTTGGTATTAAGGATCTGCAGCGGTTCGTTGATAAACCCCATGGACATCAGGAAGCCATTGAGCAAACCGTTGTTGCTGAGAATGCCCATCCACGCGTACACGCGGATCAGGATCGCAGTCCAGGTCGGCATCATGATCAGCAGCACCAGCACGGTCTGCATCTCTTTGCGCGCAGAAGCAATGGCATAGGCCATCGGATAGCCGATCAGCAGGCACAGCAGCGTGCTGAAAAACGCCATCTTGAGCGAGCCCAGGTACGCGGCGATATACAGCTCATCGCCCGCCAGCAAACTGTAGTTCGCCAGGTTCAGCACCAGTTGCAGCTTCTGCTCAACGTAGGTGTAGATCTCGGTGTACGGCGGGATCGCCACATCGGCTTCGGCAAAGCTGATTTTCAATACGATGAAAAATGGCAGTGCGAAAAACAGGAACAGCCACAGGAAAGGAATCCCAATGACCACCTGCTTGCCACTGGGGATTATGCGATCCAAGCGCCGCTTGAACTTCTTCATATTCATGAGCGAAGTACCACGCCGCTGTCGTCTTCCCACCAGACGTAGACCTGGTCACCCCAGGTCGGACGCTGCCCACGGCGCTCGGCGTTGGCGACGAAAGACTGCACCAGCTTGCCGCTCGGCAGCTCCACATAGAACACCGAGTGGCCGCCCAGGTAAGCAATGTCGTGCACCTTGCCGCTGGACCAGTTGTGCTCGCAGGTCGGCATTTCGGTGGTGACCAGCAGCTTTTCCGGGCGGATGGCGTAGGTCACCGACTTGTCTTCCACCGCGGTGGCGATGCCGTAGCCCACGTAGATGTCGCGGTCCAGGTCCGGGCACTTGAGCACCGCGTGGCCTTCGGCGTCATCCACCACTTGGGTGTCGAAGATGTTGACGTTGCCGATGAACTCGCACACCAGGCGGCTGGTGGGGGTTTCGTAGATGTCGATCGGGCTGCCGATCTGGGCGATCCAGCCCAGGTGCATGATCGCGATGCGCTCGGCCATGGTCATGGCCTCTTCCTGGTCGTGAGTCACCATCACGCAGGTCACGCCCACGCGCTCGATGATCTCCACCAGTTCCAGCTGCATCTGCGAGCGCAGCTTCTTGTCGAGGGCGCCCATGGGCTCATCGAGCAGCAGCAGTTTCGGGCGCTTGGCCAGCGAACGCGCCAGGGCCACACGTTGGCGCTGGCCACCGGACAACTGGTGCGGCTTGCGCTTGGCGTACTGGCTCATCTGCACCAGCTTGAGCATCTCGGCCACGCGGGCGTCGACTTCGGCTTTGGGAATCTTGTCCTGTTGCAGGCCGAACGCAATGTTCTGCGCCACGGTCATGTGTGGGAACAAGGCGTAGGACTGGAACATCATGTTGATCGGCCGCTCGTAGGGCGGCATGTCGGTGATGTCCACACCGTCGAGGTAGATGCGCCCTTCAGTCGGGCGCTCGAAACCTGCGAGCATGCGCAGCAAGGTGGACTTGCCCGAACCCGAACCGCCGAGCAAGGCGAAGATTTCGCCTTTCTTGATTTCCAGGGACACATCGTCCACGGCAATCGTCTCGTCGAACTTCTTTGTGACCCGGTCGATTTTGACCAGCACCTTTTTCGGTGTCTGGTCGCCCTCGAGGGCTTTCTTATAGGCGCCGGAGGCAACTGCCATTTACGAAACTCCCAAAAAAAAACAGTGCAGTTCGCCAGAGGCGGGCGAACCTTGGATAGTTTGAGCCTTACTTGCCCGTCTTGACCTTGGTCCAGCTACGGGTCATCAAGCGTTGCACTTTCGGGGGTAGCTCGAAGTTGACGAATGTCCGGTCGAGAACCGCCTGCGGTGGGTAAACCGCTTCGTCGGTGCGTATCGATTGCTCCATCAGTTTGTCCGCCCCTGGGTTAGGGTTGGCGTAACCGACGTGATCACTGACCTGAGCGATCACCTCAGGCTGCAGCAAATAGTTGATGAAGGCGTGGGCTTCCTTGACGTTGGCGGCATCCTTGGGGATCGCCAGTACGTCAAACCACAGGTTGCCGCCTTCTTTCGGAATCGCGTAGGCGATGTTCACGCCCTTGCCCGCCTCGGCCGCGCGGGCCTTGGCCTGGAACACATCACCGGAAAAACCGGCGGCCACGCAGATGTTGCCGTTGGCCAGGTCGGAGATGTATTTGGACGAATGGAAGTAGGTCACGTAAGGACGCACTTTCAGCAGTTTTTCCTCGGCTTTCTTGTAGTCGGCCGGGTTTGTGCTGTTGGGGTCCAGGCCCATGTAGTTGAGCACCGCGGGCAGCATCTCATCCGCCGAGTCCATGAACGACACACCGCACGTGGCCAGCTTCTTCATGTTCTCCGGCTCGAACAGCACGGCCCAGGAATCGATCTTGTCGACACCCAGCACTTCCTTCACTTTATCGACGTTGTAGCCAATGCCGTTGGTGCCCCACAGGTACGGCACGGCGTACTGGTTGCCCGGGTCGTTTTTTTCCAGACGCTTGAGCAGCACCGGGTCAAGGTTGGCGTAGTTCGTCAGCAATGACTTGTCGAGCTTCTGGAACGCCCCGGCCTTGATCTGCTTGCCGAGGAAGTGGTTGGACGGCACCACCACGTCGTAGCCGGTACGCCCGGCCAGCAGCTTGCCTTCCAGGGTTTCGTTGGAATCGAACACGTCGTACACGGGCTTGATGCCGCTGGCCTTTTCAAAGTTGGCCAGGGTGTCGTCGCCGATGTAGTCCGACCAGTTATAAATATGCACAGTCGGTGCGGCCTGCACGCTGACAGCCAGCGTGATACCTGCACCCACCAGCAAGGCTTTGCGAAATAAAGAAATTGGCAAGTGGAGGTCCTCTTAAATAGTTGGGCCTTAAAGTTGTTGCACGGCAACAAAACCGGCGCGCAACTTACCCTCGATAAACCGATCCGGCAAAACTTTCTGTCATTTATTTGTTTCATTAACCACCGCGCCAGGCGCGGTGGTTAATGAAGACCGGTTACTTACCGGACTTGATCTTGGTCCAGCTGCGTGTCATTTCACGCTGGGTCGCCGCCGGCAAGTCAGCAATAGCGTAGAGCTTGGCCTGCACCTCTGCTGACGGGTAAATGCCTGGATCGCTTGTGATGTCCTTGTCGACCAGTGCGGTCGCCTTCTCGTTACCGTTCGGGAAACGTACGCTGTTGGTGATCGAAGCCATCACTTCCGGCTTCAGCAGGTAGTTCATGAACTTGTAGGCCGCGTCGACGTTTTCGGCATCTTTAGGGATGGCGACCATGTCGAAGAAGCTGCCGGCGCCTTCTTTAGGAATGTCGTAGGCCACTTTCACCTTGCCACCGGCTTCAGCCGCGCGGGACTTGGCCTGCTGGATGTCACCCGAGTAACCCACGGCGACGCAGATGTTGCCGTTGGCCAGGTCCGAGATGTACTTGGACGAGTGGAAATAGCCGATCGAAGGACGGATCTTCAGGAATAGCGCCTCGGCTTGCTTGAGGTCGTCTTTCTTCTGGCTGTCAGTCGGCAGGCCCAGGTAGTGCAGCGCGATCGGCAACATTTCGGTAGGCGAATCAAGGAAGCTCACGCCGCAGCTTTTCAGCTTGGCGATGTTCTCAGGCTTGAGCAGCACATCCCACGATTCGATCTTGTCCACGCCCAGCGCGGCCTTGACCTTCTCCGGGTTGTAGCCGATGCCGATCGAGCCCCACATGTACGGGAAGGCGTGCTTGTTGTCCGGGTCGCTGACCGACACGGCCTTGAGCAGGGATTTGTTCAGGTTGTCGTAGTTGGTCAGCTTGGACTTGTCCAGCTCCTGATACACACCGGCCTTGATCTGCTTGGCGAGGAAGTTGTTCGACGGTACGACGATGTCGTAGCCGGACTTGCCTGCCAGCAACTTGGCTTCCAGGGTTTCGTTGCTGTCAAAAACGTCGTACACCACTTTGATGCCCGACTCTTTTTCAAAGTTGGCGATGGTGTCCGGTGCAATGTAGTCGGACCAGTTGTAGACGTGCAGCACTTTATCGTCTGCCTGGGCCGCGCCCGCCATTGCGCCCATCAGGGACAAGGCGAGGAGGGTCTTGCCAGCGTTCTTCAAACCTAATGCCTTCATTTGGTGATGCTCCAATTTTTCTTTTTTGGGCCACGTTCTTACAAGGTTCTGCGGCCCGTCTAAAGGGCAACAAAACAGGGCGACAGTCTGGCAAGTTCTGAGGCCAGCTTTCAACCAAAGCCTCATTTATAACTACTCGATGCGCAACGCTCGAAAGCCGCTGCGCACTGAGCCTAGCACTTAGCCCTGCAATGCCGCCAAAGTCAGGTCCAGGCAGTGGCGAGCCTTGGTCACCAGCTCGTCAATTTCGGCCTTGCTGATCACCAGCGGCGGCGAAATGATCATGGTGTCGCCCACGGCGCGCATGATCAGGCCATTCTCGAAGCAGAACGTGCGGCAGATCATGCCGGCGCCCTTGCCTTCGTAACGTTTGCGCGTGGCTTTGTCCTGCACCAGCTCAATCGCACCGAGCATGCCCACGCCGCGCACTTCACCCACCAGCGGATGATCAGCCAGCTCCCTCAGACGTTTCTGCAAATACGGTGCCGTTTCGTCATGAACGCGACTGACGATTTTTTCATCGCGCATGATGCGGATGTTCTCCAGCGCCACCGCAGCAGCCACCGGGTGACCGGAATAAGTGAAGCCGTGGTTGAAATCACCGCCTTCGTTGAGTACTTCCACCACGTCATCGCGCACGATCAGGCCACCCATGGGGATGTAACCCGAGGTCAGGCCCTTGGCGATGGTCATCATGTGCGGCTTGAGGTCGTAGAAATCGCTGCCGAACCACTCGCCGGTGCGGCCGAAACCGCAGATCACTTCATCGGCCACAAACAGAATGTCGTACTTGGCGAGGATTTCCTTGATGCGCGGCCAGTAGCTGGCGGGCGGTACGATCACGCCACCGGCGCCCTGGATCGGCTCGGCAATAAAGGCACCGACGTTGTCCACGCCCAGTTCAAGGATCTTCTCTTCCAACTGATTGGCCGCCCACACGCCGAATTCTTCCGGGCTCATGTCGCCGCCTTCGCCAAACCAGTACGGCTGGGCGATGTGGGTAATGCCCGGGATCGGCAAGTCACCCTGCTCATGCATATAGGTCATGCCGCCCAGGCTGGCGCCGGCCACGGTAGAGCCGTGGTAGCCATTCTTGCGGCTGATGATGGTTTTCTTGTTGGGCTGGCCTTTGATCGCCCAGTAGTGGCGGACCATGCGCAACATGGTGTCGTTGCCTTCGGAGCCGGACCCGGTGAAGAACACATGGTTCATGCCGGCAGGCGCGATGTCGGAAATCGCCTTGGCCAATTCCAGCACCGGCGGGTGAGCGGTCTGGAAGAACAGGTTGTAGTACGGCAGTTCTTTCATCTGCTTGGCGGCGGCGTCAGCCAGTTCATCGCGACCGTAACCGATCGCCACGCACCACAGGCCGGCCATGCCGTCGAGGATCTTGTTGCCTTCGCTGTCCCACAGGTAAACGCCATGGGCTTTGGTGATGATCCGTGGGCCTTTCTCTTTCAATTGCTTGAAGTCGCTGAACGGCGCCAAGTGGTGATCGCTGCTCAAGGCTTGCCATTCACGGGTTTGCGGGTTGTTGCTGGACATACCAATCTCCTAGACTTTTCAGTGAAGGGCGCGCGGGTTGCCCCACACGCCCGGCGCATCAGACGGCAAAGAGCAGGAATTCCCGCTCCCACGAACTGATCACGCGCTTGAAGTTTTCATGCTCGGCCCGCTTGACCGCGACGTAGCCTGTGATGAATTTCTGACCCAGGTATTTTTCGATGGTCTTGCTGTTTTCCATACGCTCCAGGGCGTCCTCGATGGTCAACGGCAGGCGCAGGTTGCGTCGCTCGTAACCACGACCCACCACCGGCGCGCTCGGCTCATGGCCTTCGACCATGCCGATGTAGCCACACAATAAGCTGGCGGCAATCGCCAGGTACGGGTTGGCGTCGGCGCCCGGCAGGCGGTTTTCCACACGGCGGTTCTGCGGGCCGGCATCCGGTACGCGCAGGCCGACCGTGCGATTCTCTTCGCCCCATTCCACGTTCACCGGCGCCGAGGTGTCGGGCAGGAAGCGGCGGAACGAGTTCACGTTGGGGGCAAACAGCGGCAGCAATTCAGGAATGAATTTCTGCAGGCCGCCAATGTGGTTGAGGAACAGCTGGCTCATGCTCCCGTCTTCATTGGAGAAGACGTTCTTGCCGGTGGCGATGTCGATGATGCTCTGGTGCAAGTGCATCGCGCTGCCAGGCTCGCCGGTCATCGGCTTGGCCATAAAGGTGGCGGCCACGTTGTGCTTGAGTGCGGCCTCACGCATGGTGCGCTTGAACACCAGGATCTGGTCGGCCAGGGACAGGGCATCGCCGTGACGGAAGTTGATTTCCATCTGCGCCGTGCCGTCTTCATGAATCAGCGTGTCGAGGTCCAGTTCCTGCAGCTCGCACCAGTCGTAGACGTCTTCGAACAAAGGGTCGAATTCGTTGGCCGCTTCTATAGAGAAGGACTGCCGACCAGTCTCCGGGCGACCGGACCGGCCAATCGGCGGTTGCAGCGGGAAGTCCGGGTCTTCGCAACGTTTGGTCAGGTAAAACTCCATCTCCGGTGCCACGATGGGCTGCCAGCCTTTGTCGGAGTAAAGCTTGAGGACTTTCTTGAGCACGTTGCGCGGCGACAGCTCGATCGGGTTGCCTTGCTTGTCGTAGGTGTCGTGGATCACCTGGGCGGTGGGCTCGATGGCCCAGGGCACCAGGAATACCGCGTTCTGGTCGGGGCGGCAGATCATGTCGATGTCGGCCGGATCGAGCAATTCGTAATAGATGTCGTCTTCGACATAGTCGCCAGTCACGGTCTGCAACAGAACGCTCTCGGGCAGGCGCATGCCTTTTTCAGCAATGAATTTGTTGGTTGGCGAGATCTTGCCACGGGTGATACCCGTAAGGTCGCCAATCATGCATTCGACTTCTGTGATCTTGTGGTCTTTCAACCAATCGGTGAGCTGGTCGAGGTTGTTACTCATAAATGCCTCTGGGCTGGGTTTCCTGGCATCCGTTAAAGGCCAGGCGTTGTTTGACGCAGCATCCGCGTCGTTTTTTCATTCAGGGTAGGAGCTTACCTGCCATTTGCTGCAGCGTTGCATTCCTCAGGCCAAACTCGTGCAGAATCATGAGCAGCACCCTGCACGGGAGCCGCTCAGAAGCAGGCAAGAGGAAAGCGAATGGGCAAAGACGAGGTCAGCCGAGGCGTCAAGAATATTGACCGGGCTGCGGGTGTTTACACAGGAAGAATGGAATGATGACAAAGCCTGTCTGAAGCAGGCAGAGACGCCAAGTGGAGGCAGGCGAAACATGAAGCACCCCGGTATTATTGCTGTTATGGGTTTGAATCGAGCTTAGCCTTGTTCATTTTTTTACACAACACCCCCGTAAAAAATACAACACGGCCCGCTCAAGCCTGCGAGTCCCAAGCCTTTCAAACCCAAAAAACCGCCCCAAAAAGCCTCAAAAAAGCCCTCAGGGCGCTTTTTTAGGGCAAAAAAGGCCTCGCTTGACTTCGGCATGCCGTTCGGGTTGACTGAAACCAGAAAAGATCAATGATTGATATTTTTAACAACAAAGGTGTTGCATCATGTCGGTACCCCCGCGTGCCGTTCAGCTTAACGAAGCGAACGCGTTCCTTAAGGATCATCCTGAGGTTCTGTACGTAGACCTTCTAATTGCGGATATGAATGGTGTGGTGCGCGGCAAGCGCATCGAACGCACCAGCCTCCACAAGGTTTACGAGAAGGGCATTAACCTGCCTGCCTCTTTATTTGCCCTGGATATCAATGGCTCTACGGTGGAAAGCACCGGCCTGGGCCTGGACATCGGTGATGCTGACCGAATCTGTTATCCAATCCCCGACACCCTGTGCAATGAGCCGTGGCAAAAGCGCCCTACCGCGCAACTGCTGATGACCATGCACGAACTAGAAGGTGAGCCGTTCTTCGCCGATCCGCGCGAAGTGCTCCGGCAAGTTGTCAGCAAATTTGACGACCTCGGTCTGACCATCTGCGCTGCCTTCGAGCTTGAGTTCTACCTGATCGACCAGGAGAACGTGAACGGCCGCCCGCAACCGCCCCGCTCGCCGATCTCCGGTAAACGCCCGCATTCGACACAGGTCTACCTGATCGACGACCTCGACGAATACGTCGACTGCCTCCAGGACATCCTGGAAGGTGCCAAAGAGCAAGGCATCCCGGCCGACGCCATCGTCAAGGAAAGTGCCCCGGCGCAGTTCGAAGTGAACCTGCACCACGTGGCCGACCCGATCAAGGCGTGTGACTACGCCGTATTGCTCAAACGCCTGATCAAGAACATCGCCTACGACCATGAGATGGACACCACCTTCATGGCCAAGCCTTACCCAGGCCAGGCAGGCAACGGTTTACACGTACACATTTCGATCCTGGACAAAGACGGCAAGAACATCTTTGCCAGCGAGGATCCCGAGCAGAACGCCGCATTGCGTCACGCGATCGGCGGTGTGCTGGAGACCCTACCCGCTCAAATGGCGTTCCTGTGCCCCAACGTCAACTCCTACCGTCGATTCGGCGCACAGTTCTACGTGCCGAACTCGCCGTGCTGGGGCCTGGATAACCGCACCGTGGCGATCCGCGTACCGACTGGCGCGGCCGATTCCGTGCGGATCGAACACCGTGTGGCTGGCGCCGACGCCAACCCTTACTTGCTGATGGCTTCGGTTTTGGCAGGCGTGCATCACGGCCTGACCAACAAGATCGAGCCGAACGCACCGGTGGAAGGCAACAGCTACGAGCAGAACGAGCAAAGCCTGCCGAACAACCTGCGCGATGCCCTGCGCGAGTTGGATGACAGCGAGGTGATGGCCAAGTACATCGATCCTAAATACATCGATATCTTCGTTGCCTGTAAGGAAAGTGAGCTGGAGGAGTTTGAACACTCTATCTCCGACCTTGAGTACAACTGGTACCTGCATACCGTGTAAGCGGTGGCTGCAATAAGAGAACGCCGCAGGCTTAATGGCCTGCGGCGTTTTTTTATGGGTTTATTCCGGGAGACCGAGTTGGCCCCTTCGCGAGCAAGTCGAATCGTCGCACCGCCGCTCCCACATTTGACCGAGTTCTCCTGAAGAAACCGGTTCGAATGTGGGAGCGGGCTTGCTCGCGAAGGCGGCCTGGCAGACAACACACCTCCCTGCTCATACAATGCCCGCTGCCTTGTAGGAGACTTCCATGACCACCCGCCCCGCCGCCCCTCGCAAACCCCGCGCCCGTAGCCAGGCCCGGATCGACGCGATCCTCGACGCAGCCCGCACCTTGCTGGCCGCTGAAGGCGTGGCCGGTTTGTCGATCTACAGCGTGGCCGAACGGGCGCAGATTCCCCCTTCGTCGGTCTATCACTTCTTCGCCAGCGTGCCGGCATTGCTGGAAGCGTTGACCGCTGACGTCCACGCCGCTTTCCGCGCAGCCATCCAGGCGCCCATCGAGCATGACTCACTCAAACACTGGCGCGACCTGTCCTGCATCGTCGAACAGCGCATGCTCACCATCTATGATCATGACGCCGCCGCGCGACAGTTGATCCTGGCGCAGCACGGGCTCACCGAAGTGACCCAGGCCGACCGTCAGCATGATCTGGAATTGGGCGACCTGATGCTCACCGTGTTCAACCGTCACTTTGAAGTGCCGACGTTGCCCAGCGATGTGGATGTGTTTGCGTTAGCGCTGGAGCTGAGCGACCGCGTGTATGCGCGCTCAGTGCATCAACATGGGTTGATTACGCCGCGCATGGCGGAGGAAGGGATGCGGGTGTTTGATGCGTATGTGGGGCTTTATTTGCCGGCGTATTTGCCTAAGCGCCAAGTCCTGGTTTGACAGGGCCGGCTCTATCGCAGGCAAGCCAGCTCCCACATTTGAATGCATTCCAACCTTGGAACTCGGTCAAATGTGGGAGCTGGCTTGCCTGCGATAGCGGCCTCAAGAACAACGCCAATTACAACTTGGCAATCGACACCTCGGTGGACTTAACAAAGGCAATCACTTCGCTGCCAATCACCAGCTCCAGCTCTTTGACCGAGCGAGTAGTGATTACCGAAGTAACGATGCCGGACGCCGTTTGCACATCGATTTCCGACAGCACGTCGCCTTCGACGATTTCCTTGATCGTGCCTTTGAACTGGTTACGCACGTTGATGGCTTTAATAGTCATGGTGTTCTCTCTTCGTAGGACAAGTGAGTTATTGAGCCCAACGCAATTGCGTAGGCAGCGGTGAAACAGGTTCAGGTTCCGGCGGCGTGCCGGGTAACGACAACACACGGTTGAGCACTTCGGCTTCCAGCGCCGCCAAGCGATGCGAGCCGCGGGCCCGTGGGCGTGGCAGGTCGACGATCAGGTCGAGGCCGATTTCGCCGTCTTCGATCAGGATCACCCGGTCGGCAATGGCCACGGCTTCGCTGACATCGTGGGTCACCAGCAACACGGTAAAGCCGTGCTTCTGCCAGAGGTTTTCGATCAGTTGCTGCATCTCGATACGAGTCAGGGCATCCAGCGCGCCCAAGGGCTCGTCAAGCAACAGCAGGCGCGGTTGATGGATCAAGGCGCGCGCCAGGGCCACGCGTTGCTTCTGCCCACCGGACAGCGCCGCCGGCCACTCATTGGCGCGTTCGGCCAGGCCGACTGCTTCCAGGGCTTCCAGCGCTTTGGGGCGCCAGTTGCCTTTAAGGCCCAGGCCGACGTTATCGATAATCTTTTTCCACGGCAGCAGGCGCGCTTCCTGGAACATCAACCGCGTGTCTTCAATCGCTTCGCTCAGCGGCGCGGAGCCGGCCAGCAGCTCGCCGCCGCTGGCTTTGTCCAGGCCGGCCAGCAGGCGCAATAACGTACTTTTGCCGCAACCGCTGCGACCGACCACCGCCACGAACTGGCCGGCAGGAATGTGCAGGTCGATTTCCTTGAGCACTTCGCGCGCACCAAAAGCCTTGCGCAGTTTACGCACCGCCAAGGGAATCCCCTTCAGCAGGCGCGGGGGTTGTTGAGCTGTCATGCCGCACCTCCTTTATTCACTTGATACGCCGGGTGCCAGCGCAGCCACACACGCTCCAGGCCACGCGCGGCCAGGTCGGCCAGCTTGCCGAGGATCGCGTACATCACAATCGCGAGTACCACCACATCGGTTTGCAGGAATTCACGGGCGTTCATCGCCAGGTAACCGATACCGGAACTGGCCGAGATGGTTTCCGCCACGATCAGCGTCAGCCACATAAAGCCCAGGGCAAACCGCACCTCCACCAGGATCGACGGCAGCGCGCCGGGCAGGATCACCTGACGGAACAGGCTGAACCCGGACAAGCCGTAGCTGCGCGACATTTCCACCAGCGCCGGGTCGACATTGCGGATGCCGTGATACGTGTTGAGGTAGATCGGGAACAGCGTGCCAAGGGCGACCAGGAAAACCTTCGCCGTCTCGTCGATGCCGAACCACAGGATTACCAACGGGATCAGCGCCAGGTGCGGCACGTTGCGGATCATCTGCACCGAGCTGTCCAGCAGGCGTTCGCCCCACGCCGACAGGCCGGTGATAAAGCCCAGGGCCAGACCGATGCTGCCGCCGATCACAAAACCCAGGCCCGCACGCCAGCCGCTGATGGCCAGGTGTGTCCAGATTTCGCCGCTGGCCACCAGGTGGACGCCGGCTGCAATCACGGCGCTGGGCGCCGGCAGAATGCGCGTCGACAACCAGCCCGCCGACACCGACAACTGCCACACCGCCAGCAAGAGAATCGGCAGTACCCAGGGCGCCACACGATGGCTTAGTTTTTCAAAGTTCATGGCGCTGCCTCAGCTCTGTGACGCAGCTTTGGGAAGGATGTCGTTGGCGACCATCTCGCCGAACGGGCTGACGTACCCGGCGCTTTTTGGCAGCTCGGGACGCTCGATATCCAGGTGTGGGAACAGCAGCTCGGCGACGCGATACGACTCTTCCAGGTGTGGGTAACCAGAGAAGATAAACGTGTCGATGCCGAGCGCTGCGTATTCCTTCACACGTTCAGCAACCGTTGGGCCATCGCCCACCAGCGCCGTACCCGCGCCGCCTCGGACAAGGCCAACGCCGGCCCACAGATTGGGGCTGACTTCGAGGTTGTCGCGGTTGCCGCCATGCAAGGCAGCCATGCGTTGCTGACCGACGGAATCGAAACGCGCCAGGGAGGCCTGGGCACGAGCAATGGTGTCGTCGTCCAAATGAGAGATCAGTTTGTCGGCGGCTTTCCATGCCTCATCGTTGGTTTCACGCACGATCACGTGCAAGCGAATACCAAAGCGCACAGTGCGCCCGAGCTTCGCGGCCTTGGCCCGTACCTGCTCGATCTTTTCAGCGACGGCAGCCGGTGGCTCGCCCCAGGTCAGCACCATTTCCACTTGTTCGGCAGCCAGGTCCTGGGCGGCCTCGGAGGAACCGCCGAAGTACAGCGGCGGGCGTGGTTGCTGGATCGGCGGGTAAAGCAGCTTGGCGCCTTTGACGCTGATGTGCTCGCCGTCGTAATCCACGGTTTCGCCTTCCAGCACGCGGCGCCAGATGCGGGTGAACTCCACAGAAGCCTGGTAGCGCTCTTCATGGCTGAGGAACAGACCGTCGCCGGCCAATTCCTCCGGGTCACCACCGGTGACCAGATTGAACAACGCACGGCCGCCAGACAGGCGATCCAGGGTCGCAGCCTGACGCGCGGCCACCGTCGGGGAAATGATCCCGGGGCGCAACGCGACAAGGAATTTCAGACGCTGGGTCACCGGAATCAGCGAGGCAGCCACCAGCCACGAGTCTTCGCAGGAGCGACCGGTAGGGATCAGCACCCCGCCGAACCCCAGGCGGTCAGCGGCCTGGGCCACTTGCTGCAGGTAACCGTGGTCAACGGCGCGAGCGCCTTCGGCGGTGCCAAGGTAATGGCCGTCGCCGTGGGTAGGCAGGAACCAGAAAATAGTGAGGCTCATGGAGTTGTCTCCTGAAAAATCGGATTACGGCGCTTTGGCAACGGCGGCGGGTGGTGTCCAGATCACGTCCTTGATGCTCAAGGGCTTGGGGATCAATTTGAGTTGGTAGAAGGTGTCGGCGATTTTCTGCTGGGCAGCGACCACTTGCGGGGTCAGGAACAGCGCACCGTAGCCTTGGCGTTTCACCGAGGTCAGGGTGATGTCAGCCGGCAGGCCGAGCAGCGGAGCGACTTGTTCAGTCACTTCCTGCGGGTTGGCCTTGGACCATTCGCCCACGGCGCGCACTTCTTCGATCAACGCCTTGATCACTTCCGGATTTTTTTCAGCGTACGGCTTGGTCGCCAGGTAGAACTGATGGTTGTCGGCAATGCCGGTACCGTCACGCAGGGTGCGTGCTTGCAGTTGTTTCTCGGCGGCAGCCTGGTACGGGTCCCAGATCACCCACGCATCCACGCTGCCACGCTCAAAGGCGGCACGCGCATCGGCGGGCGGCAGGAACACGGTCTGCACGTCGGTGTATTTCAGGCCGGCGTCTTCCAGCGCACGTACCAGCAGGTAGTGCACGTTGGAGCCTTTGTTGAGCACGATTTTCTTGCCCTTGAGCTCGGCCACGGATTTGATCGGCGAATCTTTCGGCACCAGGATCGCTTCGCTGGTCGGCGCGGGCGGTTCGTAGGCCACGTAGAGCAAGTCGGCACCAGCCGCCTGGGCGAACACCGGTGGGGTTTCGCCGGTCACGCCGAAGTCGATGGAGCCGACGTTCAGGCCCTCGAGCAATTGCGGCCCACCGGGAAACTCGGTCCATTGCACGTTCACGCCTTGGGCGGCCAGGCGTTTTTCCAGGGTGCCCTTGGCTTTGAGCAGCACCAGCGTGCCGTACTTCTGGTAACCGATACGCAAGGTCTCGGCGGCTTGAGCTTGAACAATGGCGCCGAAGGACACAGCCGCAGCAAACAGTGCGACCAGACCACGACGCAAGATGACAGTGCGCATGGCGCTCTCTCCAAATATGCGAATAGGGTTTTGGCTGCACCTGCTTGGCCGTTGGCGGCTGAGTAAGGTGAGTGTTACTTGATGTCGGGTACCGCTTAAATGCTCCAGCGAGCACTCAACAAACGTTCATTCAACACATGCGGGTCCAGCGGTTTCGGGCGACGAGCCATGGCGCTGAGGAGCTGCTCAAGAGCTTCGTGCAACCGGTGTTCGAGCACCGGCACCAGCTGCGCTTGTGCGCTGCCTTCGGCATAAGCGATCTGGCTGTCCTCGGCAAAAATTCCGTGGAGCAATTCCTGGGCTTTCAGCGCCGACAACACCGGCTTCAAGGCGTAGTCCACCGCCAGCATGTGGGCGATGCTGCCGCCAGTCGCCATCGGCAACACGATCTTGTGGGCCAGGGCGCGTTCGGGCAGCAGGTCGAGCACGGTTTTCAGCGCGCCGGAAAACGAAGCCTTGTAGACCGGCGTGGCAATCACCAGGCCATCCGCATTCGCCACCTGTTGCAGCAGGTCGATGACCTTGGGGCTGTCGAAGCGAGCGTGCAGCAAGTCTTCAGCCGGGAAGTCCCGTATCTGGTAACTCACCACTTCCACGCCTTTGTCTTGCAACCACTGTCGGGTTTTATCCAGCAACACCCCGGAGCGCGAACGCTGGCTGGGACTGCCTCCAAGTGTTACGACCAACATGCAGGTATTCCTTGAGCAGGTGTCAGCGGTTCGCTGTGTGGCGACGGCGCCAAGATGGAACAGACCTTATCAGCAGATTTATATATCTTTAAATCTTATTTTTTCATTTGTTTATTCTTTAAATGCATATGCGGGTGATGAATCTCCGGGCGAAAAAAAAGGCCGTAAAAACGGCCTGAAAACCCCTGCTGTGTGTTTTGGTTCCAACTCAAATGCTGTGGTGCATGTACCGACGCCATCGCGGGCAAGCCCGGCTCCCACAGTTGAGCGCATTCCCCTGTGGGAGCGGGCTTGCCCGCGATTCGGTATCAACGGTTAGGCTGAGGTGTCAGGCGCAGATACGGCTTCACCGCCCGATACCCCTTCGGAAAGCGCTTCTTGATCTCGTCCTCATCCTTGAGCGACGGCACGATCACCACCTCATCACCGTCCTGCCAATTGGCGGGCGTGGCGACCTTGTGGTTGTCGGTCAGCTGCAGCGAGTCGATGACCCGCAGGATTTCGTGGAAGTTACGGCCGGTACTGGCCGGGTAGGTGATGGTCAGGCGGATTTTCTTGTTCGGGTCGATCACGAACAAAGAGCGCACGGTGAGGGTGTCACTGGCGTTCGGGTGGATCAGGTCGTAGAGGTCGGACACTTTACGATTGGCATCCGCCAGGATTGGGAAGTTGACGATGGTGTTCTGGGTTTCGTTGATGTCTTCGATCCACGTGTGGTGCGAGTCCACCGGATCGACCGACAGGGCAATTGCCTTGACGCCGCGCTGAGCAAATTCGTCCTTGAGCTTGGCGGTGAAGCCCAGCTCGGTGGTGCACACCGGGGTGAAGTCCGCCGGGTGAGAAAACAACACACCCCAACTATCGCCCAGCCATTCGTGGAAACGAATCGTACCGGCGCTGGAATCCTGTTCGAAGTCGGGGGCGATATCGCCCAGTCTTAGGCTCATGGTGGTGCTCCTGGTGAGTGCTTATGGATCCCACTGTGCATGGATTGCGAATTATTTAAAAAGAATAAATATCGATTTATCTAGACGATAAAGGAATATTAAAAATCTGTTCATTGGACGTGGGAGCAGGCGAGGAGCAACATCGATTCCAAGGTTCGAGAAGGCCTTGAGACGCTGTACACAGAGGGGTTCAGGAAGGGCTTGCGGGGGTTTAGCCCGACTTGAAAGTAAGACACCTTGCCCGGTGTTGCACCGGGCAAGGTTTTACACAGTTACAACAGCTTCACACTACTAGAACAGTGGCAGCGAGTAGCTGACGATCAGGCGGTTTTCGTCCTGGGAACGGGTGTTCGCCAGGTCGGTACGCCACATCGCGTTTTTCCAGGCGACGCCGAGGTTTTTCAGCGGGCCTTCTGGGATTACGTAAGCAACGGTGATGTCGCGTTCCCACTCGGACTGGCCGGTAGTTTCAGCACGACCAGCGTTGTTGGCGATGGTGTCGATGTCGCTACCTTTGAGGTAGACAACACCAGCGGTCAGGCCAGGTACACCGACTTTTGCGAAGTCGTAAGCGTAACGTGCTTGCCAGGTACGCTCGCCAGCACGGGCGAACTTCTGGATCTGCATGTCGGTAGTCAGGTAAGCCGACGAACCATCGCCCTGGTTCAACCAAGGGAAGTCGCTGCTGCCATTGCTGACTTGATAACCACCACCGAAGGTGTGACCGGCAACGGTGTACAGGAACAGGCCGCTGTACAGGTTGTTGTCGACCTTGCCTTTACCGGCGTTGAAGTTGTTGTAGTTACCGCTGGAGAAGTAAGCGGCGGTGTCGCCGTTTTTACCATCGTCCGAGCTGTTGAAATAACGCAGGTCAGACTTCAATACGCCCGGGCCGATCGACCAGTTGTGGGTCAGACCCAGGAAGTGCTGTTTGTAGAAGTCTTCCAGATTGCCGTAGTAGTACTGGGCAGTCAGGTCCTTGGTGAGCTTGTAGTCACCACCGGCGTAGTAGAACTTGTTGCTGAACTTGCCGGCATTGTAGTTGGAGCCACCGTTGGCGCCGCCGATCGACAGGTTTTCGTTGTTGCTGGAGTTACGACCCTTGGCCTTCTCGACTTGGCCGGCAACCAGGGTCAAGTCCTTGATGTCGTTGGTGGTGATCTGACCGCCTTGGAAGGTTTGCGGCAGCATACGACCATCGTTGGTCACGATAACTGGCAGCTTAGGCTGCAAGGTGCCCAGCTTCAGCTCGGTCTGGGAGACCTTCACCTTACCGGTCACGCCCAGGCTGGCGAAATCGTGGACCGCACGGTTGCCGTCGCTTGGGAACACAGTGCCGCCGGACGAAGTACCGGCGATGTTACCGCTGGTGCCACGGCCCGAATCGAGGCGAACGCCGTACAAGCCGATGGCATCAACGCCGAACTGAACGGTGCCTTGGGTATAGCCCGAAATAAAACGCAGATCGAAGCCTTGGCCCCACTCTTCGTTCTTGGACGGGTTTGCAGAGCCGTCACGGTTATCCGTGTTGATGTAAAAGTTACGCAGACCCAGGGTGGCCTTGCTGTCTTCGATGAAACCGGCAGCGCCTGCTTGCTGGGCGATTGCGCCCAAAGCTACAGCCAAAGCCAAGGTGGACTTATTCATGTACCGCTCCTCTCGTTTCTAATTTTTGTATTTCTTTGGTCTCGGGTCTGACGCCCTCGATCCACAGATGCGCGATTAGCGCCGCATAGTGACTGACAAGTCAATCGTAACCTTGTGTGTCTACTACCTTCGTCTAATCGCAGTTGATTTGGTCCCTGCAGGGTAATGAGTTTTTCATACACCCAAAAAGAATTATTTCATTCTTTTTCATACGATTCAGGAATAAGCATTTTCGCGAAACGACCCAATCTACGTAGACTGAACGTTACACAAGCTATTCCTAAAGGGTATTTACCAGCGCTTTTTTAGACCGTTTAGTCTGACTGTACGGCTTCATACGTCACTCACGATCAAAAAAGCGACGCCATGATGGCGAAACGCACATCCTCCCGTCAATTTGTTACAGTTTTTGTATCGCTAATACTTTCTTTTGATGTCAACACCGCTGGTTTCACGGTGTGCCTGCCATCGTATCGGCCCTGATCAATACTTCTGAAGGAATAGAAATGAGAAGGGGCTTGCTCCCGATAGCGGTGAGCCAGTCAAGTACTATCGACTGACACTCCGCCATCGGGAGCAAGCCCCCTCTCACACGTTGACCTGCTTGACCGCCGAAATCGGGCCTACAACGCCTTCTCAAAAATCTTCGAATTACGCTGGTAGTTGTACAGCGAAGCCCGCGCCGACGGCAGACGATCCACGCTGCTCGGTACAAACCCCCGCTCACGGAACCAGTGGGCGGTACGGGTGGTGAGGACAAACAACGTCTTCAAGCCCTGCGCCCGCGCTCGGGTCTGGATGCGCTCCAGCAACACATCACCCCGCGCACCGTGGCGATATTCCGGGTTCACTGCCAGGCACGCCAGCTCACCCGCATCCGAATCCGCGATCTGATACAGCGCTGCACACGCGATGATCATGCCTTCGCGCTCAACCACGCTGAACTGCTCGATCTCACGCTCCAGCACTTCCCGCGAACGGCGCACCAGGATGCCCTGCTCTTCCAGCGGGCTGATCAGGTCGAGCAAGCCGCCCACGTCTTCAATCGCCGCTTCGCGCACCAGTTCAAATTGCTCCTGGGCCACCAGCGTACCGCCGCCGTCACGGGTAAACAGCTCGGTGAGCAAAGCGCCGTCTTCGGCGTAGCTGACGATATGGCTGCGCCCTACTCCACCCCGGCAAGCTTCTGCGGCGGCGTCGAGCAATTCGGCCTGGTAGTTGCTGCCCAGGCGCTGCAGGTGGGCCGGCACTTGTTGCGGGCGCAGTTCACGCACCAGGCGACCATTTTCATCGATCAGGCCCAAGTCGGCGCCGAACAGCAGCAGCTTGTCGGCACCCAAGTCGATGGCGGCGCGCGTGGCGACGTCTTCGCAGGCCAGGTTGAAGATCTCACCAGTGGGCGAATACCCCAGCGGCGACAACAGCACGATGGAGCGCTCGTCCAGCAGGCGATTAATACCCTTGCGGTCGACCCGGCGCACTTCGCCGGTGTGGTGATAGTCCACGCCGTCCAATACGCCGATAGGGCGCGCGGTCACGAAGTTGCCGCTGGTTACGCGCAGGCGCGAGCCCTGCATCGGCGACGAGGCCATGTCCATCGACAGGCGCGCTTCAATGGCGATACGCAGGTGGCCGACCGCGTCGATCACGCACTCCAGCGTCGCCGCGTCGGTGATGCGCATGCCTTCGTGGTAAGTAGGGGTCAGGCCACGCGCTTCAAGGCGCACTTCGATCTGCGGGCGCGAACCGTGCACCAGCACCAGCCGCACGCCCAAGCTGTGGAGCAGCACCAGGTCGTGGACGATATTGCCGAAGTTGGGATGTTCCACACCATCGCCGGGCAGCATGACTACAAAGGTGCAGTCGCGGTGGGCGTTGATGTAAGGGGACGCGTGACGAAGCCAATTAACGTAGTCGGGCATAGAACCTGGGCCTGTAATAAAAAGCAGCCGAAAAAGGATGAATCGTGAAAGCGCACAGCGGGCTGATGGTTATCGTCGGAACAGGCTTGGCGACACGCTCACTCTCCTTATGTACGAATGGGCAGAGGTTAATTTATGCAGGTTTCAGGCAGTAATGTTCGATCAGTTCCCGTAATAGACGCACTGTAGGCGTCAAGCGTGACATTTCGAGGTACTCGCCCGGCTGATGGGCGCAAGCGATGTCGCCAGGGCCAAGTACCAGGGTTTCGCAACCAAGGCGCTGAAGATAAGGCGCTTCGGTGCCGAACGCTACTGCTTCAGCACGATGACCGGTCAATCGTTCCGCAACCCGCACAAGCTCGGCGTCTTCGGCTTGCTCAAACGGCGGCACCTCGGGGAACAACGGCGCGTAGTCAATCTTGACCTTATGCCGCTCGGCCAAGGGCTCAAGCTTCTGCCGGATGGCCGCGCGCAACACTTGCGGGTCCATGCCCGGCAAGGGCCGCAGGTCGAACTCCAGGGAACACTGGCCGCAGATGCGGTTGGGGTTGTCGCCGCCATGGATGCAGCCAAAATTCAGGGTCGGCTGCGGCACACTGAATTGCGGATTGCGGTACTCACGTTGCCAGGCCAGGCGCAGCCCGCGCAGTTCGCCCATGGCGTCGTGCATGGCTTCGAGGGCACTGTGGCCCAGGCTTGGGTCCGACGAATGGCCACTCTGGCCGAGGATGTCGATGCGCTCCATCATCACGCCTTTGTGCAGGCGGATCGGCTTGAGCCCGGTCGGCTCACCGATCACCGCCGCGCGGCCCAACGGGCGCCCTGCCTCGGCCAGCGCGCGGGCGCCGGACATAGAGCTCTCTTCATCGCAGGTGGCGAGAATCAGCAGCGGTTGCTTGAACGGTTGATCCAGTAGCGGCAGCACCGCTTCAATCGCCAGAGCAAAAAAGCCCTTCATGTCACAACTGCCCAGTCCTACCCAGCGGCCGTCGACTTCCGTCAGTTTGAGCGGATCAGTCTTCCACAGCGCGGCGTCATAAGGGACGGTATCGCTATGACCGGCCAGCACCAGCCCACCGGGGCCGCTGCCGTAACTGGCGAGCAGGTTGAACTTGCCAGGGCTGACTTGCTGGATGTCGATGGCGAAACCCAGGTCACCCAGCCAACTGGCGAGCAAATCGATCACCGGGCGGTTGGTCTGGTCGAGAGCCGCTTGGGTGCAACTGACCGAAGGCGCGGCAATCAGCGCGGCAAACTGCTCTTTCATGGAGGGTAACGGCATGCGCGGTCTCTCAACTTCACGGATGAGCCCCACTATAGAGCCATCTGCACGACACAATAAACCGTTGCGGCACGTTGCCGGGCTCAGTCCTGTACACTGCACGACCTTGGCAGCCACTCTTTTTCCCGGCTGCGCTCCCGATCCTGGATTTTCCGGCCATGCAGAAAGAAACCGAAATCAAGCTCCGCGTCAGCCGCGAAACACTCGCCGCGCTGCGTGAGCACCCGCTACTGAAAAAACGCAACAAAAGTGGCTGGGAACGCCGTGAGTTGATGAACCAGTATTTCGACACCCCTGAGCGCGACCTGGCCCAGGCCAAAGTCGCCCTGCGCCTGCGCAAGGACGGTGACGAAATCATCCAGACCCTCAAGACCCGTGGTCAGAGCGTCGCCGGTTTGTCGGAACGTAACGAATACAACTGGGACCTGCCCAAAGCCAAGCTCGACGTGAAGAAACTCGACGGAGAATGCTGGCCCGAGCAACTGGCTGAGCTGGACAAAAAGACCCTCAAGCCGATCTTCACCACCGATTTCGTGCGTGAACGCGCCGAGATCGCCTGGGGCCGTGGCAAGGCCAAGGTGGTGATCGAAGCCGCCCTGGACCTGGGCCACGTGGTAGTCGGCAAGCAGAAAGAAGAAATCTGCGAGCTGGAACTGGAACTGCGCGAAGGCGATCCGGCTGCCCTGCTGGAACTGGCCGCCGAACTGGCCGCGACCCTGGCGCTGATGCCTTGCGACATCAGCAAGGCCGAGCGTGGCTACCGTCTGTATGACGCCAGCAGCTACTCGTTGAGCCTGCCGGCGCCGCAGATCCACGCCGAAATGCCGCTGGACGATGCCTTCGCTGCGATCATGTGGCACCTGCTCGGCAGCAGCCAACGCCTGGCCGAGCAATACCGTTTCAATGGCCACTGGCGCCTGTTGCAAGACTGGGTCGACACCCTCGGCGAACTGCGTGCCCTGATCGGAAGCCTCGGCCAGGCCGCGCCGCGTCAATCCACCAGCGAACTGCGCAGCGCACTCGATGCTCTTCTGGAAGACTGGCGCCCACTGGTACAAGCCGGTGACGACGATGAAGACATCCGTAAAGCCGCGCCGGAACAGTTCGCCGAAGAACTGGAAGACGTGCGTTGGGGCCTGTTCTCACTGAGCACTTCGCGCTGGCTGCTGGCCCGCACCTGGACCGCCGACCGCAACGTGCGCGGCAATCGCCAGGGCGCTGCGCAAATCACCAACTGGCTGCCGCGCCTGCTGGCCGACGATGCTGTCGCCCTGCAACTGCCGCGCTACCAGCAGCAGCCGGAAGACCTGGCTGAGCAACTGCCGCGTATCGAACGCATCCAGGCCTGGCTGCACCATGCGCGTAACGTGGTCGACGTTCCGGAACTGGACCGCCTGTATGGCGAGCTGAACAAGTTGGCGCAACTGGCCAACCAGCCGATCACCGATGAGTCGCTGGATGCGCGGATGCATCAGGCGATTGCGGTGTATCAGAACCGTGCCTGGAAGACCCTTCTGCGTCTGTAATATCGCCATCGCGGGCACGCCCGGCTCCCACATTTGGAATGCATTCCCTGTGGGAGCCGGGCTTGCCCGCGATGAGGCCGGCTCGATCAGCGCAATACTGGCAGGCTGGTCGTGGACTTGATCTCGGATAGCGCCACAATCGAATTAACCTCCTGAATCCCCGGCACCATCGACAACTTCTCGAAGAAAAACCGCTCATACGCCTCAATGTCCGAAGTGACAATTCGCAACAGAAAATCCACCGCCCCCATCAGCACATAACATTCCAGCACTTCCGGAAAGCCGCGAATCGCGTCGGTGAACTCAGTGAAGTTGGAACGGCCGTGGGCGTTGAGTTTGACCTCGGCGAATATCTGCGTATTGAGACCGATCTTCTTGCGATCGAGCAAGGTGACCTGGCCGCGAATCACCCCCTCTTCCTTGAGCCGCAGGATGCGCCGCCAGCAGGGCGACTGGGACAGGCCCACCTGTTCGGCAATTTGTGCACTGGAAAGCGAGGCGTCCTCTTGCAGCAGGGCCAGGATACGGCGGTCGTAGGCGTCCAGCTCGCTGTGCATATAAATACCTTCTATGGCGCTTATCTTGAATTGATTGATTCGATTATTCGCAAAACAGGCTCATCTTAGATAAGAAATCTCCCATGGCGAATGTAAAAATTTCTCCAGTCGAATCTGGAGCTTTCCCATGCACGCCGTCGAAACCACTCACCCTGTCACTCGCGTCGACGCTTGGGCCGTCAACAACGCCCATTGTCAGGCGCATTACCAGATCGTCGCCGAGGCGGAGCCGGATGTGCTGTGCCGAGTGCTCAACTATTTCGCGCTGCAGTTTTTGACACCGCGACACGTCACAGTGAACAGGGAGCATGACCTGCTGAACATCGGCATTGTGATGGACGGCCTGAGCTGGCACCGCGCTCAGGTAATCGGTGAAAAGATTCGAAACCTGATCAACGTGTGCGCGCTGAATGTGTGGTCAGCTGACTCTACGGGGCCTCAAGCGATGGTGGCGGTCGCTCGGTAAAAATCTGCAATACACCCTGAGAGGCAGATATTCAGGGGCTGGCTAGCCTGGGATTTACGCCCACTGCCATCCAGGAAAATCTTCATGCCCGCTGACCAACGATTGGAACTGCACCAGCTGTTGCCGGCTTTGGTCGACGGAAAACTGATCACACCCGAGATAGCGCAACGCTTGTCGGCGCTACCGGCCAGCAACACCCAGCATCCCTTGGAAAGCATCGCAGCCCTTGGCCCCAACCTGGAAACACTGACCGAATGGCTTGCCCAGCATGCCGGGCAACCTTACCTGCGCATCGACCCGTTGAAGATCGACGTCGCGACGGTCGTGCCGCTGATGTCCCACGCCTTCGCTCAACGCCATGCCATCCTGGCGGTGGCGGTGGACGCACAGACCGTCACCGTCGCCAGCGCCCAGCCTCACATCACCAGCTGGGAAGCCGGGCTCGCCCAGGTACTCAAGCGCTCGATCAAGCGGGTGGTCGCCAACCCCCAGGACATCGCCCGCTGTATCGGCGAGTTTTACCGGCTGGCCAAGTCCGTCAGCGGCGCCGATCAAAAGGTCGCGGCCCCTGGCAATGTCGACCTGCTCAACCTTGGCGCCAGCGACCAGGAGCCGGATGCCAACGATGCGCATATCGTCAACATCGTCGACTGGCTGCTGCAGTACGCCTTTGCCCAGCGCGCCAGCGATATCCATATTGAACCGTGCCGTGAACAGGGCCGTGTGCGCTTTCGCATCGATGGGCTGCTGCATGATGTCTATCAGTTTCCGCCACAGGTCACGATGGCCGTGGTCAGCCGCCTGAAGAGCCTGGGCCGCATGAACGTGGCGGAAAAACGCAGGCCACAGGACGGCCGGGTCAAGACCAAAAGCCCGACGGGGGCTGAAGTCGAACTGCGCCTTTCCACGTTGCCGACGGCATTTGGCGAGAAACTGGTGATGCGGATTTTCGACCCGCAAGTGCTGCTCAAGGGCTTTGACCAGTTAGGCCTGTCCAGTGAGGACCAACAACGCTGGCTCGCCATGACTGGCCAGACCAACGGCATCATCCTGGTCACCGGCCCTACGGGTTCGGGCAAGACCAGCACCCTTTACACCACGCTCAGGCAACTGGCGACCCGGGAGGTCAACCTGTGCACCGTGGAAGACCCGATCGAGATGGTCGAACCCGCGTTCAACCAGATGCAGGTGCAACACAACATCGACCTGACCTTTGCCAGCGGCATCCGCGCCCTGCTGCGTCAGGACCCGGACATCATCATGATCGGCGAAATCCGCGACCAGGAAACTGCGGAAATGGCAATCCAGGCCGCGCTGACCGGGCACTTGGTGCTATCCACACTGCATACCAACGATGCACCCAGCGCCATCAGCCGTTTGCAGGAGCTAGGCATTGCTCACTATTTAATCAAGGCTACCTTGCTGGGCGTAATGGCGCAGCGGTTGGTGCGGGTTTTGTGCCCTCACTGCAAACGTGCGCAGGGTGAGGGCCATGAGGCCGTCGGGTGCGTTGAATGCCGAAACAGCGGTTATCGGGGGCGAGCCGGCGTTTACGAAATCATGGTGTTGAACGAAGCGCTCAAGGCGCTGATCACGCCCGGCGCCGACGTGCAGGCCCTGCGCCAGGCAGCGGTTGCACAAGGCATGTGCAGCCTGCGCCGCGCTGGCTTGCAAAAGGTCGAAGCGGGGCTGACCACTCTGGCGGAAGTATTGCGGGTGACGCCTGGGGATTCGGTAACAAATCCTTTGTTTGTTACGCGGTGAAACCGTTCTTATCGGTGACAACACCGTTACAATCGGCCGAACGTCGTTTCACTGACACCATCAGATAGGGAATCGCTATGCAGATCGGAACCGTACTGCTTCTTTTTGTGGGCTTGGCCATCGCCATCCTGTTCATGGGCTTCAAGGTCGTCCCCCAAGGGTACCAGTGGACAGTCGAGCGTTTTGGCCGATACACCAACACTCTCAAGCCTGGCCTGAACATCATCATCCCGGTCATGGACCGCATCGGTCGCAAGATCAACGTGATGGAGAGCGTGCTGGACATCCCGCCCCAGGAAGTGATCACAGCCGACAACGCCACCGTGCAGATCGACGCCGTGTGCTTCTTCCAGGTGGTCAACACCGCCCAGGCGGCCTATGAGGTCAATAACCTCGAACACGCCATCCGCAACCTGCTGCAAACCAATATCCGTACTGTGCTCGGCTCCATGGAGCTGGATGCCATGCTCAGCCAGCGTGACGGTATCAACGAAAAACTGTTGCGCACCGTTGATGAAGCTACTGCGCCATGGGGCATCAAGATCACCCGTATCGAGATCAAGGACATCAGCCCGCCCGCCGACCTTATGGCAGCCATGTCTGGCCAGATGAAAGCCGAGCGGATCAAGCGCGCGCAGATCCTGGAGGCCGAAGGCCTGCGGGCGTCGGCGATCCTGACAGCAGAAGGCAAGAAGCAGGCACAAATTCTTGAGGCCGAAGGTGGGCGCCAAGCTGCGTTCCTGGAGTCTGAAGCCCGTGAACGTCAGGCTGAAGCTGAGGCTCGTGCGACTCAAGTCGTTTCCGAGGCGATCGCCACCGGTAACGTTCAAGCCATCAACTACTTCGTCGCGCAAAAATACATCGACGCACTGGGCAAGCTGGCGTCCGCCAACAACAGCAAGGTCATCCTGATGCCGCTGGAAGCCAGCCAGGTGATCGGTGCGGTCGGCGGTATCGGCGAGATCGTCAAGGCGACGTTCGACAACAAGAAAGGCTGAGGCCAGCACCATGTGGGATTTCCTGCAGCATTTGTCGTTCTGGGATTGGCTGGCACTGGGTACGGTGCTGTTGATTCTTGAAGTATTTGGCGCCGGTGGGTACCTGTTATGGATGGGTATCGCAGCGGCTGCCGTGGGCGTGATCAAGTTCCTGGTGCCGCCCCTGGGGCTGGAGTGGCAGTTGCTGCTGTTTGCCGTGTTATCGATCCTGACGGCGGTGTATTGGTGGAAGCGTCAGCGCAGCAGCGCCAAGGCAAGTGACCAACCCGGGCTGAACGAACGGGGCTCGGAGCTTATCGGCCGTATGTTTATCGTGCATCAGGCGATCGTGGACGGCCGTGGCAAAGTGAAAGTCGGCGATGGCGTGTGGATGGTGACCGGCCCGGACAGCCCTGTAGGCGCCCAAGTCCGTGTGGTTAGTCAGGAGGGCGTGGTGTTAAAGGTTGAAACTGTTTAGTCAGTGATGGAACTCGGCTGGGCTATCTACAATCATAATGTACAGATAACCCACCGGAGTCACCCATCATGCGTCTCAAATATGCTGTCGCAACCCTTGCTGTGCTTTCCCTTCCTGTCGGTTCAGCCATGGCCGACAGTTTCTGGCGCAATGTCATCTCGTCGGGCGCCACTACTGGCTCGACGTACCTGACCTTCAAGGACCACAAGCTGGTGGTTGCCGCACAAGACGACGCCGGCAGCTTTGTTGCCAGCGACGGCGGCATCCGTGGTCCATACCTGGAAGCCGCAATGCAGAAAGTCCGCGCCGATAACCCTGGCCTACAGGCCACGGATATGGAGCTGGCCAACGCCATCCTTGCGAAAAACGCCGTTACCGAGTGATTTCATCGCTCTGAAAAATGCCGCTGTTGAAGCGGCATTTTTTTGCCCGCGTTTTAACCCGCAGTATGACAATTCATTCACGGACGACAGGCTATATTCAGTCAAGCCGTGCAACCATGCCGTACTGATACCTCGCTCACTCATCGCCAATCTGAAACGGATGCCTTCGTCGTCATGAGCCAACAGCCCTTCCTGCCGTTTTCCAAAGCTACCATTGACGAAGCCACCATCTCGGCGGTTGGCGATGTATTGCGCTCGGGCTGGATCACCAGCGGGCCGAAAGTGCAGGCATTCGAGGCTCAGTTATCGGAATACTTTGGCGGCCGCCCGGTGCGTACCTTCAACTCGGGCACCTGCACCATGGAGATTGCCTTGCGCATTGCCGGTATCGGGCCGGGCGATGAAGTCATCACCACGCCGATCTCTTGGGTTGCCACGGCCAACGTGATCCTGGAAGTCGGCGCTACGCCAGTGTTTGCCGATATTGACCCGATTACTCGCAATATCGACCTGGCCCAGGTAGAGGCTGCGATTACCCCGCGCACCAAGGCGATCATCCCGGTGTACCTCGCTGGCCTACCCCTGGACATGCCGATGCTGTATGCACTGGCCAACAAGTACAACCTGCGTATCGTTGAGGATGCTGCCCAGGCGCTGGGTTCAAGCTGGGATGGCGAGCGTATCGGCGCCACCGGGGATTTTGTGTCGTTCAGCTTCCAGGCCAACAAGAACATCACCTCTTCCGAAGGCGGCTGCCTTGTGTTGAACAATGCCGAAGAAGCGCGGCTGGCAGAAAAATACCGCCTGCAAGGCGTTACCCGCACAGGCTTCGACGGCCTGGATGTGGATGTGCTGGGTGGCAAGTTCAACATGACCGACATCGCCGCAGCCATCGGTTTGGGGCAATTTGCCCATATCGAAAAGATCACCGCTCACCGCCAGAACCTGGCGCAGCACTACTTCAAATGCTTTGGCGATGACTTTGAAGCGCAATACGGCGCGCAACTGCCGCCGGCGGATTTCGAAAACAGCAACTGGCACCTGTTCCAACTGGTACTGCCGGAGCGTCAGGACGGTCTGCCGGCCCGCGCCACCTTCATGGAGCAGATGCAGGCCCACGGCGTCGGCATTGGCTATCACTACCCGCCGATCCATCTGCTGAGTCTTTATCGGGCGCAGGGGTTCAAGGAAGGCATGTTTCCGGTGGCGGAAAAGGTTGGGCGCTTGATCGTATCATTGCCAATGTTTACGGCGATGACAGAGGCGGATGTGGAGCGGTCGGTGGCAGCGGTCAAGGCAGTCTTGAACGCAGGCTGAAAAATCTGGCTCACCACAATAAGATGTGGGAGCTGGCTTGCCTGCGATGGCATCACTGCGGTGTACTGATACACCGAGGTGTCTGCATCGCAGGCAAGCCAGCTCCCACACTGATTTGCATTGTTGTAACTCTTTGCGTTTACTCGCCGATGGCGGCTTTGTAACCGGCAGCATCCAGCAGTTTTTCCAGATCAGTCGGGTTGCTTGGCTTGAGCTTGAAGATCCACGCGCCGTACGGGTCAGAGTTCAGCAGTTCAGGGCTACCGCTCAGCTCCTCATTGACTGCAATCACTTCGCCTGCAACCGGGGCGTAGATATCCGAAGCAGCCTTCACCGACTCAACCACACCCGCCTGGCCTTCGGCTTCAAACGTAGCGCCAACTTCAGCCAGTTCAACAAACACCACATCACCCAACGCTTCCTGGGCATGGTCGGAGATCCCGACGGTCACGGTGCCGTCAGCTTCCAGGCGTGCCCATTCGTGGCTTTCGGCAAAACGCAGGTCGGCAGGGATATCGCTCATAGTCTGTGTCCTCAAGAAGTAATGTCAGCGGCCTTCGGCCTGCCGGGAATAGGTTAGATCAAGGTCTTGCCATGGCGCACGAAGGTCGGTTTGACCACTCGAACCGGGTACCACTTGCCGCGGATTTCCACTTCGGCCCGATCGGCGGTGGCCGTCGGTACACGCGCCAGGGCAATGGATTTGCTCAGCGTAGGAGAGAAACTACCACTGGTGATCTCCCCTTCGCCAATATTGGCGATACGAACCACCTGGTGAGCACGCAGAACCCCGCGTTCCTCCAGTACCAGCCCGACCAGTTTGAACTGCACACCCGCCGCTTTTTCCGCTTCCAGCGCGGTGCGACCAATGAAATTTCGCTCGGCAGGTTCCCAGGCAATACTCCAGGCCATGTTCGATGCCAGGGGCGAAACGTCCTGGTGGATGTCCTGACCATACAGGTTCATGCCAGCCTCCAGGCGAAGGGTATCCCGGGCGCCGAGACCGATGGGTGAAATACCTGCGCCCACCAGATCGTTGAAAAAGCCTGGCGCCTGATCAGCAGGCAGGACAATCTCCAGGCCATCTTCGCCGGTGTAGCCCGTGCGCGCGATAAACCAATCGCCATCGGCGTGGCCTTCGAAGGGCTTGAGTTGGTGAATCAGGGTGCCGCGGGACTGGGTGACCAACTCGGCAATTTTCTGCCGGGCGTGGGGGCCTTGAATGGCGAGCATCGCCAATTCGGGCCGCTCATGCAGCTGCACCTGATAATTACCCAGTTGCGCGTGCATCCACGCCATGTCCTGATCGCGGGTGGCGGCGTTGACCACCAGCCGATAGGCGTCCTCGGTGCGGTAGACAATCATATCGTCCACCACGCCGCCCTTTTCGTTGAGCATGGCGCTGTACAACGCACGGCCGCAGCCATGCAGACGTTCGACATCATTGGACAGCAAATACTGCAGCCATTCCTTGGCCTGGGGGCCGCTGACATCGATCACGGTCATATGAGATACATCGAACACCCCGCAGTCGCGTCGCACCTGGTGGTGTTCTTCAACTTGCGAGCCGTAGTGCAAAGGCATATCCCAACCGCCAAAATCGACCATTTTCGCGCCGAGGGCGAGATGCAGGTCGTACAGAGGCGTACGCTGTCCCATGGGTTTCTCCTTCCGGGCGTGGCGAAGGTGCGCAGCGTTGCCGTTCGTGCCAAACACCTTGAATTACAAGGCCCGCAGCCACGCCCAGCGACTCGACCCGAAAGACGGGCCGCACCGAATGCCGCGCATTGTAGCTGCAAGCTGTAGGACTGGCACCTAACCGATTTGCCGGGCAGAGCGTCGGATCAGCCCGATCACCGGTAACAGGCCCACCAGCACCAGGGTCAACGCCGGCAAAGAAGCCCGTGCCCACTCGCCTTCGCTGGTCATTTCGAAAATACGAACCGCGAGGGTGTCCCAGCCGAACGGGCGCATCAGCAAGGTGGCGGGCATTTCCTTGAGCACATCGACGAACACCAGCAGCGCCGCACTTAAGGTCCCCGGCAGCAGCAACGGCAGATACACTTTGCAAAACAGTCGCGGGCCGCTGACGCCCAGGCTTCGGGCCGCTTCCGGCAAGGACGGGCGGATGCGCGCCAGGCTGTTTTCCAGCGGCCCATAGGCCACCGCCAGGAAACGCACTAGGTACGCCAGCACCAATGCCGACAGGCTGCCCAGCAGCAACGGCTTGCCCGCACCACCGAGCCAACCAGACAGCGGCACCACCAGCTCACGATCCAGATAACTGAACGCCAACATGATCGATACCGCCAGCACCGAGCCCGGCAAGGCATAGCCGACATTGGCCAGGCTGATGCCGGAGCGGATCGCCCGGGTCGGCGCCAGGCGGTTGGCAAATGCCAGCAGCAACGCCACGCTTACGGTGATCAACGCTGCGATGCCGCCCAAGTAGAGCGTGTGGACGATCAGGCCCGAATAGCGCTCATCCAGGTCGAAGCGGCCGCGCTGCCAGAACCAGACGACCAGTTGCAGCATCGGGACGACAAACGCACAGGCGAACACCAGCCCGCACCAGCCGCTGGCCGCCGCTGCCTTGAGCCCACGCAAGTGATACAGCGCCTTGCCCCGTGGCCGCTCATTACTCGGCCGGCTGGCACCGCGTGCGCGACGTTCGCCGTACAGCACCAACATCACCACCAGCAGCAACAGGCTGGCCAACTGTGCCGCGCTGGAAAGGCTGAAGAAGCCGTACCAGGTTTTGTAGATGGCGGTGGTGAACGTATCGAAGTTGAACACCGAGACCGCACCGAAATCCGCCAGGGTTTCCATCAGCGCCAACGCCACCCCGGCACCAATCGCCGGCCGTGCCATGGGCAGGGCCACGTGCCAGAACGCTCGCCATGGCGATTGTCCCAGCACCCGCGCCGCTTCCATCAAGCCTTTGCCCTGGGCCAGGAACGCGGTGCGTGCCAGCAAATACACATACGGGTAAAAGACCAGCACCAGAACGATGATCACCCCGCTGGTCGAGCGCACGCGCGGCAGCCTCAAACCACTGCCAAACCATTCGCGCAGCAGGGTTTGCACCGGGCCTGCAAAATCCAGCAGGCCCACAAACACGAAAGCCAGCACGTACGCGGGAATGGCGAAGGGCAACATCAGCGCCCAATCCAGCCAACGCCGTCCGGGGAATTCGCAGAGGCTGGTCAACCAGGCCAGGCTGACGCCCAACAAGGTCACACCGACACCGACGCCCAACACCAGGGTGAGGGTGTTGCCCAGCAGGCGCGGCATCTGGGTTTCCCAGAGGTGGGACCAGATTTGCGCGTCGATGCTTTGCCAGGACAGCAACATCACGCTCAGCGGTAGCAGCACCAGGGCAGCGACGGTGAAGACCGGCAGGTACCAGCGGCGTTGGGCGGGGTGGGCCAAGGAAAAGCTCTCAGAGAAATGAAGGTTTTGAAGTCGCCGCTAACCAATGTGGGAGCTGGCTTGCCTGCGATGCAGACACCTCGGTATATCAGTCATACCGAGGTGATGCTATCGCAGGCAAGCCAGCTCCCACATTTGGACTGCAGTGTTTTTAAACTTGTATCAGTTCCAGCCAGCCCTATCCATCAACCGAATGGCCTCAGCCTGGCGCTTGCCCGCCACTTCCACCGGCAAGGTGTCCGCCACGAATTTACCCCAGGTTGCCACTTCGGCCGACGGCGGTACCGCCGGGTTCGCCGGGAACTCCTGGTTCACGTCGGCAAAGATCTTCTGCGCCTCAGGCGTGGTCATCCATTCCACCAACGCCTTGGCGGCTTCCGGGTGTGGCGCGTACTTGGTCAGGCCAATGCCCGACAGGTTCACATGCACGCCACGGTCGCCCTGATTCGGCCAGAACAGCTTCACCGCCAGGTCCGGCTTCTGCTTGTGCAGGCGACCGTAGTAGTAGGTGTTGACGATCCCTACGTCGCACTGGCCGGCATTGATGGCTTCGAGCACGGCGATGTCATCGGAGAATACGTCGGTGGACAGGTTGTTGACCCACCCCTTGACGATTTCTTCGGTCTTGGCCGCGCCGTGGGTTTCGATCAGGGTGGCGGTCAGCGACTGGTTGTAGACCTTTTTCGCCGTACGCAGGCACAGACGGCCTTCCCACTGTTTGTCGGCCAGGGCTTCGTAAGTGGTGAGGTCACCCAGTTTTACCCGGTCGGTGGAATAGGCGATGGTCCGCGCGCGCAGGCTCAAACCGGTCCAGGCGTGGGCCGACGAGCGATATTGCAGCGGAATATTCTTGTCGATCACACTTGAGGTGAACGGTTGCAGGATGCCCATTTGCTCGGCCTGCCAGAGGTTGCCGGCATCCACGGTGAGCAGCAGGTCGGCGGTGGCATTCTCGCCCTCGGCCTTGATGCGCTGCATCAGCGGGGCTTCCTTGTCGGTGATGAACTTCACCTGCACGCCGGTCTTCTGGGTGTAGGCGTCGAACACTGGCTTGATCAGTTCGTCGATGCGCGAGGAGTAGACCACCACTTCGTCGGCGGCCTGCACGGTGGTGCTGCCGATCAGGGTGAGTGCCAGGGCAGTCAGGAGGCGCTTGGGTGCCAACATGGGTGCGGTCTCTCATTTGCAAAAAGAGGGCAAATGATAAGGACTCACATTTGGTGGTGCTTGCTGGAGGCGTTACCAGATGTTGCATAGTCAACTTTTTGCGGTGGAGCTGATGGCCTCTTCGCGAGCAAGCCCGCTCCCACAGGGGACCGGGCGTCAATGTCAGGGTTTTGCCAGGTCAGGAAGATCGCCGGTCAGGCCCAGCGCCTGGCGTACAAACACGGCCTTGGCTTCGGGCATCTGGTCGACCAGCTTCAACCCCGCGTTGCGCAGCCAGCGCAGCGGCAATTGGTCGGCCTGGAACAGTCGCTCAAAGCCTTCCATTGCCCCCATCAACGCCAGGTTGTGCGGCATGCGTCGGCGTTCGTAGCGGCTCAGCACTTTCACATCCGCCAGGCGCTCACCGCGCTCGGTCGCCGACAACAGCACTTCAGCCAGTGTCGCTGCGTCAAGAAAGCCCAGGTTCACGCCCTGCCCCGCCAATGGATGGATGACGTGGGCCGCGTCGCCGATCAATGCCAGGCCTTCGGCCACGTAGCGTTTGGCGTGACGCTGGCGCAACGGCACACAAACGCGCGGGTCGGCGCTCAGCACTGTGCCGAGCCGGCCTTCAAAAGCCCGCTCCAGTTCACGGCAGAAGCTTTGATCATCCAGCGCCATCAGGCGCTCAGACTCAGCGGGCGTGGTCGACCAGACAATCGAGCACCAATCCTCCTGCCCATCCCGCACAAGTGGCAGGAACGCTAGCGGGCCGGTATCGGTAAAGCGTTGCCACGCCGTACGCTGGTGCGGCTCGCTGCTACGCACGCTGGTGACGATGGCGTTATGCAGGTAATCCCATTCGCGGGTCGCCGTGCCGGTCAGGCGGCGCACGGCGGAGTGGGCGCCATCGGCGGCAACCACCAACGGCGCAAGCAACTTGCGCCCATCGGCCAGGGTCAGCAGCCAGTCATCGCCGGAGCGGCGCATCTGTTCAAGACGCGCGTTGGCCAACAGGCCCAGGTCGCAGTCGTGCAGACGGTCGAGCAAGGCATCCTGAACCACGCGGTTCTCGACGATATGCCCGAGCACCTCAGCGTGCACGCTGGCCGCCGAAAAGTGGATCTGCCCGGTGCCACTGCCGTCCCATACCTGCATCTCGCCGTAAGGGCTGGCACGGCGCGACACGATGCCGTCCCACACACCCAGGCGCTCGAGGATGCGCTGGCTGGCGGCCGACAAGGCGCTCACCCGCGGCTCGAAAGTCGCGTCAGGGTCGAACGGTTTGACACTCAGCGGGCTGCCATCGAGCAGCAGCACCTGCAGGCCACTGCCCTGCAACGCCAGCGCCAGGGCGCTTCCGACCATTCCTGCCCCGACAACCAGCACATCTGCGCGCATGTCCATGCTTTAAGCCTGTCTCGCTGGCGGCTTGCGCCGCACGTAAAGGGTTTTGTCGACCCGCGCCACCAGGGTGCCGGAGCCGTCATGTATCTCGACCTTGAGGTGGGGCAAGTACTTCTCGCCACCTTCGGTGTGTCGACGCACCTCATCGAGCAAGGCGTCGTCGATGGAAAACTCGGCGTACACCGGGCCTTTGCCCGGCGAGATGAAATCGATGCTCGCGGCCTTGTCCCACACAATGTAGTCGCGGCCCAGGTTCTCCATCAGCATCAGCATGTAGAACGGGTCGACCATCGAATACAGGCTGCCGCCGAACTGTGTGCCGACGTAATTGCGGTTGTACCAGCCCAGGCCCATGCGCACTTTGACGTGGCGAAAATCGGCGCTCATCTGCTGCACGCTGATCCCGGCGCCCAAATATGGCGGATACAGGGTCATGATCCAACGCAACAACCGCGCCTTGCCCAGGCGCTCGATCAACCCCTTACGCATCGGGACGCGTGCCCAGGCCCATGGCCTGACGGGCGAACCAGCGCTTGGCCGGCGGTAACAGGTCCAGGCCCAGCAGGCCCATGTTGCGGCCCAGCGCCACCAGCGGTTGGGCGCTGCCAAACAGGCGCGTGACCTGGTCGGAGAAGCCCACGGTGAGTTTCTGGTCGAGGCGCTGACGCTCGCGATAGCCCTGCAAGGTTGCCAGGTCGCCCGGTACTTGCGGCCCGGCCAGCAAGGCCTCGGCCAAGGCGTTCGCATCGCGCAGGGACAAGTTGAAGCCCTGCCCGGCAATCGGGTGCAGGCTGTGGGCGGCGTTGCCAAGGATTGCCAGGTGCGAACGCACTTGTTCCTCGGCCTCAACCAACGTCAGCGGATACAGATGACGTGCGCCGACTTGCTTCAGGGTGCCCAGGCGGTAACCGAACACGCCCTGCAATTCACTCAAGAAGCTGCGTTCATCGAGGTTGGCCAGGCGCTGGGCATCCATACCGATGCGCGTCCACACCAGCGCGCAACGGTTGTCCGGCAGCGGCAGCAAGGCCATTGGGCCTTCATCGGTGAAACGCTCGAATGCTTCGCCGTTATGGGCTTCGCTTGGGGTGATGTTGGCGATCAGCGCGCTCTGGTTATACGGGCGGGTTTTAACGCCGATGCCCAGTTGCTCGCGCAAGCCGGAACGGCCGCCATCGGCCAGCACCGCGAGGTCGCATTCCAGCACGGTTTCATCGTTGAGGGTAAGACGGTAGCCATCGGACAGCGGCTCCATGCGCGTGACTTCCGCCGGGCAGCGCCAACTGACCACGTCTTTATCCAGGCCTTGCCACAGGCACTGGCCCAGCCAGGCGTTTTCCACCACGTAACCAAGGGCGGGCACGCCCTCTTCCATGGCCGACAAACGCGCCGTGGAGAAGCGCCCACGGTCGGACACATGGATCTGCTTGATCGGTTCGGCGCGGCGGGAAATGTCCTGCCACAGGCCCAAACGCTGATAGATCTGCCGGGCGCCGAAGGACAGCGCCGAAGAGCGCGCGTCGTAGCTCGGCTGGTAGCTGTCGCCCGGCGCGAACGGTTCGATCAGCACGATCTTCCAACCGCGCGCCTTGGCCCCCGCCTGCAACGCCAACGCCAGGCTGGCACCGACCAGGCCGCCGCCGATGATCGCCAGGTTGACCCGGCTCATCGCGCAGCCGCCATCAGCGCTTCAATATCGGCGACGGTCTTGGGCACGCCGCCGGTCAGGATTTCACAGCCTTGCTTGGTTACCACCACGTCGTCCTCAATGCGTACGCCAATGCCACGCCATTTCTTTGCCACGTTCTGATTGTCCGGCGAGATATAGATCCCCGGCTCAACGGTCAACGCCATGCCAACTTCCAGCACACGCCATTCTCCGCCCACTTTGTACTCGCCCACATCATGCACATCCATGCCCAGCCAGTGGCCGGCGCGGTGCATATAGAAGGGTTTGTAGGCTTCACTGGCGATAAGTTCGTCGACGTCGCCCTGCAACAACCCCAGCTTCACCAGCCCGGCGGTAATGACGTGCACTGTGGCCTCGTGGGCCTGGTTCCAATGCTTGTTGGGGGCGATCTGGGCAAAGGCGGCTTCCTGGGAGGCCAGCACAATCTCGTAGATTGCCTTCTGCTCGGGCGAAAACTTGCCGTTGATCGGCCAGGTACGGGTGATGTCACTGGCGTAGCAGTCGATCTCGCAACCGGCGTCGATCAGCACCAGATCACCGTCCTTGAGCAACGCGTCATTCTGCTGGTAATGCAGGATGCAGCTGTTGCGCCCGGCGGCGACGATGGAGCCATAAGCCGGCATTTTCGCGCCGCCCTTGCGAAATTCGTAGTCCAGCTCGGCTTCCAGGCTGAACTCGTGCAAACCGGCCCGGCTGGCCTGCATCGCCCGCACATGGGCGGCGCAGGAGATTCGTGCGGCCTCGCGCATCACCTTCACTTCTGCCGCCGATTTATACAGACGCATGTCGTGGAGCAGATGATCCAGAGCAACGAATTCGTTCGGTGGCTGGGCGCCGAGGTGCGCTTTAGAGCGGATCACGTTGATCCACTCCATCAGGTGCCGGTCGAATTCGGCGTTGCTGCCCATGGCCGAATACACCCGGTCGCGGCCTTCGATCAGGCCGGGCAGGATGTCGTCGATATCGGTGATCGGGAAGGCATCGTCGGCGCCAAAGTCGCGGATTGCGCCTTCGGTGCCGGCACGCAGGCCGTCCCACAGTTCGCGTTCGGCATTGCGTTCGCGGCAGAACAGCACGTACTCGCCGTGCTGGCGGCCGGGCATCAGCACGATCACCGCTTGCGGCTCGGGGAAACCGCTCAGGTACTGGAAATCGCTGTCCTGGCGGTACACGTGTTCGACATCACGGTTGCGGATCGCCACGGCGGCGGCCGGCAGGATCGCGATGCTGTTGGGTTCCATCTGCGCCATGAGCGCCTTGCGGCGCCGCGTGTATTCCGCTCGGGGGATATGAATCATGGACAGATGGGCTTCCTTTCTTAATGCAGCGACGGCTTGGGTGCAGCGGGTTCAGCAGACTTCTTGGTCTCTGTGAACAGCAGCAGCGGCGCGACGCGCAGGTATTCCATCACCTCCATGTAGTCGCCTTCACCGTCCTCGGATTCTTCCAGAGCGTCTTGCACCTGGGAGATGGCTGCCAGGTCCTGCAACACTTCCTTGGCGTCGGTGCTCAGTTCCAGGCCGCCGGCGTTTACGCCAAAGCCGTGGAGGAAACCTTGGCACCATTGGCCCAAGGCAGCAGCGCGTTCGGTGAGCGGCGCGTCGTCAGTCGGCAGCAGCAGGACCACGGTGACGTCATCACCGGTTAGCTCGCCCTTGACCATCTCTTGCAAGCCGATCAGCGCGTTACGCACGTTGTCGGTCGGCTCGGTTTCGAGCAGCTCGGCCACATCGGCCAGCCAGTTATCAGCGTCAAAGCCAACGCCGGTGCAACTACGGCCCAGCAGCACGCCGTGCAGTTCGGCAGGCGAGCAGGGGTGGCCGCTGGTGCTCAGCAGTTTGGAAAAAGCATCGTACGGGGAGTTCTGAATAGGCATGGTGAGCTAGGCGCCAGACGGCGCAATGTCTAGAATGGAGCGTTGTATCCTAGCACCGGCAGACGTACCAAGACTATCAAGGGCGTCAGATCGTTTATCCTGCAGTTGCCATTCATCAGACAAATCCAGTGGAACCCAATGGAAGACACCGACCTGCAAGCGCTGATGGCCAGACTCGAATTGCTAATTACCCGGGTCGAGCAACTAAAGAGTCAAAACGGACTCCTATTAGCTCAGGAAAAGACCTGGCGCGAGGAACGCGCTCACCTCATTGAAAAAAACGAAATCGCCCGGCGTAAGGTCGAATCGATGATTTCGCGCCTGAAGGCCCTGGAGCAAGACTCATGAGTTCAAGCAATAGCGTCACCGTGCAGATCCTCGACAAAGAATATTCGATCATCTGTCCCCAGGAAGAGCGCAGCAACCTGGTGAGCGCCGCCCGCTACCTGGATGGCAAGATGCGTGAAATCCGCAGCAGCGGCAAAGTCATCGGCGCCGACCGCATCGCCGTGATGGCCGCGCTGAATATTACTCACGATTTACTGCATAAGCAGGAACGCCCTGACGTGCAGGCCAGCGGCTCCACCCGTGAGCAGGTGCGTGACCTGCTGGAGCGTGTTGATCTGGCGCTTTCCAGCGACACAGACGCACCCAAGGGCTGATTGCCGCGACTCTTTAAGGTATACTCGCCCCACTCCCTGGCGTGTTTGCCAGTCGGCGATGTCCCTGAGCCGATTCGCACTACCCTGGAAGTTGCACGTTGGGCTGGTGTGCATGTCCGCTAGACGGAAAGCCTTAAAGCCTACTGCATCTTCCACCTTGAACTTTCGGGTTCAAGGGCTAAGTCGACAGCGGCTCTGTCGGGGAGCCTGAATTCCCAAACTCAATGCCAGTCCTCGGACTGGCATTGTTTTATGAGCCGGAAACCATGACCGAACCTGTGCCGCTTTCCCGTCCGCAACTTCGACGCATGTTGCGCCAGGCCCGCCGCGCCCTCACGCCGAGCGAGCAGCGCAAGGCCGCCCACGGCCTGTATCGGCAACTGGCACAGCACCCGCTGTTTCGCCGGGCCAAACATATCTCTTTGTATCTACCGACGGACGGTGAAATCGATCCGCGCTTGCTGCTGCGCGCAGCCCAGCGCCGGGGCAAGGCCACGTACCTGCCGGTACTCAGCGCCTGGCCGCGGACCAAGATGGTGTTCCAGCGCGTAAGGCCTGGGGAAAAACTGCTGCCGAACCGTTTTCGCATTCTGGAGCCACGGGTGAATATCAGCCGCCAACGCAAGGTCTGGGCATTGGACCTGGTGCTGCTGCCGTTGGTGGGGTTCGATGATGCCGGTGGGCGACTGGGCATGGGCGGCGGGTTTTACGACCGTAGCCTGGCCTACCTGGCGCGCCGCCAGAGCTGGCGCAAGCCGACGCTGCTGGGCCTGGCCCATGAATGCCAGAAAGTCGATCGTTTGGCGCAAGCGAGCTGGGACGTGCCGTTGGCTGGCACCGTAACAGATAAGACTTGGTATATCGCACAGACGCCACTGGAATCAGCGGCGCCTTGAGGAAGAGTTAACGCTTGAACGGTTGCGGCTGCTGCTGAGCCAGTTCAACGGGAGCATCGGTCTTGTTCGACCACAAGCTTTGGGCATACCCGGTGGTCACGACGCCCAGACCAAACAAAATCACCAAAATCCATAGTAAATCCGGTTTACGTTGCATCGATTGCCCCCCTGCAGGCACCTCGTACACGATGACAACAACGTTCCAAAGAAGTCCGTTGCAGCTGCGCCAAGCTTTAAAAGCCGGCATTCTGCGGTAACGTGAACCAACACGCAAACCTTGGCGCCAACCGACTGTCGGTTTGTCATCAAATTGCCTGACAACTTACCCACTCCCTGTTTCAGGAGCCCAAAAATGGCCTATTGGCTGATGAAATCCGAGCCCGACGAACTCTCGATCAACGGCCTGGAAAAGCTCGGTGAAGCGCGCTGGGACGGGGTGCGTAACTACCAGGCACGCAACTTTTTGCGCGCGATGGCGGTGGGTGACGAGTTTTTCTTTTACCACTCCAGCTGCCCCGAGCCTGGCATTGCCGGCATCGGCAAAATCGTCGAGGCGGCCTATCCGGACCCCACCGCGCTGGAACCAGAAAGCCACTATTTCGACGCCAAGGCCACCTCGGAAAAAAACCCGTGGAGTGCGATCAACGTCGCGCACCTGCAAACCTTTCCCAAGGTACTGGGCCTGGGCTACCTGAAACAGCAAGCCGCCCTCGCCGAACTGCCCCTTGTGCAAAAAGGCAGCCGGCTTTCGGTAATGCCGGTGACCCCTGAACAGTGGACGGCAGTGCTGGCGCTGCGTTAACCCCCGCATCAGCAGGAACGAGCTTGCTCGCGAAATAAGCGGACTTACACCTGTCCGAACGGCCAGTCGTCGCGCTCGCCAGGTTGGGGCAGAATCAGTGCCCCACCCACTGAGCAAAGGAAGCCCACGTGTCCTGCCCCACCTCCACCTACAGGCCAGCCATCGACGGCTTGCGGGCAATCGCCGTGCTGAGTGTGATCGTCTTCCATCTGGATTATTTCCAATGGCTGCCGGGCGGTTTTACCGGCGTGGACATGTTCTTCGTGATTTCCGGGTATGTGATCAGCCAGTCGCTATGGGAGCGGCGGGAGCTGACCTTGGGCCGCTACCTGGCAGATTTCTACCGGCGTCGTATGCTGCGCATCATGCCAGCTCTGCTTGTGATGCTGTGCGTCAGCGGCGTGCTCTCAGCGATGCTGATGCCGCCCTTCTGGCTCAGCGACCTGTTTAACCGCACCGGCCTGGCGGCGTTTTTCGGCCTGAGCAATTTTGTGCTGGCCTGGAACACCGATACCTACTTTTCGCCGAGCGCCGAACTCAATCCCTACCTGCATACCTGGTCGCTGGGCGTTGAAGAACAGTTCTACGTGATCTTCCCGGCACTGTTTTTCATCTGGCTGCGCGCCAGACCGCGCGCGTTGCTGCCGTTGGCGGCTCTGGTGTCGCTGCTGGTCGCTGCCTACCAGGTGAATGACCAACCGCTGGCAGCGTTTTACCTGCTGCCAGGGCGATTCTGGGAACTGGCTGCCGGGGCAATGTTGTTTCAGCTGATGTGCACGCGGGCTCCGGCGGCGCGTATCGCGCCCTGGTTACTGGGCGGTGGACTTGTGCTGGTCGTAATGGGCTTTATCTTTGCCGATCCGCGCCAATTTCCGTTTCCCTGGGCGCTGGTGACGGTTGCGGGCACGCTGCTAATGATCGCAGGGATTGTGCAGCAAGGTGACGCATCGCCGGGCCCCTTGCAGCGTCTGCTGCAAACGTCGTTGTTCACCTACATCGGGCGGCTGTCTTATTCGCTGTACCTGTGGCACTGGCCGGTACTGGTGTTCCTACGCTGGACCACCGGGCTGGAATTGCTGGCGGTACAGCTGCTCTATCCTTGCCTGGTGCTGGCGCTTGCCGCAGCGTCCTACCACTGGATCGAGACGCCGATCCGCAGCAGCAGGTCCGTGACCCAGCGCAGCGCATGGCTGACGTTGGCCACGACCGTGCTGGTGACCGGCCTGCTCTGGCGCGGCGCGATGTGGGTAGCGGAGGATCCTGCCGTACTGTCGATCAGCCAGACCCGCGATACCTACACTTGGTACGCCTATAAACATTATCCCCGGGAAGACTTCGAGGTCCTCAAGGACCCGCACCTGGCCGGTCGCCAGTTGTTCGTCATCGGCGACTCACACACGGCGGCCTATCGCACCCTGCTGAACCTCGTGTCGCTGAAGCTGGGCATCAAGGTGCATGACTATGAACAAGGCGGCTGCGGGGTCGTGAGCCTGATAGGCCCCGATCCGAAACACTGCGCGGCCTCCCGCGAAGTCCAGTTGAAGGAGATCGAAGCGCGGGCCAAGCCAGGTGACATCGTGTTTCTGGCCTCATTGCGCATGCCGGAGCTTGCGGGCCGCGAATGGAGAGAGGGTGAGCAGGCGATGGTCGATAAGGCGCTGACCGAACTGACCGCTTCAACGATGGAAGCGGCGCGCATTGACGCCCAAACCCTGTTGAACCGATTGCAGGCGGCACGCCTGACTGTGCTGATCGATGCGCCCAAGCCTCTGTTCAAGGCCGCGCCCAATCGTTGTTCCGATGGGTTCAACCGCATGAACCCGGTATGCGCGCCAGGTCTGACAATGCAACGCGCACAGCTTGAACGACTGCGCGCACCGCAAATGCAACTGTTGCAGGAGCTGAGCGCCGAGTATCCGGCGCTGAGGGTGTGGGACCCGCTGCCGCTGCTGTGCCCCGGCGTGACCTGTTGGGCCTATGACCAAAACGCCAAGCCGCTGTATTTCGACTCCAACCACCTGAGCGGCCACGGCAACCGCGTGCTGGAGCCCGACTTCATAGCGACCTTGCTCAAGATCTGGAGAGCGACACCGCCTGCTACTGAATGATCAGGTTATTGAACAACAAGTCTTCCACTACCGGTTTACCGGTCTCGTCATTCATTACCTGCTGAGTCTGCTTCAGCGCTTCCTGACGCAGTTTTTCCTTGCCTTCAACGGTGCTCATGCTCTCGTTGGTCTGCTGGGTGAACAGCGCCACCAGTTGGTTACGAATCAACGCGTCGTTGGCTTTGACCGCAGCGGCAGCTTCAGTGCCGGTCACGCGCAGCGCGATGTCGGCCTTGAATACTTTGAGCTTCGCCGTGCCATCCAGGCCGTAGTTGCCCACAAACGGCGGGCTTAGGCTGATATAGCTGACCTTCGGCGCCTCGCCTTCTTTGGCCTCTTCGGCCTGGGCTGCCATCGGCAAGGTCAGGGCCAGCATCAACAGGATCCACGCTTTCACAGTTCATTCCTCACATTCGGTTGCCAGGTAGCATAACGCTAGCAAGGCTGAGCACAAGCTTATGGCGACTTATCAGGCCCGGGCATGCTCGTTGACCCACGGGCGTACCCTCCTACACTTATCGGCCACGACGCCAAAAGGAATAGTCCGATGAAAGCTGTGCTGTGCAAAGCCTTCGGCCCTGCCGAAACCCTGGTGCTGGAAGAAATCGCCAGCCCGGCGATCAAGAAGAACGAAATCCTGCTGGACGTGCATGCCGCCGGGGTCAACTTCCCGGATACCTTGATCATTGAGGGCAAGTACCAGTTCAAGCCGCCCTTCCCGTTTTCGCCGGGCGGCGAGGCGGCGGGCGTGGTCAGTGAAGTGGGCGAAAAGGTCAGTCACCTGAAAGTCGGTGACCGGGTCATGGCGCTGACCGGCTGGGGCAGCTTTGCCGAACAGGTCGCGGTGCCGGCCTATAACGTGCTGCCGATCCCGCCGAGCATGGACTTCAACACCGCTGCCGCTTTCAGCATGACCTACGGCACCTCGATGCACGCGTTGAAACAACGGGCCAACCTGCAACCTGGCGAAACGCTGCTGGTGCTCGGCGCTTCGGGTGGCGTGGGCCTGGCCGCCGTTGAAATCGGCAAGGCCATGGGCGCGCGGGTGATCGCTGCCGCCAGCAGCGCCGATAAACTTGCGGTGGCCAAAGCCGCCGGCGCCGATGAGCTGATCAACTACAGCGAAGCCAGCCTGAAAGACGAGATCAAGCGCCTCACCGACGGCAACGGTGCCGATGTGATCTACGACCCGGTGGGTGGCGACCTGTTTGACCAGGCCATCCGCGCCATCGCTTGGAACGGGCGTTTGCTGGTGGTGGGGTTTGCCAGCGGGCGTATTCCGGAGCTGCCGGTGAACCTGGCGCTGCTCAAGGGCGCGGCAGTGGTCGGGGTGTTCTGGGGTTCATTTGCGCAGCGTCAGCCGCAGGAGAATGCGGCGAATTTCCAGCAGTTGTTCACGTGGTATGCCGAGGGTAAGTTGAAGCCGCTGGTGTCGCAGGTATACCCGCTGGAACAGGCCGCCCAGGCGATCAATGATTTGGGGCAGCGCAAGGCGGTGGGCAAGGTCGTCGTCCAAATCCGCTAATGGACTTGAATGCGGTCAATGTGGGAGCTGGCTTGCCTGCTCCCACGTTAGTTAATCAGTGGTCTCTAGACCCAATCCCGACCAGCACTTATCTATTCGCGACATGTTCATAAGAGAACATGCAATTGCTCTGATTTCCTGTGTTTGCAGATAAGAGGCGATGCTATTTTCGGTAACGAAACTGTAACATTCGCATCCGCAGTCAAAACAAGAAATCTGGAGCTCTTGAATGTTTGCTTTCTTTCGTCCTGCCGCACATCAGGCGCCCCTGCCTGAAGAAAAAATAGACAGTACCTACCGACGCCTGCGCTGGCAGATCTTCGCCGGTATCTTCATCGGCTATGCCGGGTACTACCTGCTGCGCAAAAACTTCTCCCTGGCCATGCCCTACTTGATCGACGAGGGTTACACCCGTGGTGAACTGGGCCTGGCGATGTCGGCCATCGCGATCGCCTACGGCCTGTCCAAGTTCCTCATGGGCCTGGTGTCCGACCGTTCCAACCCGCGCTATTTCCTGCCCTTCGGCTTGCTGGTTTCAGCTGGGGTCATGTTCATTTTCGGTTTCGCACCTTGGGCGACGTCCAGCGTGACCATGATGTTCATTTTGCTGTTCATCAACGGCTGGGCTCAAGGCATGGGCTGGCCGCCCAGTGGACGGACCATGGTGCACTGGTGGTCGCAGAAAGAACGCGGCGGCGTGGTGTCGGTATGGAACGTGGCGCACAACGTCGGCGGCGGCCTGATCGGCCCGCTGTTCCTGCTGGGCATGGCCTGGTTCAACGACTGGCACGCAGCGTTCTATGTACCGGCGACGGTGGCATTGGCAGTGGCGGCGTTTGCCTTCATCACCATGCGCGACACCCCGCAATCGGTCGGCCTGCCGCCGATCGAGAAGTACAAGAACGACTACCCGGAAGGCTACGACGCGAGCCACGAAGAAGAATTCAGCGCCAAGGAAATCTTCGTCAAGTACGTGCTGCGCAACAAAATGCTGTGGTACATCGCCTTCGCCAACGTGTTCGTCTACCTGCTGCGCTACGGCGTACTGGACTGGGCGCCGACCTACTTGAAAGAAGCCAAGCACTTCACGGTCGACAAATCGTCCTGGGCGTACTTCTTCTATGAGTGGGCAGGTATCCCGGGCACGCTGCTGTGCGGCTGGATGTCGGACAAGATCTTCCGTGGCAACCGTGGCCTGACCGGTATCGTGTTCATGGCACTGGTGACCGTGGCGACCCTGGTGTACTGGCTCAACCCGCCGGGCAACCCGATGGTCGACATGATCGCGCTGGTCTCCATCGGCTTCCTGATCTACGGCCCGGTAATGCTGATCGGCCTGCAGGCGCTGGAGTTGGCACCGAAGAAAGCCGCCGGCACCGCGGCGGGCTTCACTGGTTTGTTCGGTTACCTGGGGGGGTCGGTAGCAGCGAGTGCGGCCATGGGCTACACCGTGGACCACTTCGGCTGGGACGGTGGTTTTGTGCTGCTGATCGGCGCGTGCGTGTTGGCGATCGCCTTCCTGATCCCAACGTTGTGGCACACCAACAGCGTCAGCTCGGCGCGTTAACCGCCGCCTGAGCAATCCTTTGCACAACGCTTGAGCCGCGCCTCCAGGTTTTTATCTGGCATGGCGTGGCTACGCAGGGCGTTGACGGTCTGCTCGACATAATCGCGAGTTGTGCCGTAACGCCCGCAAGCGCTTTGCAGCACGTGGTTCAGCACGATATCTGGCAAGTTGCCGGCGTAGCTGGGCAAGTGCCGCTCCAACACAAACCCCAATGCCTGCACCGTGCTGCCATCTTCCAGGCGACAGCTGAGCCAGTGCGGCCGGTAAGAGGGGTAAGGCATCTCGCGCTGCCACAAGGCGTAAAGCGAGGCCTCCAGCTGATCTTCCGGCAAGCGGTAGGCAAACCCGCTGCAAGAGCCGCCGCGATCCAGACCAAAGACCAAACCTGGTAATTCCGGCGTACCCCGGTGCTCGTGGGACCACAAGTAAAGACCCCGGTGATAACCATGGACCCGTGCCCGCATGCGCTCGGTCGACGAGCATTCAGGGCGCCAGATCAGCGAACCATACGCAAATAGCCAGACCGGCCCACCCTTATGCCGGGCCATGGTGGCCTGCATCGAGCTCATCAATTGTTCGTGAGTGAGTTGCGGCCCAAGATCGAGACGCGGAGGGTAAGCCAATTGCAAAAGATCAGTTTCAATGGCGGTCATGGCGAAAAGCGGTACGCCTCCTATGTATTACCAGTTGTAAGCAACTCTACCGTAATAAAACCCGCAGCAATAAGCCGCCCGTCTCAGATATAGCTTAAGGACATTTGCCTGAGACACTAAATACCGTAAGCGAATAAGTACGAATATAAGCGCCACTGCCATTCGTCAGCATTACCCGTGCCAATCCCGTCGCTTTCAGCCCCGGTTCAGCCTGGGCACCCGCCAACCCATCAAAATAGCGCACACATCACGACCCACTTAGCCGCCCACCAAATCGACTATCGAGGTCGCACCCATGAAAAGATTCCGACTGCCTGGCCTTTTGTTCCTGGCCCAGGCCACCACCGCACTGGCTGGCGAAACACTCGCGAGCGAGGACGACAAAGGCTTCTGGTACGCGCAGACCAGCGTCTACACCCGGCATTTCGCGCCCGCCCCGGAGCACAACAACAACCAGGACCTGATCGGCCTGGAGCGCAACGAAGCGTCAGGTTTTGTGTATGGCGGGGCGACATTTCGCAATTCGTTCAGGCAGCGCTCGTATTACGCGTACGCGGGCAAGCGCTACGACATGGCGAACTATCCGGTGTATTTGAAGCTGACCGGCGGAGCGATCCAGGGTTATCGCGGCAAGTACCGTGACAAGATCCCATTGAATCGTTACGGCGTGGCGCCGGTGATCATTCCGTCGGTGGGCACGCATTATGGGCCCGTGGCGGCGGAGGTGGTGTTGCTGGGGTTTAATGCGGCGATGGTGACGACTGGATTACGATTCTGACCGCAACGCAAAATACTGTGGGAGCTGGCTTGCCTGCGATAGCGGTGTGTCAGCCACCTATTTGCAACTGATACACCGCTATCGCAGGCAAGCCAGCTCCCACATTAGATTCCGGTCAGATCAGGGCCGGGGGGCGTAGGCGAACACATCGGCACGCATCTGGTGCGCATCCATACCGGCATCCACCAGCGCGTCCAGGGTGCCGTAGATCATGGCCGGTGAACCGCTGGCGTAGACATGCACCGACTTGAGGTCGGTGATGTCTTCGCACACCGCTTCATGCAACAACCCACAGCGCCCTTCCCAACCACACAAGTCGCTGACGACTTTGTGCAGGAACAGGTTGGGCAGTTGCAGCCACTGGTCCCAATGCTCAATGTCGTAGAAATCTTCCGGGCGACGTACGCCCCAGTACAGGTGCACCGGGTGCTTGAAGCCAGAGGCGCGGCAATGTTCGATCAGGCTGTGCATCTGCGCCATGCCGGTACCGGCGGCGATCAATACCAGCGGCCCATCCGGCAGCTCGGCCAAGTGGGTGTCACCAAAGGGCATTTCGATCCGAGCCATCTGGTTGCGCTGCAGTTGCTCCAACAGGGTGCGCGCACTGTCCTCGCGGACCAGCACATGCAGCTCCAGCTCGCGTCCAGCATGGGGTGCCGACGCCAGGGAGAATGCCGATTTCTCGCCATTGTCGCGCTCGATCATCAAGTATTGCCCGGCGTGGTAACGCACCGCCTTGCCAGCCGGCGCGCGCAGGCGCACGCGCCATACATCGCCACCGACTTCTACGCATTCACTCAATTGGCACGACAACTTGCGCAATGGCAACTCTCCCGGCGCCAGCACGCCATCCCACAGCACAATGCAATCTTCCAACGGCTCGGCGATGCAGGTGTAGAACTCCCCGTGGTCGCGCACCTCACCGGCTTGCTGCACCCGACCTTCCACCAGCAGCGCGGCACACACGTGGCATACGCCGTTGCGGCAGGCCTGAGGGCAGTCGTAGCCCAGGCGGCGAGCGCCTTCGAGGATTCGCTCACCAGGGACTAGCTCCAGCACGGCGCCGGAAGGTTGCAGGGTTACACGCATCAATCTATTCCCAATTCTTTCCAGATCGCATCGACACGGGCGGTGACGGCTTCATCCTTGACGATTACCCGGCCCCATTCGCGGGTGGTTTCACCCGGCCATTTGTGGGTGGCGTCCAGGCCCATCTTCGAACCCAGGCCCGACACTGGCGAGGCGAAATCGAGGTAGTCGATCGGCGTGTTGTCGATCATCACCGTATCGCGCTTGGGGTCCATGCGCGTGGTGATGGCCCAGATCACGTCGTTCCAATCGCGGGCATTGATGTCGTCGTCGGTGACAATAACGAACTTGGTGTACATGAACTGTCGCAAAAACGACCACACACCGAGCATTACCCGCTTGGCATGGCCTGGGTACGACTTCTTCATGGTCACGATGGCCATGCGGTACGAGCAGCCTTCCGGCGGCAGGTAGAAGTCGGTGATCTCCGGGAATTGCTTTTGGAGGATCGGCACGAACACTTCGTTCAGCGCCACACCCAAAATAGCCGGCTCATCTGGCGGACGGCCGGTGTAGGTGCTGTGGTAGATCGGCTTGATCCGATGAGTGATGCGCTCGACGGTGAACACCGGGAAGCTGTCGACTTCGTTGTAATAGCCAGTGTGGTCGCCGTACGGCCCTTCATCGGCCATCTCGCCCGGATGAATCACGCCTTCGAGGATGATTTCGGCAGTGGCCGGCACTTGCAGGTCGTTGCCACGGCACTTCACCAGTTCGGTGCGGTTGCCGCGCAGCAGGCCGGCGAACGCATATTCGGAGAGGCTGTCCGGCACCGGGGTCACGGCGCCGAGGATGGTGGCCGGGTCGGCACCCAGGGCCACGGAAACCGGGAACGGCTTGCCGGGGTGCTTTTCACACCACTCGCGGAAGTCCAGGGCGCCGCCACGGTGGCTCAACCAACGCATGATCACCTTGTTGCGGCCGATCACTTGCTGACGGTAGATACCGAGGTTCTGGCGGTCTTTGTTCGGGCCTTTGGTGACGGTCAGGCCCCAGGTGATCAGCGGGCCAACGTCGCCTGGCCAACAGGTCTGCACGGGCAGCATGCCGAGGTCGACGTCATCGCCTTCGATGACGACTTCCTGGCACACCGCGTCCTTGACCACCTTGGGAGCCATGGCAATGATCTTGCGGAAGATTGGCAGCTTCGACCAGGCATCCTTCAGCCCCTTGGGCGGCTCGGGCTCCTTGAGGAAGGCCAGCAGCTTGCCGATCTCGCGCAGTTCGCTGACCGCCTCGGCACCCATGCCAAACGCCACGCGTTCAGGCGTGCCGAACAGGTTGCCGAGCACCGGGATATCAAAGCCGGTCGGGTTCTCGAACAGCAGCGCCGGACCCTTGTTGCGTAGGGTACGGTCGCAAATCTCAGTCATTTCCAGCACCGGGGAAATCGGCATCTGGATACGTTTCAACTCTCCGCGCTGCTCAAGTTGCTGCACGAAATCCCGAAGATCCTTGAATTTCATTAACCATGCCACCCGTAAAATAGGCGTACATCCTACCTGCTATGACGGCGGCTGGCAGCTTATCGCGGTGCATTTGGGTACAGAGAATGCTTAAAAAACCGACGAAAAAAAATGGCGCCCCTGAGGGCGCCATTCTTTCGGACCTGAAACGTCGTATTACTTACGCTTCATCGACAAGAAGAACTCGTCGTTGGTCTTGGTAGCTTTCAGCTTGTCGATCAGGAACTCGATGGCGGCGACTTCGTCCATCGGGTGCAGCAGCTTGCGCAGGATCCACATGCGCTGCAGTTCGTCGTCGGCGGTCAGCAACTCTTCGCGGCGGGTGCCGGAACGGTTGATGTTGATCGCCGGGAACACGCGTTTTTCCGCGATGCGACGGTCCAGGGGCAGTTCCATGTTGCCGGTACCCTTGAACTCTTCGTAGATCACTTCGTCCATCTTCGAGCCGGTTTCAACCAGCGCGGTGGCGATAATGGTCAGCGAGCCGCCTTCTTCGATGTTCCGCGCGGCGCCGAAGAAACGCTTCGGTTTCTCCAGGGCGTGGGCATCGACACCACCGGTCAATACCTTGCCGGAGCTCGGGATCACGGTGTTGTAGGCACGGGCCAGACGGGTGATGGAGTCGAGCAGGATCACCACGTCTTTCTTGTGTTCGACCAGGCGCTTGGCCTTCTCGATCACCATTTCGGCAACCTGCACGTGGCGGGTTGGCGGCTCATCGAACGTGGAGGCAACCACTTCGCCGCGCACGGTGCGCTGCATTTCGGTTACTTCTTCCGGACGCTCATCGATCAGCAATACGATCAGGTGAACTTCAGGATTGTTACGTGCGATGTTCGCTGCAATGTTCTGCAGCATGATGGTCTTACCGGCTTTCGGCGGTGCGACGATCAGGCCACGCTGGCCTTTGCCGATCGGGGCGCACAGGTCGATCACACGACCGGTCAAGTCTTCGGTGGAACCGTTACCGGCTTCCATCTTCATGCGCACGGTCGGGAACAGCGGGGTCAGGTTCTCGAAGAGAATCTTGTTTTTCGCGTTCTCTGGACGATCGAAGTTGATCGTGTCGACCTTGAGCAGGGCGAAATAACGCTCGCCTTCCTTAGGAGGGCGGATCTTGCCAACGATGGTGTCACCGGTGCGCAAGTTGAAGCGACGGATCTGGCTCGGCGAGACGTAGATATCGTCTGGGCCGGCAAGATAGGAGGCGTCTGCAGAGCGGAGGAAGCCGAAGCCGTCCTGGAGAATCTCCAGCACGCCATCACCGGAGATTTCCTCGCCGCTTTTCGCGTGCTTCTTGAGCAGGGAGAAAATCACGTCCTGCTTGCGCGAACGGGCCATATTTTCTATGCCCATTTCTTCGGCCAGTTGGAGCAGGTCGGTAATCGGCTTTTGCTTGAGTTCAGTCAGATTCATATAGGAATGACGTAATCATTTATGGAGGGGGGAAATTAAGCTTTTGGCTTAATGAGGCCGCGCCGCAGAGAAGGCGACAGGATCGCGTACTAATCGAAAAGGAATGCGTCGGCGACGGCTTGCAGGGGGCAGTGGAGAAACCAGTGCGGGGCCGAATGTACCACCTGAATTTCGGAGCGTCTAGCCCTGTTTTACGAAAAAGCCCCGCGATTTGCGGGGCTTTTTTGACGACGCTTAGATGTTCGCGTCGAGGAAAGCTTGCAGCTGAGACTTCGACAGCGCGCCTACTTTAGTGGCTTCGACGTTGCCGTTCTTGAACAGCATCAGGGTCGGAATACCACGCACGCCGTGCTTGGCCGGGGTTTCCTGGTTGTCGTCGATGTTCAGCTTGGCAATGGTCAGCTTGCCTTCGTAAGTGGTTGCAATGTCGTCCAGGACTGGAGCGATCATTTTGCAAGGGCCGCACCACTCAGCCCAGTAGTCAACCAGCACCGGGCCTTGAGCCTTGAGTACTTCGGCCTCAAAGGTCGCGTCGGTGACGTGCTTGATAAGATCGTTGCTCATGGATGTCTCCGGATTGTAAGCAAAAAAAACGTGGCCCATCATAGCCGCCCTTCCCCCGTTCAGGAAGCCGCCTCTGATTGAGTCTTGCTATGGTGCCGCATGAGTTTGGGTATCGCCCCACTCAGGGGGTTACGGGAGTCACGAAAGCGATACCCGTGCGCAACGCCGCATTGCGCACGTGTTCCTGCATGGTTTTCTGCGCCGCCGCACTGGCGCGCCGGGCCAGGGCACGCACTATCCTGCGGTGCTCCTGCCAGGTTTCCATGGCCCGCTCCGGCCGGATGAACGGTAGTTTCTGGCTCTCCAGGAACACTTCGGCACTCGCACTCAAAATACTCACCATCGCCTGGTTACCGCTGGCCAGCAGGATGCGTTGGTGAAATTCGAAGTCCAGCCTGGCAGCCGCTTCGAAGTCGCCGGCCTTGAGCACCTTGCGCATCGCTTCGACATTGTCTTCCAGGCTGTCCAGCTCATCGAGGGTCAAGGTCACCGCCGCCAACCCCGCTGCAAAGCCTTCAAGGGCGTAGCGCAACTGAAAGATATCCAGCGGCGTGGCCTGTGCCGCGAACGGCCAGGCAAACCCCGGCGACTCGTCAGCAGCCTGTACAAACACGCCCTTGCCCGGCTGCACATTGACCACGCCCAATGCGCTCAGGGACGACAACGCCTCGCGCAACGACGCCCGGCTCACGCCCAACTGCAGCGCAAGATCGCGCTGGGACGGCAAGGCATCGCCCGGCCCGAAGCCTTGCTCCTTGATCAGTTTGCGGATGGCCTGCAGGGCCGCTTCCGGTACGGCTTGGGCGATGGAATTCATAGAAAACTCAATGTTCCAGTCAACTGAGCGGCTAGTTGTAAAGCTATTCGGGGCGGGCGGCAAGCCACGCCCCAAAGGGGCTCGCCAGGTTTTACCGGCGCTCGAAAAGGGTGCGAAACGCCGAGTCACTGTTCAGACCAGTAAGACCACGGCAGCTCAACAAATCCCGGCCTCGCAGACGATTCCAGAGGTAATGGCATGGGCTGTGCACTGAGCAAATCCAGAAAAGTCCTTCGCCCTTCTCGGAGAGTTGCCATGACCAAGCGCTACAGCGCCCTGCTTACTGCCCTGTTTGCCAGCCTGATGCTGAGCCAGGCACCCGCCCAGGCCAATGGTCTGGACGACATCGTTGCCCGTGGCACCCTCAAGGTCGCCGTGCCTCAGGACTTCCCGCCGTTCGGCTCGGTCGGCCCCGACATGAAGCCGCGTGGCCTGGACATCGACACCGCCAAGCTGCTGGCCGACCAACTCAAGGTCAAGCTGGAACTGACCCCGGTCAACAGCACCAACCGTATCCCGTTCCTCACCACCGGTAAGGTCGACCTGGTGATTTCCAGCCTGGGTAAAAACGCCGAGCGCGAAAAGGTGATCGACTTCTCCAAGGCCTACGCACCGTTCTACCTGGCTGTGTTCGGTCCGCCTGATGCCGCCGTCAGTACCCTGGACGATCTCAAGGGCAAGACCATCAGCGTGACCCGTGGCGCTATCGAAGACATCGAGCTGACTGCCGTCGCGCCCAAAGAGGCGACCATCAAGCGCTTCGAAGACAACAACTCGACCATCGCCGCCTACCTGGCCGGCCAGGTCGACCTGATCGCCAGCGGCAACGTGGTGATGGTGGCGATCAGCGAACGCAACCCGAAACGCGTGCCTGCACTGAAAGTGAAGCTCAAGGACTCGCCGGTGTACGTGGGCGTGAACAAGAACGAGCCGGCGCTGCTGGAGAAGGTCAACCAGATCCTGGTCGCTGCTAAAGCCGATGGCAGCCTGGAAAAGAACGCGATGCAGTGGCTCAAAGAACCATTGCCTGCCGACCTCTAAAAGCGGAGCTGATTCATGGCGTATCAATTCGACTTTTTGCCGGTGCTGGCCAATACCGACCTGCTGTTGCGCGGTGCGCTGTTCACCCTTGAACTGACAGCCATTGGCGCGATTCTCGGCGTAGCGTTGGGCACCGTAGGCGCGGTGGTGCGGGCCTGGAAGATCCAGCCGTTTGCGTGGTTCTTCGGTGTGTACGTCGAGTTGATCCGCAACACGCCGTTCCTGGTGCAGTTGTTCTTCATCTTCTTCGGCCTGCCGTCCCTGGGACTGAAGATCACCGAATGGCAAGCCGCCGTACTGGCGATGGTGATCAACCTGGGGGCCTATTCCACCGAGATCATCCGCGCCGGCATCCAGGCGATTCCACGCGGGCAGTTGGAAGCTGCCGCAGCGCTGGCGATGACACGCTTCGAAGCGTTCCGCCACGTGGTGCTGCTGCCGGCGCTGGGCAAGGTGTGGCCGGCCCTGAGCAGCCAGATCATCATTGTGATGCTCGGTTCGGCAGTGTGTTCACAGATCGCCACTGAAGAGCTGAGCTTCGCCGCCAACTTTATCCAGTCGCGCAATTTCCGCGCTTTTGAAACCTATGCCCTGACCACCTTGGTGTACCTGTGCATGGCGCTGATGATTCGCCAGTTGCTCAACTGGATCGGCCGCCGGTTTGTGATGAGGAACAGCCGATGAGTGATTTCTCTTTCTGGGACATCGTGCGCAACCTGCTCACGGGCCTGCAATGGACGCTGTTGCTGTCGCTGGTGGCGTTTGTGGGTGGCGGCGTGATCGGCTTGCTGGTGATGACCATGCGCATCAGCCGCAAGGCGTTCCCGCGCAACGTTGCGCGCACCTATATCGAACTGTTCCAGGGCACGCCGCTGCTGATGCAGTTGTTCCTGGTGTTTTTCGGCGTTGCTCTGCTGGGTGTGGATATCTCGCCCTGGCTCGCGGCGGCAATCGCCCTGACCTTGTTTACCAGCGCCTACCTGGCTGAAATCTGGCGCGGCTGCGTCGACTCCATCGCCCACGGGCAATGGGAAGCGTCGGCCAGCCTGGCGCTCAACCCGCTTGAACAACTGCGCTACGTGATCCTGCCCCAAGCCCTGCGCATCGCCGTGGCGCCCACCGTGGGCTTCTCGGTGCAGGTGGTCAAAGGCACCGCCGTGACCTCGATCATCGGCTTTACCGAACTGACCAAGACCGGCGGCATGCTCGCCAATGCCACCTTCGAGCCCTTCATGGTCTACGGCCTGGTAGCGCTTGGTTACTTTTTGCTCTGCTACCCCCTATCCCTCAGTGCGCGCTACCTGGAAAGGAGACTGCATGCCTCTGCTTAGAATTTCCGCCCTGCATAAGTATTACGGCGATCACCACGTACTCAAGGGCATCGACCTGACCGTTGAAGAAGGCCAGGTGGTGGCGATCATCGGTCGCAGCGGCTCGGGTAAATCCACACTACTGCGCACCCTCAACGGCCTGGAATCGATCAACGACGGCGTGATTGAAGTCGACGGCGAATACCTCGACGCCGCCCGCGCTGACCTGCGCAGCCTGCGGCAGAAAGTCGGCATGGTGTTCCAGCAGTTCAACCTGTTCCCGCACCTGACCGTCGGCGAAAACGTGATGCTCGCGCCGCAAGTCGTCCAAAAAGTGCCCAAGGCCAAGGCTGCGCTGCTGGCCAAGCAAATGCTGGAACGCGTCGGGCTGGGGGAGAAATTCGACGCCTTCCCCGATCGCCTGTCCGGCGGACAGCAGCAACGTGTGGCGATTGCCCGCGCACTGGCGATGTCGCCCAAGGTGCTGCTGTGCGATGAAATCACCTCGGCCCTCGACCCAGAACTGGTCAATGAGGTGCTCAGTGTGGTGCGCCAACTGGCCAAGGACGGCATGACCCTGATCATGGTGACCCACGAGATGCGCTTTGCGCGGGAAGTCGGCGACAAGCTGGTGTTCATGCACCAGGGCAAGGTGCATGAAGTGGGTGACCCAAAGCAGCTGTTCGCCAACCCGCAAACTGCCGAACTGGCCAACTTCATCGGCTCTACGGAACAGTAGGACTGACCAGTACGAATTGGCCATGCCCCTCCAGCAGCACCTCCCGGCGCACCGAGAGGGCATCGGCGGGCAAGTGAACCTCAACCTCTACCTGGGCCGTCAACCGGCGGCCCATCATTGGCACACCGGCTGCGCTCGCAACCAATGTGCGGCCAGGTAACAGCCGCCCGTCAGCCGTTTCATCGGTTTGCCACGCCACCGGCCTGCCGTCGACCTGAGCCCGCCTCAGGCTCAACATGAAGCGTCCTTGTCGGCCAAACTGAAAACCCTGGGCATCGGCAGGCGCACCACTGAAGCGCAATGCCATTGCCGCCGGGTTGGCGCAGAGCACGCTCAGGTGCAGCGTACGCTGCGTATCCAGCCTCAGCGTCGAGCGACCGGACGACGTTTGCGAGGGACGAATTACCCCGTAATCGACCCGGGGCTCGCTCAAGGTCATCCGGCAGTCTTCAGCCCGTGCCTGGTTCACCAGCAGGGCGACTACCACCAGACACACGCCAGCGGCACGCGGGCCGTACATCCGTTCAGCGAACATGGCATACCACGGGTGCGGTGTCGTAGAGTTGGTCATCGTCAGGCTCTTGCTCCGGGTTGACTTGCAGCAGGCAGGATTGCGAATCCGGCAATGAAACCTTCAGGGTTTGCGGCCCATCAATGTTGCTGAGGAAAATCATGCCCTCACCCACCACGCTGGTTACAAAGTTGTTGTCCTGGCCAAACACAGCAGCCCCTTGAGGCAAGGGCCGACCTTGTTCATCCTGAGCTTCAAGCAACAGGCGACGGACTTTCACCACATCAAAGTTGAGGATGTTGACTGAGCCACGACCAGCGGCGAGCACCTTGGTCCCGTTCTTCAAGTCGACGCGCTTGGGCAGCGACTGGGTCTGTACCTGCAGATGGTTGTTGCTGTAGGCCTGCAGCCCGGAGATCACCGCCTGGCCGCTGAAATCCGTCCATACCGGCCCTTGGGCCGTGGAGACCTTGGCCTTAGCAATATCGCCCACCGAGACGATGCCAAACGTGTCCTGCACTGCATACGGCGAGAACGTCACGCCGTGTTCATGGGCGACAATGCCGCCTTGCAGTTGCCCGGAATAGCTGGTGCTTGACGGATCACGGCTGGCACCGAGGCTCACGCGGGTATAAAGCGGCAATACGTCCACCCGGCCGCGCACGCTCTGCTCCCGCTCGTTCACGTCTCGATCAACACCGACCTCGTAGTTCACATAGTCGTTGGCCCGCTCGCTTAGAGCGGTACCCGCATCCAGTCGGTCGCCTCGACGACTGACGTAAGAACTGACTCGGCGATCACCGCCCAGGGGCACCGTGACCTGCAGCCTGAGGGAGGTGTCTTCGTCCAGCCGGTCGTCGCGTCGGCCACCCGCAACCGCGTCACGGCGTCGAGGCCTGGCCCCACCGACCTGGGCGTCGGCGATCAGCGCCACCCCCACACCGTTAAACGTATTGTTCCACGAGGCAAAGAGGTGATCGGCGGACTGCCCGTCAAACTGCGAGCTACGCGTGAAACTGATGGAAAAACCACCCACAAACGGATCCGCCCAGCTTAACCCTGCCGTGTACTGGCGCTTGAAACGCGCATCGAAGTCGTACCCACGCGACGCCTGGCCTGCGTCCAGCACCTCCCGATAGCCTCGGCTTTGCGTAGAGGCGCTCAGGTTCATGTCGAGGTTGGCGAACAACGGGCTGCCCACAGAGAGTGTGCTGCGTGCGCCCCCTACGCCATCTTGGCCATCACGGGACAGGTTGTGGCGCATGCCCACCGTCATTTGATGGAAAAACACACTGCTCAGTGAGCCACCTGCCGACTGATACTCGTCGGTACTCAGCAAACCGAAACCCAGTGACGCGTTCTGGCCCAGCCCCCAGGTGCCGCTGCCCATGGCAACAACGGGCGCTTCCCGGCTGTCGAAGGACGTGTCACGCACCTTGCCGACGGAAAAGTAATACCCCGGCGTAACAGGAGCCCCACCTCGAAAGGACGCAGCGGGTACGACAAAACTGCGCTTTGCGCCCCGCACGTCAATCACGCTCACATCGAGGTCGCTGGTGCTGTTGAGCAACGGTAATCCGGTGAGCCTGAACGGCCCCTCCGGTACCAGCGTGGTATGGATCAATGCACCCGACTGACGCACCTCGACCCGTGACTGGCTTTGGGCCAGCCCTTCAACCACTACCTCGCTGCTGCCCCCGCCCGCGCGTTGTTGACCATCCGGAAAAAGCTGCAAGCCAGCCAGTTGTACCCCGCCAAATATCGGGTTGTTGCTGGAAATCTGCCCGACCTGGAAAGTCGACTGCAACGCCGCGATATCGCGCTGGGCGTAGGCGTCCACCTGCTCGGTTCGAGTCTGGCCATTGTCAGAGATAAAAAACTGGCGGCTACGAACAATCCAGTTACCCAGATTGAACCCTGCCTCGGTATAGGCCGATACAAAGCGACTTGGCCCACTTCGCGAGCGGGTATCGAAACCCAACACGTCATAGTTGAAGATGGCTGCCGCGCCGCCCTGAGAAAAATTCCCGGCCTCCCACTCTGGCGCGCGCAGGGACTGGGTCGGCACTACCAGGGTGACCTCATCGCTGCTCGGGCGCAGCCGTACCATGGTCGCCGGGTATTCCCCAACGAAATCATGGCAGGCCTGGTCAGGACTGATGCCTTCGCGTAGCACACGGGAGGGTGTGACCAGACCCGCCTTCGCCAGTAACGCCTCGGTGAAGCACAACTGGCCCTGGTAATCGAACCGCGCGTCCACCAACCCCAGCGGGGTGCCATTGACCCGCAGCCCGACCACATGCACACCTTCGCGAAAGCGCGCCGCGCTGCGAAAGTATTCGGACACCTGCGGGTCGATCCCAAGGGTTGTCAACGCGGCCAGGTCAAAACCTTCTCCGAGCTCCAAGGCCGCGCTGGAGCCTGGCAACCCCCACAGCGTCGCGAGCCCCAGCAAGACCCTGGAACGCGCCTGTAATACCTTGCCAGGCGCGCTTTTGGCAGAGCGACCTGAGTGCCTGATCTTTTTCATAGGCTCGTCAGTCCGCATCTGCCGTAACGGGTGCGCGGTAGCTGTCCACCGTAAACCCGTAGACCGTGGCCGGTTGAATCTCCACCGCGACCACTCCCGCCACTGAGTCGTCCGTCACGACTGTGAGCACTTCACCCGGCAGAATGTAGGTACGCGGTAACTTTCCCAGACGCGCCAGCGGATGCAGTTGGACTTCGAGTGCCATCCGCACAACGTAAGCGCTGTTGTTATAAGCCTTTATCTGGTCACCTTCGCGCTTCCAGGTGAGCAACTGCCACGGCGCATCGTGCTTGGGCAGGCCTTTGGGATGCAGGATCAACGGCAGGTTCTGGCGCAGGGTGATACCAATGGTCGCACCGCCGGGCGTGCGAGCCTGGGGGATACCTTCAAAGGAGACTCGCTTCAGGCGCTGGGTCTTGAGCGGTGCCTTCGCGGTCATGATGAAGCGTACAAGTTGAGTGTCGCCCGACTCGACCCGAGTAATGGGCGGCGTAACGATCAATAAGGATTCCAAATCTTCTGGTATGTTTTGTATGACCGAATGCAATAACGCCGCGCCAGGATCAGTGTTTTTTATATTAAGTGTCGCTTCACCGTCCTCTTCATTCAAAATCACAACTGTTGTCTCGGGTTGCATCCCGTCAGCTACTGCCATACCACACAAGCAAAGGCACACGCTTATATACCGTAGAAACGCCATCACTATTATTGAAAGAGCCTTCACTGAGTTTCCTCACAGCCATAAAGCCAACAATTAACGAACACCCACGCAAAAACAGCCGACACTTAACAGAGACGCGTCACTGCCTGTGCATTAAGGTCGGCCGTTAATAACGTATTTAGATGTAACTCAATTCCAGAGTGGCGCGGCCGTCCAGTGTCGTATCGCGGGTCAGGTCCAGATCTTGCGTGCGGTTGATAACGGCTTTCACAGCCAGAGTGCCCGTAAGTTGGGTGATGGATGCGGGTTGCAGGCTGGAGCCGTTGCCCCACGAATATTGACTCGGCTTTTGCGCGACTTTGCCGTCACTGCGCTGCCAGGAACCTGTGGTACCAACACGCACGAGAGGGCTCAGGGCCCCGGTGGACGAGCGTAGATTCGTCAGAGTCACGGAGTAGCCACCCGTACGCTTGCCGTTGGCAAGGCCAAGCCCGAAGTTCTGCGCCTCGGTGAACCCGGAACCGAGAATCCCGGTCACCTTGCTGCCCGATTGCAGGTCAGTCAGCGCCAGGCCGAACTGGGCTGGCGTCTTGCCGCAACTGACGGACAAGGCGACAGGTTTCTCTGTTAGAGGATTGAAGTTAGTGGCGGACAGACTTCCGGAGGGAATTATTCCGTAATCCACGATGCCGCCACCGGCGAGGCTGAGGTTGCAAGCCAACGGCTTGATCGTCCCTCGTACAATCAGTTCAGCAGCCGTTGTTGCATGAGCGCCGATACTCGCGACCAGACACAGAGTACTGACTGTCAAACCAAGCATTTTTTTCATGTTTATCCTGTCATCTATAGTGGGCAGGTGCGTTTACGATGGGCGGGTATCCTTTACCCCTCTCTTCATCCTTTAACATATGACCACACATAAATAACACCACGGCGAAATTGCCGAGTGACAGTCTGTCGCTTTACCCCCCGAATAAAGAATGAGAGAACACGCCACTCTTCGTGGGAGGTGTAGATAGAGAAAGTGGGCCAGAATTCATCGTCGAGTAAGCTTAAGTACAAAACCAACTAGTGAATATCCAACTCAGTGTAGGCAAAATCATAAACAGCCTGAAAACAACAAACGCTTAATTACGCCTACAAAAATGAAACATCATTCGCTGCGGGCCTAGAAAACCGCCCTACATTCCCCACAAGAATTCCTTACAGACAGTCAAAGGAAAATTACCGAAGCCGTACGCGTTGGCACCAAAGGTCGATCGTGGCACGATGGCTGGGTTATCGACCGAGACCCCCTAACCATGCCGCAATCCCAAGCCAAGAATCTGTCCCTGATCGCCGCCATCGACCTGGGCTCCAACAGCTTTCACATGGTCGTGGCCAAGGCCCAGAACGGCGAAATCCGCATCCTTGAACGGCTCGGCGAAAAAGTGCAACTGGCTGCCGGAATCGACGATGAGCGCCAACTCAACGAAGAATCCATGCAGCGCGGGCTCGATTGCCTCAAGCGGTTTGCACAATTGATCAACGGCATGCCCCTGGGTGCCGTGCGAATCGTCGGCACCAACGCCCTGCGCGAAGCCCGCAACCGTGGCGAATTCATCCGCCGCGCCGAGGAGATCCTTGGGCATCCCGTCGAAGTCATCTCTGGCCGTGAAGAAGCGCGCCTGATCTACCTCGGCGTGTCCCACACCCTGGCCGATACGCCCGGCAAACGCCTGGTCGCCGACATCGGCGGTGGCAGTACCGAATTCATCATTGGCCAGCGCTTTGAACCGCTACTGCGCGAAAGCCTGCAGATGGGCTGCGTCAGCTACACCCAGCGTTATTTCAAGGATGGCAAGATCACCCCGGCGCGCTATGCCCAGGCCTACACGGCGGCGCGACTGGAGATCATGAGCATCGAGCACGCCCTGCACCGCCTGACCTGGGATGAGGCCATCGGTTCATCCGGCACCATCCGCGCCATCGGCCTGGCCCTGAAAGCCGGCGGCCACGGCACCGGCGAGGTCAACGCCGAAGGCCTGGCGTGGCTCAAGCGCAAACTGTTCAAGCTGGGGGACGCCGAGAAAATCGACTTCGACGGCATCAAGCCCGACCGTCGTACTATCTTCCCGGCCGGCCTGGCGATTCTCGAAGCGATCTTCGACGCCCTCGAGCTGCAACGCATGGACCACTGCGACGGTGCCCTGCGCGAAGGTGTGCTCTACGACCTGCTGGGCCGACACCACCACGAGGACGTGCGGGAGCGCACGCTCACCTCGTTGATGGAGCGTTACCACGTCGACCTGGAACAAGCCGCCCGTGTGGAGCGTAAAGCCCTGCACGCCTTCGACCAGGTGGCCGAGGACTGGGACCTGGAAGACGGCGTATGGCGCGAGCTGTTGGGCTGGGCTGCCAAGGTGCATGAAGTGGGGCTGGATATCGCCCACTACCATTACCACAAGCACGGCGCCTACCTGATCGAGCACTCGGACCTGGCCGGTTTCTCACGCGAAGACCAGCAAATGCTCGCCCTGCTGGTGCGTGGCCATCGCCGTAACATCCCCAAGGATAAATTTGCTGAGTTCGGCGACGAGGGCATCAAGCTGATTCGCCTGTGCGTGCTGCTGCGCTTTGCAATCCTGTTCCACCATATCCGTGGCACCCAGGAAATGCCCCAAGTGACCCTGCGCGCCGACGGCGACAGCCTGGACGTAGTGTTCCCGAAAGGTTGGCTGGATGAGAATCAGCTGACCCAGGCGGATTTCGCCCAGGAAGCGGAGTGGCTGACGCGGGTGGGGTTCAGCCTGAACCTGCGTTAACCCGGCCCAAAGAACACTGCAAAAGCAAATGTGGGAGCGGGCTTGCTCGCGAATGCGGAGTGTCAGTCACTAGATGTACTGACTGATCTACCGCATTCGCGAGCAAGCCCGCTCCCACATTTGGTTTGTGTCGGCTTCAGTTCACCGACAGGATCGGGCTACCCAACTTCTCCAGCAACGTCGCCTGCGCACTGCGCGGGTTCTGGTTGCCGGTCGGCGTGTTGCGAATATAGCGGCCGTCCGACTGCAGGCTCCAGCTGTGGGTGTTGTCGGTGAGGTAGCTTTCCAGCTCCTTCTTGACCCGCATGATCAGCTTCTTGCCTTCCACCGGGAAGCATGTTTCCACACGCTTATCGAGGTTGCGCTCCATCCAGTCGGCACTGGAGAGGAACATCTGTTCTTCGCCACCGTTGAGGAAGTAGAAGACCCGCGTGTGCTCCAGGAAGCGGCCGATGATCGAGCGCACGTGAATGTTGTGCGAAACCCCGACAATGCCAGGACGCAGGCAGCACATGCCGCGCACCACCAGATCGATGCGCACGCCTGACTGGCTGGCCTTGTACAGCGCGCGAATGATCTTCGGATCGGTCAGCGAGTTGAACTTGGCAATGATGTGCGCCGGCTTGCCGTCGAGGGCGAACTGGGTTTCGCGGGCAATCATGTCGAGCATGCCCTTCTTGAGGGTGAACGGCGCGTGCAGCAGCTTCTTCATGCGCAAGGTCTTGCCCATGCCGATCAACTGGCTGAACAACTTGCCGACGTCTTCACACAAGGCATCGTCGGACGTCAGCAGGCTGTAGTCGGTGTAGAGCTTGGCGTTACCGGCGTGGTAGTTACCAGTGCCCAAGTGTGCGTAGCGCACGATCTCACCGGCTTCGCGGCGCAGGATCAGCATCATCTTGGCGTGGGTCTTGAAGCCGACCACACCGTAGATCACCACCGCGCCGGCTGCTTGCAGGCGACTGGCCAATTGCAGGTTGGACTCTTCGTCGAACCGCGCACGCAACTCGATCACCGCCGTGACTTCCTTGCCGTTACGCGCGGCGTCGACCAGGGCGTCGACGATTTCCGAGTTGGCGCCGGAACGGTACAGGGTCTGGCGCACGGCCAACACGTGTGGGTCTTTGGCGGCTTGTCGCAGCAGGTCGACCACTGGCGTGAAGGACTCGAACGGATGCAGCAGCAGGATGTCCTGCTTGCTCACCACGCTGAAGATATTCTCGCTGTTTTGCAGCAATTTCGGGATCTGCGGCGTGAACGGGGTGTATTGCAGTTCCGGATGGCTGTCCAGGCCGGTGATGCTGAACAGGCGTGTCAGGTTCACCGGGCCATTGACCTGGTACAACTCGGATTCGGCCAGGTTGAACTGCTTCAGCAAGTAGTCCGACAGGTGTTTAGGGCAGGTGTCGGCCACTTCCAGGCGCACCGCATCGCCGTAGCGCCGGGAGAACAGCTCGCCGCGCAGGGCACGGGCCAAGTCTTCGACGTCTTCGGAGTCCAGCGCCAGGTCGGCGTTACGGGTCAGGCGGAATTGGTAGCAGCCCTTCACCTTCATGCCCTGGAACAGGTCATCGGCGTGCGCATGGATCATCGACGACAGGAATACATAATTATCGCCAGCGCCCCCCACCTCCTCCGGTACCTTAATGATCCGTGGCAACAGACGCGGTGCCGGGATGATCGCAAGGCCTGAGTCACGACCGAAGGCGTCGATACCTTCCAGCTCGACAATAAAGTTGAGGCTCTTGTTCACCAGCAACGGGAACGGGTGCGTCGGGTCGAGTCCGATCGGGGTGATGATCGGCGAAATCTCGTCACGGAAATAACGGCGCACCCAGGTTTTGATCTTGGTAGTCCAGTGACGGCGACGGATGAAGCGGACCTGATGTTTTTCCAGTTCCGGCAACAGAATGTCGTTGAGGATCGCATATTGGCGGTCCACATGGCCGTGTACCAGTTCGCTGATGCGCGCCAGTGCCTGATGCGGCTGCAGGCCATCGGCGCCGGCTTGTTCGCGGGCAAAGGTGATTTGTTTCTTGAGGCCGGCGACGCGGATCTCGAAGAACTCGTCCAGGTTGCTGGAGAAGATCAACAGGAACTTCAGCCGCTCCAGCAACGGATAGGACTCATCCAGCGCCTGTTCCAGCACGCGGATGTTGAATTGCAGTTGTGACAGCTCGCGGTGGATGTACAGGCTGCTGTCATCCAGGTTGGTCACAGCGACCACCGGGACCGGCGCGGGCGGCTCAGCCACCACGACAGGCACGGCGGGCTCGTGCTCCGGCGGCGTTTCGGTGACTTGTTCAACCACCGGGTGAGCGTCTTTTACGGCAACTTCTGTGAGTCCTTCGGTATTCATCGAGTGTTCCTGTGAGGGCTATTGTTGCTCTCTAAGCAATTGGGCGGCGCGGGCGGCGAAGTAGGTCAGAATGCCATCAGCCCCGGCGCGTTTAAAGGCTGTGAGGGATTCAAGGATCACCCCTTCACTCAGCCATCCATTCTGTATTGCTGCCATGTGCATGGCGTATTCGCCACTGACCTGATACACAAAGGTCGGCACCTTGAATTCTTCTTTGACCCGATAAAGGATGTCCAAGTAGGGCATCCCCGGCTTGACCATCACCATGTCAGCGCCTTCGGCCAAGTCGGCCGCCACTTCGTGCAGGGCTTCATGGCTGTTGGCCGGGTCCATCTGGTACGAAGCCTTGTTGGCCTTGCCCAGGTTAAGCGCCGAGCCCACCGCATCGCGGAACGGGCCGTAATAGGCGCTGGCGTACTTGGCCGAATAGGCCATGATCCGCACGTTGACGTGGCCAGCCAGCTCCAGGGATTCGCGGATCGCCTGGATGCGGCCGTCCATCATGTCCGACGGTGCAACCACCTGGGCACCGGCTGCTGCGTGGGACAGGGCTTGCTTGACCAGGGCATCCACGGTGACGTCATTTTCAACATAGCCGTCCCGGTCAAGAATGCCATCCTGGCCGTGGGTGGTGAACGGGTCCAACGCCACGTCAGTGATCACCCCCAGCTCCGGGAAACGCTCGCGCAGCGCACGCGTGGCACGCTGCGCGATCCCTTCCGGGTTCCAGGCTTCGGCAGCGTCCAGGGACTTGAGTTCAGGAGGCGTGACCGGGAACAGCGCCAGCGCGGGAATCCCCAACTCAACCCAGCCCGCGGCTTCTTCAAGCAGCAGATCAATGCTCAGGCGTTCCACACCTGGCATCGAAGCCACCGCTTCCCGACGATTTTCACCGTCCAGCACAAACACCGGCAGGATCAGATCGTCGGTCGTCAGTACATTTTCACGCACCAGACGACGAGAAAAATCATCACGACGATTGCGACGCAGACGAGTGGCGGGAAACAGGCGATTGGCAGGGGTAAAGCTCACGACAGACTCCTGAGCCCGGGTTCACGGGCGAGCGTTGCAGTTATAAGCGGCCATTATGACGAAGGTATGACAGTTGTGCTTAACGATGCGACCTGTAGTCGCATTCGCGATTTACGTAGGAATTGTTCACTTCGTGACACATCTCGATACTTTCATGAATCTTCGTGAAGGCGTAGGCTGCGCGTTCATTTCGCCAGCACCCAGACCATGCTTCAACAATTTCTGCATGACTTCGGCTACTTTGCCCTCTTCCTAGGCACCTTCTTTGAAGGCGAGACCATTCTTGTTCTCGCAGGCTTCCTGGCGTTCCGTGGGTACATGGATATCAACCTGGTGGTGGTGGTTGCCTTTTTCGGTAGCTACGCCGGCGACCAGCTTTGGTATTACATGGGCCGCAAGCACGGCCGCAAGCTGTTGGCGCGCAAGCCGCGCTGGCAATTGATGGGCGACAAAGCCCTGGAGCATATCCGCAAGCACCCGGATATCTGGGTATTGAGCTTTCGCTTCGTCTACGGGCTGCGCACGGTCATGCCAGTGGCGATTGGTCTTTCCGGCTACCCACCGCTGCGCTACCTCATCCTCAACGGTATTGGTGCCGCGATCTGGGCGGCCGCGTTGGGCGCAGCGGCTTACCATTTCGGCGCCGTGCTGGAAGGCATGCTCGGTAGCGTGAAGAAATATGAGTTATGGGTATTGGGCGCGTTGCTGCTGCTGGGCTTTGGCCTCTGGCTGCGCCGCCGCTTCAAGAACGCCCGTATCGCTCGTCAGGCCTGTGCCGATGAAAAGGCCCGGCTTGCCGCCGAGCCTGCACGGGTTGAAGCGCCTAAGACACCAGTCGAGTAAACCGGCTGCTGCAGCAGTAGAGGCCAATCACGCTGAGCAGGCTGTAACTGAGCAGGCCCAGCCAGCCCAGGTTGCTGGCCGGCCACAGACCGACCAAAGGCGCCAGCCATACCAGCGGCACATTCAGCACCAGCCGTGAAAGCTCGGCCTTGAACGCCCATGGGCGGTTCTCCAAAGCCACACCCAATGTAAACAGCCCCAACGCCATGGCACTCCAACCCAGGATCAGCGCCGCCGTGGGCAAGCCTTCGCCGAAATTCATCAAATAGCTACCAAAGCTCACATACGCCGCGAACTGCAGGGCGATGTAGACCTGTTGGCGCACATCCAGCGCTACCTCGAACTTACGGAACAGGCTCAAGTCATGTTTCGCCAGCGGGTACTTAGCCTTCACGTCCGCCGGGCGCCAGCCGGTGCGCATGAACCAGATGCGCAGCTTGTCCCACCAGCGCTCTGTGCGCCGCGCATCACTCCACAGCTGTGCATAAAACTGCAGGTTAGCCCACAGCGGGTTCCAGCTGGACAACGGCGTGGTCACGCCGAAAATAACCGGCTCGTTGTCGTCTTCTTCCTGGAAGGAGCCGAACAGGCGGTCCCAAATAATGAACACCCCGCCGTAGTTGCGATCCATGTAGAGAGCGTTCTGTGCATGGTGGGCCCGATGATTGGATGGCGTGACGAAAAACCATTCGAACCAGCCGAGTTTGGGCACATGCCGGGTGTGCACCCAGAATTGATACAGCAAGTTAAGGGACGCCACGCTGATAAACACCACCAACGGCACGCCGAGTACGGCCAGCGGCAGGTAGAAGATCCAGCTCAGCAGGAAACCGGTGCTGGTCTGGCGCAGGGCAGTGCTGAGGTTGTAGTCCTCGCTCTGGTGATGCACCGAGTGCGCGGCCCACAAGATGTTGCGTTCGTGCCCCATGCGATGCAGCCAGTAGTAGCAGAAGTCGTAGAACACAAAGGCGAACACCCAGGTCCAGACGCTGTGGGCCGACAGCTCGATCACCGCGAGGTGCTTGAGGGCGAACGCATAGGTCAACAGCCCCACGCCCTTGGTCAGCAGCCCCGTGGTGGTAGACAGCACACCGGTGCTGAGGCTGTTGATGGCGTCCGCCACCCGGTAGTTACGCTGGCCGCGCCAATGATCAGCGAGCAGCTCCACCACAATCAGGGCGATGAAAAACGGTACCGCGTAAGGCACGAAGTCCATGGTCTGGTCCGGTCTATTTTTGTTACATCAGATTAGGTGCAGCGGCGCGAGATCCCATTGGCAACAGATGACAAATTAGTAGACATTTAACGCCAAGAACCCAGGAGAAATGCCCATGAGCAAAAAGATAGCAGTGATCCTTTCCGGCTGTGGCGTGTACGACGGCGCAGAGATCCAAGAAAGCGTGATCACGCTGCTGCGCCTGGACCAGCGCGGCGCTCAGGTCCAATGCTTTGCCCCGGACATCGCGCAACTGCACGTGATCAACCACCTCACCGGCGAAACGATGCCCGAGTCACGCAATGTGCTGGTGGAGTCGGCGCGGATCGCCCGGGGGGACGTGAAAGACATCCGCGAAGCCAATGCCGAAGACTTCGATGCGCTGATCGTGCCCGGCGGGTTTGGTGCGGCGAAGAACCTGTCGAACTTTGCCGTGGAAGGCGCCGGCTGCAGCGTCAACCCGCAGGTTCTGGAGCTGGCCGAGGCCTTTGCCGAATCGGGCAAGCCCGTGGGGCTGATCTGCATCTCCCCGGCCCTGGCGGCGAAAATCTACGGTCCTGGCGTGACCTGCACCATTGGCAACTGTGCCGACACCGCCGCCGCGCTGGACAAGATGGGCGCCACCCACCAGGAGTGCGCGGTGGAAGATATCGTCGAAGACCAGGCGCGCAAGCTGGTGAGCACCCCGGCCTATATGCTCGGCAAGAACATCAGCGAGGTCGCTTCGGGGATCAACAAGCTGGTGGATCGGGTGCTGGAGTTGACCCACGAAAACGACTGACCTGCTTGCCAAACACTTAATATAGTGAGCGGGCTTGCCCCGCGCTGGGTGGCGAAGCCGCCCCAAACCAGACGACCTGGTTTTATCTGGAACTCTGCGGTGTCTTTATTGGGGCTGCTACGCAGCCCAGCGCGGGCGGTGCGACGATTCGACAAGCCCGCTCACTACACAGGTCAGGCTTGGCGCATCAACCGGGTGAGGATTCGGTCCAGGGCATTGGCAAACGCCTGCTTGTCCTTCTCGCCATGGGGCGGTGGACCGCCGCCCATCTGGCCCTGCTCGCGCAGATCGGTGAACAGGTTGCGCACTGCCAGGCGCTCACTCATGTTGGCCGGGCTGAACTCCTTGCCTCGTGGATCGAGGGCCGTGACACCCTTTTTCACCAAGCGGTCAGCCAGCGGCACATCGCTGCAGATCACCAGTTCACCGGGCTCTGCGTGCTCTACCAGGTAGTCATCCGCCGCATCCGGGCCACTGGGCACCACAATTAGCTTCACACAGGCAAAGCTCGGCTTGATCTGGCTCTGACCGGCCACCAGCACCACTTCGAACTGGCGCTTGAGGGCGAACTTCACCACTTGGTCCTTGGCCGCCCGAGGGCAGGCGTCGGCATCGATCCACACGCGCATGTTATGCCGCCACCCGGCGCTTCTCCGCGATTCGACTGCGGCCATACAGCACCACAATCGCCAGGATCGCTACTGCCTGCGCACTCAGCGAGTAGGCATCGGCGTGAATCCCCAGCCAATCAAAGTCAAAGAATGCCACCGGCCGCGTGCCGAAGATCCCGGCTTCCTGCAACGCCTTCACGCCGTGCCCCGCAAACACCACCGACAGTGCACACAACAGCGCCGCGTTGATTCCGAAGAACAACGCCAACGGCAGCTTCGCCGAACCCCGCAGGATCACCCACGCCAGGCCCACCAGCAGCACCAGCGCCGTGGCGCCACCCGCCAGCACCGCGTTGTGCCCGGCCGGGCCGGCTTGCAGCCACAGGGTTTCGTAGAACAGGATCACCTCGAACAGCTCGCGGTACACCGAGAAGAACGCCAGCATCGCAAAGCCAAAACGCCCGCCACCGCCCACCAGGCTGCTCTTGATGTAATCCTGCCAAGCCGCAGCGTGGCGACGGTCATGCATCCACACGCCGAGCCACAGCACCATCACGCTGGCGAACAGCGCCGTGCAGCCCTCAAGCAATTCGCGCTGGGCGCCGCTCACGTCAATCACGTACGCGGCCAACGCCCAGGTCGCCAAACCCGCCAACAGCGCCAAGCCCCAACCTACGTTGACGCTGCGCACCGCCGACTGCTGGCCGGTGTTACGCAGGAACGCGAGGATCGCGGCCAGCACCAGGATCGCTTCCAGGCCTTCACGCAACAGGATCAACAAACCGGAGATGTAGCTCAATGACCAGCTCAGGCCGTCGCTGCCCAGCAAGCCGGCGGACTCGGTGAGTTTGCCCTTGGCCACGTCCAGACGCTGTTGCACCTGCTCGACCGGCAAACCGTCCTGCAACGACTGCCGGTAGGCCATCAGCGCCTTCTCGGTGTCTTTGCGCACGCTGGCGTCGACGTTGTCCAGGGAGCTTTCTACCAGTTCAAAGCCCTCCAGGTACGCGGCTACCGAGAGATCGTAGGCCTGTTCGTGATCACCGCTGCGGAACGCGGCCAGGCTCTTGTCCAGGGTCGTAGCGGTGTATTCAAGCAGTTGCGCCGGGCCACGCTTGACCTGCGGCGGTTGCGCACGCTGGGCGCGGAACGTCGCGGCGGCAGCCGGGCCATTGGCGGCCAGCACTTCATTGGGGGTCTGGCGAGCCAGGTCAGCGAGATTGAACGGCTGCTCGCTTTTGGCGGCGGCCGGGTCGGCGGTGAAGCCGGCGATGTAAGTGGCCAGGTCCCAGCGTTGGCGATCGTCCAGTTGGTCGGCAAAAGACGGCATGTCAGTGCCTTCCACACCCAGGCCCAGCGTGTTGTAGATCGCGTAGAGACTCAGGCGATCCAGGCGCACGGCGTCACGCAGATTAGCGGGCGGCGGCGTCATGCCAACACTGGCCGGCCCATCACCGGCGCCCGCTGTGCCGTGGCAGACCGAGCAGTGTTGGGCGTAAAGCGGCGCGCCGCGGGTTGGGTCAGGCGTGATCGCCGGTGCCTGGCTGACTTCATAGGCCACCGCCAGTTGAGCCCCCAATTGCCGGGCCTGGCGGGCGACTGTCGGGCCGTCCTGATGAGCGGTTACAGCCGCTAACAGTTCATCAACACCTTCGACCAACGCCACGCGTTCCGGGCGCTGTGGCAACTCTGCCACTAGGCCCTGCAACACCCCGAGAAACTCCAGCTGTTCGCGGTATTCGGATTCATCGATAACCTTGCCCGCCTCCACCGTCGGAGGATAGTCAGCACCAATGTAGTCCAGCAAATGCAGGGCTTGTGGGGCGCCCTCGGCAGTCGCGGCCAACAGGTTGAAGCTGCACGACATCAACGCCGGCACTATCAGCCAGGCGAGAAAACGGAAGGGGGCAGTCATGAACGAATCTCAAATGGAAATACGAAGTAACACATTGTTAGGGCTTTACGGGTTTGACTCAAGGCGTAAGTGATTTGTCGTTTGTGGGGGCGGAGCGTTTTAGATGCGGGATGGTGGCACTCCAGCCGATTTCACCGGATCAAATAGCCATTGTTTTGCCAGTAATGGTGCCTATAATGCCGCGCCCTGTTAGTGCGAAAGGGAATTTTGTTCCTCGTTTTTATGAGGAATTACCACATCGGTTGATACTTTCAGGGAAGAAGTTTGCATGGCATTTCGCGCCTTACCTTCGCTCGCGCTTGCGGCGGTCACCTTGCTGTCCGGCTGTTCGATGTTCCGCAACTACGACACCGAACTGCAAGCCACCAACCAGCAATTGGCCACCGGCAATGTCGACGCCGCGCTGACCCTGCTGGAAAAGAACAACACCGGCGACGACAAAGACCTGCTCTATTTCTTCGAAAAGGGCGAGTTGCTGCGGGCCAAGGGCGACATGACCGGCAGCCAGACCGCCTGGCGCAGCGCCGACCTGCAAGTCGCCAAGTGGGAGGATTCGGTCAAGTTCGACAGCGCCAGGTATCTCGCCCAGTTCGGCAGTTTCGTTGCCAACGACAAAGTGCGGCGCTACGAAGGCTATGACTACGAAAAGGTCATGCTGACCACGCAGATGGCCCTGAACCTCCTGGCCCTGAACGACTTCGGCGGCGCGCGCACCGAAATCAAGAAAACCCATGAACGCGAAACGGTGATCGCCGACCTGCGGGACAAGGAATACCTCAAGCGCGAGAACGAAGCCCAGCGTGAGGGCGTGACCACCCAGATGAAAGACTTGCGCGGCTACCCGGTGGAAGCCCTGGATGCGCCGGAAGTGGTCGGTCTGAAAAACAGCTACCAGAGTGCGTTCAGTCATTACCTGGCCGGTTTCGTCTACGAAGCCTTGGGCGAAAAAGACCTGGCAGCCCCCGGTTACCGCAAGGCCGCCGAGTTGCGCCCCAATACACCGTTGCTGGAACAGGCGCTGTTGAACCTGGATAAACCCAAGGTCGGCGCCAATGAAACCGACGTGCTGATCGTGGTCCAGAGTGGCCTGGCACCGGCTCGCGATTCGATTCGCCTGCCGCTGCCGATTCCGATCAATGGCAACCTGGTGATCACACCGCTGTCGTTCCCGGTGATCAAGGCGGATACGTCCACCGCGACCTTCGCCCAGATCGGCGTCGACGGCCAGCAACAGAGCCTCACCATACTCAACAGCACTACGGCCATGTCCCGCCGCGCACTGCGCGATGACATGCCGGGGATCATCCTGCGCACCACCGTGCGTGCGGTCACCCGTGGCGTGGCGCAGAACAACCTGAACAAGACCAACCCCATGGCGGGCTTGGTACTGGGTATCGCCTCGGCCGTTACCGAAGGCGCCGACACCCGCACGTGGCGCACCCTGCCGGACCTGACTCAGGTGACCCGTCTGCGCCTCAAGCACGGCGAGCATCAGGTCAGCCTGCCCAACGCCTTGGGCGGCACGCTGGTAACGGTCAAGGCGGATCAGCGCTATCAGGTGATCACCTTGCGCGTGGTCGGCAACCAAGTGTTCGCGGGCGGCCTGGCCGCCCATGTGGTACCGAGCACCGCTACCCAGGCCATCGCCCTCAAACAACCTTAAGGAGCACGCTATGCGTCACTTTATCCTCGGCGCCCTGGCGCTGGTCCTGCTTGCCGGCTGCGCCACCCCACCACCGCCGGAGCCCGGCAGCGCCGCGAGCAAAATCGTAGTGATGGGCAAGTTCAAGGGCATCGCAGTCGGTGCCATTCGTGTTGCCCGCGAGAACGGCTTTCTCACCGCCAAGGTGCAGTTGAGCAACATCACCAGCAGCAACCAGATGATGTATTACCGCTTTGCCTGGCTGGGCGCCGATGGCTTCCCGGTGGGCGATGAAGAAACCTGGAAGGTGCTGAACCTGTACGCCAACCAGGCGACCTTTCTGCCGGCCATCGCCAACCTGCCCCAGGCGGCGGACTTCCGCCTTGAAGTGAAAACGCCTTGAGCCGTTCACCCTTTTTGCTCCTGAGAGATTTCCCCATGTTTGCACGCTTCTCGATCCTCGCCGTAGTTGCCGTATTGGCCAGCGGTTGCTCTAACACTTCGCCGGTACTGGGCGGTAAAAACATCAGCTACGGCGATACCAAGGCCGTAGAACTGGTGACCAACGAGTTCGGCTCCACCGACCTGCAGATGATCGCCGAAAGCATGACCCGCTCCCTGGCCCAGTCCGGCATCCTGCAAGGCCGCCCGGTGGTGCAGGTGTACGACGTGAAGAATAAGACCAGCGAGTACATCGATACCCGCGAGATCACCACGTCGATCAAGACCCAGTTGATGAAGACCGGCACCGCGCGCTTTGCCAGCGACAACACCGACATGCAAAGCCAGGTTGACCAGCTCAAGCTGCAGAACCAGAGCGGCCTGTACAAGAAGTCCACCGTCAGCAAGACCGGCAACATGGTCGCCGCCAAGTACCGCCTGGAAGGCTCCATCAGTTCCATCGTCAAGCGCAGCTCAGACTACAAGGACGTGTTCTACAAGTTCAGCCTGCAACTGATCGACGTCGAGAGCGGCCTGGCCGAATGGATGGACGAAAAAGAAATCCGCAAGACCACGGAGCGCTAAGCAATGCGTGCATGGATCGGCATGATCGGCCTGCTGTGCGCCTTCGGCGCCTCGGCCGCCCCGAAGATCGCGGTGACCGACCTGGCCTACGAGGCGCGGGTCGAGGAATACATTCACCAGGTGTCGGCGAGCAATAACTTCCAGGCCAGCGCTTACCACGCCAGCGGCGCATCGAATTACAGCGAGTACGAAAGCCGTACCAGCTACATCGAACAGACCGAGCTGCGTAAATTCAGCGGTGACATCAAGGGCGAGATCCTCAAGTCCCGCCAGTTCCAGCTGGTGCAGGGCACGCCCTACACCGCCGATGCCAAGGGTGACGTCTACGATGTGATCAAGCGCATCAAGGCCGGCCACTTCAAGGGAGCTGACTATGTGCTGTTCGGCACGCTGTCAGACATCGACTTCACCCAGGACATCAACGCCCTGGACCACACCAACAGCTACTCGGCGGTATTGGGCCTGACGCTGGTGGCGGACTTCAGCCTGATCAACACCCGTACCTACGAGATCACCTCGGCGTTTACCGCCATGGGTGAAGGCCAGGACACCAAGCTGGTGAGCAGCCGCGATGTGCGTGTGAGCCTGAATCGGCCGCGGGTAGTGAAAGAAGTGTCGAAAGCGCTGGGGGAAGATGTGGCGCGGCAGTTGGCGGAGCAATTGGGTGGCGGGTATCAAGAGCCTGGCCAGCCGGTGTTGCGTAACAACCTGCCGAGGGATGAAGCGCCGAAGATACTGCGCTGAAACCCGATTTCACAAGCAACACAAAACCAATGTGGGAGCTGGCTT